>JADJJR010000001.1:1264343-1896515 GCA_016706425.1 Elusimicrobiota bacterium
TACGTGACGGTGGAATTGACGAGGCCCGCGGTGGGTATGGATTGGCGCGTGGCCGGGAATGTGTCGTTTGAAGTCAGCGGAAACGACCGGAACAGCATGTTTGGAAATGTTTTTGAAACGTTGGGCGGTACCGCCATGGTGGCGATCGAGGGTCTTGAGCGTACCCGGCGCGGCCTGGTGGTCACCTCCTTCCGTGTTGATCCCAAAGGACGGGCCGAAGTGGTGTTTGCCGGCCAACCGGGGGCTTATTCCGATGGGGCCGTTCGCTGGACCGAGGGCGCCCTCCGGGGCGTGGACGGTGCGTCCCGTCGTTCCATCGATGTGCGCATGCCCAACGGCCGTATTCGAACTTACACAGAAGTGTGGTCGAACGGAACCTGGCGGCCTTCGGAAGAGTCTTCTTCGTTTAATCGATTTATCGGTGGTTCGATCCAAATCAACGGCCAGTGGAAACGAATCGCTTCCATGGAAATGTCGGAAAACGGGGTCCGGGTGGCCTTCGCGGCGGCGAGCGCCGCGGTGGGTCCCACCACCCCCGCGGGAGACAGCCTTGCCCGCACCGGGTACCAGGCCATTCCTTTCGGTGGAAGCGATCAACGGTTCGATTTGGACGCGGGAGAGCAATTCGGCGGTTACGTCGCCGGGAACGGCGGCATGGTGGTGAACGAAGATCGGTCCATTTCGCTTCTCTCTGGACACAGCGGTTTGTCTCTGGCGGCGGACACGCAACGCTTTTTCGGCCCTGAGGCCATCGCGTTGGTCGATTTCGGCCGGGTGAATCCCACGCTTCTGGTGGGCGGTCTTTATCGTCTTCCAGAAACGGCGATGTACGACGAAGCGGGAACACGCCGCGTTGGGGGAGGGATCTCCGGGAATCTCGCGTTGTTCGTTCGAACGGGGGCGGGGGGCTCGGATTTCACGCCGGCGACGTTGTTGTCCTCGCACGCCGGGGTGCGCGGGATGTTGAACGCGACGGCGGACAGCCTGGATTTCAGCGGCGTTTTGTCGATCGGCGCGGAAGGCGTCTTGCCCGTCCCTCTGTCGGCCTCTTCCCGAACGGGATTGGCGAACGTCGTCACCGACGCGATGGTGTTGCACCAGGGCGCGGACGGGTATTCCGTGCGCGGTTTGGTGGAGCGTCGCGACGGCGAATATCTGCTGACAGGCGTGGGGGCGCGACTGACCCTCGCCCTGGGTGTTGAAATCGCCGGGTACACGGCGGTTACGGAAGGCACGGTGATCCGGTTCACGGAAGACGGCGTCCGGGTGGAGAACGAGGGCGGTGTTGTTTCCTTGGGCAATGGATTTGAGATTCACGGCGTCAAAGGGGAGAACGGGGAAATCGAAAACCGTCTCTACGTGTCGGCTCAAGTGGCCGGCGGGAAAGCCCAGGAAGTCGTGTTCCGGGGCACGGCGGGGGCGACGCGGGCGTTCCAAACCACGGACGGGCGTTGGTTCATGCTGAACGGGACGAAGCCGGCGTCGGCGAGGGCGTACGGGGAGAACGGGGCGTGGTTTAAAGAGATGGGTGGATCGCTTTCCTTGGCGAAGGCGGGGCAGAAGCTGGTTTTGACGACGGATGTGCGGGCGGCGCAAGGGGCGTTGACGATCGTTTCTTCGGTGGTGGTGGGTTCGGACGGGCGCGGGAAGATCACGCCGAAATCGATCACGGGGGCGGGATTGGCGATGCCGTTGTCGATCGACCGGGCTTACGAGATGGCGAACGGGGGGATGCTGTTGAAGCTGACGGACGGAACGCTGTGGAAGCTGTCGGCAAACCGGGAGTCGGTGACGCGGGTACAGTCCGGGGAGACGGTGGAGACGGTGCACGCGTTGGGGAACGGGGTGGACGCCTACGCCCAGGTGGTGATGCGGTGGACTTTTGACGGTGGAACGAACCAATGGAAACCGGTGGTGACGGGATTGACGGCGAACGGCCGGACGGTGGAGGCGGGATCGGTGCCGGCGGGTGGGATGACGATTGAAGTGCCGGGGGCGAACGGGGAAACGCACAAGGTGACGGTGCGGTCCTCGGACGGGCAGTTGCAGGTCCGGGTCAAGACCGCGAGCCAGGAAAACCACGTCGACCAAAAGTACGTGATTATCTACGGGCAGGCCCGGCTTCAGGAAACCACCTCGGTGAGCCGCACGCGACAGAGCAATGGCGGGGAAACCATTTCCAATTTCACACAAAAATTCACATACGATCGGTTCGGCAATCTGACGGCCTCGGCCGGTCACGGGACCATCGAATCGAAAGAAATGGCTTGGAGCGACACGAGCGTCGTTCCGGACGGCGTGGTGGACGAGATCGTCCCGTCGCAGCGCACGTTCACGGAAGTGGATCAGACCTTCAAAGTGGTCAACAATCAGGCCCGCATGGTGACGGCGGTCAACACCGTGACGTCCCTGGACATTGAGACCGGTCGCCCATTACGGCCCGGAGAGGATCGTTACACGCACGTGGTGTCGGTTGTTAATTACGCCTACGACAACGTGGGCCGCGTGATCGGTGCCTCTGGGTACAGCCGGTCCGTGGCAGACTCTTTTGTTTTGAACCAGTTGGCGGGCGTCGATCGACCTGAAACCGACGGTTTGGTGCGAATGAACGCCGACGGCTCGATCACGCTGACATTCCGTTTGGCCGGCACCAACGGCGCCGACTCCGAGATGGAACTGTCTGTCACTTTGAAGCGCGATCCACAAACCGGGTTGTACAGCGGACGGTTTGAGTCAACCACCAACGGCAATATTGAGATGTCGGGAACAATGTCCGGCCTCGGCATGACAACGGAAAACATCCCCGTTCTTTCGGCCTCGGGGCAACCGCAATACGTGAATGGGAATTTGGTCACGCGGCCGCGCACCGTCTTCAGTCATTCCGGTCAGGTGGCGTTCGACCCCGTTTCGGGTGGCGCCTCTGGCGATGATCAACACGCCCAGAACGCCATCCAGTCCTTGTTGTCCGGGGCGTTTGCCGCCGCGGCGGCTTATTCGCGCGACAGCAACAAATCCATGGCGGATCGGGTGGCGGCGGTGGACGGCGGGGGAGCGGTCAACGCCAACGCTTCAAATATGTTGGGGGATTTCCTTGGAATCAATTTAGCCCGAATTTTGATGGGCGAACGGGATTCCAACGGTCCCATTGTGGAAAAACACATGGCCTATCAAGGTTCCTCGACTGCGTCCGGATCCGTTCGCGGGGGGGAGACGACCACCGCGGCGAGCACACCGCGATTGTTGGTGGAAACCGTCCGTTCCGGCACGGCGGGAACGGCTTTGCGCGAATCCACCTTGTACGGGGCCGACGGGAACAATTGGTCCGCCGCCCGGCAGACTTTGAGAACGATCGACGGGGCGACCAACGTTTTGTTCGAGCAAACATCGATCTTGGACGAGGAAATCTCGACCGAACTGGACGGCCCCGGCGGCGATTGGGAAGCGGTCCGGACGGAAACCTTCACGACGCAGGGCTACGCCGTGGTGGCGGGCCAGGCCGTGGTGGTAAGGGCCGAAAGCTTTTCGGTGACGGACACGGGGGCGACGCGGCGTGAAACGCGCGCCGTGACCACCTACAGCTATGACCCGACGGGTCAGTTGGTGTCTTCCCGATGGACGAGCGAGGAAAGCTCCCTGACCCAGCTTCTGCATGATTCCGACGGAGACGGCCGCACCGATTCGCAAAAACCGCAATTGACGATTCAGTCCGGGACGACTGAATTCCGCGTTTTGTCCGGCATCGCCGTGCCCGTGATCACGATCACCGAATCGGCCACCTACACGGGTTACAAGACCGTGGGCGATGTCCGTGAAATCTTCCAGAAAAAAGTTCAAGAACTCCAGGGCCAAAAACGCAGTTTGGAAGGCGCCCTGAACTATTACCGGTGGGTCACCGACTATTCCCGAAGTTTGGTCGCACAGTACGAGCCACGGGAAGGGTTGGACGCGAATTCCGAAAATCCGGAGGGATTGGTTCCCTTGAATGCCTTCGAAACCTATATGTTGATCTGGGCGCGGAGCAATCTCCGTAACTATTCCGCTGATGTGTTGGCCCGTTATCAATCGCAAATACAAGCGAAGGATGGCGAGATCGCGGTCGCGCAATCGGACTTGACGGCCTTCAATCAGCGGATGGGATCCCGGCTGGCGACCGACGCCTGGACGGTTGGGGACGAACGGACGCTCCTCGCCGCCGGCTTGTCCAAGGCCCAGGCCGTGTTGAATCGAGCCACTTCGGATGTGGATTTCTACAAAGCGGCGGCCGAAAAAGAACTGGTCGATCTTCAGGCCGCCGTGGCCAAGGGCACGATGACGCCGCAGGAAAAACGCGCTATAGAAGCCAGCAGTGCGACCCAGCAAGCGTACCGCAACGCCCGGTCGGCCGTGACGTCGGCCCAAACCGAAGTCCAGCGTTTGACGACGGCTCGCGCGGCTTTCGAAGGCCGGGCGGACAATGATTTGCTCTGGGAAAGCGCCGCCAGCGTTTCCGTGACGAAAACCCAGACGAATTACGTTTATAACTCCCTCGCGCAATTGATCGGGGCCAAGGGCTCCACCCAATCGGTGACCATGACCCAAGTCCTTTCGGAGGGTGTGGCCAAGTACATGCGCACCGTGTCGAGCGCCGATCTTCAATACACGGTGTTTAAGGGACAGGCGGCGGTGTTGAAGAGCGTTTCCCAGTCCGACACCTATCGGGTGGGCGAGTTGTCTTCCCGTTTGTCGAGTTCGGACATCGTGAACTCGGCTTTCATGAGCGGGGTCGTTCAGGGGGTTTCACGCGGTTTGTTCGGCGCTCAACGGGCCCAAGGCGGAAGTGTCAGCAGTTCCCAGACCACCACGACCTACCAATACGACCGGAACGGTCGTCTGATCGGCGCCAAGGGCGAAGGCACATCGAGTTTCAGCGACGCGGGCGGCAGCGGGACTTCCAAAACCAGGCAGTATTTCATCATCGCCCACGGGCAGGCCCAGGTTTCGAAAACGATCACCGACACGGTCAGTTCGTCGGGCGCCGGGCTCACCCACACCCGAAGCGTGATGCGCTTCGAGTACGACCGCCTGGGGCGATTGACCGCGGCGCAGGGGTATTCGCGATCGGTCATCACCAACTCGGTGTACACGAGCGTGGCGTCGGCGGATGGGAAATCCTACACCTCCGTTTTGACCCACACCCGCGGCACCAGCGAGACCGAAAGCCGTTACATCGTCGTTATGGGCCAGGCGGTCGTGAAATCCAGCGTGACGACCACGCGGACCTCGGGCGGCGCCACCAGCAGTTATTCCCGCAGCGTCATGGAATACAGCTACAACGAGAAGGGACAATTGGTGGGGGCGAGTGGGTCGAGCACCTCCAGTTCAAGCACCACCGTGTTGACCAAGGTGGAGGTGAAGGAAGGGGAGGCCGGCTACAACGACAAAGGGGTTTGGGTGGAAGCCAAACCCAAAGACGAAAGCGCGGCGGACAGCGACAACAAAGCGGCCGATAAGGCCGAAGAAGAGAAGCCGAAATGGATATACGCTACCGCGGCGGTGTCGAGCAGCAGCTCAACTTCCAACACCTACGCAATTATTTGGGGTCAAGCCGTGGTGACTTCTTCTGAAACCCACACCGTGTCCCGGTCGGGGGCGAGCGTCACCACCACCAACTCCGGCATGCGCTACACCTACGATGACAACGGGGCCATGCTGCACGCGGAGGAGACCCACAACAGTTCCGTGACGGTCACCCGGATCGCCACCGATCTGAACCAAGACGGGACAATCACCGATGAAGAGTTCGTTGAACAGGTGACGTACACCAACACCCACAACATTTACCGGGTGATCAACAACCAGGCCGTGATCGTGGAATCCAGCGCGACGAGCGTCACGGTGACACCCACCGAAACGCGACGGAGCACTTCCCAAACGGTTTACAACGTGGACAGCCTGGGCCGCGTTACCGGCGCGTCGGGGACCTCGTCCGATGAGACCCGAACGCTGACCGCCGATGGGAAAACAATTGTTCGGACGTCGAACACCACCAACACCTACATCGTGATGATGGGCCAGGCGGTCGTTGCTTCTTCGGTCACCACCAGCAACACGTATTCCCATTACGAAGGAACCAATTATCTGTCGGCGGCCAATGTCAGCACGTCCACAATGACCTCCTACAACCAATACGACGCCAGCGGCATGCTGGTGGGCGCGCGGCAAGAGGGCACCACCTTGTCCTGGACCACCAACGCCGACGGAACGCGATTCCCCAATGAATCGCGGGTGGAAAACACCATGATCATCCTCTTCGGTCAGGCCCAGGTGTTGCGCTCGGTCACCATGAGCCTCTCCCCCAACGCCAGCGGCGACTCGGTTGTCTTGGATGTGACCGTTTACCAATACAACAACCTCGGTCAATTGATCGGGGCCCAGGGGCACGGTTGGTCGATTCAAAAGACCGAGAACGCGGACGGCACGATCACGACTTCGGAAAGCACGACGACCACCAAGTACGTGATCATTCAAGGCCAGGCGCGCGCGACAGAGGTGCGGTCGGTGTCGGTTACCCCGAACGGTGGTTCCGTGACCGAAGTGGTGTCGGTCACACGCAACAGTTACAACAAGGAAGGACAATTGACGGGCAGCTCTACGACAAGCACGGAAACCACCGTGCAACCGCCTTTGAACGCCACGGGCGGTGGCACCGCCGCCGTGGCGGGGGGAACAGCGGCACCCGCCGTCAGCTCCTCCTTCGCTGCCGAACTCAACGCTTGGCGGACCGCCTTGTTTGCCCGCGGGGAAACGCAGCGCGACACTTTCCTCGGTTCTGTGATGGCGGAATTGTCGCCTCTTGTGAACGGGCTGGTGGGGAATTCTATTCGCCAATTGGGCGAGCGCCTGGTGTTGTTCTTCGAGGGGAAAAACCTTGTCCCCGCCGGCGGTTCCCTGGAGCTGCGAAACATCGTCATGGAGGGCCTGACCGCCCTTTATTCACCGGCGGCTCTCGTCACCTCGGGCCTTGTGAGCGCGCTGATCAAAGTGGCCTACAGCATGGCCGCCGCCCTTTTCAACGACCGGCCGGCGCGCACGCCGGTGGCCAACGCCGGCTTGGATGGTCAAGGCGCCCTCCTCGGCGTCACCATGGGCGGCGGGACGCCCGCGCCGATCACGGCCGCGGGAACCGCGTTGATTCAGACCGTTGGCGGCGGGGTTTTGACAAACGCCACGGTGCGCTCCCAGCTCTTCTCTTTGGGCGCCGCCGGGGTGGCGCGGACGCTTTCGGTCGCTTTTAACGCCGATTCGGAAACGCGGGAAATGCGGTCTATTTTGGCCAACCCGCCCGACGGCTCGGTCCTTACCAAATCAACCACGGTGAACACCAACGTGATTTTCTGGGGCCAGGCGCAGTTGGTTCGGTCGGACACGACTTCCACCACCTACACCGGCGTGATCGGCGGCAACCTTAATGACGTTGGCAGCGTGCGCACCGCCACGAGTTGGATGACGTACCAATACAACGCCGTGGGGCAGTTGGTGACGGTGGAAGGCGCCTCTAGCGGGAAAACGATTCAATACCACGTGGACCGGGACGTTAACGGCCGAGTGGTCGGCCAGTCCACCAGCGTTTCCACCTTTGACACCACCAACGTTTACGTGGTGCGGGGCGGGCGCGCGTTGTTGATGTCCGCGACGACGGTGACCAAGTCCGAAAACGGTGCCGCAAAAACAACGACAACGTCCACCGTGGACTACACCTACGACAACCGGGGGCGCATGATCGGCGCTTCCGGAACGGAAAACACCACGTCGACGACCCAGGTGTGGACAGACGCGCTCAATGGCAGGCCAGGTCATTACTCCACCAAAACGAGCCAATCCACGGCCACCCAAAGCTATATCATCCGTCGCGGGCAGGCGTTGTTAAAGCAAACGGTCACGACGACAAGCGACGGCCAACGCGGGACGGACGGCAGTTCGGAAACCGTCATGACGGTGACCTACGAATACAACGCCCGCGGCCAGGCGGTTTCGGCCCGTGGGACCGGCACTTCCACCGCTTGGGAAAAGAAATTCAACGATCCGGACGGCGACGGGGTGGGCACCTGGGCCATAGAATCCGCCACAAACTCCATGGAGCAAACCTTTGTTCCCGGCGTGGGCGGCGTGGTGTTGGCTTCCCAAACCACACGCAGCGGATCGACCCGGCCGGATGGGACTTCCGACAGCCAGGTCATCACGGTTTCCTACAGCTACAACCTCAAGGGCCAGATGACGGGCGCGTCGGGGCGGGGAACTTTCAGCGCCCACGAGCCTGAGGCGTTGAACTCCACCACCAATATCACGGAGAACGGGAAAAAGAAAAATCCGGAACCTCCCAAGAACCCCAATCAGCGCGGCACGGATTCTTCGGGATCAATTTACCAGGGCTATATCATTAAAGGCGGGCAAGCTTTGTTGGCCACGACAACGACAAACACCACCACTGTCACTTCGCAAGGCACTTCGACCTCGAGCGTG
The DNA here is from genome assembly GCA_016706425.1 of Elusimicrobiota bacterium. Taxonomy (NCBI): domain Bacteria; kingdom Pseudomonadati; phylum Elusimicrobiota; species Elusimicrobiota bacterium. Next base: position 1,272,843 of record JADJJR010000001.1, read on the forward strand.
ACTGTGACCTACCGGTACGACGCCCAAGGGGTCATGATCGGCGCCGCCGGTCGCGGAACCACCAGCGGCGAGGATTATGAAGGCACGATCACACAAACCTACGCCATGTTTGAGGGACGGGCTTTGATCACCAGTTCAGTCGTGAATACCACGTCGACCAAAACACAGGGGTTTGTGACCACGCACGTCAACAGTGTTGTGACCACCCTTTACCGATACAACAGTGACGGGCATTTGATCGGCGCCCACGCCACGGGCACGATCCGGATTTACGGCGGCGGGGAGAAGACCACCAGCAGTTCCCATACGGTAAAGATGTCTTTGACCACCAACAACGCCACGAACGGCAAAGACGACAACGGGGATGGGAAAGTTGACGATCCCGGGGAACGGGAGATGAGCGCTGGGAGCGATGGGATCGATAACGACAAAGATGGAAAAGTCGACAACCCTGAAGAAAAGAATTTGACGCAGGACGTCACGGTCAGTCAAAGTTCAACCACCACCGTGACGGTGTCGGGGAGCGGTTCCACCGAAACGTGGTTCGGAATTTTCAGCGGTTCGGCCAAATCGTTGCGTTCGGTCTCGTCCACATCGGGGCAAACCAACACCTACACCCATTCCTCGTCCACGCTCATCCAGGAGGACGGTGATATCTTCCATTCCGAAAGCGGATCAAGCGGTGGAACGGTTTGGGGCAGTCACACGCTGGAGGTGAACACCTACGATTTGAACGCCCGGTTGACCAGCAGCAACCGCACCGAGGAAAACATGTCCCGGTACCTTCCCACGGACACCTGGAGCCACTTCTGGTCCGAGGCGTTGGATGATCAAAACCGACCCATTACCGATTATTGGGTTCACAACGGGGCGTTGGATTACGGCGCTCGCGTCGAAGGGATATACCTCGACAACGCGGCGGTCAACGCCATCAACAACCTGGCGACGGTTTCGGGCGGGTGGGTGACCAGTCTGGATTTGAGCGACACCGGAAAATTGCTGATCGGCCTCCAATACTTCGAGGGGGTCCAACGACCGGGCACGGGTCTTTTAAAGGCCAGCGACGAGGACACCAGCACCCAAGTGGTGGGGTCCATCTCCATCGGTTTGGAGTTGGGGAGCAGCGCCGCGGGCAATTCGCTCAGCTCGGTGATTGTGCCGGAGGACATTGGGGACGGGATGCGTTTGGTGGACGCGATGCGTTCCAAGAACGGCGACCTCTTCCGCAGTCTCGGCATGGAATTGTCCAAACGGGAAAACCCGTGGTTCCAAACCGCGACCATGTACATGGCGGGGTTCGATTTCGGGGACGGCACGGAAGAGAAAAAAGGCGGCAACGGCATGACGCTGACCGTGAGCGCGGACGGTCAAGGCGGCTCTAAAACCACCTTGACCGAATTGCGCGACAACAAGCCCGTTGTCAGCCTGTCGCTGTCCGATACGACGACGCTTAATCAGGGCGTTTCGCTCATTAACGCGGCGCCCACCACCAGCGCCGATGCCTTCGCCGTTTGGGCGGCGGCGCGCATGAGCGAGGGGACCCTTACCGGCGTTTCCTTCCATTTGCCGGGGTTCGACCACGAAACCGGCACGGGCATGATTCTTATTGGATCCAAAGAAGAAAACCAACCGGTCCAGTTCGATATCGCCGTCATGGAAGGCAATGTGTCGGTTTTCCGCGTGACCCTTGGCGCGGGACAGGAGAACCGGACCAGCGGCATTTCAGCCGCCGTGAACATGATCGGTGCCCTGGATCGGACAAATGGCATGGCCTTTGCCCGAGGAATCTCCGCCGCCCAAGACAGCGGGATGGTGAAAAGCCTTTGGGTGAGTTTCGCGACCGGGCTGGGCACCGCGGTCTTTAATCTACTCTCCAGCGCTTCCGGTCGCCAGTTGCTGGCCAAGATCGCGGGCGTGGCCAGCTTGGGTCTGCCGGCGAACATCAAAGATTTGAGCTCCTTTGGGGCCTACGTGAAAGAGACGAGCCTCGCCAACGCGTCGCTTTGGAAGGACGACAACGGCGACGGCGAAGCCCAGGACAGTGAAATGAAGCCTCTCGCCCAAGTGGCGCCGGAGGCTATGGCGGCTGTGAGGAATTCCTACGTCAGTCTTCGCAGCGGTGGTATGAGTTTGGGGCGGGGCACGGACAACGCCTCGGTGTTTGCCGTCCAAATGCGCTTGAAAGACGAGCACGGCCACACCTTCGGCCAGTTGGGCGCCAATTACACCGCGAAAAACGGCGGGGCGATGGAATACACGGTCACTCCGAACTTGGCCAACCCGCGCATTGCGGCGCTTTATATGCCTTTGATCGCCGCTTTGATGGGATTCCCGGCTGTTCGCTCCATGGAGGAGCTGCGCGTCGCCCTGTTGACGGATCCCGGTGTGCGTGCGCGGTTCAAAACCACGCCGATCGTTTTCGATGGCGGGGAAACGACGCTCTTTGACTTTGTCGGTGGGGAACGCTTCTTTAGCTTGCTGGCGGAGGGGCAAGTCAATCTGGCCGCGGCTCAATTGTCCCTTGGTTCGTTGGCGGGGAATTTCTTCGCCCGGACGAGTTTCACGATTGTGGATTCGAGCCGGAAAGCGCTCGCGCACTTCAGTGGGGCTTTTGAAGCCAAGGATCGCTCCTATGAGCGTCGCTTGTCCCCGGAATTGAAACACCTGGCCGTGCGGAACGCCATCGCCCCCGTGTTGGGGCGGATTTTGGGGCTTTCCAATATCACGGACGCCGCTTCCCTGGAACAAAACCTTCGCCAAAACCCCGCGTTCATCAACCGCATCGGCTCGGCCAAGGTGGTCGGCGAAGACGGAATGGAGCGGACTTTGAGCGGTGTGTTCGGGGACGAATTCTTTAACGCGGTGAAGAACGGCCGCTTGGATTGGGCGGAAAGCAATATGTCCATCGGGTTCAACGGAAAGAACGACGCGGTCGCCGACTTCTCGTTGGCTCTTCGCGACACCGGCGGGGCCCTTCTGGGGCATATGACGGGTTCCCTTGACGCGTCCACGGGTCGGTTGTCGGTGGCCATTTCGCCCAACCTCAAAAACGAACAAGTGGTCGCCCTGGTCGTTCCCGGCCTGGCCGCGGTTTTCGGGTTGGGAACGGTTCGCTCTCCCGCGGAGCTGGATGCGGCGTTGAAGGCAGCGGGCCGCCTGAATGAATTGGCCAACGCTAAAATCACGATCGGCGAGCAAAGCGTTTCGTTCCGCGAGTTGTTTGGGCAGGGCGCCTTTGACGCTATCGCCCAAGGGCGACTGGATTGGGACGCCAGCAGCTTGAGTTTTGGATTCAACGCTTCCGGGGATGTCAACGTCAGCATCGCTCTGGCGGTTCGAAGCGCCAACGGGGACTTGATCGCCTACCACTCGGCGGGCGTTGACACGAAAACGCGCAAATTCACTTCCGGCGTCACACCGAACCTCCAAAACCTGACTGTTCGGAACGCTCTGGCGAACGGCATGGCCCGGCTCTTGGGCGTTGGTTCGGCTTCTTCGGCCGCCGAACTTGAAAATAAATTGAAAGACCCCGCCGTCCGACAGCGGTTGCAAAGCGCCACCATCGAAGTCCCCGGCCAAGGCCGGCAAACATTGCGCGCGGTTTTTGGCGGAGCGTTCTTTGACGCTATGGCGGAAGGGCACATCAATTGGGATGAGAGCCGCCTGTCTTTTGGCAATGACGGCGACGGCCGGCCCACGGTGGACATCAGCTTGGCCGTGGAGGGACGGGACGGGTTGATCATCGGCCGTCACGTGGCCTATGTGGAGTCCAGCACGGGCCTTCTGTCCCGCGGGGTCTCCCCCGAACTGTCGACCAAGCGGGTCATGAACATGGTGGCGGCCGGATTGGCCAAGATCCTGGGCCTGACGGGCGTGACCAACGCGGCCCAGTTGAAAGCAAACCTGGAAAACCCTGCTTTTATCGCCCAGCTCAAGGCAAAGGTTTTGGCCGATATCGGCGACGCTCAAACCCGCGAAATCGTCAACGCGGTGTTGGGCGCCTTTATGACGGGCGGGAAAATCAGCTGGAACCACTCCAGCTTAACCTTCGGCACCAGCGGCAATGGCCAGCCCATGTTCAATGTGTCGATCGCTGTCTTGGGGTCCAATGGGCGGGTGCGCGGACACATTCAAATGAATTGGGATGCGGAAAAAGGCGGGTTTTCAACCACCGCCTCCATTCAAGCCCGGGAAATCGCCGGGTTGTTTACCGGCAATTACAGCGCCGGGGCCATCCTGGGACGAGCTTTGGCTTCCTACAATTCGGCCCTTTTCTCCTTCCTCCAAGGCGGGAGCCTCGATTTGAACGACGGCACCGTCACGGTCGGATTGGGCGCGGACGGCAAGGCCGTCGTCAATGTGGATGTGGCCTACCGGGACGCCCAAGGTCGTTCCATGGGTCGCTTGGGCATCAATTGGGACGGCGAGGACAAAACCCTCAACACCTACTGGTCGGGCGATTTGGAACGCGGGGCGATGTTGAACGCGATCCAGACTCTGCTTGGCTACAACCCCCTCTCGGCGAACCCGGACGGGGTGGTCTCCGCCATGAACTTGCCCGATGCCAAAGCGGGGCAACTGGCGGCGGCCATGCGGGGCGCGGTTTTTGATTTTTCCCGCTCCAAAGTCACCATCGGCACCACCAGCGCCGGCGACCGCATTTTCCAAATCAACGCGGACATCATCCAAAGTGGCAAGAAAATCGGCGAGTTCTCCATCGGGTGGGACAAGGAGAAAAAAGGCTTCAACCAGTTCATGCGGTTCGAAGGGGTCCTCCCGCCGGCCTTGGCCAATGTCTTTGGGGCCAACAACATTTGGGCTCAGCTGAACGAAGTGACGGTTTTGGGAACCGGAGACGGAATCTCCGTTAATGCCTCCCAGGTTTTGAACTCCGCGGGCGCCCACGTGGCCACCAACAGCGGCACCATCACCATCGGGTTGGACGGCGGCCGAGAGGCGGTCATGGCCGCTTCCTTTGACGTTGTCCGAAATGACGGGGGCCAGCCAATCGGGTCGTTTGGGATCTCTTGGGACGTGAAAGGTTCGGGGTTCTCCCGTCAGATGGAACTTGATTACGGGAAAATGACGGCCGGAGAGCGGGCGGCGGTTATCAATCTGTTTGAGTCCGCCATCGCCAGTAATTCCCAAAGCACCATCGGCCGGTTCTCCCGATCGGCGAACCAGGCCGCGGCTGATGAGCAAGCCACGGGTGGGCGGAGTGGCTACTATGGGTGGGTGGGGGGTGGGTGGGAGAGTGAATGGAATGGAGGTTATGGGTGGATTGAAGATAGTTCCCCTTACACCGTTGACCAAGCGGTCAATTCGGCCATGGCGGAGCCCCAGTTGGTTCAGACCGCGGGGTTATCTTGGGGGGGGGAATACGACTACTTTACTTATTGGAATTCCTGGAATCAGGAGCCGACTTACTCGGGTTTCTATGGCATGGTGGGGGAATACAAGGGCTTTTACTTCGGGTACGGTGAATTCGGCTGGGGTTGTTTCGGGACCGACAAACAGGGTTGGGCCGCGTCGCAAGCGCGCTACGCCCCGCAAACGGGCCACATGGGCACGGCCTATACGAAAACATGGTGGGGTTTGGTCGGCGGCGGGGAAACGACGTGGGTGGTGACCAACGCGGGCGCCGCCCGCAGCGGGGGGTTTAACGCCAGCACCTCCCAAATCTTCCGGTACGACAAGTACCAAGGTTCGGCCGAGCAGCAGTGGTCCCGTTACGGCGGCTCCAACAAAAACAGCCTCCCTTTCGGCACGGTGGACACCACCACGGGCAAATTGCAAATGGGCAGGACCGCCACGGGGGAATTTTATCTCCGAGAGACACAGAACGTGCGGAGCGGCGGCGATGTCGTCGGTGAATATATTCGGGGCATTTCGGGTTCCGGGGAGAATGTCCGCACCGACAGCTACGTCTCCTACAAACTGACGCACGCTTCCGTCCAATCCGCCATCGCCTCGGGTGTGTTGCCCCGGTTCGGCCCCAACGCCCCCGAAATCGGCCAGCTTGACTGGAATTCGGGACGGTTGAATATGGGCATCCAGGGCGGGGACCGCGTCGCCCGGGTGGTCTTCGATATCATCGACCCGTCCACGGGCGAAATCATGGGCCAACGGGTGGACGGCCTCACGTTCCCCACCGAGACGGTGGTGGAACACGGCGCCACAGTCGAGCGGTTGGTTACCTACGCGGACCACTTTTCCACTTACGATCTTTCCAAGGAATCCGTCCAGCGCTACATCTCCGCCGGGGCGCTGAACTTGCCCTACTCCGAAGCGGGGTTGGCCGGCTGGACCCAAATCGGCGTTGAAAAGCGAAACGACGGAACGTTGACCATCGGCACCCAAAGCGGGAAGTACAGTTACTATGTCAATCGCTCTATCTTCGACGACAAAGGCAACAAGATCGGGACCCACGTCTTCGGAACCGTCAGCGGGAAGTCCCACAACACCCGGACCTACGATCTCGCCAAAGGATTTGTGCAACAGGCCATCCGGGATGGCCGTCTCCCCATGCCTTCGATGTCCGGGGCTTTGGGAGGGATTAACGTTAACGCCAAACCGCTAGGAACGAACATCGAGGGCGAATATGTCGTCGGTGTGGTGAACAATCAATTCCAGTGGACCGTTTCCTGGGACGTGAAAAATTCCAACGGCCACGTGGTGCTCCATTTTGAGAGGGGTTACCGGGACGGCCACGGCCGCTTCGCCACGGATCAGGTGATCCATTCCGTCGACGGAAAAGGCCGCGTTCTCAGCGATACGGAAACCCGCTGGAACGAGGGCAACGGGTACAGCGTCAACACCCGCAACAACGTTGTTTACGACGGGGCGGGGCGGGTGTATTCCTACAACGGATCCGTGTCCCAAAACGGTGGCGCCGCCGCTTATGTGACGGTCCACTGGATGCGTCACGACAGCAAAGGTCGGGAAATCGGCCGGCACATGACGGTGAGTTGGTCGGGTTCGCATTACGGTCTGCTGGGCGGTCTCACTGATGGTTCCGATGGCTGGCAGTACGGTTCCGCCACGGTGACGGTGGTTAAGAATTATGACGCGGATGGTCAGCTGAGTTATCAGAGCATCTCGGGAACCGTTCATTCCGCGAGCAATAGCCAGTTGTCACGCTACGAAGGCTACAGCAGTAGTTTCGGGTTTTCTTACACTCAATATAATATGCAGTACGACAGTTACGGCCGGTTGACGTCGAGCTCTTACGTCAAGACTTCTCCTTCGACCACTCAGGTGAAGAGTGGAAAACGGGGATCAAAAACAATTGTTCAAAACATGACCACGTCGGGGAGCACCTCAAACTCCCAGTTCGACCAATTCGGACGGGCGGGGGCCACCTTCAGCTCCTACAGCAATTCTGACGGGTCCCACGGGTGGACCCAAACCTCCAACATCGTTTACAACGAATACGGCAACGTCCTCTCGCAAACCGAACGGTACCACAGCTTCCAGCCGCCCGTTGGCAAAGGCGGCTCGCAAACCACCGATGGTTTGCGGACCGTCACGTTTGATTACGACGGGAACAATCAGCTGACCAAACGGAATGAAAACAAGGTGTGGGAAGACACCAAGGTCAGCGGCGGTGGAGGTTCCGCGGGCGGGTTCCTTGGGATCATTATCGCGGTGGTTATTATCGTTATTGCGGTCGTGATCGCCGCCGCTGTGGTTGCCGCCATGAGTGGTGCCATGACCACCTTCTCTTCCGTCATGTCCACTTTTTTGGAGACACTGGCCACATCGGGGTTTGCCGCCGCCATGGGGACCATGGGGACTGTCGGGTTGGTGGCCTTTGTGGGGGCGGTGTTTGTTTTGAATTTTGCCGTGGCCTACATGATGACCGGCAACCTTGAATTCGCTTTGATACAAGGGGCCATCGCGGCGGTTTCCGCCTACTTTATGGCCACCGGCGCTCTTTCCTCGGCTGGCGGAGGCGCCACTGGAACCGTGGCCAAAGACAGCGTTTTATCAAACGCTGTGAATTATTTGACTCAAGGGATCGCGGATAAAACAATGCAAGGGCTGGCCCAATTTATGCTCAAGGAACTTGCGGTTCGGAGCGTGGGCTTGATCGTTAATGAATTGTTCCACGATTTGAACCCCAATTTGGGGTTCTTGTCGAGCCTCGTGACGTCAGCCGTCACGGCGGGGCTCACCGGAGGGGCCAATACAAATTGGACCGATTCGTTGATGAGCGCCGCCAAGCGGGTGGCCGTCAGCGCCGTGGTTTCAAAAATATTGGGGGAAAAATACGGGTGGCTTACGGCCTTCGTATCATCGTTCATTACCTCCAGTTTTGGAGAAAGTTCCGACCCCGACGCCTATGGAAAGGGCGTGTTGGCGGGTTTTGCCAACTCCTTGGCCAGCAAATTGAACCAGGTTATGCAGAAGAAATACGGTTATTTGATGGCCACCCCCTCGGGGAATGGCAAATCCAATCTGACCGCGGTGGGACAAATGATGACCAACGCGATCTACGAGGCCGGCGAGGGTTTGGGGCGATACCTCGGTATCAAAGTTTACGACGGAGCTCGGCAGGAATATCAGGAAAAGTTGCAACAAGTCCGCGATGCCAAAGATGATGTTCAATCGTTTTTGACTTTGCCCACGATTAAAGGTCTCTGGGAATCGCTTAGCCAGGAAGGACAAATGCAGGTGATGGCGGATTACAGCGGTCAAGGCAATAGCGCGAACATCGCCACCGCTCTCGGCAATGTTTTAAAAAGCGGCGATGAAAAAATGTTTCTCCAAACGGAAACGGGGCCCCGGGTCAGCAATTTTGGCGATATGTTGCTGAAAAGTGGGCCCGATTTGGCCGGCCTCTTGGGTCTGACAACGGATTTGATGGGGTCGTCGTGGTTGGGCAACATCGACACCCTGGCCGCCAGTCGGCTGGCCATTCTGACAGTTCAGAATCCGGAACTTTCGTCCAAAGAGCGGGCGACGTTGATGCTGCTTTCGCCGGATCAGTTGAGCAAGATTGATTTGACCAAGGTCCGCGATGTTTACGCTGGTTTTGCAAACGGCAAAAATCTGTTAATGGTCGATATGCTCGGGTCGGGTATCAAAGACCCGAAATTCGCAAAATTCGTCGACACGGTGGGCTTGCAGAACGACATGCTCCGGGTCATTTTTGACCTCGACACAGGGAAGATGGGGTTGGACGTAACCCGCGCGTTCGCCAATATCACCGCTGAAAACGTCGGTAAATTCACCAAAGCCCTTCAGTCGGCGTTTGTGGATGTGATGGGCAATAAAGAGGCCTGGGCGAAAATTGAAGGTGTTGTGAACGCCTTGAAGTCGGACTTGGTGGGGGCGCAGGTCAGCAAATTCGTCATTTGGGAAGACGGCGTCAACGTCGAGTTCTCTCAGTCTTTCGATGCGCTCAAGAACGCCACCATCAAATCAATGGCCGGGGCTTTGGGCTACGGCTCGGGCGACCGGGTCGAATTCCGCATCAGCGAAAAAGGCGCTTTCGTGGTGGGCAAGGCCAGCGCCTTCGAGGGCTTGACCGGGCAGGAAGCTCTGAAGAGAACAACGGCCGCCCTGGGGGAGAACGGGAACGCCATGGCCGCCGCCTTTGCCTCCGCTTTCACGGGTGTGAAAGGAAGCGTGGAGATGCAATGGGCGTTGGCTTTGGGGGCGAGCGGGGAAGCGATTTATCAAGTTCAAGGCGGGGAGCAGCTTTCTATATCGGGGGCGGACCTGGGAATGTTGACCGATTCCGCCGCCGGTGGATTGGGCGCCTTGCGGAGCATTGATGGTGGCGGCATCAAGGTGAGCGCCACCCTCGGTTTGGAAAAAGGCGGCGTTCAGGCCGTCGGCGCCGTGCAAATGACGCTGACCCAAGAGCAAAGCCAAGAGCTGAACGCCAAAATCAAGAACAAAGAATTGGATGAAACGAAACTCCCCAAGAAATTGGTGGATCTCTTGGACACTATGATCCAACGCGATCTGCTCAATAAGGCCGAAAATCTCAACCTGCGCGCGGAACAATCGGCGGGGGGGCTGAACATCAGTCTCACCATGACGGTGAAGGCCAATGGGCTGTCTTCGACGCAATTGGCCCAATTCAAAGCCATGGGCCTTGAAGAAAGGGACGGCGGGTACACCTTCGCCGCCCGCATGAACAAGAGCGGCGTGGGGGCGGAAATACTACCGGTGTTGTCGGCCGATGAGCTGTCGACCGTTGGCCGCATCATGGAAGTGAAAATTGACAACCGACAATTCAAAATGCGATTGGCCGAGGGGCGTTTCGCGGGGGAATTGATCGTTCTTTCTGTCTTGGAAGGGCAATTGTCCCCGTCGGATTATCTGAAAGGCGAGAATCTCAAGGTGTCCCCGAGCGAGATTTATCGCGACAACGATGGGGAATATCATGTGGTCGCGGTCCGGGTGGAAGGGGCTTTTTATCGGTTGCCCGGTGACGAAAAATACGCGTACTCGGGCGCCATGAATATGAATCTTTGGACGGGGGAAATTCGGGGCGTCAACGCTACGTCGCAACGGTTGATGCAAATCCAAACTGAGAACGACGAGTCTGTTTATCTGGCGCAATCCTGGACTCTGATCGATCAGAACAGCAACTGGGGGTGGGGCGCGGTCAATGGGGTCCGGGACGGGAATGGGAATGCGCTTTCCATTGAACTGGATAGGACCAAAATAATCGGTGGGAAAGTGTTGTTCGGGAAAGACTGGGCGCCGATTCGAACCGTCAAGCAAGGAACGGACGGCAAAATCCTGGTTGGGATTGAAATCGAAAGCGGTTATGAAATGGGGCCTTTGACCGTTATCGCTCCCACTGGCCGGGAAACCATGATCGTCACGACGGACTTCTTCATCACGCTTCAATGGGAAGCCGGCGTGTCGGCCAAGGTCACCGGTGAACTGCATATCCAGACCGGCAATGACCAGGCCATGGTGATCTCGCCCAAGGTGTCCGGGGACGTGTTCCTGTTTGTCCAGGAAGATGGAAAATGGACCGCCGGTAAATCCGACATCCGGGTTCAATTTGTCGGGCGGGATGGAAGCAAAGAAGAGGCGATCCTGCGAGGAAGCGTGTCGGGGGCGCCGCAGGCCGAGTTCCTCATCCACCCGTCCGGCCAAGTGCAAATGGTGGGCCGAGCTCACATTTACTCCGAGTCTCTGTCGGTGTACAAAGCGGCTTCGAGGGACTCCGGCAAAGAGCACACGGTGTCGACCCAGGCCACTTTCTTAAATGAGACCAGCAAAAAATACGTCGTCCAAGGCTTGGTGGAGTTCGTTGACGGCCAAGCGGTGCTCAACGGTAACGGGGCGAAGCTGTCTGTGGCCGCGGGAGTGACCGTGACCTTCATGCATCACACGCTCTCCAACGGGGCCGAAGTGATGGTTTCGAACGGACGCTTGTTGAATATGTCCGACCAGGGCAGCGTCACGTTGGAATTGACGGACGGAACCAAAACAGCGCACCTGGCGGTGGAATATTTGGGGCGGTTGGAGACGTCGGGCGTCACCGCTGTGGCCAATCGGCTGACGTTGCTGCGGGGTGATTTGCCGGCGGAAGCGGTCGCTCGCGATACGGGCGAATCCCTGCACATCGTTAGCGGTCAGGGGTTGACCTCCATTAAGATGCAGGGCGATTTGTCGGCCAAAACGTTCTTGACGACCGAAGGGATTACATCGGTCATGGGGGAAATTGCGGCGATTCGGAACCAAGCGGAACGAATCGGGGCCGGACAAGCCGGACTTATGTTCTCCGTGGGATCGGTGGAAGGTGGATTGGTTTACTCCGCGGAGGGGCGGCAGGGAGACAGTGAGCGGGTGGTCGTCCGGGACTGGAAGTCGGCCACCGCGAATCTCATTTACATCACGAACGGTCAGCGGGTGTCGGCGATGAGCGTTAATGGGACCGTGCAGTCCGCGGCGACACTGACTGCGGTCAACAATCAGGCCGATAAGCTGGGGATCACTTCCAATCTGGCAGTCCGGGTGTTGAAAGACGGGCCCGCGGACGAACGAGTTCTTATGATCACGGGCACCACGGTCAACGGGTACACAGCCATGTTCGAAGGGGTTGTTGGGAAAGCCTTGGAGACCAATGTCCGCGCCATTCTGGATGGGACAAGAATCGTTGAATTGAATGGCATGGGAGCCGATAAGCCCGTTGTCCATGCCTTAAACAGTCAAATGGTTTCGCGCAACGTGGTTCGCCTGGATCGGATCATGTCTCTGGGTGACGGACGGTTCGCTGTGATCGGTCAGGACGACCAGGGGCGGCGGGTCGATATTGATCTCACTGTGGACGGCGCTGGCGTCGGAAAGGGGTATTCCAGCCTTCGCGGGGCGGACGGACTGCATGACTCTTTGACTGTTTTCCGGGTTACCGTTAAGGATGTGGTGGACGTGGCGTTTATGAATCGCGTTGGGGGATCCTGGCGGGCGGAAGTCCTCACCAAAGACGGGGGGCGTTGGTCCACTTTGATACACAAAAACGTGACCCAGGTCGGGAAAGAAACGCTCGTGGCCCTTTTAATCGACGCCATGCCGACAAAAGTGGAAGCCGAGGACCGGATCTTGATGTCGAATCTGGGCCTTTTGGCCGATTCGGTTGGGTTTGGGGTGAAAGGAAAAGAGACGAGAGCGGTCATTTACAACGGGAAAGGAGAAGTGTTGGGAAGTGGTTCTGTCAGCGCGGGTGGCCAAGTGAAGGGGTATGCGGATAGGGACGGCGTCATGATGGCTGTTCGCGGGGATCAATTGGTTAGTAACGGGTCGTTGCAGCGCACTGTGGCGGGGCTGGTGGCGGTACCGTCGGGCAAGGTCGACGCGGAGTTCAAAGCCTTGGCGCGAGGTTTAGGGGCCACGTTCATTTCCCTGTCGGGCAAAGTAAGCCTCACGGTCAAATCCGGTGAAGTGCATGCCGAGCGCGGCACGCGGCTTTTGATGCTGGGGGCGAAGCGATCCATCGAACTGACGACCGTCGGCCAGGGCGGACGACTTTACGTTAAAGGCAGCTACCAATCCCAGACATACCAGGTCATCAACGCGGAGCTTAATATAGTCGAAATGCGGCGGACGGTTGGAGATTATTTGACGATGAACAAGGACGGGTTCCGCTTTCGGCGGATGGACGTCACTTCGACGGTTCGCACGCTGGGAAATTTGATGACGGCGCCGGCGGGCATGACCTTGACTCTCCCGAACTCCCAGGGGGGGATTCGCCAGGTTGCGTTGGGCTCCGGGCAAGCCCAACGTGTGGAGATGGCCAGTGGTCAGACCCTGGTCACCCGGGCCATCGTCCCGATCAGCGTTTCCGGTGAACGCGGGGCCGGGCGGACGGTGGAATCGATCGGTTTCGTGTTGGACGGTAAGAAGGGGTTTGTGGGGACCGTGGACGTCAAAGGCCAACTCCTTTCCGGGTCGAAAGTGGTGGGCTCGTACAACTTCGATGCGGCGAAAGGCGCCTACACCGCGACCTATCTGGCGACGACTCTGAAAGCCAAGGACGCCATTTTCGTTCCCCTGGGGATGGAGTTCAAGGAAACGGTGTTGACGGGCGTTTCGGACGGTAAGGATACGATTCGTCTTTCGTTTGAGACCATGGAAGTCAAACAACTGGGGCGGATCTCCGACGCGTCGTTGTCCGGGATGGTCTTGAACCAGGTCAATGGAACGTGGCAGGTGTCCGGCTATGTGGGGACTGGGACTTACACCATGTCTGGGAAGGCCTATGCGGTGGTGTTCTCCGGTCAAGAAATCCGGTTTGTCCAGGACCTTAAAACGAATCCTATCACCACTTACGCCGTCCTCGCGGACGCTTTCGACAAAACAAAAACTTACAAATCCGAAAACCCCAACGCTCAGGTTTTGGGGTTGGAATGGGACGGGATTGGCAATGTGCGAGCGCGGGTGGAGGTGTCGGTGTCGGGCGACATCCGGCTTAATAACCAGGAGGGCGCGGGCGGTGTGGGCGGTATGCCGGGGTGGGTCCGAGCGAGCGTGAACTTGGTGGGTCACAAAGACGCCCGTGGGGAGTTCTTCACGGTCGTGCCTGGAGAAACAGCCAAGATCAGTGCGTTGGTGGTTCCGGCGGAGAAATTGGGGGAAACCTGGCAGGTGGAACAATACTACTTCAAAGCCCCGGATTCGAAAATCATGGTGGGGACGGCGAACTGGGAAATCAACGGCACTTCGGTGGGACAGTCCATCACGTTCCACGCGGACGGCACACGCAGTATCGAGGGGTCTCTCGACAGCTTGAAGGCCACCAGCGTCTTGTTCCAAGGATCCGAAAAGACGGACGCCCAATTTGCCGCTTTGGCGGGCGCTCCCGACCGGCTCAAATCATTGGAAGGCTTTTACGACCAATATAGAGCGTCTTCTCAGTCCACCTATCGCTTGGACATCAGCGAACGAGGCATGGAGGCCGTTTTGGTCGGTCGGAACAGCGAAGGAGAAACCTATCGTTTGATCGCCCGCGGTGGCGAGGGGAATAAGGTCTCCATTCAAGGAACCGCCAAAGGCGGGTTGACGATCTTCGCCCGCTTCGACGTCGAATTCAAAAAAGGCGTTACGACTTTGTCGAACAAAAGCGGATGGGGAGTTTTGGCCAAGGGGACCGCGGGAAAATACGAGGTGGTGGATGGGGTGCAATTCCAAAAGACAGTTCTCGCTCCGACTGGTTACGACTTGTCCAAAGGGGAGCAGAAAAACTTCCAAAATCGCCTAAACAACGGGACCTCCGGTGACAGCTTGGCGGCGCTTTATTTGGACGGTGAAGGCATGTTCACCTCGGTTGTGTCTTCGGCGAACGGACTGACACGGACAACCTCATTGTGGGGCGCGATGGAAGGGCCCACGATGAAAGTCACGAGCCGTCAAATGAACGGGGTGTGGGAATCGGTCTCGGCGAGCGTCGACGGCAAACAGATCACGGCGGAATGGGACAAAGCGGGCAACAAGCATTGGATCGGGAATCGTCAAACGATGGGCAGCGGGAAAGACGCTTACGAAGCCAAGGAAGTTATCGCTAGCGTGATTCACATACAGAACCGCCAGGCGCCCAACGGGCAAAAGGGCGAGTTGGTTTACGTCGCGGTGCGGGAGGAGTTTGAAGGCTTTACCCCGCTCGTTCGCATGGCCGAAGGCCAGGATCGCCTCGTTGTTCGCAATGCCAGCGGGGCGATTTCCAAGGAATATGCGGCGATCATGAGCCTCGGAGGCGAACTCCTTAAACTGCGCGAAACGGAATCTCTGGGCGGCGGGAAATCCAGGATACTTGAATACGACGGGAAAACCCTTAAGGTGAACGCCACCATTGAGACCGGGTTTGTGCGCGATGAGAAAGGCGTCTTGTTGGCCGGAATCACCTCGGTCACTTTCGCCAATGGGAAGGTGTTGACCGCCAACCGTGAATTGAGTCTCGGGCGTGGGGAGTCTTACACGTTGGGGGGGACGGAATTCACAGGAGGCCTGCTCGGTGGATCGCTTTCCTTGAAAGACGGGAAAGTGGATTCGTCCATGGCGGCCAATGAAACCAACTTGGTGGACCCCCGCGGTTGGGGCACCAAAGCCGCGCAATGGACCGGGGATGCGGTGGGCGGGGTGTTCTCCAGCGTGGGGAACTATTTCAAAGCCGTGGGGGGTTCCCTCTGGTCCTACGCTGGCGGGGATAGTAAGTGGGCGGACGAGGCGTTCTGGGGTCTGGGGTTGCGGGATCCGAACGTGGGGGCGTTCAGCGCTTGGTGGACGCTGTTTACGGCCGGGGCGCAGGTGGTGCCTGTGTTCGGAGCGAGGGCGATGTTGATGCGGGGTGCGGGGTCGGTGCTTACGCGCGTGGGTGTTCAGGGCGCGGGCCAGGTCCTGTTGCGCTGGGGCGGGGCCGCGGCGTTGCGCAGCACCGCTTTGGCGGCTGGGGCCGCCACGACCGGTCGTCTGGCGATGACCATCAGCATGACCGACGTTTGGATCGGCGCGATCGGAGCCGGGATGGCGCGGGAACATTTCGCTCGCGGTGACAACGCCACGGGGTTCTTGACCCTCGGATTGGCGATTCTCCCCGCACCGGTGTTGCTCGGATCGGCGAAATTGATCGGGCTCGGGAAGACATTGGCGGCGGAGCGGTTGTTGGGCTCCTTGGTCCCGCGGGTGGGGCCGATGGTGAGCAACACATCGTCTCTCGTGACGACGAGAATTGAATCGATGGTGTGGTCGAAAGTGTTCGGAACCGCCTCCACCATGCGTGTGTTGGGCCTGAACAGTGTGGAGACCGCGGCGCGGTACGGGCTTACAAACACCGCCGACGCGGCCGTCGTGACGAATTTGGTGCGGTTGACCGGAGCCCGGAGTTATTCGCAATTAACGCAATTCTTTGGTGCCGGGTCCCAAAGCCTGCTGAAAGCCCAGGGCATCACCCAAGAATTGGTGGCGGCCGCTGTGGTGGCAACGGCGAAAGAAATCACGGCCGGGGCTGTGGCCGGCGCCATCGGTAAAACCGCCTTGTGGGCCTTGAACCCGTTCTCGAGCGGCGCTCCGGCGGTGTTCCGCCTTTCCGACAAGGCGCTTGGTACGGCGTCCTTCTGGATGGGCCAGTTTACATTACCGAAAGTCCTGCTCAACATTGGGGTTTACGGAGATCCGACGGGGATTAGTGGTTGGCAAGGCGTGGTGCCCATGGCGTTCAGCGCGATGGGGGTCAACCTGTGGCAGGGGTTGGGCTTAAGCGCTGGGACGGTGACGGCCATTCAAACGATGTTGGTCTTCGGGCCCTTTATGACCTCCGGCATGGCGGGGTCGAGCGGGGGGCGGGTGTTCGCAAGTCGAGAAACCGCGGTGGAGTTGGCCCAAGGAGTCCGGACGACGCTTATTACCGGTCCTGCGGGGGCGTTCCAGGCGGCGGGCACCGTTCGGCAGGGTGTGGTCGCTGCTGCCCGGGAGGTTGTGGTGGGCGTGGGGGAAGTTACTGGAACAAACGCCGCTTTGTCTTGGTTGAAATCCATTGGGACCACCGTTATTATGGATCCCGTAAGAGCCTTCTTAGCGGCCGATACAATTCGAAACGGCATTACTATTGGTTTTAAAACAATGGTAAGTGGTTCTTGGAGAGGTATCTCCGGTTACTCCATGCGGGTCGGCCGTGAAGTGGCGGAGGGGCTGAAGACCGGGCTCATCGGTCTGGAACGGACCGTCCGGGACGTCACGGTGTTCAACGCCGCGGCCTACGGGATCGGCGGAGCCATCAACACGGCCGTCGGCGGTTCGCCGAAACAATTCTTCGGTGGATTGATCAATATTCCGACCTTCGGTCAGGGATGGGAAGCGGCCTTCGTGGGGCTCGCCGATACGATCAAGAACACGGCCACGGATCCCATGATGTGGGCGTTCGGCGGGATGGTGGGGGTGTTCCGGCCCATTGTGGGCCCGTTGATGCAGTCGGTGCCGGTGTTCGGGCCTTTCATTAAATACATCAACAAATTTGAGCATATTGCCGGCGGCGCCTGGGCGCGCGGACGGTTGGGGGCCTATCAGCGGTTTACCGTCGAAGAGGGTCTCAAAGAAAAGCCGATCGAGGCCATGGCGCAGGCGCTTCCGCACCAAGTGTCGGAGGTGTTGCAGGAAATGGGCGACCCCAGCGGTCGGGGCCGGCTGAGCACCGCTTCCCGCATGTCGCGGTTCTCCAACCCGGACATCACTCAAAGCGCCCTCAACGCACACGTTCTTGGCACTTCCGAAAGATACGTGGCCGGGGCGATCAACAGTAACGAATACCAGGACTCCGTCAACGCGCGGGTGATATCGCCGACGTTGGCCACCACGGCCCACAAAGACGCGACCTCGCTCATCAACGCCGTCTTGGTGGGCAAAGTGATGGAACAGTCGGGGTTGGTTCCGGGGATTCCTACCAACGCGCGGCTTGAAACGGCCTTGCACGATTTCGCGGGGTCGTTGGCCGAGGAAATGGCGGGCGATTGGGGCGGTTTGGCGGACACGGTCTGGACCGCGACGCAATTGCTGGCCACCCGGCCGATGCTGGAGGGGGAAAGCGTCGTTGACGCCATTGCTCGGGAATCGCAATCCCTCGTGGCCTCGGGTCAAGCGGCGGAACTGGCGCTCTTTGCCCGGGAGACCTTCTCCACCGTGGGGGCTCAGGGGCAATTGGCGTCCCTGAACCAAATTGTCACCGCGTTGGAGGGGTGGCAAGCCGCGTGGACCAACACGCCGGTGGGATCCCAATGGAACGTGTTGGGGCACATGGCGGATCTGACGACGTCGTTGAAAGATATGGGGTTGGATTTCCGCGGTGAGCAGTGGACTTTTGAAGCTCGATTGATCGCCACCATGAAAACGGCACTGGCGTCCGCACCGATGGAAGCGCGGGGGAACTCGGTGGAATATGAAGGGTTTGTGGCCGGGTTGGAAGGGTTCGCCAACGAATTGCGCTGGCGGAACCTGGACGCGACGGGGCTTCTCTTCGCCGGGATGTTGGTGGCGAACCCGGACCTGGTCGAAACGAGCCAAAACACGCCGGCGGCGCAGCGCGGCTCGGATCGGCGCGGGTTGCTGGAAATCATGGCCCGCACGGCGGACCGGATGGACAACCACTTGGCCTGGGCGATCAAAGACGCGGAACGATTGGAATCGCTTGGGATTCCCAACACGGTCAACCAGGTGATTCTCTCGGCGCTTCCTGTACTAGAAGGAGCGCTCTCTGTGGCCCGCGCCACAGCCGATCTGGGTGGGGAAGGGACGAACAAAGGCCTCTTTGGATTGGGCCAGAAGGCGGGGACGAAGTTGGCCGCGGTTTTGGAGGAAAAAGGGTTCTCGCAGGATGTTGTGCGTCAATTGCGGGAAATGCGGGATAACCCGAACGGCTTGAACGCGGGGGTGTTCGCTCCTCTGGCGGAGCTCGCCACGCAGCTCGTTCCCGCTTTGGGGGATCAAGGGCGGCGGTTTGCCGAACGAGCCTCCATGAACAAGTTGGCGTCCTTGGGGGCCGCGCGACTTGAAGGGCCGACGGCGTTTGCCAATCGGCTTGAGGCCATTTTGACGGTGGGAGGCCGGGCGACGCTGTTTACGAACGGGTTTAAATCCTACGCCGAAACATATAAGGAATTTTCCATAAACTGGAAGTCGAATAAACCCTGGATGGAAAAAATCAAAGGGTCAATGCTGGGGGTGTCCCCGGTGGTTGGCGCGGCGATCGGTGCGATGACGGGATCTGTGATCGGCATCGTGAGTCCGCTTTCCTTGCCCCTTCTTGCTCAGTTAAGGGATTGGCACCGGGATTCAAAATGGGGATGGTCTTCGGATCGTCGGGCGGTCGCGGAATGGGCGAAGTTGGAGACCCAATCCTCCGCTTTGAGTTTGGAAGATTTGAGTCGAGCCTCGAATAAGGCCGGTGTGGGGGCGGAGTTGATGATTCGGTTGGCGGGGATTTCCCGTGGACAGGATAGCTCGCCGGCGCTGAAAGTTTTCAACGAACTTTCCGCCTCGGACCGGGAACTCACGACTATCAACGCGGCCTTGGCGGGTCGGACCAACGATCTGGCGGCGGCGCCGGTGGATGTTGACGCGAAGCAAGCGGCGGACGCGCAACAACAGCGGCAATCGGGGGCAACGGACGTGGCGGAGCCGGGAACCGACATGACGAAATGGACGTTCGTCCAACTCAATGATCACATTATGGATTTGAAAGACGAATTGGCACGGATTGTTCGGGACGGTGGTCGCTTTGGGCCGATCTATCAACGGATTTCGAATGTCACCAACGAACTGAACCGACGCATTCAGGAGAGGGAACGGCAACAGCAGAGCGACAAATCTCTGGATGCCGAAACCCGTGAACTGGTCCAACGGGAACTTGGAAACATCGCGGGGGCATGCCTCGGCATGGCGGGGATCCTGAGCACAACGTTCGCGTTGGATGAGACAAAAGACAATATTCGCAACGCTTGGGGGGCGTTGGAGGGATTGAGCACCGCGTTGGGATCCCTGAGCCAGGAGTCCAAGGACGCCTTGTCGCCAGACGAAAAGGGCCTGGGTCCGGATCTGGGCAATGAAATACAGGCGACCCCGCCCGATGGTTCGCCGACCCCGATGCCGACGGGTGGCTTGCCGGGCACGACGGAGACCGAGGAGCAACGGATGGAAGCGCCGGGGGCGCGGGCGACGTTGAGCGAAGCCGGGCAGCTGTGGATGGGCGTGGGGAGCTTTGGGTTGGGCGGCGGTGCGGTTGTGGGGATGGCGCTGGCGGGGTTGACGCTGTGGGCGGCGCCGTTGGCCGCGGCGGGGTTGATGTCGTCGGCGTACTTCCTGGGACAGTGGGGCCGCGAGCGGTCCCTGGACCGGGCGCAGGGGGCGGGTGTGACGGCCTGGGTGGAGGGCGGCCGGGTGCGTGTGACCTGGGAGCGGTTTGCCGGGTTGATGGGCTCGAATTGGATGGGGTGGCTGAACCCGATCGGGGCGTGGAACCGTGACGTGATGGCGTTGGGCGTGATGCGCCACGAGTTGGCGCACCGGGACTTGGGGGCGGGGGAATTCGGGGCGGCGCTGGCGCAGGTGATGCCGACCTTTGTGTCGTTCGCCTACGGGACGGTGCGGGCGCTGTCGAACGTGGCGGCGGGTCGCGCGTGGAACGACGGTTTGGCGTCTTTGAGCGGAGCCACGGCGGAGCGTATGCTGGCCGAACTGCGTGGCACGGACGGGAAGGCCGGGGTGTTGACGTTGCGTGGAGGCGGCGTGACGCCGGCGAAGCGCGGCCTGTGGGGCCGGATGATGGCGGCGCTGGGGTTGGGCGCGGCGGTGGGGACGGCGACGGCGGCGGAAACGGCCGTGGCGGCGGCGCAGGCCGTCAAAGGGCTGTCCTTGGGCGAACACGGCGTGGCGCTGGTGGCAGGGCGGACGGCGACGGCGGTGCCGGCGGAGCCAACGGTGTCTGGCGGTGTGGCGGTGTCGGCGGCGATGATGGAACAGCCGGGCGTGACGCCGGTGCACGCGCACAACGTGGTGATCAACGCGATGCCGGAAAAGCCGGTGTACAGTTTGACGGACGCGATGACGAACCGGCGGCACAATTGGGCGGTGGGGACGATGGAAGACCCGACGTACCACCTGATCGCGGGCCAAGGGACTCGCCGGTGGTGGGTTACCGTGTGACGGCGGAGGGAACGATCGAGCAAGGGGTGGTGACGGCGGAAGGCGTGACCACGGTGACGACGGAGACGGTGGGCGAGGCGGTGACGCGGGCGATCCAGAATGGGGAAAAGATTGACGGGACATTGACGGTGGAAGGGAAGACGGAGTCACTGGCGGTGCCGATGACGACCGGGCTGGTGATGGCGGCGGTATTCCCGGAGGGGTCGACGTGGGACGCCCTGGGGTTGTCTTTGGAAGAATTGAAGAAGCGGATCGAGCAGGTGGAGTCGGCGGTGCGTGTGGCGAAAGAGACGGCGGGGGCGCGGTTGTCGTTGCGGCAGGACCTGCGGGTGCGGGGTCTGGCGTTCATGCACGTGCTGGCGCCGGAGCTGAAGGCGCTGGACCCGATGTTGACGGAGCTGTTGGTGGACGCGCGGCTGTCGAGTCTGATGGCGGAATTGGGTCTGGAGACCAACGCGGAGGGGCTGCGGAAGTCGTTGAAACAGCGGATCGCGGCGTTGGGCGGGATCCGGATGACGCCGAAGACATATAAAGCGCTGGGGATCAATACGCCGAGCCGGCCGATGAGCGATGCAACGTTGAACGGTGTGGCGGAGCGGATGTTGGGGCTGATGCTGCGGGCGGAGGCGAAGGACGGCGTGGCGCCCTTGAGCCGGCGGCCGGTGGTGGAGGTGCGCCGCTACACCGCGGAAGCTTACGCCAAAGCCCACAAGAAGGCGGTGAAAGCCGGCGCGGAAACGGCGCCGAAGGCGTTCGTGTCGCAGGACGGCGAGGTTTTCACGGTGCACCTGGCGGCGATGCCGCTGGAGGAGACGGTGTTGGCGCTGGCGCACGAGGTGGCGCACGTGCCGACGCTGGCGCGGCGTGCGGGGGCGGTGAGCGCTGGGACGTCGGAACTTTTGGTGGAATACCGGATCCAAACGGCGCTGCCGCGTGAGCTGGGGCAATTGAGCCTGTTGGGCCTCCTGCGGGAGATCGACGCGCTGCGGGGTGAGAAAGGGGTGGAGGCGGCGCGGCTGTGGTTGGGGTACCAGTTGACGACGGCGCTGGCGGAGCGGTTGTCGGGTGTGAAGAACGAGGGGGCGCGGAAGTACTGGATGGAGCGGCTGTATTCGGAGGCGTCGCTGAAGGAATTGATGGCGGCGCCGGCGGTGAGCACGCGCGACGCGCGGGTGGCTGTGGTGGCGGCGAGCGAGCTGATGAACGGCAAGCGGGTGAACACGGCGGTGCTTGGGAAGTTCCAGGCGTTGGCGCGGGATTGGGCGGCGACGGAGGGGGGCTCGCCCCTGCGGTTGGTGGTGGTGGACAACCACGGGAAGGGGATGCCGCGGGCGCTGAAACAGGCCCTGCGGACGACGACGCTGAAGGGCGGGGCGCCTGTGTTTGAGGTGATGGACCGGAAGTCGGCGAAGGAGGCCCTGGAATTCAAGGGCGAAGTGGCCGTGATCGATTACACGGGACTGACGGCCCTGCTGCCTGGGTTCCTGGGGACGACGACGCTGGGGGTGCGTGTGGTGACGGGCGAGAAAGCCCTGTGGAAGAACGTCCTGAAGGGGGCGCTGATCGAGATCGGGAGCGCGGTGGACGCGATCAAGAAGGTGTTGAAGGACATGCGGGCGGTGGCGAAGAGCGCCTAACCCCGCCACGGATTGCAACAGGGGGCCCCGGTCCGCAAGGACCGGGGCCCCTTTTTTGGGGGCGTAAAACGCGGTTGGAACACAGCGGTCCGGGGAATAAACGCAACGCTCTCCCCATCGTGGATCTGGCGGGGGGAATGGGGAGATTTTATGGATTCCGGTCAAAAGACGGAGGGGAGTGGATGACGGGCGGGGGGCTTAGCCCGGATAATTCAGTTGCACGCGAGGACCGGCCGGTCGCAGAGCTCCCGGCACCTGGTCACTCGCATAGCTCGTGACACCTGGGGCGCCAGAGGCGCTGACGCGGGGCGGCAGATCCGCTGATGCGAGACGGAAAAGACCGCCCTTTTTACGAAACAAAAATGTGAGAGCGTAGCCGGGAATACGGTCGATCTTTTTTGTGAAGTAAATTGGGTCAGATTTTACGTCGAATCCCGTGGGCAACTGAATTGTTCGGATTATGCTTGGGTTTGAATGACGATGTCCTCGGCGATGGATTTCAGCAAATCGGCGAGACTGTACTCCCGGGCGGGCAGGGTGTGGGAACCATCGGGGTTATCAACGCCGGGATCGCCTTGCAAATGGGGTTTCATTTGGTTCCACACCGCGGCGGGCACCACCACTTCGCGGGAAAAGACCAATAAGGAGTGGAGCAAGTTCGTCCAGCGTTGCGCTTGGTCGGGGGTGGCCCCCAGACGGAAACGAAGACCCCCTTCCCCCAGCACTCCGGAGGCTCCCAGACGCTCGCGAATCCATTCTTTGACCTCTTCGGTGTTCACCGACCCGGACGTGGGTAGGTTGTTTAAAATTAAAACGCGGCTCGTGCGGGAAGCCAGGGGGCCAGCGGATAACGCTCTTTCCATGGCGGATTTCTGATGGGGGGAGCCGGCCAAGACAACCCGGGCCCGGGGGGATTCGGCCAAAAAGGCTTCCGCGATACGCAGGAGCCCTTTCCCTTCGCCGGAGAGGACGCTGTTCCAATCCAAGGCGAGAACGGGGACGGCGGAGGAGTCGGGCCGTGGACGCGCCTCGGGGTTTGACCCCAACAGGGACAGGGCCGCCAGGGCCTTGGCTTGTTGTTCTCGGTGAGGAAGGGGGAATATGGCCGTTTCCACTTGCTCCCTTATGGAGTCCATTGTTTCCGGCGTGTTGGATTCGTCCGGCTTCCAACGGGCCAATAGGGTTTTGATGCTTTCCGCCCACGCGGGTCGCGCGGTATTCACCAAAGGATTGAGCAACGCCAAGGATTCCCGCACGCGTCGGTTGTGGTCGGCGCCCGTCCTGGGGTTTTGCATCAAGCCCGCGGCGGATTGGGCGTGATTCCAGGGCGTGAAAAGAACGCTTGCGACCGCCACCAGCCCCTTCACGGCCGCTTGGACGGCGGGATCAACCCCGGACGCGAGCCCCGGGGCGCTAGCGGCGAGGGCCGATCCAAAAGATGAGCCGGACCCACCCGACGATGGGGAGGGCAGCGGATCGGGGCGCGTGTCGGACGCGTCGCCCAACACCCGTTCCACCACGTCCTCCAACCGGTCCGCCAGAACGTGCAGGGGAGGCGTTTCCATCACCCCGCGGTGGCTTTGGAAAAACGATTCGATGCTTTCGGGGGTTCCGGCGATTTTAATCCATTCGTTGGATTTCATGGCGGGATCGTAAACCGCCGCGAGCCCGGCGCCTTTCGCGTCCCGCACAAAACGGTCCACCGCCGAGGCGGGAAGTCCGGCGTTCGTGAAGGCTCTTGGCATGACATAAAGCGCCCGCTCCCAGTGGCCCTCCGCCCGGCGGGACTCAACGAAGTGGATTTGGTCGGGGGATTTCAACAAATGGGACAGGAGGTCGTTTTCGTTTTCCCGGGGAAGGAAAATGGTTTTGGCCACTTGTTGGGCTTTGGTCACCTTGTCCGCAATGCCGCCGACCGACTGGATTTTGCCCCCGCGGCTGATGGCGCCGGTGATGGTAAAGTCCTGCCGAAGGGGGCGGCCGGTGAGCGCCGACAATATCGCCAAGGTGAAGGCCGTCCCCGCCGAGTCGCCGTCTTTGGGGATGTGCCAAGGCAAAACGAGAAGGGCGATCAGTTTCCCTCGAAACGAATCGACGGTGGGGCCGCCGTTCCGTTCCAGCCAGCCCAACGCCGCGGGAAGGGCGGATTGTTGGCTGAAGTCCATGAGGGCCTGGGCGCGGCCCGCCGCGACCACCCGCAGGGGAGATTCGGCTTGGGGCGCGGACAGAAGGTCCGCCTCGATTTCGAGAACCCGTCCCTCTTCGCCTTCGCCCGACATGACCGCCAGCCCTTGCACGCGACCGACCGCCCAAGGCGGACGTTCCTCGGTGGTTTCCAGGGGCGCGGCCCGCAGCGCCCGCCGGGCGAAGTCGGGCGTGACCTCGATGGGCGCGCTCAGGCCGCTCTTGAATTTTTCCGTGAGAGCGGCTTTGAAAACGGCGTTGAGCGCCTTGCCCAATTGACGCACCCCTTTTTCCTGGGCGTGGGTTTTTTCGACCGCCACCGCGATGACGCCGGGCAAATCGGGGGTTCGAACGTCTTCTTCGATTCGCCATTTTTGGATCAGCCGCCGCACCAGTTTTTGACCGATGGCGGCCTTGGCGGATTTGTTGTAACCCGTCAACGCCACCACGTCGAAGCGGTCCAGGAGCGGCGCCGGGATCCCTTCGAGACCGTTCGCCGTGGCGATGAAGAGGTTTTGGGAGTAGTCGGTGTCCACACCGAGGAATTTTTCCCGAACGCGGGTGTTCTGTTTGGGATCGAGGATCTGCAAAAACACATCCCCGGGGTGTTGTCCGCTCTCGTTGGGGCGCATTTTCTCGATTTCGTCGAGCAGGTAAATGCCGTTGGGCACCCCCATGCGGATGGCCGCCTCGCACAGTTTGCCGATTTTGCTTCCCAAAAACCCCGAGTCGAACCCCACGAAATATTGCGCGTCTTTGACCGCGCCGCAGGGAACCACCGTCATGGGAATGCCCAACGCCTCCGAAATGGCGAGGACGATGGTGGTTTTGGCGGTGCCGGGAGGGCCGACCAAAAGCAGGCCTTTGCCCCGCGGCGGGGAGCCGGCGGCCCGGCTCAAAAGAGTGCGGGTCACAAAGTCCTCGATGCGGTCTTTGACTTCGTCCATTCCGAAGAATTCGGCGTCGAGGGTTTCCCGCAATCGGCGCAACGTGTCGGGCAGATCCCCGAGTAGAATTTGGGTGTCCCGGGCCTTTTGTTCGGCGCTGGGCACGCGTGGATAAGGGAAATCCAGAATCAAGCGCAGGCGGTGCTCCAACTTCGCGGCTTCGTCGCCGCTCGAGGCGACCCACAGCCCCAAAAACTTTTCCGCCTGGGCGCGCACGGACGGGGGGAGCCGGTACGATTCGCGTTCGAACCGTTGTTCGATCGACAGGTCTTTGGACCCGCGTTGGTCTTCGGCGTCCATTTTATCCCGTTCGCGCTGGAAGGTTTCCAAATCCGCCGGCGCGGGAAGGGCGCTCAGGCGGTCGATGAGACGTTGGGCCCCCCGCAGGCCCAGGGCCCGGTCGTGGATTTGTTGAACGATCCGGGAGAGGACGCCGGCGGCCAGGATCGGGCGCTCCCGCGCGCGCTCCACTTGCCCGACCTGGGCGCGGAGCACCGCCCCCGGGGGAACGTCCGCAAGGGAAAACGCGATCACCTGGTCCCCGTAGGCGGTCACGGATTCCTGGAAACGGAGGTGCGCGGCTTCGGATCCGACGAAGACGAGGGGAAGGGGTTTGGCGCTGTCGTTGGCCACGGCCAGGATGCGCCCCAGATCAATGGCGTGCCGGGCGAGAGGGACATTCTTTTGGAATTCATCAAGGTCGATCACCAGCAGGCAATTCCCTTGCCGGGCGGCGTTTTGAATCACCCGCTGCATGCGGCGCCAGGCGAAGGAGGTGTCGTCAGCGAACTCGGTGTTCGCCATTTGGAGATTCAAAGTGTTGAGGCGGAGAACGCGGCGGGGCAATCCGTCGCGCCAGAGGTAGCGCGCGAGGTAATCCGGCAAGGCCGCGCGCAGCGGATCGGGGCAGGAAAGGAGAACCGTGTGGCGAAGGGCCGAGGTCGCCGCTTGGTCCGCCACGGCCCGCCCCGCTCCGCGCAGGACGGGATCGAGCAAATCGTCCTCGGGACTGTTCAACGGCGCGAGGGGGCGGTGTTCCGTCACGAATCCCAGGGCCGCCATGTCTTCCAACAGACGGCCGGCGGTGTAAACGCCCAGGGTTTCCGCCAAATCGCCGACGCCGCGATGGTTTAATTCGAAGAGTTCGTGGACGGGTTGGTTGGCGTAATCCGGAAAACGAGTCTTGAGTTCGTCCCGGGCCGCGGCTTCGTCGCCGACCAGGGGGGCCCTGTGCGCTTGTTCGATGTCGTTGACGAACAAGAGCGCTCGCCGAGCCACGGAATCCGCCCATTGAACGAGGTCCGCGGGAACGGCGGGGGACCGGGCGGGGTCCCAGGCGTTCAGCCGCCGAGCCAAGTCGTCGATGGGGTGCGGAAGGTCTCCGTCGCCGCCCTCTTTTTGGAACGCCGCGCGGAGATTCGTCAGGGTGGCGAGGGCGGCCGTTTTGTTCCCCGGGCCCACAAGGGCCTTTTGGAGGTCCAGGGCGGAGGCGCGGATGCGGAGGAGCAGGGTGTCCGAGCCGAATTGGGCGCTGGCCAGAAGCATGGACCCAACGGTGTCGGGCGGCAGCGTCCCGAAAATGTCCATAATGGCCCGCCGCTGGCCCGGGAGCATTTTATCCCCCGTGATCCAAACATCGATCATGCGAATGAAAAACCGCGCCGCCACGGCGGGGTTGTGGACCAGGGCCGAGCGCAGAACCGCTTCGGCGCTGGCCACCTTGGTCGGATCGTAATTTTCCACCACGGCTTCGAAAAGATCGTCCGCGACGCGGGTCGCGGGTTCGGTGACCATGCGACGCCGGTAATTGTCGTTCATAAACAGGACCGCGCGGTCCGCCGTGAATTCGCCTTTGACGCCTTCGCCGACTTGGGGCTCGGTCGAAGACGGGGGGAGGGGTTCTTGTGGAATTTGTACCTGGATGGAGTCGGCGTAATGGGCGGTTTTCCGGGCGCGGGGCGCCTCACCGGGTTCGCGAAAGGCAAAGGGGACCGCCCGGTCCCACCGGTCCACCAGGACGTAGAGGGTTTGTGGCTCGGGGGTGGCGTCCAGGGACTCCCGGGCCAGGGCCCGCAACGCGGCCACGGGCCCCGAGAAAGCAAGAAATCCATGGGCCCCCGGTCGATGTTCCGGGCGTTGGCGCGCCTGTTGAAGAAATTCCAACCAAGTCGGGTCTTGGCCATTGGCAAAGATCGACGGTCCCGGTAGGGGGATGGAAAGCTCGGCCATTCCGTCAGAGCCGGGTTGGAGAAGGGGACCCCGCAGGCCGATGACCCCGGCGGCCAAGGCGCGGACTTCCGTTTCTTGTGCGCGGGGAAGGACGACTTCGACGGCCCCCGCGTCAATCGCTCCGAACAACCGGCGCTCGAGATCGGGCACGGGCAGCAAACCCCCGCGGTTGTCGAGAGCCCCCAGAAACACGGTTTCCCGTTTTACGGGGCGATCCGTCTCGGCCGAGACCAGGGAGACGGCGGCGGCCAGGCCGGCCGAGGGGTCCGGGGGAGTTCCGGAACGGGGCGCCGCGATCACCCATTCCTCGGGCAGTCGGAGTCCGACCAGTCGGCCGGCCAAATCCAGAATTTCCTTGAGCGCCGGCGCCGTTTGGGGATCCCCGGCGGCCGGCAGACGCGGCGCTCCGCCGCCGTAACGCAGGCGGCGCCAGAGCCGCTCAAACCAGCGGAGGCGGGGAGAGGGAACGGCGATCGAGGGATCCGTGGACTTCCCATCGGTCCATTCGCGATGCCGACTGCCATCGTCGACCCTCCCGGCGGTGTCCCGGCGGGTTTCCAGGGCGAATGCGAAACCGTTGGCCGCGGGAAAATGGGCGAGCCCCACCGTGTCCTGGGCCGAAAGAGGCAGTCGGGGACGCGTCGGCGTTTTGAGGCACGCGTCGATCAGCTCGGCGTCCACCGTCACGGGCGCGCGCCGTCCATTGAGCGCCCACCGCTTGGCCGCGAAAAGGACAATCCGCTCCAGGAGCCGTTCCAATTCCCGAACGCCTTGTTCGCGATCGTGCAATCGGATGAGGTGGGCGAGGGCGTCTCCCGCCCGGGGAAAAACGAGAGCGTCCCGGAGACCCAACTCGGCCAAAACCTTGGGCAGCATAAACCGCGCGGCGATTTGAATTTTTTCGGCCTCGGTGTAGCCATTCAGAGTCTCGATCTGCATGCGGTTTATCAGCGGCCCTATGATGCGCCCCTTGTCGTTGCCGGTGAGGACGAATTCCACTTCGCTTAAGTCGGTTTCCCCCGCATAGAAATCCTCAAAGCGGCTGTTTTGTGCCGGGTCGAGGACCTGCAAAAGGATGGCTTGAATGGCGGGGGGGATTTTGTCCACCTCGTCGATCACCACGATGGGGTTGCGCACCCGTTCTTCCGGCGGACCCGAGCGGAGGGCCGTCACCAATTCGCCGGAATGGGAATTGACGTAGGTGCGGAGAAAACCTTTCAGGTCCTCTTCCGTCTGTATTTTCGTTCCGGATATGATTTTGACGGGCCGGCCGAGGGCCTCGCCGATCAGCAGCAAGATGGAAGTTTTGCCGACGCCGGGGGGGCCGATGAGGCAGAGGTAATCCGACTCCGGCACGATGGCCCGCCGTTCGCTCTGAATGATTTTGGTGAGAATCCCCTCCACTTGGTGGACGACGGCGTCCATGCCAAAATGGCTTCGGGCGAAGACCCTTTGGGCCCGTTCGAAAAGGGCGGGCGCGATGTCTCGGGCATCGCCCCCGCCCAGGACCGGGGTGGCCATCGGGAGGGAGTGGATTTCAATGAACTCCTCGATCCAAAGGCGGGTTTTCTGCGCTTCTTGGCGTGAAAGGGACGGGTTGGACATGTCATTGAACTCCCGCAACAGATCCCGCCGCTGGGCGTCCGTGAGTCGGGGCAGAACGTTGGCGATGCGGTCCCGCAACGGCCGAAGGTGTTCGGGGGGGCGGTCGCGAAGGATGTCTTCCAAATCCGCATCGGTCAATTCAAAGGGGTCTTTGGATTCCCGGGTCCGTAACAGACGGCGCCAGGAGCGGGTCACGGCGCGGTCGACCCATCGGGCGGTGAAATCGCCCCAGGCGAAGCCGGTGAACGCGCGGGCGCGTTCCAGGAGCGTCCGGGTGGGATCGCCCGTCCAAGGGATTTGAAAACGCAGTCGCTCGGACAGCAATTCCAACCGTTCCGACAAGGTCCACCGGTCGATGGCCTCGGTGTCGTTGGACGTCACCACCGGATCGAAAAGATCCCGCGTTTTGGTTTCCAACCGCATTTTGTGGGTTAATTCGGTGCACACCCCGATCACCGGGGGCGGGGCGGGGAGTTTTTTCCATTCGTTCATGGCCCGCTGAAGGACGTCCTGCTTCTCGGTTTGGTAAATGTCCATGTCCATAAGCAGCACGGCGTGGCCTTGCTCGCCGAGGTGCCGCAGCAATTGGGCGAGGGCCTTCGAGACTTCGGTTTGACGCGTGTGGTCGCCGAAGAGACGCGCGGTCCGGAGTCGGTACAGCCGCCGGGGGCTTTCGGCCGCCGCGAGTCGGGCGGCGAGAGGGACGGAGAAATTCATTTTGGTCAAATCGTTGGGCCAGACCGCCAACCCCCATTTGGAAGGAACGGGATGAAGCGCGTGCGCCTCCCAGACGTCCAGGGGAGCGCTGAAGGGAGCCGTTTCCTCGGGGGGAAGGGATTCGGGCGAAACGATGTCGAGCCATCCGGCCCCAATGGCGGCTTGAATCTCCTCGCCGGCGTTCGCGGCGGCCAAAACATCCCCGTTTTCTAACGAACGGATTAAAAAATCGGGCTTGAGGTTGTCGGCCCCCAGCCGGGCGACGACATCGGACCAGCCACGGTAAATCCGGGGAACCAGGGGGGACGACAATCGATCGGCGTCGAGGGCGTGGGTTTGTTTTATGAAATCGGCCGCGTCGGCCGCCAGGGCGGAACCGTGCGCCCCCAACGTCGCGGCGGCGGCCTCGGCGGAGGGGGCGGCCGAAATCCCTTCCAGCAATTTTTGACGGGTGTCCATCGCCCGTGCGAGCACGCCGGCGGCCACAATAATGGGATTCTCTTTGGGGGAGCGGTCTTTGGGAATGGGCGAGGCGTGGGCCCACCGCAAGGCCAGTAAGTCCCGGTGGATCGGCCCCATCGCATCAATTTGGCTTTTGATCTCCTTTTCCAAGGCGGCTTTTTTTTCGGGCCACCACCCCGGGGCGGGGGCTTGAATGGTCGCGAGGAGGCGTTCGTTGAGTTCGCTCCAATGTTTCCATTTGCGACGGAGGTGCGCCCGTGCCCAATCCTCCAAGCCGTGCAGCAGATCCCCGCGGAATTTCGGATCCAATTCCGTCAGGAGGGCGCGCCGGTCGGATTCCCCCAAATGCGCCAAAGCCCCGGCGGCGAGAGGGGGGGAGTCCACAATGGCCCGCCGCATCCGTTTTGCACGCTCTCCGGGGGAAACCCCCGTCCATTGGGCCGCGAGCGTCCGGGCCGCTTCTTCGTCCGGGGGGGGCGGCGGGGTCCGCTTTCGACGCGGAAACAAATCTTGAAGGCGCGACCGCCAGGACAAAAGCCGCTCGTTGTCATCCAGTGCCACCGTCACGCCGGCCCAACCGGCCATGGTGAGCAGGGGGCCCTCCCAACCGGCCCCGGGCCACACCCCGGCCAAATCTACGGCCAGGGCCGGCCCCGCCAACACCAGACCGACCCATCCGGCCAGGCCCAGGGCCCATCGGGGGGGGCCGGAACGGAAAGGGGCGGCTTCGGAGCGCGTCAAAAGACGTTCGGCAATTTCGGCCATGCGCGCGGCTTGTTCCGAGGTGGGGGCGATCAGGGCGCTGGCGGGCCGAAGACTTGGGCGCTTGTCCTGGGATTCCACGTAGAGTGCCGCGTAGGTCACCCCCGCTTTTTCAAGATGGGTTTCGATCCCGCCGCCGTGGAAGCCCCCGGTCACCAGCACGGCCGCGGGGACGGGCATTTTTTCCAAAAGGCGTTGAAGGTTTTGGGTCATCGCGGCGTCGCGCCGCTCGGCGATTTCGTAAAAAGCTTCGGGGTGGCGCCGCTTCGCCCGTTCCCGGGGCCCGAGGGGGTCGGGGGCCTTGTCACGAAGGACCTTGTAATCCGCCCACTGGTCGGGGGTCAATGTCAGGGACCACAGCCCGGTCAAACGGTCCAGCCATCGCTCCCGGGCCAAAGAGGCGCGCGCCCCGGTGGATTCCCTCGCCAAGAGCCGATCGTCCACGGTTTGTTCGAGGCGGTTCAACTCGCGGGAAAAATCATCAATCGAAGCGTTGGAAAGAACGGTCAGGGCGTTTTGAACCCGCCCGAGGATCTCGGACCATTCCGCGATGACCTCGGCGCCGGGGGAGTCTCCCGGGTCATCGCCCGTTTTTTTTCTTGCGTCTTGGACGGTGAGCAAGGGGGTTAACAGGGGAAAACGACTCCGTTCTTCCGCGGGAATACCGGACAAGAGGGTTTCGATGTGAGCGGTGAGGTCCAATTTCCCGGCCAACCGAGCGGCCTTCGCGGCGCGGTGGTCCCGGTATCTCTTCGAAAGCGCGTTCCGCATCGTCCCTTCGAGGGCGGCGCGTTGGCGCTTTAAATCGGAAAGGATCGCGGGCCCGAAACGGCGGGTTTTGGTTTGAGAGAAGATGTGGGCCGTGTGGAGTCGCTCGTCCTCAACACCCCAGAGGGGTCGACGCGCAAGTCCGGCGGCCACGGCGTGCTCTTCGCCCGTCAGAAGGCCTTCTTCCAGCAACGCGTCCGCGAAACCGCGCCTTCGGTCGGGGTCGGCGATGCGTTCGAAGCGGGCAAAAGAAACCCGCCCCCAGGCGCCCTCGGCGCCTATTAGCAGATCGGGGTTTTTTTTCTCCAGGGCGACGACCAGGCGGGAGATGTTTTTCTGAACGAAAACATTGTCGTGCGTTTCCCTCAAGTGAAGCACAAAGGGGATCGGGGTGTTCCCGGCCCGCCAGCCGATGGGGGAGTCTGTCAAAGGCCAATGGCGTTTGCCTTCGTGGGCAACGCCGGGTGGGAGCGCTACCGGAAGGACCGGACTCCGTCGGGGAGAAGGTCGCTGCGATGAGGAACTCTCGATCTTCAGCGAGGCCAGTTCAAGGGTGGGGGTATTTTTTCGTCGATCCCAATGGTTTTCCCTGTCGGCCGCGGCGGCAAAATCACTTAAAACTGTTGATAATAAGCATGAAAATGCGATGGAGACGGACGCTATTTTCGTCTGGAGGCGGGGGCGTGGAAAGACGGAGCGAGGTGGATTGGGCATTGGTTGTTCTTTAGGATACCTATGCCCAATAAAGAGCAACTAAAGAGGTTGTAAATCTGTTGTAACAATCATTTGTTACAAATTTGTTACATAACGTTAAGGCGAAATTCTTTCGGGGGGGATATGCTTAAAATGCGATGAACGCCGAGATGAAACGAATTATGATTGTCGACGACGACGCGGCCCTGGCGGAGTTGTTGGCTGATTTTTGCCAGGACATGGGCCATGAAGTGCGGCTCGTCACTGACAGTCGCGAAGCCCTCTCCACCGCGGTGCAATTCCGCCCCCATTTGGTGACTCTCGATTTGGAAATGCCCCACTTCGATGGCATGGAGGTTCTGCGGCAACTGCGTTCCCATCCCGCCACGGACAAGGTCGCGGTGGTGATCGTTTCGGTGGTCGCCCAGGACTTGGCTCTTGCGGCGGACTTGGTTAAAGGACGTTTCACCAAACCCGTGCAATTCGACGCCCTGCGGGAAAAAATTCGGAAGATTTTTGAGTTTTCGGTTTAAACGCTATTCGTAGCGGTAACCAATCCGCTCGACCGTTCGGACTTTATCGCCCAGTTTGCCCAGCTTTTTCCTCAGTCGACCCACATGCACATCCACGGTACGGGTGTTTCCGAAGTACTCGTGCCCCCACACCGTTTCGGAAAGTTCCTGGCGCGTCATGACCTTGCCCTGATTCCGCAGCAGGGAAACCAACAGATCGTATTCTTTGGGGGACAGGTCCAGGGGTTTGGAATCCATGGAAGCGCTGTGCTTTTCCAAGTCGACGGACAGCGGACCGTCCTTGATCGCCATTTCTTTGCGCTCCTTCCATTCCGCCCGGCGCAAGACCGCTTTCACCCGGGCCAACAGTTCCGTCTGGTTGAAGGGTTTTGTGATGTAGTCGTCGGCGCCGATCTCAAGGCCGGCAATTTTGTAGGAGTCAACATTCTGGACGGTGAGGAAAACCACCGGAATGTAGCGGGTCGCGGGGTCCGCGCGGAGCGTTTTGCAGACCTCAAAACCGTCCTTGTCGGGCAGTTGCAGGTCGAGGATGACCATGTCCGGCTTGGAGGTCTGGATTTTGCGCAAAGCGTCCCCGGCATTTTCCGCCCCGAGCGTGACGAACCCCTCCTTGCTCAAAATGCTTTCCACCAGACGACGGATGTCCCGGTCGTCATCCACCACCATAATTCGTTTTTTCAGCATCCCGCGACTCCTCCCCAGAGGGTTTTGAAATCCTAAAAATTGCGCACCGTCTTGTAAAGGCGGGTCATGCGTCGACTTCTTCCGACGCGGAGGTTTCGGCCACCGGCCAGAGAACGTGGGCCGTGGTGCCTCGCCCCGCCGCGCTCTCCATCCAAACGCGGCCCCCGTGGGCCTCCACAAAACCTTTGACGATGGACAGACCCAACCCCGTCCCTTTGGTTTTCCGCGCCAGGCCCCGGGTGGGTTTCACCTGTTCAAACTTGTTGAAGACGCTGTCCAGGGCTTCGGAGGGAATTCCCGTGCCGTTGTCGGTGAAGCGGAGGTGGACGAATTCGTTTTCGCGGGCCGCCGCCAGGTCGATACGGCCGGATTCCTCGGTGAACTTAAACGCGTTGGACAAAAGGTTGGTGAAAACTTCGGAAAGCTTGTCCGGGTCGGCCAACACCGGGGGGAGATCCGCCGGGATTTCGGTTGTAAAAGAGACCTTTTTTTCTTGGCCCATGGGCCGGAAAACAATTTGCATTTCCTTCGCCAAGTCGGCAATGTCCACCGGTTCCCTGTGGAGTTCCAATTTTCCCGCTTCGATTTTGGCCACGTCAAGCAAGTTGTCGATAAACCGCGCCAGGCGGAGGGCGTTGTTTTTAACAACAATCAGGTATTCGTTTTGTTCCTCGTTAAGAGGACCGGCGCTGCCGCGCAAAAGGAATTCGACGTACCCGCGCAGGGAGGTGAGGGGGGACCGCAGTTCGTGGGTCACGTTGGACACGAAATCCTGTTTAAGCTGGTCCAGCTCCTGCAGTTTGGCGGCCATGGTGTTGAATTCGCCGGCCAGTTCCCCGAGCTCGTCCCGGGAGGTGATGCGAATGCGGTGGTCGAGGTTGCCCTCGCCGATCCGGTGGGCGCCGTCCCGCAGGTGGCGGATGGGCCGCGAAAGGAACAGGGACAAGAGGATCGCGAAGAATACCCCCACCGCCAAGGCGATCGC
Organism: Elusimicrobiota bacterium; assembly: GCA_016706425.1. Lineage (NCBI taxonomy): Bacteria > Pseudomonadati > Elusimicrobiota > Elusimicrobiota bacterium. The sequence continues at coordinate 1,308,205 of JADJJR010000001.1, forward strand.
GGCCGCGAGGATGACGCGTTCCCGCGCCGCTTCGAGGGCCTGGTCGACCAGTTGCGACATGAAGTTTTTCGAATAACCGACCCGCGCTAAAGCGAGGCGACGCTGGTCTTTTAAAATCGGAAGCGTCAGATCCACGACGACGTCATCGGCGACTTTGCCCTCTTGGCGGAGCAATTTGTCCTGGGCTTCGGTGGCCTTGGCTGTCATCGGGTCCGATAGGCGGACGCCGTTTTGCCGGTTGTTGGTGTGGGCGATGACAATCCCGTCGCCCGTGTGCACCATGGCGTAGGTGAGGGCGCGGGATCGGCGTAAAAGGGACAAATAGCTTTCCAGCAATTGTTGGTTGCGGGTGACAATGGCCTCGCGGGCGATTTGCACGAGGGATTGGACGTTCTCCAATTGCGTGTGTTCGAAGCGTTTGAGCAAATACACGCGCTCGGCCAGGTACAAAGAGACGCCCACGCCGACGACGACCCCCAGGACGAGGAACGTCGAATGGGCGATCAGTTTGGTGCGCAGGGAGATCCGTTTCACTTGAAATTTGAGTTTAACACGGCCCCCCCTTGACGTCAAGCCTAAGATGGCGTAGAAATACCAGGTGGATAACGCAAATTCCCGCGGAGGGCTGTCATGATCACCAACAGCATGTTTGGTCTGGGCGTTTTGGCTTTGGGTATTTTGGGGGTCATTGTTTCGCTCTCCATCGCGGACCGGCGGCGATTTTTGACGGGGATTTTATTGTCGGGGTTGATCGTTTTGATCGGGGGGGGATTCCTGGTCAACACCAGCCTGCGCGAGTGGCGCACGGCCCGCCGCATCGCCAAAATTCGGGAAGCGAACCGAAAAACCCTGGAAGAGTACCGCCGTCGTCTTCAGGACAACAACGCCCAAACCACCGCCGCGGCGCCTCGAACAACGGTGGCCACCGTCCCCGCGGCGGAACGTCCCACCCCGGCCGCCCGTCCCGCCCCGGCCGCCCGTCCCGCCCCGGCCGCCCGTCCCGCCCGCCGCTGATCCCGGCCTCCCTTTGGTTTTCTCGGTCATCCTGTTCGGGGCCGGGTTGGACAAGCTTTACGAAGCCGTCGCTTTCCTGGCCGCGGCCCGGGCCCGCGGTCAAATCCCCTTGCTTTTTCTCCGTGGACCCGCTCTCCAGGCCCACGTTCACAACCGGTGGTCCGCGCCCCGGGGTTTGAAAGCGTCGCGGTTGTCCTTCAACCACCAATCCCCCCAGGCCCTCCTCGACGAATTGCGGACCCACGGCGCGCGCGTTTACGCCTGCTCCGCCTGGGCGCATCTGTCGGACCTCGCCCCCGCGACGGTGGCGGCCCGCGTGGACGCCGTGATCGGCCTGAACGCCTTTTTGGCCCAGTCTCAGGGCGGGCCCCTTTTGCATTTATAAAGCGGTAAAATACATCCATGAGCACGGCCCCTCCCTCCGATATCGTCGCTGAAATCAAGCGCCTCGCGCGCGAAAGAAACGCGATCCTGCTCGCCCACAATTACCAATTGGGCGATATACAGGACGTCGCGGATTTCGTGGGCGATTCCCTGGCGCTCTCCCAACGGGCGGCCACCACGCCGGCCGATGTGATCGTGTTTTGCGGGGTGCATTTCATGGCCGAAACGGCGGCCATCCTCGCCCCCGCCAAAACGGTGCTGTTGCCCGATTTAGAGGCCGGGTGCTCCCTGGCCGCTTCCGCGGACGTGGAGGCCGTGCGCGCCTGGAAGGCCCGCCACCCCGGGGCGGTGGTCGTGGCCTACGTGAACACCTCGGCCGCGGTCAAGGCCGAAGCCGACTATTGTTGCACCTCATCGAACGCGGTGCGGGTCGTGCAGGCGGTTCCGGCCGACAAAGAAATTTTGTTTCTGCCCGATATGTACCTGGGCCAGTTCGTCCGCGAGAAAACAGGCCGGTCGATCCACCTGTGGCCCGGGTCCTGCCACGTGCACTTCAACATTAGCGACGCGGATCTGGAGGCGGAACGGCGGGCGCACCCCGGCGCGGAACTGTTGGTCCACCCGGAATGCGGTTGCTTAATGGGTGCCCTGAAACACGCGGATTTCGTCGCCTCCACGAGCGGGATGGTTCGGCGCGCGCGGGAGTCCGCCGCGAAAACGTTCCTCGTCGCCACCGAAACGGGCATCCTGCACACCATGCGCAAGGAAAACCCGGGGAAAACTTTCCTGCCCGTGGCCCGGGCGGCCCAGTGTGAATTCATGAAGAAAATCACCCTGGAAAAAGTGTTGTGGTCGCTACAGGACATGAAACACCGCATCACGGTGCCGGCCGACGTGGCCGCGAAAGCCCGCCGCGCCATCGAGCGCATGGTGGCGATTCCGGCGTCGTGATACGCCTCCTGTTTTTTGCGCAATTGGCGGAGCGCGCCGGCGCGGACGAGATGTCCGTGCCCCACCGGCCGACCCCGGGCGCCCTCGTCGCGTCGCGCGTGGATCTGTCGTTTGTCAAACCCGCGGGGGCGCGGGTGGCGGTCAATCGCGCCTGGTCCCATTGGGACGCGCCCCTTGCGGACGGCGATGAAGTCGCGTTCCTGCCGCCGAACACGGCCCTTTGATGGGATTCCTGGTCGCGGGGCCCATCGATGTGGAGGCCCTGGAGGAGAGCGCCCGCCGGACGGAACCCGGCGCGGTGATTTCGTTTCAGGGCGTGGTTCGCCCCGACCGCACGCCCCGGGGGGACGTGGCCGCTCTGGAATTTTCAGCCTACGCGGCCATGGCCGAAGAGGAAATGGAGCGCGTGCTGGCCGAAGTCCGGACGCGTTGGCCCGAAGCCCACGCCCTGTGCCATCACCGGCTGGGGCGGGTGCCCGTGGGGGAAACAAGCCTCTTTTTGGTTTTGAGCGCCCCCGAGACGCCCCAGGCGTTCCAGGCCTGCCATTTCACCTTGGAGCAAATGCGCGCCCGGGTGCCGATTTGGAAAAAGGACGTGTTCACGGACGGTTCCGCCTGTTGGTCCGCTTCGCACCGCGAAACACTCTTAATCTCGGACAGCGTGTTGTCCTACCCGCCCTCGTGACCGCCTGGATTTTTTCTTCTGAACCCGATGTTTTTCCCTGGTCCCGGGTGGAGAAAGAGAAGGCCGTGCGTTGGGACGGCATCCGGGGGCCGCTGGCACGAAAAAATTTAAAAACCGTCGCGGTTGGCGAAAGAATATACGGGTACCATTCCACGCCGGAGAAGGCCTTGGTGTGCGAAGCCCGAGTGGCCCGCGCGGCGTACCCCGACCCCGCGGACGCGGATTGGCTCGCTCTGGACGTGTCCTTCGCCCGGTGGTTGCCTCGGCCGGTGCCCCTGGCGGTGTTGCGGTCGGCACCCGTTTTGAAGTTCATGGATTTTTTACGGATCCCCCGGTTGTCGGTGGCGCCTGTCTCCGCAGCCCAGGAGCGGGTCCTGCGTGCGCTCATTCAAAAGGAGATGCCCCGTGTTAAACATTGGCGACAAAGCCCCGGCCTTCGCGGCCGAGGACCAATACGGTAAGACCATCCGTTTGGCGGACTTGAAGGGAAAAACGGTGGTCTTGTATTTTTACCCCAAGGATCTGACCCCCGGTTGCACCATCGAGGCCCGCGCTTTCGAAAAAGGCCTCGCCGCGATCAAAAAGAAGGGGGCCGTGGTGCTGGGAGTGAGCAAGGACGGTGTCGCCTCCCACAAAAAATTCGCCGATAAGCACGGGCTGTCGTTTTCGCTTCTGGCGGACGAAGACCTCGGCCTCATCAAGGCCTACGGCGCCTGGGGCGAGCGGTCCCTTTACGGCCGAAAATTCATGGGCACGTTGCGCATCACCTACGTGATCGGGCCGAAGGGGACGGTTCGAGCGGCTTTCCCCAAGGTCAAACCGGCCGAGCACGCGGCGGAAGTTTTGGCCGCAATATAGGGGTTTAGGTATATTGCCCCCGTGGGTCGATGCCTCGACAATACCCTTCGAAAATAGTAAGGTATCATCACAATGATGCCAATGGCTCCGATCATCGATCCCAATCTGCGCGAAAAAAACATTTCCGGTTTGACCGAAGAACTTTTGGTCCAAATCGGCGAGGACCCTCAACGTCCCGGGCTGTTGCGCACCCCCGAAAGGGTGGCCAAGGCCTGGCAGGAACTCACCGCGGGTTACAGGGTGGATGTCGATAAATTGATCAACGGCGCGCTCTTCGACGAGGCCTGCAGCGAGATGGTCGTGGTCCGGGACATCCAATTTTTCTCCCTTTGCGAACATCATCTTTTGCCGTTCTTCGGCGTTTGCCACGTGGCCTATTTGCCCCAGGGGAAAATCCTGGGTTTGTCCAAAATCCCAAAATTGGTGAAGGCGTTCGCGCGGCGTCTCCAAGTACAGGAGCGGCTGACGAACGAAATCGCCGAAACGCTGATGGCGAAGGTCAATCCCCTCGGGGTGGGTGTGGTGATGGAAGCCCGGCACATGTGTATGGAGATGCGCGGGGCGGAGAGTCTCAGCAGCCCGACCGCGACCAGCGCCATGGTGGGCGCGTTCCGGTCCGACGCGCGCACGCGCGACGAATTTCTCTCCCTCATATTTCGACGACGATGACCGCCGTCCGGCCGGAGCGCCCGGTGCGGGCGGTCCTGTTTGATTTGGACGGGACTCTCGTGGACAGCCGGGCGGACATCGCTCTGTCGGTGAACCACACGTTGACGGCGCTGGGGTTCGCGTCCTTGCCCGTGGAGACCGTCCAGCGTTACGTGGGCGACGGTGTGCGGCAACTTTTGACGCGATCGGCGGGGGCCCTGGACGCGGCCACGATGGAGCGGGCGCTGGGGCTTTTCCTGCCGCACTATTTGGCTCATTGCGTCGACACGACGCGGCTTTACCCCGGTGTGCGCGAAACCCTTGACGGGTTGGCGGACCGGAAGTTGGCGGTGATCACCAACAAGCCCGCCGCCCACACCGAAAAGACACTTGCGGCCGTGGGTTTGACGGCGCGGTTTCCGGTGGTGTTTGCGGGCGACAGTTTGCCCCACAAAAAGCCCCGCCCGGAACCCCTGTGGGAGGCCCTGCGAAGAATGGAGACGTCTCCCGCGGAGGCCCTGATGGTGGGGGACAGCCGCATCGACATCGACGCGGCGCGCGCCGCGGGCGTGCGGGTGGCGGCCGTGACCTACGGGTTCCGCCCCAAGGACGAACTGGCCGCCGCGTTCCCGGATTTTTTGCTGGACCGTTTTGATCAATTGATGGAGGTCGTTCGGTGAAATTGAACCAAGAGCAGGTTTTGCGGTATTCGCGCCACCTCATCATGCCGGAAGTGGGCGTGGAAGGGCAGGAAAAACTTGTGGCGGCGAAGGTGCTGTTGATCGGGGCGGGGGGGTTGGGGAGTCCCAACGCTTTGTATCTGGCCGCGGCGGGCGTGGGCACCTTGGGGATCGTGGATTTCGACACCGTCGACCACACCAACCTCCACCGCCAGGTCATTCACGGCACGGGCGACGTGGGGAAATTGAAGGTCGAAAGCGCGCGGGAAACGATCCACGACCTCAACCCCAACGTCGTGGTGAAGCCTTACACCGTGCCCCTCACCCGCGAGACCGCCCTCGATATCATGAAAAACTACGATGTGATCATCGACGGCACGGACAATTTTCAAACCCGTTACCTCACGAACGACGCCTGCGTGTTCCTGAAAAAACCCAACGTCTACGCGTCGATTTTTCGCTTCGACGGCCAGGCGACGGTGTTCCAGCCGGGCAATCCCGAGAGCCCCTGCTACCGCTGCCTCTACCCCGAACCGCCGCCTCCGGGAGAGGTGCCGTCCTGCGCCGAAGGCGGGGTGTTGGGCATTCTTCCCGGGTTGGTGGGGCTTATCCAGGCCACCGAGGCCATCAAGTTGATCCTCGGCCGCGGCCGGTCCCTTGTCGGGCGCTTGCTGTTGTTTAATGCGCTGGAGATGACTTTTGACGAATTGAAAATACGGCGTAACCCCCGCTGCCCCGTCTGCGGGGACGCCCCGACGATCAAGGAATTGATCGATTACGATCAGTTCTGTGGGGTGGGCCGGGCAAACGAAAAATCGCCGGAGGCGACCATGTCGGACATCACCGTCAAGGAACTGAAAGCCCGCTTGGACCGGAAGGACAAATTCACGCTGGTGGATGTGCGCGAGCCGAACGAATTTGAAATCGCGCGCATTCCGGGCGCGCGCCTTTTGCCGCTCAGCGAACTGCAAAACCGCGCGCACGAGTTGGACACGGCCGACGACATCGTCGTCCATTGCAAGTCCGGCGTGCGCAGCCTCAAAGCCATCGCCGCCTTGAAACAAATGGGCTTCAAAAAGCTGACCAACGTCAAGGGCGGCATCCTCGCCTGGTCCGACGAGATCGATTCCGCGGTGCCAAAGTACTGAGCGAACGTGTCGCCCAAAAACCTTGAAGAACTCGCCCGCGCGCTGCGGGTGTCGCGGCGAACGGTGTCTCGCGTGCTGGCCCAGTCGCCGAACGTCGCGGCCAAGGAGCGCGCGCGCATCGAGAAGTATTTGGCCCGGGTTAAATACGTGCCGAACATGGCGGCCGCCCACCTCGCGGCCGGGCGCACCAACGTCTTGGGGCTGGTCCTGCCCACGTCCATTTCCCAGTCGATCGACGATTACGTGCTGCGCCTCATCAAGGGCGTGTTCCTCACGGCGGAAGCGCGCCGCCACCGACTCATGTTTTTTTCCTTCACCCCGTTGGTCGAGGACGACCTGCGCGCCCTGTTCCGGAGCCGCACGGTGGGGGGGCTTCTGTTTGCTTTCGTGGGGGAACCGGAATTTCAAATTCTCCGCGCGCTGCGGCGCGAAGGCTGCCCGGTCGCTCTCTTGAACACGGTGGCCGACGATTTGGATTCCTTTGATTGCGACAACGAAACGGGGGGGCATATGGCCACCCGGCACTTGATCGAAACGGGACGGCGGCGCATCGCTTTCGTGCACGGAGACCCCGGTTGGTTCAGTTCCAGCGAGCGGTTTCGGGGTTACCGACGCGCGCTCCAATCGGCTCGCATTCCTTTCGACCCGTCGCTGGTGTTTCGCGGCTTGTTTGACATGAACAAGGCGGAGACGTTGACGCCGACGCTTTTAAAGGCGCGGCCCGATGCGGTCTTTGCCGCCAACGATTTGATGGCCCTGGGTTTGGCGACCGGGTTCCGGCGGGCCGGGGTGCGGATTCCGAAAGATATCGCTTTGATCGGGTTCGACGACATCCCCACGGTCGGTCTGCCTGTTTTGGAAACGCCCATTTCCTCCGTCCATCAGCCCGTTCAGGCGATCGCGGCGGCGGCCGCGAACCGATTGATGGACTTGATGGCCGTGAAGAGCCTTCCCAAGCCGGTCCATAAACTGTTCGCGCCGGAACTGCGCGTGCGCGCCAGCTCGGTCCGAAACCCGTGACCACGACGGCGCCCTTGGGCGTGGGGCTTCTGGACCGGATCGGGAACACCCCGCTCCTCCGGTTGGAGCGGTTGTCCCGGTGGGTGCCAGCGGGCGTGCGGATTTACGCCAAGGCGGAATTCACGAACCCCGGCGGGTCCGTCAAGGATCGCGCCGCCAGAAACATGGTGCTGGAGGCTTTGAAATCGGGGGAACTCACGAAGGACAAAGTCCTTTTGGACGCCACCTCGGGCAACACCGGCATCGCCTACGCGATGATCGGCGCGGCTTTGGGCATTCGCGTGGAGCTCGTCATGCCGCAAAACGCCTCCGAGAAAAGCCGCATCGCCGAAGCCTTCGGGGCCAAGGTGATCTACACCGACCCGTTGGAAGGCACGGACGGGGCCCAAACCGAAGCCAAACGCCTCTACGACGCCGACCCAGGGCGATTCTACCTGCCCGACCAATACAACAACCCCAACAATTGGAAGGCCCATTACAAAACGACCGCCGAGGAAATCTGGAGGCAAACCGAAGGGAGCATCACCCACTTCGTGGCGGGAATCGGGACCAGCGGCACTTTGATGGGCACCGGCCGCCGGCTGAAGGAATTGAACCCCCGGATTCAAATTGTCGCGGTGGAGCCCGCCACTCCCCTTCACGGTTTGGAGGGGCTGAAACACATGGAAACCTCGATCGTGCCGGGCATCTACGACCCGGCGGCCCACGACCGGAAGGTCTCGGTGTTCACCGAGGACGCCTACGAAATGTGCTGCCGCATGGCCCGCGAAGAGGGAATTCTCGTCGGCTATTCTTGCGGCGCGGCCATGCAAGGGGCCTTTGAGGTGGCTTCGGGCCTTCAAGAGGGCGTGGTGGTCACCGTCCTGGCGGATTCGGGCGAACGCTACATGAAGACACGCTATTGGGACGAATTGCTGGACAACTTCGAGGATTTCATGAAGGACCGCGAACTGTGAGCTTGTCCTGGACACCCGCCGTGGCGGCCGCCCTCCGCCCCTGGGCCGAAGGTTGTTATCCTTTTGAGGGGTGCGGCGTGCTCGTGGGAACCGACGACGGGCGCGGCGGTCGTCGGGCCGTCCGGTTCGTGCCGTTGGGCAACGTGCTGCGTTCCAGAGAAAGGGCCGCGGCGGGCGTTTTGGAAACCGCCGCCCAAACGCTGGGCGCACGCGCGGAATCCCAGGGCCAATTCGAATTCGTGATGGACCCCGCCGAGTTCAACCGCGCCGCGCTCGACGCGGCGCGCGACGGTTTGGACGTGGTCGGCGTCTTGCACACCCACCCGGACCACCCGGCCCGTCCGAGTGCCACCGACGCCGCGCAACCCTTTTTGGCCGGCTGGTCGAACGTGATCGTCAAGGTGGACCAGGGCCGTTTTGTGGAGGCGCGGTCGTGGTTCCGCGCCGAGGAGTCGGCGCCTTTCGCGGAAGAGCCGATCGAGGAAAAATAAGGAGAACCCGATGCCGAAGACACTGCCCGTTTTTGTCGAAGCCGAGATCCGCCAAATGGAAGAAGCGATCCGCGAGTTGAAGGCCGGTAAAATGGACCCGGAGGATTTCCGCAAATTCCGTCTCAACAACGGGATCTACGGCATCCGTAACCAAACGGACAAACAGATGATCCGCATCAAGGTGCCCTTTGGGCAATTGACGCCGGATCAGCTGGAGAGCATGGCGGACGTGACCGAAACCTTCGCGCCGTCCAAGGCGGGCCACTTCACCACCCGGCAAAATTTGCAGATTCACATGATCCCCTTGGAAGACACGCCGAAAGTCATGCGCCGCGTGGCCGAATCGGGGCTCACCCCCCGGGAGGGCTGCGGGAACACGGTCCGGAACATCACCGCGAACCCCTATTCCGGCGTCGAACCGGGCGAGGTCTTCGACGTGGCCCCCTACGCGGACGCGGCGTTCCTGTTTTTCCTGCGCAATCCGCTCAGCGCCAACATGCCCCGAAAATTCAAGATGGCTTTCGAATCCTCCCCCCGGGACACGGCCTTGACGCCCATCCACGACATGGCTTTCGTCGCCGACATCCGCGGCGGCGTGCGGGGTTTCCGCACCTACGTGGGGGGCGGCCTGGGGGCCACGCCCCAGGTGGCCATCCGGCTCGAGGACTTCACCCCGGCCGACGTTTTGTTACCAACCATTGAGGCGGTGATCCGGCTGTTTGATCGTTTCGGCGAGCGCCAAGACAAACTGCACGCGCGCATCAAGTTCCTCGTCAAAAAATGGGGCGCCGAGGAGTTCCGCAAGCGCTTCCTAACGGAGCGCAAGGCGGTTCTCGCCACGCGGGCCGGCTCCATCGATTGGACTTACCCTGTGACGGAAGAGAGCGCCCCGCCCGTTCCGTCGATTGCGGGGGTCGCGGCGGCGCCGGGGTTCGACCGCTGGAAGGCGACCAACGTCGCGGCACAAAAACAGGCCGGCTACAGCTGGGCCACGGTGGTGTTGCCCCTGGGCGACATCACGGCCGTCCAAATGCGGCAATTGGCCGACCTGTCCCGTCGGTTCAACGGCGGCCGACTGCGAACGACGATCGAGCAGAATTTCCTGTTGCGCTGGGTGCGCAATGAGCACCTGCCGGCCCTGCACGCCGAATTGGTCAAGATCGGTTTGTCGGAAGCGGGCGCGGGTCGTTTTTCCGACATCACCCGCTGCCCCGGCGCCGACACCTGCCAGATCGCCGTCACCAAATCGCGGGAATTGGCCAAAGCCCTGGCGGCGTTGTTTCAAAACGGACTTGCCGGGGAAGCCGATTTGGAAGGCCTCCATGTGAAGATCTCGGGCTGCACAAACTCCTGCGGCCAGCACCACATCGGGACTTTGGGTTTTTACGGCACCTACCGGAAAGTCAACGAGCGGTCCGTGCCCCATTACATGATGCTCATGGGGGGGTCGACCAAAGAGGGGGAAGCCAAGTTCGGCCAGGTGGTGGGGGCCATTCCCGCCCGGCTCGTGCCGGGTGCCGTTAAGAAACTTGTGGCGACTTATAAGGCCGAGCGCCAGGGCGCGGAGCTGTTCGCCGGGTGGTTGGACCGTGCGGGCAAAGCCCGCGTGAAGGAACTTGTTCAGGAATTCACCACCTTGCCGCCCTACGACCAAGACCCAACCCTCTACTTCGACTGGGGCGATACCAAGGATTTTGTCGCCGAGATCGGTGTCGGCGAGTGCGCCGCGTAGATCTCGCCCGGTACGCCCGCCAAATCCTCCTGCCCGAGGTGGGGGGAGGGGGTCAGTTGAAACTCTCCAAAGCCCGGGTGCTGATTGTGGGCGCGGGGGGGCTCGGTTCTCCCGCCGCCCTCTATCTCGCGGGGGCCGGCGTCGGCCAATTGACGTTGATTGACAACGATCCGGTGGACCTCACCAACCTCCATCGTCAAATCCTGCATGGAACCCCCGACCTGGGAACCCCCAAGGTCCTCTCGGCCCGGCGGCGGTTGACCCATCTCAACCCCGGCGTGCGGGTCAAACCGCTCAACAAACGATTGACTTCCCGGAACGTCGATGCCGTTTTTAAAATACAGGATTTGATTCTGGACGGTTCAGACAACTTTGATACGCGATACCTCGTGAACGACGCCGCGGTTCGACACCGCGTGCCGCTGGTTTGGGGGGCGGTGCTGCGATGGGAGGGTCAAGCCATGACGGTCGTGCCGGGCCGATCGGCCTGCTACCGCTGTTTGTTTCCCGAACCCCCGGACCCGGCCGTGGCCCAATCCTGCGCGGACGGAGGGGTGTTGGGCCCGATCGCCGGTGTCGTCGGGGCGCTGATGGCGGCGGAGGCAGTGAAAGTCCTTTTGGGGGTGGGCGTGCCCTTGACCGGGCGCTTGCTTCAATACGACGGGCGCGCGGCGCGGTTTCGGGAGCGCGCCGCGAACCGCCGAGGGAACTGTTCCTCCTGCGGAGGCCGCGATGTCCATTGAAGCGGTCCTCTTGATCGTCGCGGTCCTCCTGGCCGCCAGTGTGCTCATCAGCAAAGCCTCGGAACGCTTCGGCGTTCCAACGATGTTGATTTTTTTAGCGGTGGGCATGCTGGCCGGTTCGGAAGGGGTGGGGGGCATCTACTTCGACAACCCCCGTCTGGCCCAGGCGGCGGGCACCGTGGCCTTGGTGTACATTCTTTTCGCCGGAGGCCTTGAAACCCAATGGGCGGTGGTGCGGCCGGTGTGGCGATCGGGGCTCGCCCTGGCCACGCTCGGTGTTTTGATCACCGCCCTGTTCGTGGGCGTGTTCGCCTCCGTGGCCCTCGATTTTACGGCGTTGGAGGGGCTGTTGCTCGGGTCCATCGTGGCGTCCACCGACGCCGCGGCTGTTTTCGCCATCCTCAAATCCAAAAGCGTTCGTCTTAAAGGGACCCTGCGTCCTCTGTTGGAACTGGAATCGGGAAGCAACGATCCCATGGCGGTGTTTTTAACGGTAGGGACACTGGGGTTGATCCTGGCCACGTCCCGATCGGCCTTGGCCCTTCTTCCGGCTTTCGTCCTCCAAATGGGACTGGGTTTTGGACTGGGCGCCGGGTTCGGTTGGGCCATAAAAGCGTTGTTGAACCGGGTGGCTCTGGGTTACGAGGGACTCTACCCCGTCCTGACTCTGGCGATGGTTTTGCTCGCCTACGCGGTCACCGCCCTTGCCGGGGGCAACGGTTTTCTGGGGGTGTATATCGCCGGCATTTTCCTGGGCAACACCAATTTCATTCATAAACGCAGTCTGGTCCAATTTCACGACGGGTTGGCTTGGCTCATGCAAATCGGAATGTTCCTCACGCTGGGCCTGCTCGTCTTTCCGAGCCAATTGGTGGCGGTGGTCGGGGCGGGACTGGCCGTGGCCGCGTTCCTCATCCTTCTGGCCCGGCCCGCGGCAATTTTTCTCTGCCTCTGGGGACGGCGCTTTTCGCTCCGGGAAAAGACTTTGGTTTCCTGGGTGGGTCTGCGCGGGGCCGTGCCGATCGTCTTGGCGACGTTTCCACTGGTGGCGGGGTTGCCCAAGTCGGAGATGATTTTCAACATCGTGTTTTTCGTCGTGTTGACCTCGGGCCTCGTGCAGGGCATGACAATCCCTTGGATGGCAAGGCGCTTGGGCCTTGAAGCCCCAGCGGGAGACCCCCGGCGGATCCCTCTTCAATTGGACGTTCCCTTGGCGGGGGGCACGCATTTGGAGGATTTCATCTTGCCCTACCAATCGTCCCATGTCGGAAAGACCTTGGTGGCGCTCAACATGCCCAAGGACAGCCTGATCGCTTTAATCGGAAGGGGAGACCAGTTCCTTGTTCCGGACGGGGGCACCGTGTTGGAGGCCGGTGACGTTCTCTGGGTGTTGGTGAGCGACGCGAGTTTGGGACGGGTGCGGGGAATTTTAACGGAAATCCGGTCCCCTGTAGGATGAATTGAAAATAGGGGGTGGCGGGGATAGTTTTATAGGGGGGGGGAAGGCAATGAAAAAAGCTCCATGGGAAAACAGGGCGCTTTCACCCTCATTGAATTAATGCTTGTGGTGGCAATTATTCGCTTGCTGGCGGCCATTGCCATCCCAAAATAATCCAATCTTATAATCAAAGCCAAAGAAGCGACCGTCAAAGCCCATTTGGGATCACTCCGCAGCACGTTTTCGATTTATTACGCCGACAATGAGGGATTTCTTCCCCGCTTCGGGTCAGGCGCAAGTAATTTGAACGATCTCTTTCTCCCAAAATACATAGAGCGTATACCCGTTATTTCAATCCCCACCGTGAGTGAGTCCATTCACGCCAAGTCCGATTGGCATTTTCCTGGCCCGGCGCCGGATGATAACGCCTGGGGCCCTTTACAGCCTTTTGTTTGGTTTACAAAAACCTTTACCGATCCCATTTCCGGGGATGCTATTTTGACGGGCTTAATAACCGTCAATTGCACCCCTCCCGATTCCAGTGGTAAAACCTGGAGCCCCTGGTTAACCTCCCGTCCCGTCGTTTGCGATCCGTCCCGCTTCCCGGTTGACAAGGGTTTTCCGAATTCATTAAATAAGCCTCCTTCCAGCAACCAAAAGCGGAACAGGATGGATTTAAACCTGCGTTGATCAAGGAGACGGTCATGGCGGAAACATTCGTGGTAGTCAGCAAAATCAAGAAAATGGTCAAGGAAAAAGGCCTGCGCACGGGCGGGGACTACATCGAGGGCCTCTCCAAGAAGATTGAAGAAATCGTCAACGCGGCGGTCGCCAAGGTGCAGAGCGAGGGAAAACGCAAAACCCTCGGCGCCGAAGACCTTTAAGTTGACGGGGGGCGAAACCCCCGGCCCGGCCCGGCCCAAGGATCAGGACACGGCCGCAATTGGTAAAATGTTTTCCGGCCTGGCGCCGGCTTATCGGCGCTTTAACCGGTTTTCGAGTTTGGGGTTGGACGGCCGTTGGCGCCGGGCCGCTGTTCAGGTACTGCACGAGGCCCCGGATGTTCTTGATGTCGGGACCGGCACGGGGGATTTGGCTTGGATGTTAAAGGCCGATCGCCCGGGGGCTGGGCGCGTGGTGGGTTTGGATTTAAGCGCCGAGATGCTGGCCCAGGCCGCTCGGTCGGGGGGGAGGGGTTCCCCGGAATGGCTTCAAGGCGGTGCCGACAAGTTGCCGTTCCCGGACGGTTCGTTCGACGCCGTGACCTCCGCCTACGTGATGCGGAATCTCTGGGTGGGTGGGGTTTTGGAATCGAGTTTGCGGGAGGCGGCGCGGGTTCTTCGCCCCGGAGGACGGCTGGTGTTCTTGGATTTGACGCGGCCCTCTAACCCCTTGTTGCGGTTTGGTCACAGACTCTACAGCAAAACGGTGGTGCCCCTGGTTGGGCGAATGTTGTTCGGCGACCGATGGCCGGGGGATTATTTGAAAACATCCATTGAAGCGCTGCCTTCGGTGGATGTCCTGAGGGGATTTTTCGAAGCCGCGGGCTTCGGCCAATTTGAATGTCGGCCCCTTTGGGGTGGAATTGTGTCTTTGTTTATCGGGAGATGTTGATGCTGGCGGATTATTTTCGAGTCTTGGTGTTTGCCCTGGTGGGCGTCGGGTTCTTCAGCTTCTTGCTGTTCTTCGCGGGGTTCGTGCGGGAACGGGGGGGAAGCCAGGACACTGAAGCCTACGAGTGCGGAATGGAACCGGTGGGGACCCCCTGGGTCTCCCCCAACATCCGCTTTTACGTGTTCGCCCTCCTGTTTGTCATCTTCGATGTGGAAGCCCTGTTCGTCTTTCCCTGGGCGGTGCAATTTAAAACACTTGGTGTAGAAGGGTTTGCGGCCGTAATGCTGTTCGTTGGGTTGCTTTTTATGGGGCTTGTCTACGCCTGGAAAAAGGGCGCACTGAAATGGGAATAATCCAAGAAAAAATTCTTCCTTCAACGATTTACAAGATTCCCGGCCTGGGGGAGATATCGCTCACGACGGTCGATTTCTTTATCGATTGGGCCCGCAAGTCCAGCATTTGGCCCCTCACATTCGGCCTGGCCTGCTGCGCGATTGAAATGATGGCCGCTTATGGCACCCGTTTCGATATCAACCGGTTTGGGGTGATTCCCCGCCCCTCCCCCCGGCAGGCCGACCTCATGATCATCGCGGGCACCGTAACAAAAAAGATGGCCCCGGCCATTGAAAAGCTTTTCTACCAGATGCCGGAACCCCGGTTTGTGATCTCCATGGGCGCCTGCGCCAACTGCGGTGGCCCCTATTACGATTCCTACTCCGTTGTGAAAGGGGTCGATCGGGTGATCCCGGTGGATGTGTACATCCCCGGTTGCCCGCCCCGACCGGAGGCCCTGCACAACGCCATTTTGACTCTCCAAAAGAAGATTGACGGCATGTACAAAGGCGGCGTGAAGGTCAAGACCCATGGATAAGGCCGCCCTGCTCGAACAGATTAAGATCCAGTTTCCCGCGGTGGAGGAGTCCATCCCGGCGGACCCGAAGTATGTGCGGGGGGGGGACGATCTGTGGTTAAAAGTATCCTCCACCGACCTGAAAAACGTATCAGAAAAACTTAAGAATGAACTTAAGTTTGATTTGCTAAATATGTTGACAGCCGTTGATTTTATTAAAGACAATAAATTTGAAGTTATTTATCAGTTTGTCCGCACGTCCGCCCCGGCGGATGCGGTCTTCCTTAAATTGGAATGTCCCCGCTCGGGGGAACCGGTGGTGCCTTCCTTGGCCGGACTTTATTCCTCGGCCGATTGGCAGGAACGGGAAACCTACGACCTTTTCGGCATCCGATTTGAAGGGCACCCGAACCCGACCCGGATTCTACTCTGGGAAGGCTACCCGGGATGGCCCCTCCGCAAAGATTACGTCCACACCCCGGACCGTTACGACAACGGGGCCGAAATCGGCCTGCCCAAGGCGGTTCCGGCGGCCCACCCATGACACAAAATATGCCCCAGGGAACCGTCAATTTAACGGCCGATAAACTGGCCGGGGGACCCTCCTTTGAAACCAAAATGGAGAGGATTTCGGAGCACGAAATGCTCCTCAACATGGGGCCCCAGCACCCCTCCACCCACGGGGTGTTGCGGGTGGTCCTTCGCTTGGATGGGGAGGTGGTGACCCAGGCCGTGCCCGATTTGGGGTATTTGCACCGGGGGGTGGAAAAGCTGGCCGAGAACCGTACCTACCCCCAGTTCATCATCCTGACGGATCGCGATGATTATCTGTGCGCCATGCTCAATAACTGGTCCTACTGCATGGCCGTCGAAAAACTGATGAAAGTCGAAATCCCGGAGCGGGCCGATTACCTGCGCCTCATCGCGGGGGAGCTGAACCGTATCGCCTCCCACCTGCTCTTTATCGGCACCTTTGGCATCGACATCGGGGCCTTCACCCCCTTCCTGTACGCCTTCGGCCGGGAGCGGGAAATGATTTTGGACCTTTTTGAGCAACTCTGCGGAGCTCGGATCACCTACAACTACGTCCGGATCGGCGGGGTCTCCAACGACGTGCCGGAGGGCTGGATTGAAAAAGCCAAGAAATTCGTCCAGCACATGAAAAGCTGTTTGAAGGAATACGACAACTTGTTGAGCTACAACCCGATTTTTATGGACCGGACCAAGGGCATCGGTGTTCTCTCCAAGGAAAAGGCCATTTCCTACGGCATCACCGGCCCCAACCTGCGGGCGAGCGGCGTGCCCCTGGACCTGCGCAAACAGGCGCCCTATGGCCTGTATTCCAAATTTCAATTTGACATTCCCGTTCGCCCCAACGGCGACTGCTGGGATCGCTACATGGTCCGCCGGGATGAAATCGAACAATCCTGCCGGATTTTGGATCAGGCCCTCGATAGCTTCCCGGCGGCGGGTGAAATTTTGGGCAAAGTCCCCCGGGCAAACCTGCGGCCCCCCGCGGGCGAAGCCTACGCCCAGTTGGAAGGCGCCCGCGGTTGGTTGGGCATCTACCTGGTCTCGGACGGGGGCCTGAGCCCCTACCGGTTGCACGTGCGGGCGCCCTCTTTCATCAACCTCGCGGCCCTGCAGGAAATTTTGGTCGGCTGGAAAGTGGCCGACGTGGTGGCGATTTTGGGCTCCATCGACATCGTGTTGGGCGAGGTGGACCGCTAATGGCCAAAGGTCCCTGGGCGGTCACGGGACCCTGGGTCCCGAGCCAGACGCCGGCGGCGTTGCGGAAGCGTTACGTCCTGTCCTTCGTCGTCCTGGGGATGTTGCTCTTGCCCCTCGTGGGGCTCATCGCCTACCTGGGCGATCGACCGTGGCGGTTGATCGAAGACGTTTTCGCCCTCTCCAACAAAGCGGCCGCCCTGGCCGGCTTCCAAATCCCCGCCTGGCACCTGGACGTCGTCGCCACGGTTCTGCCCTTCGTTTTCGTCATCGCCCTCATGCAAGTGGCCCCGATTTTTCTCGTTTGGTGGGAAATGAAAATCGCGGCGCACATTCAAATCCGCATGGGCCCCATGTGGGTGGGGCGGTTTCACGGCGCCCTGCAGACCATCGCCGACGGCATCAAACTGCTTTTGAAGGAAGACATCGTGCCCAAGGACGCCGACCGGAAGCTCCACTTTTTGGCGCCCATCGTCGTCGTGGCCCCGGCCTATGTTTGTTTCGCGCCCATTCCCTTCGGGCGGCCGGAATTCGCGCCCATCAATTTGGATGTGGGGTTGCTCTTTATTTTGGGGGTATCGGGGTTGTCCGTCATCGGGCTTTTGATGGCCGGTTGGGGGTCCAACAGCAAATTCTCGGCCCTGGGCGGCCTGCGCGCGGCGGCGCAAATGGTGTCTTACGAAATTCCCCGGGTGATCGCGCTGGTACCGGTGGTCATGTGGGCGGGCACGTTGTCCCTGGGGGGCATCATGGACGCCCAGGCGGGGATGTGGCACGGCTTTTTGCCCCGCTGGTTCCTGTTTTACCCGGTGGTCGGCCAAATCGCTTTCATCATTTATCTCATCAGTTCCATCGCCGAGACCAACCGCACCCCCTTTGACTTGGCCGAGGCCGAGTCGGAACTGACCTCGGGCTTCCACACGGAATACTCCGGCATGAAGTGGGCGATGTTCTTTATGGCCGAATACGCCTACATGTTCCTCGCCTGCGCCCTGGGCGCGGTGGTGTTCCTCGGCGGCGGGGCTCCGATCCATCCTTCCTTGAGTTTCATTCCGTCCTACGCCTGGTTTTTCTTGAAGGTTTTTGCCCTGGTGTTCGT
The DNA here is from genome assembly GCA_016706425.1 of Elusimicrobiota bacterium. Classification (NCBI taxonomy): domain Bacteria; kingdom Pseudomonadati; phylum Elusimicrobiota; species Elusimicrobiota bacterium. The sequence goes on from JADJJR010000001.1 coordinate 1,326,244, forward strand.
GTTCATCTGGGTGCGGTGGACCTACCCACGCATGCGGGTGGACCGCCTGATGGAGTTTTGCTGGAAATTCCTGCTCCCCTGGGCCTTGGTCAACGTGGCCCTGGCGGGGTTTGTGTTCCTCATGCGCTCATGAGCTACTTTAAAACCGTCGCCGTCAATTCCTGGGGTTTGATCAAAGGGCTGGGCATCACCTTGAAATACCTCTTCACGCCCGCCATCACCGTTCAGTACCCCTACGAAAAGCTGACCCTGTCGGACCGCTACCGCGGCGCCCTGGCCTTCCACCCGGACATCTGTATTTCCTGTGAGATGTGCGTTCGGGCCTGTCCGTCGAATTGCATTTCCCTCGAGGCCAAACGCAACGAGGAAACCAAGAAAAAAGACCTCGCCTGGTACAAAATCGACTTCGGCAAGTGCAACTATTGCCGGCTCTGCGAGGAAATTTGCCCGACAAAACCGAAATCCGTCCACCACACGAAGGAATACGAATTGACGTTCAACGACCGGTCGGATTTCATGCAGGAATGGAAGACCGCCGTTTCTCAACCCCAGGCTTCGGAGCCCGGGCAAATCTGGAGCAAACATTTGACACTGGGCCAGAAGCTCGGCCCCAACCCGGCCACCAACGCGTCGGCGACGCCGTCCACCCCGGCGGGAATGTTCCATGATTGAAAAAACCGTTTTCGGTCTTTTGGCTTTCCTCGTCATCGTTCCGGCGGCGCTGGCCGTGACCTTGAAAAGTGTTTTTCATTGCGCGCTCTTCCTCGTGCTTTCCTTGACGGGGGTGGCGGGTCTCTTCGCCATGCTCGGCGCCGACTTTTTGTTCGTCACCCAATTGTTGGTTTACGCGGGGGGGATCACCGTTTTGCTCTTGTTCGTGGTTTTGCTTTCCGGCAGTCCCAAGGATTGGGTGGCCCGGCAGGTCAACGCCCAATGGATTATCGGGCTTTTGTTGTCCGGCATGTTCGTGGGACTCTTGGCGGCCGTTTTCAAACAAATGCCCGTTGCCGAAACCCTGCCCCCCGCGGCGCCGACCACGGCCGCCCTGGGGTTGGTGTTGATCCGCGATTGGGTCCTGCCCTTTGAAGCGGTGTCCTTGGTTTTGTTGGCCGCCCTGGTGGGTGCGGTGCATTTCTCAAAGGGGCGGTCCCGGTGAGCGGCCTGTTCGGTTATCTGGTCGTGGGCGCGGTGCTGTTGGCTTTGGGTGTCTACGGCGCCCTGGCCCGGCGGAACCTGTTGGGGGTGCTCATCGGCATTGAGTTGATTTTCAACGCGGCCAACATCAACTTCGTCGCCTTGAACCGGTATTTGCACCCGGGCCAACCGCTCGGTCAGGCGGCGGCCATTTTTGTGATCGCCCTGGCGGCGGCCGAGGCGGTGGTGGGCTTGGCCCTGGTGCTCACCATCTATCGCAATTTCCGGACCGTCCTGTCCGAAGATCTGAATTTGTTAAAGGGTTAAAATGCTCGAACACGCTTACCTCATTCCTCTTTTGCCCCTGGCGGCCTCGCTCCTGATCCTCTTTTTCGGGAAGCGGCTGCCCTTGGAAGGGGCGTTTTTGGGCATCCTGGCGGCGGGTTGGGGGCTGGTGCAATCCCTGGGTATTTTGATTTCCATTTACGCTCACCCGCACCTCTTGAATAATCTCGGCGCCTCGGGGCCCTTTTTTGAAAAGAGCTGGGATTGGTTCAGCGTCGGGTTCACCCGCTTGGAAGTCGGCGTCTTGATCGACGGCATGTCGGCCATGATGCTCGTCGTCGTGACCCTGGTGTCTTTCCTGGTGCAGGTGTACTCGGTGGGCTACCAACACGGGAAAGAACGGTTCGGCCGGTTCTTCGCCTACATCTCCTTCTTCACCGCGGCCATGTTGATCTTGGTTGTCTCCAACAACCTCTTCCAATTTTTCATGGGCTGGGAATTGATGGGACTCTGTTCCTATCTCTTGATCGGTTTTGAGTTTGAGCGTCCGGCCGCGGCCCAAGCGGGCCGCAAAGCTTTCATCACCACGCGCATCGGCGATCTCGGGTTTTACCTGGGTCTGCTTCTCCTCTTCACCACCACCGGGAGCCTTAATTTTAACATCATCGGCAGCGAGCACATCGGCACCCTGACCCCCGTGGCCACGGTCATCGCCCTGCTGTTGCTCTGTGGAACCATTGGAAAGTCGGCCCAGTTGCCCTTGCACGTCTGGTTGCCGGACGCCATGGAGGGCCCCACCCCGGTGTCCGCCTTGATCCACGCGGCGACGATGGTGGCGGCGGGCGTTTTCCTTTTGGCCCGGTTCCATTTCGTGTTCGCCCTGTCGGAGGTGGCTCTCACCGTCACCGCCTGGGTGGGGGGCATCACCGCCCTCGGGGCGGCGCTCAGCGCCTTGACCGCCACCGACATTAAAAAAGTGTTGGCCTACTCGACCATCAGCCAATTGGGGTTCATGGTGTTGGGGATGGGGGTGGGCAACCCCACCGCGGGCCTGTTCCATCTGACCACCCACGCCTACTTCAAAGCGTTGTTGTTCCTCGGGGCGGGTTCCGTGATTCACGCCGTGCACACCAACGAGATGCCGCTCATGGGGGGTTTGGCCAAAAAAATGGTTTTTACGGCCATCACCATGGGGGTCGCCTGGCTGGCCATCATCGGGTTCCCCTTCACTTCGGGATTCTACAGCAAGGAAGCCATTTTGGGCGCCGTCTACGAAAAGCACCAGTACACCCTGTTCGGCATCGCCGCCTTTTCGGCGTTTTTGACCACGTTTTATATGACCCGCATGATGATTTTGACGTTTTACGGAACGCCCCGCGACGCCCACCGGTTCGGTCACGCCCACGAAAGCGGTCCGACCATGACGATCCCCCTGATGGTGTTGGCCGTCCCCTCGGCCATTTTGGGACTGCTTTTCCACTCGCACGCGCTCTCTTTTGACAAATGGGTCCAACTGACGGGAAAAGTCGCCGAACACGCGGCCCCCGTCGCGGAAGCGGCCGCCGCCCACGGGGGGCATTTCGTTGTTTTGGGGGCTTCCTTGACCGCGGTGACATTGGGGCTGGTTTTGGCGATCGCCATGTATGTGTTCAAAACTCCGGATCCCGCGCGGCTGGCCGCGGCCTTGCCCGGGGTCCACCGACTCTTGACCGATCGCCTGTTCGACCCTTTTTACCTTAAAGTGTCCGAGGCCCTGTGCTTCCTGCCCGCGCGCTTTTTGGCGGCCTTCGATTACATCGTGATCGATCAAGGGATCGTGGACGGCGTGGGACGTTTGGGGAATCTTCTTTCGCGGATCCACCGCTGGTGGGACGATGTCGTGGTGGACGGCGTGTTCGTGAACGGGTTCGGCTGGGCGGCGCAGAAACTCGGCGCCGGGGTGCGGGCGCTCCAAACGGGCGCCGCGCAGACGTATTTGTTGGCGACGGCGGTGGGCGTGTTCGCCCTGGTGCTGTGGGCCGTCGGCGTGTTCGGATAATTCGGGCGAGGAGCAACGTATGCTGAGTCTCATTACATTTTTGCCGATGGTGGGGGCCGTGGCCTTGATGCTGCTGCCCAAGGACAACAAAGCGCTCCTACGCGGCGCGGCGACGTTGACGGCCGCGCTGGCCTTCGGGGCCTCCCTGGTCGCCTGGAAATCCTTTGACGCGGCATCGCCCGCGTTTCAACTGGTGGAACGGGCGTCCTGGATCCCGACCCTCGGGGTGCAGTACTTCCTCGGCGTTGACGGCCTGTCGATGCCGATGGTGTTGTTGACGACCTTCCTTTCGCTGGTGTCGATCATCGCCTCTTACGGCATCGAAAACCGGCTGAAGGAATATTTTTTCTGGTTCCTGGTTCTTGAAGCGGGCATGCTGGGCGTGTTCGTGTCCCTCGATATGTTCCTGTTTTACGTGTTCTGGGAAATCACCCTGGTGCCCATGTACTTCCTGATCGGGATTTGGGGCGGCCCCAAAAAAGAATACGCCGCGGTGAAGTTCTTCCTCTACACCCTGTCGGGCAGCGTTTTCATGCTTCTGGCCATTTTGGCTCTTTACTTTTCAAGCGCACCGCGCACGTTCGACATGCTGGCCTTGGCCAACCAATCGTCCAATTTCGTCGGAGCGCGGTTCATCTTCGTGTTCCTGGCGCTCTTCGTCGGTTTCGCGGTCAAAGTGCCGGCGTTCCCGTTCCACACCTGGTTGCCTTTGGCCCACGTGGAGGCCCCCACGGCGGTGTCCGTGATTCTGGCGGGCGTTTTGCTTAAGATGGGCACCTACGGCATTTTGCGGGTGTGTTACCCCATCCTGCCCGAGGCGACGCGCTGGTTTATGCCGATCCTGATCATCATCGCCTTCATCAATATCGTCTACGGCGCTTTCTGCGCGTTGAGTCAAAAAGACATCAAGCGCATGGTCGCCTACTCCTCCGTCAATCACATGGGGTACTGTCTGTTGGGCATGGCGGCGGTGACGGGCACCAACGCCGCGGCCGGCCTTTCGGGCGCGGTGTTTCAAATGGTGACCCACGGGATTATCACCGGGAGTCTCTTTCTTTTGGTGGGCGTGATCTACGACCAGGCCCACACCCGCAACATCGACGACTTCGGCGGCCTCGGCGCCCGGCTGCCCGTTTTCGCCGGGATCATGACCGTGCAGGCCATGGCGTCCCTGGGACTGCCCGGTCTCGCGGGATTCGTGGGGGAATTCCTGTGCTTCCTGGGCGGGTTCGGCCAGGTCGCGAGCCGAATTTGGGTCGGCTTGTCGGTGATCGGCATTTTGGTGACGGCCGCGTTCTTTCTTAAACTCATCAAGGACGTTTTCCTTGGCCCCTTCAACCCGCGCTGGGAAGGGAAACTTTCCGAGATGAACGCGCGGGAACTTGTGACGGTGGTGCCGCTCGTCATTTTGACGATCGCGCTGGGCGTTTACCCCGCGTTGCTTTTGAACATGATGGACCCGACCATCGCCGAACTGGTGCGACGGGTGGTGGGGGGATAACCTTGACCTGTTCGCTCGGCGGTCTTTGCGCTCTTTCAGCGGAGTTGCTCCTGACCGGAGCGGCCCTCGTCCTTTTAATGTGGGACGCTGTGCGACCCGCCGCGCGTCGGGGACCGTTGGCGTTTTCGGTTTTGGCTTTGGCCGCCGCGGCCTGGGTCGCCGCCCGGACGCCGGACACCGTCGCTTACGGGGTGTTCGTTGTCGACGGAACCGCCCGGTTCCTGAAGATCGTGTTGCTGGGCGCGGTCGTGTTGGTCACCGCGCTCTCGGCCTCCTTCAAAGGTTTCGCGGACCGGGAAGAACGCTTCGCCTGGGGCACCTATTTGGGATTGCTGTTGATCTCCACCGTCGGCCTCCTGTTCCTCGCGTCGGCCTCGGACTTCCTGATGGCGCTCATCGCCCTTGAAATCGTGAGCGTAAGCTCCTTCGTGCTTGTGGGGTTCACGCGCAAAGACCGCCGCTCCAGCGAAGCGGCCATCAAGTACTTCCTCATGGGGGCTTTTGCCTCGGGGCTCATGGTGTATGGAATTTCTTTGTTTTACGGTTTGACGGGGGGGACATCGGCCGCGGCATTAAACGCGGACACCGCCGGTCGGGTGGCCGCCCTGCCGTTGACCGCGGCGCTCCTTTTCGTTCTGGTGGGATTCGGTTTTAAATTGGCTCTGGCCCCTTTTCATATGTGGGTGCCGGACGTCTACGAGGGCGCGCCCACCCCGGTCACCGCGTTCCTGTCCGTCGCCCCCAAGGCCGCGGCCTTTGGTTTGTTGATGCGCCTTTTCTCCCACGCGGCGGACTTGCGGATCTTGCCGTTGATGGCGCTGCTGGCCGCGATCACCATGACGGTGGGCAACCTGGGCGCCCTGCGGCAGGACAACGTCAAACGCTTGTTGGGGTACTCTTCCATCGCCCAGATGGGCTACGTGGCGATCGCTTTTGTGGCGGCGAGTGCTCTGGGGTCCCGGGCGATCCTTTTGTATTTGGCGGCGTACGTGTTAATGAACCTCGGCGCTTTCGCCGTGGTCATCGCCGTGGCGGACGACGCCGGCCGCGAGGACGTCGGGTCTTTCGACGGTTTGGCCGCCCGGTCGCTGCCCTTGGCCCTGACAACGACCTTTTTCCTTTTGTCGCTGACGGGCCTTCCGCCGTTTTTGGGGTTCATCGGGAAGTTCTCGATATTCGCCGCCGCCGTCCAAGCCAAGGGGTTGATGTGGCTCGCCGTTGTGGGCGTGGTGAACAGCGTGGTGTCCTTCGCGTACTACTTTTCCATCGTGCGGGCCATGTTTTTCCGGGAACCGCAACAGGCCGGGGCGCCTTTTCTGTCCCGTCCGTTAACGGCTGTCCTGGGGGTGACGTTGGCCGCCACGGTGTTGCTGGGCCTGTACCCCGCCCCCCTCTTGGCTTGGGTTCAAAGGATCGTCCCCTAATGAGCCATCCGGCGCTCCGCGTGCTCGAACCGATCCTGCGCGCGGGGGAGGCGAGGGATTTGGCCGTTTTTCTGGCCGAGGTGGAAGCCGCTTTGGCCGGCGTGGCCGGATTGAAAAATGGCTTTTTGTCTCGTTTGAGCGAGTACGTCATGACGGGCTCCGGCAAGCGGGTGCGGCCGGGGCTTGTTTTTTTGGCGGCCCAGTTCGGCCGGTTCGACCGGGGAGCCCTCCTGGACGCGGCCCTGGCCATGGAAATGATTCACATCGCGACCTTGGTGCACGACGACCTTGTGGACGAAGCGGTCATCCGGCGCCAGCGGCCGACGGTGGGCGTCAAGTTCGGCGAGGGCGCGGCGGTCCTGCTCGGCGACCACGTCTACGCCGAGGCGTTTCGGCGCTTGAGCCGGCTGAATCGGCCGGATCTCCTGTCGTTGTTGGCCGACACGACCATGGCGATGTGCGAGGGGGAAATCGCCCAATACGAAGCCCGTTACAAATTCGATTTGGACGAAGCCACTTATTTGACCTTTTTGAAGCGGAAAACCGCCTCGCTCATGGCGGCCGCGTGCCGAACCGGGGGCCTTTTGTCGGGTTTGCCCGACGAGCAAACCCGCGCCCTCGAAACCTTCGGCGACAAACTCGGGATCGCCTTCCAAATTGTCGACGACATCTTGGACGTGGAAGGCGATGAGGCCGTGGTGGGCAAGACCCTGCACACCGACATCACCCACGGCAAAATGACCCTGCCCCTCATTGATTACGCCGCGGGCTTGACCGACGCCAAGGCACGCGAGGCCTTTCACGACACCTTGCGATCCCCCCACGGGCGCGTGGACGCGCTGATCGCGGATTTGCGCCGCTCCGGCGTGCTCGAACGTTCCAAGCAAAAGGTGCGCGCGCTGTTGGCGGAGGCGGAGGCGGCCCTGGCCGTCCTGCCGGACCGTCCGGCGCGGGCGCTGCTTTTGGATGTCGCTCGTCGGTTGTCGGACCGGAAATTGTAACGCGGGAGGTTCTATGTTCGGCATGGGTTGGCAGGAATTGCTTTTGGTGTTGTTGATCGCCGTTTTGTTTTTTGGTCCGAACAAACTGCCCGAACTGGGCAAAAGTCTGGGCAAAGCCATCGGCGCCTTCAAAAAGGGTTTGAAGGAAGGCGACGACGACGCCCGGAAATCCGACCCCCACACCCCTCAGTAGCGACCGCGTTTTCCCAGTGAATCGCCTTCCGAGCGACACCCCCAACGACCGGGCACGGCCTTTAGGGGATCACCTGCTCGAACTGCGGCGGCGTCTGTGGCTGTCGATCGCCGCGTTCGCCCTGCTGGCGATCCCCGGTTGGACCCTGAGCGAGCGCTTGATCCATCAAATTTCCCGCGTGACCGGCCCGCTCGTGTTTCTCGGGCCGACGGAAGCCTTCGCGGCGCGTCTGAAACTTTCAGCGGTGCTCGCCCTGGCCCTGGGCGCGCCGATTTTTATTTACCACGCCTGGCGCTTCGTCGGGGTGGCCCTCACGGTGAGCGAGCGACGGGTTCTGTTGGGCGCGCTGCCGTTTTCCTATTTGCTCCTGCTCCTCGGGGCCTCTTTCGGATGGTTCTTGATCGTTCCCACCGGCCTGCGCTTCCTGCTGGGCTTCGCCTCGGCGGACCTGCGTCCCACGTTGTCCGTTCACGCCTGCGTGTCGTTCGCCTTGTGGACTTCCCTGGGATTGGGCCTGTTGTTTCAATTGCCGGTCGTTGTGGGGGCGCTGGCGCGGTGGGGGTGGGTGCGCGCGGCGACCTTGGCGCGCTACCGCCGGCACGCGGTCTTGGGGATCCTCGTCGTGGCGGCGGTGTTGACGCCCGGACCCGACGTGTTTTCTCAATTGCTCCTGGCCGTCCCCACCTACGTTTTGTTCGAGGTTTCCGTCACGCTCGCGCGGTTTTTGGAACCTTGACACCGGCGGGGCGTTGTTGTAGAGTCGGCTTTCTCATTAAATCCATTCGAAGGGAGTTTCAACATGTCCGCCATTGATCCCGATTTCCAGAAGAACCGCACCGTCGTCAAGAAAGATGAAAAATACGGCTACCAGGTTTGGGGCCCCTTCGAGCCTCCGACGAAGCAAGGCATTCACGGCACCTGGGTCGCCGTTGATTTCGACCTGTGCGTCGCCGACGGGGCCTGTCTCGACGCCTGCCCCGAGAACGTGTTCGCCTGGGTCGACACGCCGGGCCATCCCGCCTCGGCCAAGAAGGCCGCCCCGGCGAAGGAAGACGCCTGCATTTTCTGCATGGCCTGCGAGAGCGTCTGCCCCGTGGTGGCCATCAAGATCACCCCGAAATAACCGTTGATTTCGAGGGGGAAATGAAGTAAAATCCCCCGCGTTGCGCAAAAGGGCCCTCGCGGGCCCTTTCACACACCCTCGGATGGTCGACGGGGTCCCGGCAACGGGCCGTCGGCGAGGCGAAGAGGGTGGAGGCCGCTGAAGTTCGGCGGGAAAAACCGCTCACAATCGCCCGCAAGGGCGCTTCAGGTTTTGTCCCCCAGAGCGGCTGCCTTCGGGCGGCCGCTTTGCTTTTTGCGGACACAAAAGTTCAGGAGGAACAATGGCAACCGTATCCATGAAGGCGCTGCTCGAAGCCGGGGTCCACTTCGGACATCAAACCCGGCGTTGGAACCCCAAGATGGCGAAATACATCTTCGGGGCCCGCAACAACATCCACATCATCGATTTGCAAAAGACCGTCAAGGAGTTGAAGAAGGCCCTGACCTACGTCCGTGATTTGGCCGCGTCCGGGAAAGTCTTGCTCTTCGTCGGAACAAAAAAACAGGCCCGCGAAGCCATCGCGCAGGAAGCGGCGCGCTGCGGCATGCCCTACATCCGCGACCGTTGGTTGGGTGGAACCCTCACCAACTTCGAAACCGTCCGCCGGTCGGCGAAGCGGCTTCAAGAGCAGGAACGGATGCGCGCCAGCGGCGTGTTGAGCTCCTTGAGCAAGAAAGAGGCCATGCTGCGCGAAAAAGAAATCAAACGGCTCGGGAAATCCCTCGACGGCATCAAGGACATGGAGCGGTTGCCGGACGCGGTGTTCATCGTTGATCCGGTCCAGGAAATCACCGCCGTGACGGAGTCCCGCCGCATGGAAATTCCCGTCGTTTCCATTTGCGACACCAACTGCGACCCGGATCTCATCGACTACCCCATGCCGGGCAACGACGACGCCATTCGCAGCGTCCGGTTGTTTTGCAAACTGGTGGCCGACAGCGTCATCGAAGGGGTGGAGTCGGCGAAGGGCAAAAATCCCGCCGGTGTTTCCGAAGAAGCGGTCGAGCAGGAAATTCCCCTGACCGACGCCGCGCCCGCGCCGGCCGAACCGGCCGAAGCGCCGGCCCAGTAGGAGGCTTTTCCATGGCGGACATTTCCAGCGAGATGGTGGCGAAGCTCCGGGCGACGACCGGGGCGGGACTGATGGATTGCAAACGCGCGTTGACCCAGACCGCGGGCGACGTGGACAAGGCGATCCAGATTCTGCGCGAGCAGGGCGCGGCTTCGGCCGCGAAGCGCGTCGGTCGTGTGGCCGCGGACGGCCTGGTCTCCTCTTACATCGATCCGACCGGGAAGACCGCGGTGTTGATGGAATTGAACTGCGAAACGGATTTCGTGGCGCGGACCGACGACTTCCAAAAACTGTTGAGCGAACTTTCGCAGGAGGCCGCGAAGGCGGCCCCCGCCTGGCGTTCGCCCGATGACGCCCCGGCGGCCCGCGTTCGCGACCTCGCCGCCAAGCTGGGGGAAAACGTCCAGTTGCGGGCCGGTCGCTTCGCGCGGTTCGACCGTCAGTCCCCGGGCATTTTCGCCGTTTACATCCATCCCTCCGGTCATTTCGGGAAAGTCGGCGTGCTGTTGGAGCTCGGGGTCGCCGGCGACGGCGCCGCCGCCCTCGCCACCGAAGAGGCCAAAGCCCTCGCGCGCGACCTGGCGATGCAAGTGGCCGCCGCCACGCCGCGCTGGGTGCGCAAAGAAGACGTGCCCTTGGACACCTTGGAGAACGAAAAGAAAATCGCGGTCGAACAAGCCAAACGGGAAAACAAGCCCGAAAAAATTTGGGACAAGATCGCCCAAGGGAAAACGCAACAGTTTTACCAGCAATTCTGCCTCATGGAGCAGGTGTTCGTGAAGCCCGTTGAGGGCAGCGCGAAACCGCCCCTCGTTGGGCAGGTGGTGGAGTCTGTCTCCAAAAAGCTGGGGTTCACTTTGGTCCCCCGCCGTTTCGTTCGGTTGAAGGTCGGCGAGGAGGATTAACCCGTGTCAGCGCCCAAAGCCGTGCGGCGGGTGGTGCTGAAACTCTCGGGCGAGGCGCTCCTCGGGCGCTCCGCCAACGGGATCGACGTCGACGCCCTTTTCTCGATTGCCCAAAGCCTGAAGTCGGCCCAGAAGGCCCGGCACCAGGTCGCGGTGGTCGTCGGGGGGGGCAACATCTGGCGCGGCGGCCGCGGTCGGGGCCGGGAATTGGACCGCGTCATCTCGGACCAAATGGGCATGCTGGCGACCCTTGTCAACGCCCTGGCCCTGCAGGACGCCCTGGAAAAACTCGGCGTGCCGACCCGGGTGATGTCGGCCATGGAAGTCGCCAAGGTGGCCGAGCCCTACATCCGTCGGCGGGCCATTCGCCATCTCGAAAAAGGCCGGCTGGTGATCTTCGCCGCCGGGACCGGCAATCCCTTCTTTTCCACCGACACCGCCGCCGCGTTGCGCGCCTCGGAAATCGAGGCCGACATCGTCCTCAAGGCCACCCAGGTGGATGGTGTTTACGACGCCGACCCGCATACCCACCCCAAGGCCAAACGTTACAAAACCCTTTCTTTGAACCAGGCCCTGCGGGACCGATTGGGCGTGATGGACGCCGCGGCCCTCGCGTTGTGCCTGGAGAACAAAATCCCCATCCGCGTTTTCAACCTGCGGGACGTCGGTTCCATCCGCCGTGCCATCGCGGGCGAAGCCGTCGGCACGCTGGTGACCCCCTAGGAGACACCCATGTCCAACATCCCCGCCCCGGTCCAACCGCTTTTCGCGACGGCCGAAGCCGCCATGAAGAAATCCATCGAGAAGCTCCGCCAGGAATTCGCGGGGCTGCGCACGGGGCGGGCGACGGGCAATTTGCTCGACCACATCAAAGTCGAATATTACGGGTCCCACGTCCCCATGAAACAGGTGGCCGCCGTGAGCGTCCCCGATGGGCGCACCATCGAAGTCAAACCCTGGGACATCGGGTCCCTCGCGGCCATTGAAAAGGCCCTGCGCATCTCCGATCTGGGATTGACCCCCAACAACGACGGGAAAATGATCCGGCTTGTCGTGCCCACGTTGACCGAGGAACGCCGCAAGGACATGGTCAAGACGGTTCGGAAAATCGCCGAGGATTTCCGCGTTGCCGTCCGCAACGACCGCCGGGTCGCCATGGAAGGCCTCAAGAAAGGGGAAAAAGACAAGGTTCTTTCGGAGGACCAACGGAAAACCGCCGAAGGCGCCCTGCAAGGCCTCACCGACGCCCACATCAAACAGGTGGACGAAGCCCTCGCCGCCAAAGAGAAAGACATCCTCACCGTCTGACCGTCCCCGTCGCCATGCCCTCCCTTTTGAATCGACGTCCGCCCGTGGTGTCACAACGCCGGGTGGACGTTCCCGTTTTGGACCCCGCCCGCGTGCCCGCGCACGTCGCCGTCATCATGGACGGCAACGGGCGGTGGGCTCAGCGGCGCGGGAAACCGCGTCTTTGGGGCCATCGGGCGGGGGCGGAGAGCGTGCGGGCGGTGGTGCGGGCCGCTGGCGACGCGGGCGTGAAGGTCCTCACGCTGTACGCGTTTTCGACTGAAAATTGGTCCCGCTCGGCGGGGGAGGTCAACGGGTTGATGGCCCTGTTGGTCGGCACGTTGCGGCGGGAAATCCGCCGCCTCGATGAGAACAACGTGCGGTTGCGCGCCATCGGGCGGCTGGACGGATTGCCCGCCGCCGTTCGGGCGGGCCTCAAAAAGGCCGTCGCCGTCCTGGAGGACAACACGGGTTTGGTGTTAACGTTGGCCCTCAATTACGGCGGCCGGCAGGAAATCGTCGACGCCGCCCAACGGGTCACGGCCGCGGGGGAGGCCATCACCGAGGAAAGCCTGGCCCGACGTCTTTACACGGCCGGGTTGCCCGATCCGGATTTGATGATCCGCACGTCCGGGGAGTACCGTTTGTCCAATTTCCTGTTGTGGCAGTCGGCCTACACCGAGCTGTACGTGACGCCCGTGTTGTGGCCCGATTTTCGGGAGGGCGAATTTTACGAAGCGTTGTTGGATTACCAAAAGCGCGAGCGCCGATTCGGCGGGGTTCAGTGATGGTGCTGCCGCGCGTTTTGACGGCGGTGGTGTTGGCTCCTTTGTTCCTGTGGCTCCTGTTTTTGGGCCAACTGCCCTTCGCCGCCTTCGTCTGGTTCCTGGCGGCCTTGGCGCTTTGGGAGTTCCACCGCATGGGGGAGCTCGGGGGGCACGCCACGCAGGGGGTGTGGGGCATCCTGGGGGGGCTCGTCGTGGTGACCGCCTTGACGTTCCCCGGCGTGCGTCCGGAGGCGCCCTGGCGCGCCCAGGCCCCGGCCTTCGCCACGATGGCCGTGACTTTTCTGTGGATGGCGCGGGAATTGGCGCGCCGCGACAAGGGCGTCTCCGTCCTTCGGCTCGCCATGTCGGCGGCGGGGCTTCTCTTTGTGGCGCTGCCTCTCGGTTTTTTGACGCTGTTGCGCGAACTGCGGGGCGATTCAGCCGAATTCTTTCATGTGGGGCGGGACGCCGCGGTGCTGCTCGTGGCTCTTATCTGGGCCCAGGACACGGCGGCCTGGGCCGTTGGCATGGCCTTCGGCCGCCACCGGCTGGCGCCGGCGGTGAGCCCTAAAAAATCCTGGGAGGGCGCGGCGGGCGGGCTGGTGGCCGCCGTGGCGGTTTCGCTCTTTTTGCGGGAAGCCTGGTTGCGGCCCTTGTTCGGCCGGGGGGAAGTGATCCTCTTGGCCGTGGTCCTGGGGGTCTTGGCCCAGGTGTCGGATTTGGCGGAGTCCCTTCTCAAGCGGTGTCTCGGGGTCAAGGATTCTTCGGCCCTGCTGCCCGGCCACGGCGGGGTTTTGGATCGGTTTGATTCGTTCCTTTTCACCGCACCGTTTTTTTACTACTACATGATCTCCCTGGGCAAAGGGGCATGACCAAACGATTGACCATTTTGGGGTCCACCGGCTCCATCGGCGTCAACGCGCTGGATGTGGTTCAACGTTTGAACCGCGCGACCCCGGGGGCCTTCCGGGTGCGCGGGCTGTCGGCCCACGGCAACGTCGATCGACTGAAGGATCAGGTCCGCGCGTTCCGGCCCGAAGAGGTGGTCCTGGGCCACGCCGCGTCGGCGGCTCATTTTGCGGACTGGGCGCGGGCCCGGAAAATCTCTTTGCGGGTGAGGTCCGGCGTCGAAGGGCTTGAAGCCCTGGCCGCCCGCCCCGGGACCGACCTGGTCTTGTCGGCTGTTGTGGGCGCGGTGGGGTTGACCCCCCTGTTGGCCGCCCTGCGGAGTGGAACCGATGTGGCCCTGGCCAACAAGGAAGCGCTCATCGTGGCGGGGGACCTTTTGATGGCCACCGCCCGCCGCGCGGGCGCGCGGATCCTGCCCGTGGACAGCGAACATTCGGCGATGTTTCAATGTCTGGGCGGACGTACGGGCCCCAGCGCGGGCGTTCGCCGGTTGATTCTGACGGCGTCGGGCGGGGCGTTTTATCGTCGAAACGGATCCCTCCGCAACGTGACGGTGGATGAGGCCCTGGCCCACCCGACCTGGAAAATGGGAAAAAAAATCACGGTGGACTCGGCCACCTTGACCAACAAAGGGTTGGAAGCCATCGAGGCGCATCATTTGTTCGGCGTGCCCCTGGACCGGATCCACATCGTGATCCACCCGCAATCCATCGTGCACTCGCTGGTGGAATTTGACGATGGGTCTTTGTTGGCGCAACTGTCGCATCCCGACATGCGGTTGCCGATTCAATACGCCCTGACCTTCCCGGAGCGTCGGCCCACCCCGGTGCGGCCGCTGGCTTTGGAGGAAATCCGGCGCTTGGATTTCGCGGAACCCGAATTTCGCCGGTTCCCGTGCCTGACGTTGGCTTTGGAATCGGGCCGGCGGGGCGGATTGCGACCGGCGGTTTTTAACGCCGCCAACGAAACCGCGGTCAAGGCTTTTCTGGAGGGGCGTGTGCGCTTCACGGCCATTCCCCGGGTGATCGATCGGACGCTTCGGGCCTGGGACAAAACCCCGGTCCAAGACGGACGGACCTTGGCGTCGATCCTCGCGGCCGACGCCTGGGGACGGGACGCCGCCCGCCGGATGATGGAAAAGGAGAAACCATGATTTCATTTATGATCGGTGCGTTGGGGGTGGTGTTCGCCTTCGGATTGGTGATTTTCGTTCACGAATTCGGCCACTTCATCGTGGCGAAAAAAACCGGCGTCAAGGTCGACCGGTTTGCCTTCGGCCTCGGCCCGGAAATGTTCGGCTTTCAGTGGGGGGAAACCCGTTATTGCGTGGCCTGGATCCCGCTCGGCGGTGAAGTGCGCATGGCCGGCGAAATGGAGCCCGGCGCCGAACCCAAGGCGGACCGGGACCCCCGCGAATTTTTCGCCAAGCCCTGGTACAAACGCGTCCCCATCGTTTTGGCGGGGCCGGCCATGAACTACGTCCTGGCGTTCGGCCTGTTCGCCCTGGTTTTCTTCGCCTACGGCAACCCGCGGTTGTCCACCGACCCTATGATCGGGGAATTGGCGGACGGTTTTCCCGCGCGGACGGCGGGCCTCGAACCGGGGGACCGCGTTGTCGCCGTCGACGGCGCCGGGGTGTCCACCTGGGCGAGCCTGGCGGAAAAAATCCACGCGAGCCCGGGAAAATCCCTCGCTTTGACCGTTGACCGCTCCGCCGGCGACGCGCGCCAGACCCTGACCATCGCGGTCATCCCGCGGCGCGATCCCGTGTCGGGCCGCGGGATGATCGGCGTCACTCCCACGACGGTTTTCGACCCGGTGGGGGCGGTCGAATCCCTCCGGTTGGGAGGTCAGCAGACGGTCTATTGGAGCCTGCACACCCTGGACTACTTGAAGGAGCGATTGTTGCGACGGGAAAAACCCGAACTCTCGGGCCCCGTGGGCATCGCGAGCGTGATCTCCAAATCGGCGCGCAGCGGTCTTCAAGACTACATCTTCCTGATCGCGATGATTTCCCTGGGGATCGGCCTCTTCAACCTCTTCCCGATTCCCATGCTCGACGGCGGCCATCTGATGTTTTTTCTCTACGAGGGGATTTTCCGCCGGCCCGCCGGCCGGCGGGTGGTGGTCGCGGCCAACATGGTCGGTCTGTCCGTCCTCCTCGGTATTCTGGTGTTCGCCACCTATTCCGACATTCAGCGCCTGCGCTCCGCCCGGAGCGAACCGACCCCCGTCGCGACGGGGGAGGCGAAATAATGCGCCAATCCCGAACGCTGTTGCCGACCCTGAAGGAGTTGCCCGCGGACGCGGACACGGCCTCCGCGCGGCTCATGTTGCGGTCGGGCATGATCCGCAAAGTGGCCGCGGGCCTCTTCGAATGGCTGCCCGTGGGGTTGCGCGCCCTGCGGAAGGTGGAGCGCATCGTGCGCGAGGAAATGAACCGCGCGGGGGGGCAGGAGGTCTGGTTGCCCGTGGTCCAGCCCAAGGATCTGTGGTCCGAATCCGGCCGGTGGCAGGTGTACGGCAGGGAAATGCTGCGATTCAAGGACCGCAAGGACACCGAATTCTGCCTCGCCCCGACGGCCGAAGAGGTGATCACCGATCTGGTGCGGCGGGAAATCCGCTCCTACCGGGAGTTGCCGTTGTTGTTGTATCAATTCGGCACCAAATTCCGGGATGAAATTCGCCCCCGGTTCGGGGTCATGCGCGCCCGCGAGTTTTACATGAAGGACGCCTACTCGTTTCACGCCGACGAAACCAGCGCCGAAGCGGTTTACAAAGACGTGTTCGAGGCCTACAAACGCGTTTTCACCCGTTGCGGGTTGAAATTCCGACCCGTGGAAGCCGACACCGGCGCCATCGGCGGCAATTTCTCCCACGAGTTTATGGTCTTGGCCGCCACCGGCGAGGAAACCATCGCTTCCTGCGAGGCCTGCGGGTACGCGGCGAACATCGAACGGGCGGAAGCCCGGCCCCCGGCCCCGGCGTCGGGGGAAACGCCCGCCCCGATCGAAGAAGTCGCCACTCCCGCCCTGGGCGCCGTGGCCGACCTGTCGGCTTTCCTCAAAGTCCCCGCGGACCGTTTCATCAAAACGGTGTTTTACGTGGCCGACGGGAAACCGGTGGTGGCCCTGGTGCGGGGGGATCTTGATTTGAACGAGCCCAAGCTCCAGCGCGCCCTCGGGGCCAAATTGATGTTCAAGGCGGGGGAGGACGTTTACCGTCAAACCGCCGGCTGCGCGCCGGGTTTCGCGGGGCCGGTGGGCCTGGTGGCGACCACGGTCGCTGATCCGAGCGTGATGGGGCTGGTGAACGCCGTGACCGGCGCCAACAAAACCGACACGCACCTAAAAAACGTTAACCCGGGCCGGGATTTCACCCCGGGTCGGGTGGCGGACATCCGAAACGTCCGGGAAAATGACCCTTGCCCAAAATGCAATCACCCGTTAAGCTTCCATAAGGGCATCGAGGTCGGCCACACGTTCAAACTGGGGACCAAATACTCTCAGGCCATGGACGCCGGGTTTTTAACGGAAAAAGGGGCCAAGACGCCGTTCATCATGGGTTGTTACGGCATCGGCGTGAGCCGGGTCGTGGCCGCGGCCATCGAGCAGTCGAACGACGAAAACGGCATCGTTTGGCCGGAGGCCCTGGCGCCCTACGACGCGGCGGTCCTGCCGCTCAACACACAGGAACCCCGGGTGATGGCGGTGGCCGAAGCGATCGAAAAAGCCTTGGAGGCCGAGGGGTGGGACGTCCTTCTGGACGACCGGGACCAACGGGCCGGGGTCAAATTTAAAGACGCGGACCTCCTGGGGCTTCCCTTCCGGGTGACGGTGGGGGAGAAAAAACTGGCCCTCGGGATGGTCGAGATCAAGCGGCGCGGGGCGGCTTCCGCCGAGGATGTGCCGATCGACCAAGCCGTGGCGCGGTTGCGGGAGATGCGAAAAGGCGGTGCGACGGGCCGCTGAGTCACAACGACATCACGAGGGGCGCGGCGAATGCCATTTGACGACACATTGTTCATCAAACGAAACGTCGACATCCTGTCCTTCTTCACGGAGGGCCAGATCCGCGCCATCACCCAGGACGCCGACCGGCAAGTGTTCAACAAAGGCCAAACCGTCGTGTTCCGCGGGGAAATCAACAGCAATTTCAATATTTTAAAGAGCGGTCGGGCCGAGGTGTCCGTGAAAAGCGGCGGGGACACCGTGATCCTGTCGACCCTGGGCCCGGGGGATTTCTTCGGGGAAATGTCGCTGTTGGAGTCCACCCCCGCCAACGCCACCATCCGCGCCGTGGAGGACGACACCGTCGTCCTCATGATCCCGCTGGACACCTTCCGCGCGTTTCTCCGTCAACACCCTTCCCTGGAGCTCGCGCTGCGCGAAAAAATGGCCGAGCGACGCCGTCAGAACGCCGCGGCCACCGCCCGTGCCAAACCCGGCGCCTCGCCGGCCGGCCAACCATGAAACGAATCGACCGCACCGACTTGGCGGTGGGGGTCTTGCTGACCGGAATCGCTGTGTTGTGCGCCCATTGGACCCCGGCTTTCACGGAAATCCCGGAATTGAAACTCTACGACTTGCGCCACAATTTGTTGCCCACGCCGGCCCCCGCCGAGAACATTCGTCTGGTGAAAATAGACGACGTGTCCATCCAGGCCGAGGGGCGCTGGCCGTGGCCCCGGAACAAGATCGCCGAGTTGGTTCGCCGCATCGAAGACGGGAAACCCCGGGTGATCGGGTTGGGAATCATCTTCACCGACCCGGATGAAAACCAGGGTTTGGCCGCCGTGCAGGAGTTGCGGCGGGACTTCGAAAAACTGGTGGATCGCCAGAAAAAAGCCTTTGACGCGTTGTTGTCCCGCGCGGAAAAAGATGTGCGCTACAAAAAATTGGTGCCGCGCCGATGGTTGGACCGGATGGCGGAGTTCGACGGCAGCCTGATGGCGGTGGAGGAAATGCTCGACGCCGACGCCCAACTGGCGGAAACCCTTCAGGACGCGCGGAATCTCGTTCAGCCCTTTTCTTTTGACGCCCTCAACCAAACGCTTCTGGACGAATCGCCGGACATCGCGGCCCGAATGAACGAACACGCCCTGTTGCAATCGCAAGTGACCGGGGACAAAAAAGACGCGGCCTTGACCGGGCACCGACCCAAAATCCCCCTGGCGGAATTCATTCGCGGGCCCCGGACGCTGGGTCATGTGCAAATCCTTCCCGACGCAGACGGGACCCTCCGCGCCGAGGCCGTGGTGATGCGTTACAACGGGCAATATTATCCCTCAATGGCGCTGGAAATGGCGCGTTCGGCTCTGCGCCTCAAGGACGCCGAGGTCCGCGTGGACCTTGGGAAATCCCTCCTCTTGGGAAAAACGGTTTTCCCTTTGGACGAGCGGAGTCGGCTGTTGGTCCGCTACCCGCCCACTTTTGAAGACGACAAGCACGCGGTGTCGGCCGTGGACGTCCTGCGCGATTCCGCGGGTTTTTCGAGACGGATATTCAAGGACAAAATCGTCCTGGTCGGTTTGACGGACCCCCTGCTGGCCCCGCGGTTCGCCACACCGGCCAGCCCGCTCTACCCGGTCACGGGCGTCATCCTCGCCGCGGTTCGCAGCTTGTTGGAGGGCACCCCCCTGCGGCGCCCCCCCTGGACTTCCGGGGTGGAAATGGGGGTCCTGGTTTTCATCGGGGTTTTCGTCATCTTCGGGCTTCCGCAGTTTCGGGCGCTCGGCGGGGCGGTCGCCACCTTGGTCCTCGTGCTGGCGATCGCCGGCGGCGGGGTTTACCTCTTTCTGAGTCGGGGGTGGTGGATCAAGATCTTCCTTCCCCTGGCCCTGCTGATCTTCACCTACGCCTTGCTTACGTTAAAGCGGTTCTTCTTCACCGAAAAACGCAAGGATCTGGTGGAAGCCCAGAGCGCGGAAACGAACCGCATGTTGGGGCTTTCGTTCCAGGGGCAAGGACTCCTGGACCTCGCTTTTGAAAAGTTTCAAAAATGCCCGGTGGACCCGGAGATGCAGGGCGTTCTTTACAACCTGGGATTGGATTTCGAACGCAAGCGGCAATTCACCAAGGCCCTCGTGGTGTACGAGCACATCGCCAAGGCGAACCCGAATTTCAAGGACGTGAAGAACAAAATCAAAACCGCGAAACAGGCGGGCGAAGGGCTCCTGGCCGCGGCGTCCCTCAAATCCAAACCCGGCGGCACCGTGGTGTTGGGGGCCGGGGACGTTAAGCCGACCCTGGGTCGCTACGAAATTCAAAAGGAACTCGGCCGCGGGGCCATGGGCATCGTTTACCTGGGAAAAGACCCCAAAATCAACCGGCCGGTGGCCATCAAAACACTGCGCTTCGAAGACGACCTGGACGCTGAAACGAGCAAAATGTTTCGGGAACGGTTTTTCCGCGAGGCCGAGTCCGCCGGCACGCTCAATCATCCCAACATTGTGCGGATTTACGACGCGGGGGAAGACGGCGAAATCTCCTACATCGCCATGGAACTCTTGGAGGGGGAGGATTTTAAAAAATGCGTGGAGAAAGCGAACCTCCTTTCCCTGCCCCGGGTCCACGAAGACGTGGCCCTCATCGCCGACGCGCTCGACTACGCCCACGCCAACGGGGTCGTCCACCGCGACATCAAACCCGCCAACGTCATGCGGTTGAACGACGGGACCTTGCGGGTGACGGATTTCGGCATCGCGCGGTTGAGCGGCTCCTCCAAAACGGCCACCGGCACGGTGCTGGGCACGCCCAGTTACATGTCGCCCGAACAACTGTCGGGGAAAAAAGTGGACGGGCGGTCGGACCTCTTTTCATTGGGGGTCATGCTCTACGAAATGTTGGTGGGCGAAAAACCGTTCGAGGGGGAAAATATCGCGACGTTGTTGTTTAAAATCGCCAGCGAAGAGCCGCCCGACGCCCGTTTAAAGCGGCCGGACCGCGTGACCCCGGCCCTCTGGGCGGTGTTGACGCGCGCCATGGCCAAAGACCCGGATCTGCGGTATCAACGCGGGGCGGACATGGCGAGCGACTTGCGGGCAGCGCTGAAAACTCCGGACGCGCCGCCCCCGAACAGCCGGGCGCCCCAAAATCCGGCGAACGAGAGCGGACGTTCGGCCCTGGAACGCACCCTCTCGGAGAGAAACCCCGGCTCTGTCCCGGAGGCCCATCAATGACCTTGGCCCTGCACGGCGTCACCGACGTTGGCCGCGTCCGGCGCAACAATCAGGACGCCTACGGGATCGACGCCGCCCACGGGCTGATTGTGGTGGCCGACGGCATGGGCGGGCACGCGGCGGGCGAGGTGGCCAGCCGACTGGCGGTGGACACCGTGGTGGCGGAGGTGACGCGCGGCTTGGACAGCGGGAAGATCCCCTGGGAAGGGGAGGCGCCCCTTCATTTGACCGAATGGCAGCGGCTTTTGATATCCTCCATCCGAATCGCGAATCAAATGATTTTTAGTTCCGCCCAAGAAAACCCCGACCAAAAGGGCATGGGCACGACCATCGTGGCCGCTTTGTTCCACGGCGGGCGCGTGACGGTGGCCAACGTCGGGGACAGTCGGTTGTACCTCTGGCGGGGGGAACGCTTGTCGCAATGGACGCGGGATCATTCGTTCGTGGCGGAGCAGGTGGAGCGCGGCCTCCTGACCCCCGCCGAGGCCGCGACGGCCGCGAACCAAAACATTTTGACCCGCGCCCTCGGCACCGGCGCGGAGGTCGACGTGGACACGCAGGAACGGAAGGTGGATGGGGCGGATGTGTTCCTTTTGTGCACGGACGGTTTGACCCGCATGGTGCCGGACGCGGACATCGCGGCCACGCTGCGGGACACGGCGGACGCGGCCGGGATGTGCGAACGGCTGGTGAAAGCCGCGGTGGAGCGGGGCGGTCGGGACAACGTGACGGTGGCCGCCGCGCGGGTCACCGGGTCGCAGTGGTGGGAGCGGTGGAAAAATTGTTGGAGTCAGCGACGGACGAGGCGACAACCATGACCAAACTTGTTCTCAAATACAACGGAGCCGTGGTGAAGGAATTGACGGTGGAAAAAGACGCGGTGGCGATCGGCCGACACCCCGACAGCGACTTGGTCATCGACAACCCGGCGGTTTCGGGCCGCCACTGCCGCGTGGTGAAGGAAAACGGGGCTTTTTTTATCGAAGACCTCGACAGCACCAACGGGACTTTCCTGCGCGGATTGGAAATCACCAAGGCCCCCCTGCGCCATCAGGACGAATTCGCGGTGGCCAAACACACGGTTTTGTTCCTGGACGCCGACGCCCCGGCCGCGCCGCCGGTCCCCGCGCCGGTGTCCACCGACGCCACGGTGATCATGACGGCGCCCCCGGCCGTGCCGGCCCCCGCGCCGCAAGCGGCGGGGCGCGTCGGTTGCGTGAAGATTTTGATGGGGGGCGACCCGGGGGAAAAACCGATTCCTTTGACCGCGTTCATCACCTACATCGGGAAGTCCTCCCAGGCTCAAATCAAACTCAAGGGGATGTTTCAGCCCGATCTGGCGGCCTGCGTTTCCAAAAAACCCGACGGTTTTTATTTGACCGCCCTGAAAGACAAAACGGTGAAGCTGAACGGCAACCCACTGATGGACCAGGCCCAGGTGCCCCTGCAAGAGGGGGATCTGATTGATGTCGGGCCGCTTAAAATGGCTTATATATTGATGGAATTGGGGTAGACCGAATATTGCCGCACGCGTAATAATTTTGTAAGGTAGTCAAAGAAAGTGGCCGAATCCGGGCCACTTTTTTTGTTTGTTGGGAGACAAAATGGGTGTGGCCGAGGACATCGAAGCCCGCGCCTTGCCGCTGTTGCGGGAAGCGGGGATCGAATTGGTGGAACTCCAGTACCGCCGGGAAGGCGCCGGTTGGGTGTTGCGGTTTGTCCTGGACAAGAGCGGCGGCATCGGCCTGTCCGATTGCGCCGAATGGAGTCACCGCCTGGGCGAATGGGTCGAAGGCTCGGGCCTCATCGTCCACGACTACAACCTGGAGGTCTCCTCCCCGGGGCTCAACAGGCCCCTCAAAAAGCGGGAGGACTTCGAGCGGTTCGCCGGCATCGAGGCCATCGTGAAAACCTTCGCGCCGATCAACAACCAGCGCAATTTTCACGGGCGGATCGAAAAGATCGAAGGCGAAGATTTGATTTTGTTGGATCGAACCAACGGCTTGGTCCGGGTGCCCCTGGCGGGCATCGCTTCGGCGAAACTGGACCCGCCGATCACCCTAGACGACAGAACGAAGGGGAACTGACGTGAGCAAGAGCGAATTGATTTCGGCGTTGGAGCAAATCGAGAAGGACCAGGGCATCCCCAAGGAGGAGATCCTCCACATGGTGGAACAGGCCCTGGTGTCGGCCTATCGGAAAACAGTGGGCCAACAGGTCAACGTGACCGCCTCCATCGACGCCAACTCCGGGCAAATCCAGGCGTTCGTGGTGAAGGCGATCGTGGAGACCGTGGCGAACCCCGCCGTGGAAATCACCGCCGCCGACGCCAACCGTTTGCGCAACGCGGTGGTCACCGAAACGGAGGTCCGCATTCCCGTCGAGGCCCAGGACTTCGCGCGCATTGCCGCCCAAACCGCCAAGCAGGTTTTGATCCAGAAAGTGCGCGAAACGCAGCGCGAGGGTCTCTACACCGAATACAAACCCAAAGAAGGCACGCTGATCAACGGCACCGTTTTGCGGTTTTTGAGCCGCAACATCGTTGTCGACATGGGCCGGGGCGGCGAAGCCATCATCCCCATGCGCGAGCAAGTGCGGCGGGAGCATTGGATGGTGGGCGACCGCGTGCGCGCCTTGATTTTGAAAGTGGACCGCGGTCCCCGTGGTCCGGAGATCTTGTTGTCGCGCGCGCACCCCGATTTCGTCAAACGCCTGTTTGAACAGGAAGTTCCGGAAATTTACGAAAAAACCGTCGAAGTCGTGAGCGTGGTCCGCGAGCCCGGTTTCCGATCGAAAGTTGTGGTCCGCAGCAACAACCCCAAAGTCGATCCCATCGGCGCCTGTGTGGGCGTGAAGGGGTCTCGGGTGCGGCCGATCATCAACGAGCTCCAGGGGGAACGCATCGACCTGGTGGGGCACGCGCTCGACGCCGCCACCTTCATCGGCAACGCGATGTCGCCGGTGAAGCCGCTCATGGTGAAAATTTTGAGTCACGAAGACAAACGGGCCGAGGTGTTGGTGGCCGACGACCAGCTGGCCTTGGCCATCGGCAAATCCGGTCAAAACGTGCGTTTGGCGAACAAACTGACCGGTTGGAACTTGGACGTCCGATCCGAAGGCCAGGCGCGGACGACCTCCCAGGCCGACGCGTTGACCTCGGTCGAAGACCCGTCCCGGCTGGACGGCGTCGCGCCGAAGACGGCCGAAATTTTGCACCAGAACGGTTGGGACAACATTGACCGCTTGGCCACCGCCCGGGTGGACGAATTGACCGCCCTGGAAGGGATCAGCGAAAAAGCGGCCGAACACGTGATCGAAGCCGCTAAAATCCAGATGGCGAAACGGGCCCTCAAAGCCATTTCGGCCCCGGCCCCAACCGAAGAGCCGACGGAGGCCGCCCCCGCGGCGCCCGTCGTCGAAGAGACCCCCGCGGACCAAGAAACACCCGCGGAAACGGACACCACAACCCCATGACCGACGCCAAAAAGAAATCCGCTCCCAAGACCGCCAAAAAAGCCGCCGCCGTGAAGACGCCGGTGGAAAAGAAAAAGGCCCCGGCGAAAAACGCCACGGCCAAAGAGGCGGTCAAGGCGAAGAAGGCGCCGAAAAAAGAAGGGGACACGGCCGCCAAAACGCGTGCGCTGCGAAAAAAACCCGAAGCCCCCATCGTCGCGGCCCCCGCGGCCCCCCTTTCCGTTCCGGTCGCCGCCCCGGTGGCCGCCACGAAACCGTCGCCCGTTGCGGCGCCGGTTCCCGCGGCCAAACCCGCGGGGCCCTCGCCGACGCCGGCCGCTCCCGTCTTTAAGCCGGTGGAAAACCGCCCGGCGGCCGCCGCGCCCGTTGCGGCGCCGACCGTCGTCCGCCCGCTAGCGGAACCCAAACCCGCGGCCCCGGTTCGGCCTGTTCCCGAGGCCCGGCCGGCGGCACCCCGAATCAAGATTGAAATCAACGAAACGATCACCGTCAAGGAATTGACGGAAAAACTGAACGCCAAACTGCCCGATGTGATCAAAAAACTGATGGGACTCGGGGTGATGGCCAATTTAAACCAACGGCTCGACACCGACACCGCGGTTTTGGTGGCGGACGCTTTCAATGTCGACGTGAACGTGAAATCCGTCCTGACCGACGAAGCTCTGACAACCCCGGAGGACCCGGGGGCCCTCCGGCCGCGCCCGCCGGTGGTGACCGTGATGGGCCACGTCGATCACGGCAAAACCTCCTTGCTGGACGCCATCCGCTCGGCGCGCGTCGCCGAAAAAGAGGCCGGCGGAATCACTCAACACATCGGCGCCTACCAGGTCAAAACCGATCGCGGGGTCGTCACGTTCCTTGACACCCCCGGTCACGAGGCCTTCACCGCCATGCGCGCCCGGGGCGCGAAGGCGACGGACCTCGTCATTCTGGTGGTCGCGGCGGACGACGGCGTCATGCCGCAGACCGTGGAAGCCATCGATCACGCGCGGGCGGCCGACGTGCCGATCGTCGTGGCCATCAACAAGTGCGACTTGCCCCAGGCCAACGCCCAACGCATTAAGCAGGAACTGGCCAACCTCAACCTGGCCCCCGAGGATTGGGGGGGGAAGACCGTGATGGTGGAAGTCTCGGCGCGGCAAAAAACGAACATCGACAAACTTTTGGAAATGGTGGCGCTCGAGGCGGAGTTGCTGGAGCTGAAAGCCAACCCCGACCGCGCGGCCCAGGGTGTGGTGGTGGAGGCGCGTTTGGACCCCCGCCGCGGACCGGTGGCCACCGTCCTGATTCAAAAGGGCACGCTCAAATTGGGCGACGCGTTCGTCTGCGGCGTCCATTCCGGCAAAATTCGGGCCTTGACCAACGATCGGGGCGAGCGGGTGAAAGAGGCCCCGCCGTCATTCCCGGTGGAAATCATGGGCTTGGCCGGCACGCCCAAGGCCGGCGACACCCTGGTGGTCCTGCCGACCGAACGCGAGGCCCGGGAAATCGCGGAGCGTCGCCAAGGCCTGGCCGACGCCGAATCGAAAAGGGCGCGGCAACACCTGACCCTCGAGGCGTTCCACCATGAAGCCACGGCGGGCAAGGTGCGCGCTTTGCCCATCGTCCTCAAGGCCGACGTGCAGGGGTCGCTGGAGGCCATTCGGGAATCCCTGCAAAAACTGGGCAACAACGAAATTTCCGTCCGCGTCATCCACGCGGGCGTGGGGGGCATCAACAATTCCGACGTCGTGTTGGCGGACGCTTCCGACGCGATCATCCTCGGATTCAACGTCCGCCCCGACCCGACCTCCGAATCGCTGGCCCAGCGCGACGGCGTGGAAATCAAAACCTATCGCATCATTTACGATATGGTCAACGACGTGAAGGCCGCCCTCGAAGGTCTTTTGGAGCCCGAGGAAAAGGAAGTCACGGTCGGGTGGGCCGAGGTTCGGAAAGTCTTCTCCGCCCCCAAGGTGGGGTTTGTCGCGGGGTGCATGGTCACCGACGGCAAGGCCATGCGCACCGGCAAGGCGCGGCTGATCCGCAACGGCGCCATCGTGTTCGAAGGGGCGCTCGGCAGCTTGAAACGCTTCAAGGACGACGTGCGCGACGTGGAAAAGGGGTACGAGTGCGGCCTGACGCTGGCCAATTTCCAGGACATCAAAACCGGGGATCGGCTGGAATTTTTCACCATCGAAAAACAAGCCCGAAAGTTGTAAAACCCCTCCCATGATCTCCCGACGCTTGGAGCGCGTGAACGAGTTGTTGCTCCGGGAAATTGCCAATTTCGTCCTCGAAAACCAACCCCCGGACACCGGCCTCCTGACTTTCACCTCCGTGAAAACCACCGACGATTTGATGTCGGCCCGGGTCTTCTACTCGGTGCTCGGCTCGGACGCCGAAAAAACCCGCGCCGCCGAAGCCTTGAACGGCATGAAATACGATCTCACCCGCTCCATGCGGCGTCTGGAAAGCCTGCGGCGCATTCCCGTCCTGGAATTCGTCTGGGACGAAACACCCGAACGCGCCGCGCGCATCAACGAATTGATCCAGCGGATTCACACCGAAGAACCCCCGCCCCCCGCGCCCCGCCGGCGCAAACGCCCGGAGGGGCAGTGACCCTTCCCGGCGAGAGGCTGTCGTTGTTTTATCGCCGGGAACTGGCCCGTTTCGCGCGCCTGTTGCGCACCGGGCGCACGTTTTTCCTCACCGGACACGAAAACCCCGACGGCGACACCGTCGGGTCCGAGATCGCCCTGGCGTCCTATTTGCGCGGCCGGGGCAAATCCGTCGTCGTGGGCAACGCCTCGCCGGTCCCTTCCTATTGTCATTTTTTAAAAGGCATTCGGCGGATCGGCAGCGCCAAACGCTTCGGCGGCCGTTACGACGCGGCGATCGTTTTTGAGTGCTCGGGCCCGGAGCGGACGGGCCATGTCCTGGATTTCAAGCGCCAGGCCCGCGCGGTGGTGAACGTGGACCACCACGCCCACCACGCCCTTTACGGCGACATCAACCTGATCGACGTGGACGCCTCCTCGAATTCGGAGCAACTGATCCGGGTGTTCGACGCGCTGAAACATCGCTTGACCGTCACCGAGGCGACGGCCCTTTACCTGGGCTTGGTGACCGACACGGGGCGATTCCAGCAGGAGAACACCCGCGTGGGCAGCCACACGGCCGCCGCTCGCCTTTTGGCGGCGGGGGTGGACGTGGCCGAGGTGCACCGCCACGTTTACGCCACGCGCAGCCCGGCCGCCATGCGGCTCATGGGCCGGGCCCTTTCCGGCGCGCGGTTGGCGGCCGGGGGGCGTGTCACCGTGTTGCGCTTGACGCGCCGCGATTTCGAAGAAACGGGGGCGGACCCCTCGGAAGTCGAAGACATTCCCAACATGGGCCTTTTGCCCCCGACGTCCTGGGTGTCGCTTTTCCTGCGCGACACGGAGGAACGGGGCAAGGTGAAAATCAGCCTGCGGGGGAAAAGCCGGGTGGACCTGTGCCGGTTGGCGGTCTCTCTGGGCGGCGGCGGACACAAAAACGCGGCCGGGGCGGTCTTGCCGGGGGGGATCGACGCGGTGGAGAAAAAACTTTTGAGTGTCCTGTCCCGGGCCCTGGGGAAGCGATGAATCGGCCCGTTTTGTCCCGAAAAGTGATTTCGGGTTTGTTCTTGATCGACAAACCCAAGGGGCCCACCTCCCACGACGCCGTGCTTTGGGCACGTCGGGTGTTGGACACGGGGGACGTGGGCCACTGCGGGTCCCTCGACCCCATGGCGACGGGTCTGTTGCTTTTGGTGGTGGGGGAAGCGCGATCGCTTCAGAATCTTTACATGACCGAACGTAAGACCTACGCCGGTGTGATCCGCCTGGGCGCGGTCACCACCACGGACGATTTGGACGGGGCGCCGTTGCCCCGGGTGTTCGCGAAAAAAGTCGAGGAAGTGAGCGAGGCCGAGGTCCGGGCCGCCCTGGCCCGTTTCGTTGGTCCCCTCCGCCAGGAGGTCCCCACCTACTCGGCCGTCAAGTGGAAAGGCAAACCCCTTTACCATTGGGCGCGCAAAGGAGTGCCCGTGGAGCGGCCCGTCAAAGAGGTGGCCGTGCACGCCCTGTCTTTGCTTTCCTACACATCCCCGGACGCGGCGTTCCGGGTGGACTGCTCCAAGGGGTTCTACGTCCGCGCGCTGGCGCGGGATCTGGGCGAAGCCCTCGGCGTCGGCGGCACCCTGGCGGAGCTGCGCCGCGAAACCATCGGGCCCCACCGCGTCGAAAACGCCTACCCCTGGCGGGACCGGGCGGAGCTGGACCCGGCGGCCTTCGAACGGTCTTTCATCCCCATCGAAAAACTTTCCGCGTGAAACCCGTTGTTCTCACCCTGGGCACCTTCGACGGCGTCCACCGCGGCCACCAGGCCCTCCTGGCCCGGGCGCGCCAACGCGCCCACGCTTTGAAGGGCGAGGTTTTGGCGGTCGCCTTCGAAAGGCCCCCGCGCGTCTTTTTCCGGCCGGACACGGTCGTCCCCGGTTTAACGACCCCGACCGAGAAGGAAGAATGGCTTCGGCGGTACGGGGCGGACCGGGTGGAACACCTTCGGTTCGGGCCCGCGCTTGCCCGCCGCTCCGCGCGCGAATTCCTCGAGAGGGACATCCTGCGGCGCTGGAAGGCGCGGGAGGTCGTGGTCGGCTTCAATTTCTTTTTTGGCCGGGGCCGCGAAGGGCACCCCGGGTGTCTGAAAAAGGAAGGGCCCCCTCGGGGGCTGCGGGTGCACGCGGTGCCGGCTCTTCTGGACCGGGGGGAGACCGTTTCTTCGGGGAGAATTCGCGCCCGGCTCGCCGTCGGGGATTTGGCCGCCGCGCACCGCGCCCTGGGGCATCCCTACACGCTCGTGGCGGACGTGCAACGGGGCCGGGGCTTGGGGCGTCGGTTGGGCTACCCCACGGCCAACTTGAAAGTCGACCGTGAGAAATTGTTGCCGCCGGGCGTCTACGCCGTGCGCGTGGACGTGCCCAACGGGGTGCGGCGGGGGGGCGTTTTGAACGTCGGAACCCGTCCCACCGTGTCGAAGCGGGGCCGCCCCGTCGCCGAAGTGCACATCCTCGATTACACCGGGCGACTGACGGGACGACGCCTGCGGTTGGAGTGGGTGGCGTTTTTGCGCCCCGAGAAACGTTTCGCCTCCCTCGCGGCGTTGCGCGCCCAAATCGCCCGGGACGAAGCCCGCGCCCGCCGGTTGCTTTTCGCCTGAAATTCGTTATCCTTAAAACATGACACTTCAACTCAAAGCCCTGTGGGGCCTCACGGCGGCGGTCTTCGTTTGGTCCGCCGCGGACCCGAAGGACGGTTTGACCTGGGTCATGGAAGTCGCCCCGGCGGTTGTCGGCGCGGCCGTCCTGTTCGCCCTGCGGCGGCGGTTTTCTTTGACGCCCCTGGCCCAGGCCTGGGTCGCCCTCCACATGATGGTGTTGATGGTCGGCGGCCATTACACCTACGCCGAGGTCCCCGTTTTCGACTGGGTCCGCGACGTTTTCCATTTCAAAAGAAACCACTACGACCGGGTGGGCCATTTTTTTCAGGGGTTGGTGCCGGCGCTGCTGTGCCGCGAGATCCTCCGGCGGCGGGGCGTCCTGGCCCGGCGGGCCTGGTTGCCCTTTGTCGTGGTTTCCTTTGCCCTGGCTTTGAGCGCCGTTTACGAGCTGATCGAGTGGGCGGCCGCTCTGGTGATGGGGCAGGGGGCCGACGCGTTCCTCGGCACCCAGGGGGATCCCTGGGACACCCAGACCGACATGTTCCTGGCGGGCATCGGGGCGGCGGCGTCTTTGGTGTTTTTGAGTCGGACCCACGACCGGCAACTGGCGGAGGTCGCGCGTGGCGCGTAATTCGATTGTGGCGGTGTTGGTTCTGGCGGCCTGGAGCGTGGCCCGGGGCGCCGTGGAAAAAAAGGAGGATGTCTCGGTTTTTGCCTCCGGCGCCCCCGTGCTGTCGGCTCATTTCCGCTTGCGTCACGAAGACCGGATGGCCCCCGCGGGGGTGGTTTACATGCTCGAAAACCTCCACGCCCGTTTGTCCCTGGACCTGGGCCTGTTCCAGGCGGCGGCCCCCGGCCGCGTCTTGGACGTTTACCTCTACGCCAGCTCGACGAGTTACCAAAACCGCGCGGCGCCGTCTCCCTGGGCGGCGGCCCACATCCGCGGCGACGCCATTTACGGGTACGACAGCCCGGCGTTTCAACAGACCTTGGCCCACGAGTTGGGGCACCATTTCTTTGGGGGCTATTTTCTTCTCAAATCCACCGCGCCGCCCCTGTGGCTGAACGAGGGCGTGGCGCAGATGATGGAATGGGAATACGGAATGGAAAAACAATCCGGCGAGTCGGACCTTTGGTTGAGCCGGGAGGGACCGATTCCTTTCGACGCTTTTTTGAAATTCACCTACCGCGACGGGACCGCCGACGCGGCCGAAGGGGAGGACGTCACGAAGTGGTACCGGCAGGCCATGAGCGTGACGCGCTATTTGATGCGGGAGTTTCCGCCGGTGCTGTTCCTTCGCTTCTGCGAGAATTTGCGGGCGGGGAAAAACCTGGACGCGGCGCTCGCCGCCGGTTACGGGGCGGGTTTGCCCGACGCGGCCGCCCTCGAGCGGCTGTGGCGGGCGTCCCTCGGAAAAAATAATAATTGACCGCGAAGGCGATTTCTGTTATGATCCCGCCCGATGATTACTAAAGAACGCAAACACACGATCGTTGCGAAGTTCGGCGTGACCCCCCGCGACACGGGGCGGCCCGCCGTGCAAATCGCGCTCCTGACCGAGCGGATCAACGGCTTGATGGACCACTTCCGAAAATCCCCCAAGGACCACGCGTCCCGCCGGGGTCTTTTGTTGATGGTCGGTCAGCGCCGTCGGCTTTTGGCCCATTTGCGCGACAACGAACCCAAACGATACGTGGATATTTTAAAAGAGCTTAACCTCAGAAAGTAGCGCGGCGGTCGCGGACGCGATCGGCGGTTTGGACTCAGCAGGGATGTAATGGCCGGGGCGAAAGCCCGGGCGATTAAATCCCTTCCCCCAAATCCCGAGAGTCCGCGCCCC
Organism: Elusimicrobiota bacterium; assembly: GCA_016706425.1. Lineage (NCBI taxonomy): Bacteria > Pseudomonadati > Elusimicrobiota > Elusimicrobiota bacterium. The sequence goes on from JADJJR010000001.1 coordinate 1,357,580, forward strand.
GCGCTCTTTTTTTACCCCAAGGAGACACACCGATGTTTGAAAACGTTGAACGACCTTCCATTCAAGTGGGCGACCGCACGATTCAATTTGAAGTCGGCCGCGTGGCCCGGCAGGCCGCCGGCGCCTGTCTGGTGCGCATGGGCGACACCGTGGTCCTCGTGGCCGCGGCGAACGGCAACAAGCCCCGCGAAGACCGTGATTTTTTCCCGTTGACCGTCGATTACCGCGGCCGGACTTACGCCGCGGGACGCATCCCCGGCGGGTTCTTTAAGCGCGAGGGCAAGGCCCGCGACAGCGAAATTTTGGCCGGCCGCCTGATCGACCGCTCCTGCCGTCCCCTTTTCCCGGAACACCTCCGCTTGGAAGTCACAATCGCGGCGATTCCCGTCTCCCACGACGGGGCCCACGACCCGGACATCCTCGCCATGTTGGGCGCCTCGGTGGCGCTCGGTATGTCGTCGCTTCCTTGGGCCGGCCCCATCGGGGCCGTCCGCCTCGGGCGGATTGACGAACGCTTCATCTTGAACCCCACCCTGGATGAGCAGGAGCGCAGCACGCTTGACCTCATCGTGGCGGGTAAAAAAGGTTCGATCCTGATGGTCGAATCGGGCAGCCACGAATTGAGCGAAGAGCTTTTGATCGAAGCCCTGCGGATCGCCCAGCAGGAAATCGACAAGCTTTGCGACCTCCAGACCGAACTTTTCAAGAAAGTTGGCAAGCCCAAAATGACCGTGCCCCCGCCCGCCGTCGACGCCACGCTCGCCGCCAAGGTGGGCGAGTTGGCCCGCGGCCGCACCGCGGAGGCCATGAAGACCGCCGACAAGCACGCCCGCGAGAACGCCATCGACGCCATCGTCGCCGAGACCCAGGCGAACCTGGCCGGGGAATTCCCGGACCAGACCGGCGTCATCAACGGCTTGTTGGCGACCCTGGAATACGAGGAAGCCCGCAAACTGATCTTGAACGAAAACCGCCGCACCGACGGTCGCGGTTTCGAGGAAATCCGTCCGATCCACATCGACACGGGCGTCCTGCCCCGGGCCCACGGGTCCGTCATCTTCACCCGCGGCCAAACCCAGGCCCTGGCCACGGTGACCCTGGGGTCTCCGGCCGACCAACAGATCATGGACGAACTGGAAGGGGAGTTCAAAGAGCGCTTTATGCTGCACTACAACTTCCCCGGTTTCTCCACGGGCGAGCCCAAAGCCGAGCGCGGTCCCGGCCGCCGGGAGATCGGCCACGGCGCCTTGGCGCGGCGCGCGCTGTTGCCCCTGCTGCCCGAACCGGACACCTTCCCGTACACCATTCGCATCGTCTCCGACATCTTGGAATCCAACGGGTCCTCCTCAATGGCCTCGGTGTGCGGCGGTTCGTTGGCTCTGTTTGACGCCGGCGTGCCGATGAAGCGCCCCTGCGCCGGGATCGCCATGGGCTTGATCAAGGAAGGCGACCGCTGGGCGGTGCTCACCGACATCCTGGGAATGGAAGACCACCTGGGGGACATGGACTTTAAAGTCACCGGCACCACGGAGGGCGTGACGGCCCTTCAAATGGACATCAAGATCGAGGGCATCTCGATCGAAATCATGACGAAAGCCCTCGAACAGGCCAAGCGCGCCCGCCTCTTCATTCTCGATAAGATGGCGGCGGCGTTGCCAACCCCGCGCCCCGATATGGCGGCCCACGCCCCGCGCATGGAAGTCTGCCAGATCCCCGTGGACAAAATCGGCGCCCTCATCGGCCCCGGCGGCAAAAACATCCGGCGCATCATCGAAGAGACCGGTGCCCAGGTGGATGTGGAAGACGACGGGAAGGTGTACATCACCGCCGTGGACCGCGCCTCCCTGGAGACCGCCAAACGCCAGGTGGAGTCCTACGGCGCGGAGGTTGAAGTGGGGAAAATTTACACCGGCACGGTGGTCCGCATCATGCCGCGCCTCGGCGCCTTCGTCGAGGTCATTCCCGGCAAGGACGGATTGATCCACATCTCCCAGCTCGACGTGAACCGCGTGGAGCGCGTGGAGGACGTGGTGAAGGTCGGCGACCAGGTCGAGGTGAAGGTCCTCGAGGTCGACAGCCAAGGCCGCGTGAACCTCTCGCGCAAAGCCGTCCTCAAACCGGGCTCCGAACTCGAAACGCCCCTGCCATCGCAACGCGGCGCGGGGCGCGGCGGGGACGAACGGCGCGGGGGACGGGACCGATTCGATCGCGGCCCACGCCGCGACCGTGGCGGCGACCGCGGCGGTGAGCGGATGGAACAGCGCGCTCCGGTCGAACAACGCGCTCCGGTCGAACGGCGCGGTCCGGAAACCACGAGCGGCGGCGAACGCGGGTATTTGTAAAAACCATTCGGGGGAGTGCAGGCATGAGCGAATCCACCGACAACACGACGCCCGGCGGTCCCGACGCGCTGCAACGGTATTACGCGTTGATGCGCGAGCGGGACCTCTCGGAACTTGAGATTCGTGACGGCGATTTTTACTTGAAATTGTCGCGGGCCGTGGCCGCGCCGATGGCGTGGCATCCGCCGGCGCACCCCACGCACGCCGCCGTCGCGGCGGCCCCCGCCGCGGCGGCGGCCGTTCCGGCCAAGCCCGCGGGTCATCCGGTGGCTTCGCCCTTAGCGGGCGTGTTCTACCGATCACCCAGCCCCAGCACGCCCCCCTTCGTCAAAGAAGGCGACAAAGTCGCTTTCGGCGACGTGCTCTGCATCGTCGAAGCCATGAAAGTGATGAACGAAATTCGCGCCGATCGACCCGGCGTTCTGCGCAAGATCGTGGCGGAAAACGGGAAACCCGTGTCCGCCGGCCAGGACCTGTTTCTCCTCGATCCGCTCCCCTAACCGTCCGCCATGTGGCACGAGATCGGCCAGACGGCGGGGCGCGTGGTGCAGTATCTTGAGGAGCACCCCGACGCCTCCACTCTGCAGATCCGGTCGTCCCTCAAAATCACGCAAACCCTCCTTTTTCTCTCCCTCGGGTGGTTGTCGCGGGAGGGGCGCGTGGATTTGGTTTATCGCGACCGGGGGTATTGGGTGACGACCAAACGATGATCGACACGGCCACGGCGGTCTTGCTGGGCGTCGTGCAAGGCCTCACCGAATTCCTTCCCGTCTCTTCCGACGGGCACCTCACCCTCTTTCAAGCTTCGCTCAACCTGGATGGTCACACCTTGGCGTTGGACGTGGCCCTTCACGTCGGGACCCTGTTGGCGATGGTCCTCTTTTTCCGCGCGGACCTCGGCCGGGTGATCGCCGGATTGCTCGGTCCCCGGGATCCGGCCCGGGCGGCGGACCGCCGGTTGCTGGTCTTAATCCTGGCGGCGACCTTTGTGACGGGCGTCATCGGCCTGGCCCTCAAGCCGCTCGTGGAGCGTTTAACGGCCTCCTACGGGGCCGCGGCGATCGGCTTTTTTTTCACAACCCTCGTTTTGCTCCGCGGCGAACGCGCGGGCCGGCGGACCGATCGTTCGGGGGATCCCTCCAACGTTCCGGTTTGGCACGCGCTCGCGATCGGCGCCGCCCAGGGGCTGGCGGTTTGGCCGGGGCTGTCCCGGAGCGCCTCCACCATCAGCGTCGCGTTGGCGTTGGGGTGGACGTGGCCGGCGGCCGGTCGGTTCAGTTTTTTGGCGGCCATGCCGGCCATCGCCGGCGCGACCCTGCTCACGGCGCGCGACATGAAGGCCCTGCCCCTGGCCCCAACGATGGTGGGCCTCGTCACCGCCTTCATCGTGGGCTGGTTCGCTTTGGCTTTGCTGATGAAATTCTTGGCCGCGCGACGGTTGTGGCCCTTCGCCCTCTATACAATGGGACTGACGCTTTTTGCCCTCTTCAAAAGTGTAAAATAACGAACTCATGAAACTCTTCGCCCGCTACCGCTCTTCGCCCACACGCGCCCGCCGCCGGACCGCGGCGTCACGGATGCCCCTCGTCGGCGTCGCCCTCGCTTCCGCTTCGCTCATCGCTTTTTACACCGTGTTGTTCCCGTTCGGCGATTGGGGCCGGCCCATCAAGGGCGCCTTGGCCACCGCTTTCGGCATCGGCCGTTTTTTCGTGCCCCTGTTAACGGGTTACGTCGGTTTGCGGTTGTCCCTGTCGCGCCCTTGGCCCCAGGGGGTGTTGCGCGCCGCTCTGTGGTCGGGCCTGTTGTTTTTCGGACTTTGCTTTGTGAGCTTATTTTCCCGTTTGGCCTACGGGGCCAACGTCGCCGGCCTGGTCGGGTTGGCGGGGGCGGATTTATTCTCCCGCATGTTCGGCGCGCCCGGCGCCTGGCTCGTCTCCTTGGCGGGGGCCGCTTTTGTGGTCACGGCTCTTTTCCGCGTCACCCCCGCCGCCGTGGTGGAATGGGTCTGGAACCGGCTCCGGGATGATTTGAACGAATGGCGGCGCGCGCGCCGGGAAATCCGGGTCGCCCGGGAAGTCGTTGTGAAACCCCGGCCCATAACGGCGCCCGACCCCGTCGTCGCGATCGCGCCGGCGGGAACGCCGCGCATCGAACGCCCCGCGGCCCCGCCCAAACCCGCGCCCCGGCCCGCGTTGGACACCCCGCCCCCGAAACCGGCCGCCGAGGAAAAACCCGCGGCGGCAACGGGATCCCTCTCGCCCCCAACGGCCCCGGTGCCGGTTTTTAGATTGCCGGCCCTCACTTTGTTGCAGGACTACACGGGGTCGTCGGCGCCGCCCGCCGAGGGGGATTTGGTCGCCAAGGCGCGCCTCCTCGAGCAGACCCTTCAAAATTTCGGCGTCCAGGCGCGCACGACGGACATCCACCCGGGGCCCGTGATCACCCGGTTCGATTTGGAGCCCGCGCCCGGCGTCAAAATCAGTTCCATCGTGAATCTCTCCGACGACATCGCCCTCGCCATGAAAGCGACGCGCGTGCGCGTCCTGGCCCCGGTGCCCGGCAAGGGGGCCGTGGGCATCGAGCTGCCCAACCCCGAAACGGTGACCGTCGGGTTAAAAGAAATCCTTTCCGACGCCCGCGTCCAGTCCACGCGGTCGCCCCTGGCCGTCGCCCTCGGCAAATCGAGTTCCGGCGAACCTTTTTTCGCCGACCTGGCCCCCATGCCGCACTTGCTCGTCGCCGGCGCGACGGGCACGGGCAAATCGGTGTGCATCCACACGCTCATTATGTCGATCTTGCTGCGGGCCACGCCGGACCGTGTGAAATTCGTGCTCATCGACCCCAAACGGCTCGAGCTGCCGTTTTACGAAGGCATGCCGCACCTCTACGACCCCCGCACCGGGGCCGAGGGGGCGCAGGTCATCACGCAGCCCAAGGAGGCCGCCAAGGCCCTGGTGCGTCTGGTGAAAGTGATGGAGCACCGCTACGACGTATTCGCCCGAGCCAACGTGCGCAACATCGAAGGGTACAACGACAAAAGGGCCGCCCAGGGGTTGCCCCCCGAGTTTTACATCGTGGTCGTGATCGACGAATTGGCGGATTTGATGCTGATTTCCGCCCGGGAGGTCGAGGATTGCATCCAACGCCTCGCCCAGATGGCCCGCGCGGTGGGCATCCACCTCGTGCTGGCCACGCAGCGCCCCTCCGTGGACGTGATCACCGGCGTGATCAAGGCGAACCTGCCCGCGCGCATCGCGCTGCGGGTCGCTTCCCAAACCGACAGCCGCGTCATTTTGGACACGCCCGGCGCCGAGTCCCTCGTGGGCCGCGGCGACATGCTCTTTTTGCCCGCCGGGGCCCCGCAACCGATCCGCCTGCAGGGGGCTTTCGTCTCGGAAAAAGAGGTCGAGGCCGTCGTGGGATTCTTGAAATCCCAGGGCGGCCCCCGCTACCCCGACATTTTCGCCGAGATGGCCGCCACCCAGGCGGCCGCGGAGGACGCGGAAACCCGCCAAGAGCTGGACCAGGCCCTTCGGCTGATCATGGAGCGCAAGCGGGTCTCGCAGGATCTGCTCAAGGCCCATTTCGGGTCGTCGGCCCGGGCGACCAACGTGTTGTCGTTGCTCGAGGTGCGGGGGTACATTCACAAGCCCGAGGGCACCAATAAGTGGGAAATCAATTTTGATAAAATCCAGGATCTGTTCCGGTTGCCGTCCGCGGCGACCGCCGGCGAATCGACGGAGGAAACCGAATGATGCGCGTCTTGTGGGGAATGGCTTTGGTCTTGAGCGCGGGGGCGTTGTCCGCCGCCTCGGTCGAAGACGTGTTGGGACGCCTGGAACGCTCCGAGGGCGAAATCAAAACCCTTTCGTTCGATTACCGCCAGACGGCGAGCTTGTCCGTCGGAAAAACGGAAACCGCGGTTTCGGGCCGGGTTTCCTTTCAACGCCCCGATCGCTTCCGCATCGAGACCGCGGGCCCCGCGGCGCAAACGGTGGTGTCGGACGGCACCCACCTGTGGATCCACACCCCGGCCCACAAACAGGTGATCAGGGACACTTTGAAAGGCGTGTTGGGCGCCCAGGGGGTGCCCGCCGGTCTTGGAAGTTTCCAATGGAAGGCGGCCGATTTGAAAAGGGAATTCAACGTCTCCGTCGATGATGCCGCCGGCGAGACGCCGGTTTTGGTGTTGACCCCCAAAGCCGGGGGGGACACCGTGGTGCGGCTCTGGGTCGACATGAAAACCGGCGTCGCGATGAAAACCGCCTTGAGCGCCGAAACCGTGAAGACCGAGGTGACGTTGGCCAACGTCCGGGTGAACCCCCGCTTGGCCAAAACCCTCTTTCGGTTCAAACCCCCCGCCGGCACGGAGGTGCTGGATATGCCGGTGATCGCGCCATGAGCGAACTGGATCCCAACACGCCGGGCCTTCTGGGGCAGACGCTCAAAAACCGCCGTCTCCAAAAAGGCTTGGCCCTTGAAGATGTGACGCGGGCGCTGCGCGTGCCCACCCGTTATCTGAACGCCCTCGAAGAGGAACGCTGGTCGGACCTTCCCGCCCGGGTCTATCTCGAAGGATTTTTGGTCAAGTACGCGGAATTTTTGGGTCTGGATTCCAAAGACATGGTGGCCCGGGTCCGCGAGGCGGTGGGCGTGGTGGAAAAACCGGCGTTTTCCCATCCCAAACCCGTTCCCGAAGCTTTGGACGACGCCTCCCTGGCGCCCATTCGATTCGGGTTGTTGTTGGTGGCCTTGATCCTGGCCGGGGCGGGGGGGTTCTACTTTTTCCGTCACCAAGAAATTCGCACCACCCTCGCGGATATGCCCTTGAACCAGGTCACGGAGCCCGATGTGGTGTTCAGCACGGGAACGGTCCCCGGGGGGGCTCCCGCGGCGGTCGAAACTTCCCCAACGACGAGCCCCAACGGCCACACGTTGGTTTTGAAGGCGACCCTGCCCGTTTGGGTGCGGGTCCGGTTGGACGGCGCGGTCAAGTTCGAAGGCACGTTGAAAGCGGGCGACCTGCGCACATGGCCCTTCAACAACGCGGCGCGCTTGCGCTTGGGCAACAGTTCGCGCGTGGAGTTGAGCATCGACGGGACCTTCGCGTCCAAGTCCGACAGCACCGCCCCCGGGGATTTCGTTTGGCCGTCCCGGAGCGCGACCGCGGCCATCGTCCCTTCGGATCCCGTTTCCACCCACACCGTCAAGACACCCTGAATTTATGTCCCTCGGCCGCGTGGCCTTTGTGGTCCTGGGATGCGCCAAAAATCAGGTGGAGGCGGAAAGCATGTCGTCCCGCCTGGCCCGGGACGGTTGGGACCTCACCGCCGACATCCCCAACGCCAATTTGGTGGTCGTCCATTCCTGCGGATTTTTGGACGCCGCCCGCCAAGAAGCCCGGGACACCCTGGGCAACGTGCGGCGGGCTTCCCCCAAGGCCTCGGTGGTCCTGACGGGTTGTTTCGCCCAATATTTGAACGGCCGCCGGCTGCCCGGGGTGGACGCGATATTGGGAACGGGGCAATTTGACCGACTGCCCGCCGTCTTGGAGGGCCTGCGGCGAAAACGATCCGCTCCCCCGGCGATTCCCCGGTCGGGCCCCGCGGGCTACCACGACGCGAGCCGCCCCCGCCCCCTTCCGCCGGGGCAGTTGTCCGCCTACGTGCGGATCTCCGAAGGTTGCAACCACCGTTGCACGTTTTGCGTCATTCCCCAGTTGCGCGGGTCCCTCAAGAGCCGGCCGCCGGAGGACATTTTCGCGGAGGCCCGGGACCTGACCGACCGGGGGGTGCGCGAGCTGGTGTTGATTTCCCAGGACACCACCGATTACGGCCGGGACACGGGCCGTCGGTTGCCGTTTTTGATCGAGGAACTGGCGTCCTGGCCGAAGCTGGACTGGTTGCGCCTCCTCTACGCCTACCCGTCGGAAGTCGACGACGCGTTGATCGCGCTGTTGGCCGGGGAGCCGAAGCTGTTGGGGTATCTGGACATGCCGTTGCAGCACATCGCCGACCCGGTGTTGAAAGCCATGGCCCGCGACAGCGGCGAAAAAGAGACCCGACGCCTTTTGGACCGGTTGGTGAAGCGGGTGCCCGGGTTGGCGTTGCGGACGACGTTCATCGTCGGGTTTCCCGGCGAGACGGACGCCGACTTCCGCCGCCTTGAAAAACTGGTGGACACGGGGGTGTTCGAACACGTGGGGGTGTTTCCGTACTCCTTCGAGCCGCGCTCCCCGTCGGCGCGGTTGCCGGGCCTGGTGCCCACGGAGGTCGTGAACGAACGGTGGCAACGCCTCTTGGACGCGCACCGGCGGGTCAAGGCGAAAAAAGACGCGGCCCGGATCGGACGACCCATCGCGGTTTTGGTGGAACGGGGGCCCGCCGGTTGGTCGGCCCGCGCCGCGCACCAGGCCCCGGAAGTGGACGGCGGGGTTCGATTGGCCCGCTGGCCCCGTCGGCCGGGCCTGTTCGCCGCGGCGGTCACGGGGGTCGACGGGTTCGACTTGAAGGCGACATTGAAAAAAAGCGCGGAGGCGCCGGTTCCATGAATTTGCCCAACAAACTGACCCTGGGACGGTTGTTCGCGACGCCGGTCTTCATGGCGTTCGTCCTGCACGAGAATTTCTATTCCCAAACGGCGGCGTTGCTCGTTTTCATAGCGGCGGGCGTGACGGATTTGGTCGACGGGTATTTGGCCCGCAAGCACAATCTCATCACCCCGCTGGGGGTCTTCTTGGACCCCTTGGCCGACAAGCTCATCATCACGGGGGCTTTCATCGCGTTTGTGGAAGTGCGCGCGCTTCACGTGCCGGCCTGGATGGTGGTGGCGATCGTGGGGCGCGAATTCCTCATCACCGGACTGCGCGGCGTGGCGGCCACCCACGGCCTCTCCCTAGCGGCGGACGACGGGGGGAAATACAAAACGTCCGTTCAGAACGCGGCCATTCTCACGATCCTGGTGGCGATGATGTCCCGCGCGGCCCTGGCGCAATTCGCCGGGGTGAGCGTGGAGGACCTGGCCGCGCGCGGCGCCTGGGCCGCGGCCGCCGGGCGGTTGTTGGAATTCATTCCCTTCTGGATGATGTTCGGCGCGACCCTCGTGTCGGTCCACACCGGCGTCCGCTACCTGGTGCGGCACGCGGCCTTGCTGCGGGAACAACCGTGAACGGCGGACGCTGCCGCGACGCTTTTTTCCTGACGGCGGCCACCGTGGGATTCGTGGGGACGCTGCCCTATCGCCTCGTCCCGCTGAAAAAGTGGAAGGGCGGCGGGCTGCTCGGCACCGCGGTGGGCTGGGGTTTGGTTTGGCTCCTGCCCACAAACCCGGCCGCCTACGCCCTCGCCTGCTTGTCGATGGCGCTCTTCGCCGTCTGGGTCAGCCACCATGCGGAAAAGCGCATGGACCACGACGACCCGCGGATCGTCATCGATGAGGTTGCCGGCGTTTGGCTCGCCTGCGCGGGGTTGCCGCGGACTCCGGGCCCGATGCTCTTGGCGTTTTTGTTTTTCCGTGTTTTCGACGTGTGGAAAGGCCCCTGGGGGCGGCACAGCGCGCGTTTGCCGGGGGGGTGGGGGATCGTGGCCGACGACCTGGCCGCCGCCTTGATGGCGATGCTCCTGTTGCGCGCGGTGGCGTGGGGCGGCTATTTATTTGTATAGTGTTTGGGTCAGAGACGAAAAGTTAACGCGGGAAAAGGAGTCCCTATGACCACCAAAGAAGATAAATTGAAGGCGCTGCAGTTGGCCATGGCCACCATCGAGAAACAACACGGCAAAGAGGCCATCATGAAGTTGGGCGAAAAATCGGCCAAGGTGAAGGTGGACGTGATTCCCACGGGCGCGCTGCCCCTGGACGTGGTCCTCGGCGTGGGCGGGTTGCCCCGCGGTCGCGTTGTTGAAGTTTACGGGCCCGAATCCTCTGGGAAAACGACGCTTTGCTTGCACGCGGTGGCCCAGGCCCAAAAATTGGGCGGCACGGCGGCTTACATCGACGCCGAGCACGCGATGGATCCCGAATACGCCAAACGACTCGGCGTCGACATCGACAACCTCTTGATTTCCCAGCCCGATTCCGGCGAGCAGGCCTTGGAAATCGCCGACCAGCTCGTGCGCAGCGGCGCCGTGGACATCATCGTCGTCGATTCGGTGGCGGCGTTGGTGCCCCGCGCCGAAATCGAGGGGGAGATGGGCGATTCCCACGTCGGGTTGCAGGCGCGGCTCATGAGCCAGGCCCTGCGGAAGCTCACTTCCAACATCGCGCGGTCCAAAACGCTCATCGTCTTCATCAACCAGTTGCGCATGAAGATCGGCGTCATGTACGGCAACCCCGAAACCACCACCGGCGGCATGGCGCTGAAATTTTACTCCTCCGTCCGCCTGGACATTCGCCGGGTCGAGAGCATCAAACAGGGGGACCGCGTGGTGGGCAACCGCGTGCGGGTGAAAGTGGTGAAGAACAAGGTGGCCGCGCCCTTCCAGCAGGCCGAGTTCGACATGTTGTTCGGCGAGGGCATCTCCCGCGAAAACTGCCTGCTCGACATGGGCGTCAACGCGGGCATCGTGGAAAAGGCCGGCACCTGGTACCTCCACAAGGAAGACCGCCTGGGCCAGGGCCGCGACGCGGCGCGCGGGTTCCTGAAGGAAAACCCGAGCGTCGCCGACGCCATTGAACGCGCCGTGCGCGCGAAATACATGCCCGGCGAGGCCGCGTTGGTGGAAAAGCCGGAGCCGAAGCCCGAGGCCAAACCCAAGGAACGCGAAACGGCCAAGGCGGGCCGCGCCAAGGATTGATCGCGCGGGCCCTCCCCCGCGCCGGGAACCCATGCCGGATTCGCCCCCGGTCGCTCCGGCGACGCCCGACGGGCCGCTGAGGGAATTCGTCGATCATTTGCGGGTCGAGCGGAAGTTGGCGGCCAACACCGTGGCGGCCTACGGGTCCGATTTGCGGCCCTACGTGGCTTTTCTGCAAAAACGGGGCCTGGGCCTCGAGGCCGTGACGCCGCCCGTGCTCACGGATTTTTTATGGGAGAGGCGATCGCGCCTGAAAGCCACGAGCCTCGCCCGCCTGGGCGAAAGCCTGCGGCAGTTCCACCGTTTCCTCAAATCCGAGGGCCGCTGCGCCCAGGACCCCACCGAGAACCTCTCCTCTCCCAAAACCCCGCAACGATTGCCCAAGGTGTTGGGGGTCGACGAAGTGAACCGCCTGCTCGCCCACGCCCCATCGTCCACGCCCCGGACGCTTCGGTTCAAGGCCATGCTGGAGGTGTTGTACGCCTCCGGTTTGCGGGTGAGCGAATTGGTGGGCCTCCCCACCAACGGCGTGGATTTGGAATTGGGGTTTTTGCGGGTCTTCGGCAAGGGCGGGAAGGAACGGGTGGTGCCCGTGAACCGCCGGGCCGTGCACGCCATCAAAAGCTACTGGGACACCCGGAAGGACTTGCCCGACTCCCACGGCTTCGCTTTTGTGGGGCCGGGGGGAAAACCCCTCACGCGGGTGGCCTTCTGGTACGAACTGCGGCGTTGGGCAAGGGCCGCGGGCGTTCACCGGCCGCTCAGCCCGCACACCCTGCGTCACTCCTTCGCCACCCATCTGCTCCGCGGCGGGGCGGATTTACGCGCCGTTCAGGAGATGTTGGGACACGCCGACATTTCCACCACGCAAATCTACACGCACGTCGACCGGCAGGGACTCAAGGACGCCCACCGGAAATTCCACCCGCGGGGATAGGGATATTTAGGCGCCGGGGCGCTTGAGGATCATGGCGCCGCCCAGACCGCCCGAGGCGCAGGCGGTGGCCAAGCCGTAGCGGGCGTTGCTGTTTTCTTTCATGGCGTGGATCACGTTGAGCAATAACCGCACGCCCGTGGCCGCCAGGGGGTGCCCCAGCGACAGCGTGCCGCCGTTGGGGTTGAGGATGCCTTTTTCGTAGGCCGCGTCCCAGTTCTGGCGGTATTTCTCCTTGCCGACGCGGAAAATCGACAGGCACGTGGCGGCGAAGGCTTCGTGCAACTCGATTTGGTCGAGTTCGTGAAAGGGAATCCCGCCCCGCTCCAGGGCCACCCCGGTGGCGAACACCGGGGCCACGCCCATGTAGGCCGGGCTCGTGCCCCAGAACCCCCAGGAATGGATTTCCGCCATGATTTCAAGTCCGAGATCTTTGGCGCGCTCTTCGGTGGTCACGATCACGGCGGCCGCCCCGTCCGAGCGGGCGCAGGCGTTGAAGAGCGACAGGGTTCCCCGGGTTTTGCCTTCCTCGTAGGTTTTCCCCAAAATGAATTGGCCGTTGTCACGGTAAAAATCCTTGATGGAGTAGGAGGGGCCGTCGAAAATGGTGGGCGCTTTTTCAAGCATGCGGGGTTTCTCCACCAGGCTTTCGCGCAGGAAGGGATACTCGTCCTTGTCCAACACTTTCACGCCGTCGCGGACGATGGGGACGATGTGGGAATCGTAAAACCCGCGTTTTTCCGCCGCGAGGCCCCGGGCGTAGCTCTGGTGGGCGTACTTGTCCTGGGCCTCGCGGGAAATGGAGTACATTTGGGCGCAAACTTCCGCGGTGGCGGCCATGTTGATTTTGCAGATCGGGTCGGTGAGTCCTTCTTCGGTGGTGTCGTTGATGGCGATATCGGGGGTGTCCCACAGGGCGCCCCAATTGGTTTTTAAGGCTTCGAGGGACCGCAGGGCCTTCGTGTCGCGGGACCCGCGGATGACATAGGGGAAGGTGGACATGGATTCCGTGCCCCCGGCCAGATACACCTCGCCTTCGCCCATGATGATGTGCCGGTAGGCGCTGGCCACGGTTTCCAGGCTGGAAATGCAGTTGGTTTGAATGGTGTAGGCCTGGACTTTTTCGGGCAGGCCGGCTTTGAGGGCCGAAACCCGCGCGATGTTGGGCGCGTGGGACCCCTGTCCGACCCAGCCCACCAACACGCCGTCCACCGCGTGGGGGTAAAGGGACGTCCGCTGAAGGGCGGCCCGAAGCACGATTTCCATCAGCTGTTCGGGGAGGTATCCCGCCAGGCTCTTGCCCACGTGGCCGATGGGCGTTCGCACGCCGCCGCAAATCACGATTTTCTTTTGGATCGGTTTCATGGCTTCCTCCCCGGCTGCCGCTCAATTCAAGGCTAACCCCGAGGGGAAGGGGCGTCAAGGGCGTTAACCTGAATTTCTCAGTTGGGCGCGGGATTCGACGAACGATGCCGGACTTTTTCTTCTTCAAAAAGTTCGTCCGATGTCACCGCATCGACCTCACTTTTTCGTCGAAAAAGCCACGGCCTCGTTCGTCTCGGTCCTCGTGCCAACTGAGAAGTTCAGGTTAATCTGATAAAATGGTCCCGTGAAATTTTACGTCGAGACATTCGGTTGCCAGATGAACGTGGCCGACGGGCTGGAGATGGGCCGGCGCCTCAAAGCGCGGGGGTTTGAAGCCACGACCGACCCCGCCCTGGCCGACGTGGTGCTGGTCAACACCTGCACCGTGCGTCAGCACGCCGAGGACAAGGCCCTCTCCCGCCTTGGGCGACTGGCGGATTGGCGGGCCGGCGGGCGGCGATTGCTCGTGATGGCGGGGTGCGCCGCGGAACGGCTGGGCCCGCGGCTTTCGCGCCGATTCCCCCAGGTGGACCTCGTGATCGGGGCCAAATCCATCGCGCGGTTCGACGAAATATTGGACGAGCGCTGGCCGCGCACGGCCTTCGACGGCCGCCGGGAGTGGGAGGAGGCCTGGGGGTGGGGCGCGGGCTTGGACGACACAACCCTGCCCGGCGAAGGGGTGGCCGGGTTTGTGACCATCATGCGGGGGTGCAATTTTTCCTGTTCTTATTGCGTGGTCCCGGCCGTGCGCGGACGGGAGGTGTACCGGCCCGCCTTGAGCGTTCTGGACGAGGCCGCCGCCCGCGCCGCCCGGGGCCAATGGGAGTTGACCCTCTTGGGCCAAACCGTGAACTCCTACCGGCCCGGGGGGCCCAACCCCGGACGCGACGGCGCCGACATCAATGATTTTTCGGACCTGTTGCGCGCCCTGTCCGCTCTCCCGGGCGTGGAGCGCCTGCGTTTTATGAGCCCCCACCCCCAATACATCGACGATAAATTCGCGGCTGTTTTCGCGGAGACCCCCGCGATCGCGCCGCACCTCCACCTCCCGGTGCAGTCGGGGTCCGACGCCGTCCTGTCCCGGATGCGCCGCAACCACACGCGGGCGAAATACCTGGAGAAAACACGTCTTTTGCGGACGGCACGGCCGGAAATGTCCTTTACCACGGATTTCATCGTGGGGTTTCCCGGCGAAACCGAGGACGATTTCGAGTCGACGGTGTCCCTGGTGGGGGAGGCCGATTTGGACGGGGCCTACGTGTTCAAATACTCGCCCCGTCCCGGAACGGCCTCGGCGGGTTCGGCCGACGACGTGCCCCCGGCCGAGAAAGAGCGCCGGCACGCCGCGCTCCAGGCGCTTTTGGACGAACGCGCCCGGGCCAAACTGGCCGCCCTGGCCGGAACGATCCAGGACGTGTTGGTCGAGGCGGTCCTCCCCGCCGACGCGGGCTGGGAATGGGAAACACGCACGGCCCACAACCGAAAAATGTTCGTCCGCGCCGACCGCGCGGCCCGCCCGGGCGAGCGCCGCCGCGTCCGGGTGACCGGGGCCGAGGGAAAAACACTTTATGGCGATCCGACCTAAAACGCGTGCGCTTTTGTGGGGCGGTGTGGCCGCGCTGTGCGTGGCGGCTTTTTTCACCCCCCGCGGCTTTTATTGGCGGATGGCGGCCCCGCTCTTTCACGCGGACCATGTGGATCATTACGCCAAAGAGCGAGGGTTTGATCCCCTTTTCATCATGGCGCTGGTGCGGGTGGAGTCCAGCTTCGCCCGTTCGGCCCGGTCCCCCCGGGGGGCGGTGGGGCTCATGCAAATCATGCCGGAGACGGGTTACGACATGGCCCGGCGGTTGGGGCTGGCCCCCGACAAAATGGATTTGGAAGACCCCGAAACCAACATCCGTCTCGGCGTTTATTACCTTTCGGTTCTGCGAAACGAATTCGGCGATGACCGTGTGGCCTTGTTGGCCGCTTACAACGCGGGCCCCAAGAACGCCCGGGAGTGGTTAAAGTCCGGCCCGTTGACCGTGGAAAAGATCCCCTTTCCGGAAACGCGCGCGTTGATTGAGCGGGTGAACCGCACGGAGGAACGTCTGCGCTGGGTCGCCGGGAGGGCCCGTGGCTGAACCCACCCCGCTCATGCGCCAGCACGCGGCGCTCAAGGCCAAAAACCCCGACGCGCTGTTGTTCTTTCGCCTGGGGGATTTTTACGAACTGTTTGAGGACGACGCCCGCCGGGCGGCCCCTGTCTTGGAATTGGTCCTGACGCAACGGCAGGGAATTCCCATGTGCGGCTTGCCGCACCACGCCCTGCCCGCCCACCTCGGGAAACTGCTCCGCGCCGGATGGCGCGTGGCCATCGCCGAACAAATGGAGGATCCCGCCACCGCCAAGGGCATGGTGACCCGCGAGGTCGTGCGGGTCGTCACCCCGGGCACGATCCTGGAAGACGAACTGTTGAACGCCAAGGACAACAATTTCCTCGCGGCCGTCCGCCCCGGCGGCCCCGGGGAAGCCTGGGGACTGGCCTGGGCGGACATGTCCACGGGGGAACTCGTGACGGCGACGCTCCCGGGCGCGGCGGAAATCGCCGACGAGTTGGGGCGCCTGAACCCCCGCGAAATCCTCTGGCCCGAAGGCCACCCCGTGGCCATCGAAAAGACCGTCACCCCCTGGGCGCCGCAATATTTTGTCGGGGAGTCCACGAACGGGCGCCGGGCCGCCGGCGACGCCCTGGCGGCGGTGCTGGCCTACGTGAAACGCAACCAGCCCGCGGCGGCCGCGGGTTTTCGCGAGCCGCGGGAGCACCGCGCCGCGGAATTCATGGTGTTGGACGAACAAACCGTTGAACGGTTGGATTTGTTGCCGCCGCCGGGGCCCCGGACGCAGGCCGGACCGGTGTGCCTGTGGGACCTCTTGGACCACACGGCGACGGCCATGGGCGGACGGCGTTTGAAGCATTGGCTTTTGCACCCGTTGATGGACCCGGCGGCGATTCAGGAACGGCAACGGGGGGTCGCGTTTTTCCTCGAAGCCCGCCGGGAGCGGCGGGCCCTGGGCGAACTCTGCCGCGGGACGGCGGACGTGGAACGGATCCTGGCGCGGCTTTCCGCCGGGACGGCCACGGGCCGGGACCTCGGCGCCCTGCGGCGGACCCTGCGCTTGACGCCCGAGGCGGCGCGGATCCTCGGGGGGGCCACGTCCTTGGACGGCGAACACCCCCTGCGCCCCTTGATCGCCGGATTGACCGCGCCCTCCGCCCTGGTGGAATTGCTGGAGATAGCCCTGGCCGAGGACCCGCCCGTCCGTCTTTCGGAGGGCGGGGTGATCCGCGATGGGTATTCGGCGCCCCTGGACGAATGGCGCGACCTGGCCAAACGGGGGCGGGGGTGGGTGTCGGATTTGGAGGCCGACGAACGGCGGAGGACGGGCATCGGTTCCCTTAAGGTGGGGTTTACGTCGGTGTTCGGGTATTACCTGGAGGTGTCGCGGGCGAATCTGGCCAAGGTCCCCGCGGAATGGATCCGCAAACAGACCCTGGCCAACGCCGAGCGTTTCGTGACGCCGGAACTCAAGGCCCAGGAGGACAAGATTTTGGGGGCCGAGGAAAAAGCCAAGGCGCTGGAGCGCGACCTGCTGGCCGAGGTCCGCGCCAAGGTCGTGGCGCACCGCGAAGCCCTGTGGGGGTTGGCGGAGTCCCTGGGCCGCGTGGACGCGCTGGCTTCCCTCGCGGAGGCGGCCGAACGGGGCCGCTGGACGCGCCCCAAAATCGTGCCGGGCGACGGGTTCCTTTTGGAAAAAGCCCGGCATCCGGTGGTGGAACGGGTGCTGGAGGAACGGGGGGCGGGGCCCTTCGTTCCCAACGACGTGTTGTTGGACGGAGGGGAAAACCGGCTGTGGCTCGTCACCGGACCCAACATGGGTGGCAAATCGACGTTCCTGCGGCAGACGGCCCTGGCGGCGGTCCTCGCGCAAATGGGGTCCCACGTGCCCGCGGAAAAAGCGGTTTTGGGTTTGGTGGACCGGGTGTTCACCCGTATCGGCGCGGGCGACAATTTGGCGGGCGGCGCTTCGACGTTTTTGGTGGAAATGCGCGAGGTGGCGGACATCCTGAACAACGCGACCGCGCGCAGTCTCATCGTTCTGGACGAGGTGGGGCGGGGGACCTCGACCTACGACGGGGTGGCGGTCGCCTGGGCCGTGGCCGAGCACCTGCTGGGACGACCCGACCAACCCGCCCCGAAAGTCCTCTTCGCGACCCACTATTTCGAATTGACGGCTCTGGCGGCGTCGCACCGCGGGGCGCGCAATGTCCACGCGGCGGTGCGCGAATGGACGAAGCCCGACGGTAAAACGGAACTGGTGTTTTTGCACCGGGTGTTGCCCGGGCCGGCGGACCGGTCCTACGGCGTGCACGTGGCTCAAATGGCCGGCCTGCCCGCGGCGGCGGTGGCCCGGGCCCGGGCGCTGTTGCGGGCGCTGGAAAACGGGGAGCGCCTGGGGGCCGCCGCGGCGGCCGCTCCGTCGGCCCAGGGGGAATTGTTCGCCGGGCACCCGGCGGTGGAGCGCCTGCGCGGCGTGGATCCCGATCGATTGACCCCGCTGGAAGCCCTGGCCCTGGTGGCGGAACTCCGTCGATTGCTTTGAACAACGCGCCTGTGTTATGATGAGTCGAAGACCACAGGGGGGGCGATTATGCTGAAAACGGAAAAGCGGCGTCACAAACGATTCCCGGTTTTGAAGGACATGGCGGAACCCGTGGATCTCTTCGTCATGGACCACCCCGCGCGCGAAGTGCCGGCGGTGTTGACCGACCTTTCCGGCGGGGGCATGTCCCTCGTCGTGTTCGCCCACGTTTCCGGGGAAGCGCGCCTCAAGATGATCCTCGACATTCACGGGTTGGAGAATTTGGAACTGCTGGGCCGCGTGGCCTGGACGGAGCCCAAGGGCGACACCACCGCCATCGGGGTCCGGTTCGATCATTTGTCCCACGAGACCTTGCACCGCATCAACAACATGGCCGAGGCCTTCCAGGATTGCGAACTGAAGCTTTCCTTCGGCATCAAAGACGTGTGTTTCCGGGAGTGCGGCTACTTCTCCCTGTGCGCGAAACCCGTTAAACTCAAACATTAATTTGGGCAAGGTCCATCAACTTCCCGAGGACATCGTTCGCGGCATCGCCGCGGGCGAGGTCGTCGAGCGCCCCGCCGCCGTCCTCAAAGAACTCATCGAGAACAGTCTCGACGCCGGGGCGACGCGCCTGGACATTGAAATCCGGGACGCCGGACGAACGCGCCTGCGGGTGACCGACGACGGGTGCGGTCTGTCGCCCGAAGACGCGCGCCTCGCCCTGGAGCGCCACGCCACTTCCAAAATCACGACACTGGCCGATCTCGACCGCGTCCGCACCTACGGGTTCCGCGGCGAGGCGCTGCCCTCCATCGCGGCGGTTTCGCGCTTTGAGTTGCTGACCCGCCCCGCGGAAACCACCGGCGGTTGGCGCATCGCCGTGGACGGGGGCCGCGTCGTTTCGGAGGGACCGGCCGGGGCCCCGGTGGGGAGCACCGTGACCGTCGCCGACTTGTTTTTCAACACCCCGGCGCGGCTTAAATTTCTAAAGTCCGACGCCACCGAACGCGGCCAGTTGCTGCGCGTGGCCGAGGACGCGGCCCTGGCGGCGCCGGGGGTGTCCTGGCGCGTTTCCGCCGAAGGCAAGGACGTCTGGTCCCTTTCGACCTCCGCCCCGGGCGCGGACCGGGACCGGCTGGCCGCCCTTTGGGGCGGGGCGCGGGCCGACACCCTCAAAACCGTCCGCGCGGAACAAAAATACGCGTCCGTTCACGGCTGGGTCTCGGACGTCCATTCGCCCCAGGCCACGGCCCGTTACCAGCGGTTGTTCATCAACCATCGGCCGGTGACGAACCGGCGGTTGCTCCACGCCCTTTACGACGGATACCGCGGCCGTCTGTTGGTGGGCCGACACCCGGCGGCGGTCCTCTTTTTGGAAATCGACCCCACGCTCGTGGACGTGAACGTGCACCCCACCAAGCGCGAGGTGCGCCTTTCGCACGAAGAGGAATTGCACGGGTTGGTGAGCCGCGCGGTGCGCGAAGCGTTGGAACACAGCGCCACGCCCCGGGCGGTCTTCGCCTTTTCGGCGGCCCCGGCCGGCGCGCCCGTCGACACCCCGCCCCCGAGGGCGGTCGCGCCGTCGCCGACGTTCCGCGCCGCCGAGTTCGGCGGCGTTTACCGTTCGCTCGACGGCCTCCCCGCCGCCGAACGCGCTTCCGGCGAACCCTTGCCCCTGGACGAATTCAAGGCCGCGCGGTTCGAGCCCCTTTCCCAGTTGTACGCCACCTACATCCTCGCCCGCGTGGACGACCGGTGTTTCGTTTTCGACCAGCACGCGGCGGCCGAGCGCGTGCTCTACGAAGCTCTCCGCCGTCGCAACGAGGCCGGCGCCCCGGCGCGGCAACCCCTGCTGATCCCCTGGGTGTGGGAACCCTCGCCGGAAGCGGCCGCCCTGTTGACCGAACGGCGCGGGGAGTGGGACGCCCTGGGGTTTGATCTGGAACCCTTTGGCGGCGGCGCCCTGCGGGTGCGCGCCGTGCCGGCGGCCTTGCCCGAACACTTGGTCCGGCCGGTTTTGGAAGGGTTGGTCGAAGACATGCTGCAGGGGCGGCTGGCGCGGGGGGTGGACGCGGTTCTCGTTCGGGCGGCCTGCCGGGGCTCCGTCAAAGCGGGGGACCCCTTGGCCCCTCCCGAGATGGATCGGTTGATCGTCCAATTGCAGTCGGTGGAACACCCGTGGACGTGTCCCCACGGACGGCCGACCTTCCTCCAATTGGCGAGCGAAGACCTGGCCAAGCGCTTTCACCGTCTTTAAAACCGGGAACAATTGGGTTCTTGCCCCTGCATCGATAGTATCCCCTTGATCCGTCCGGTTTTCTTACCGGGGAACCCGTTCCTGGTTTTTCGGAATGTATTCAAGGGCTTATTTTTACAGGGGTCGATAAGACGAAAACGATGAGGATTTCGGGTTAACCTCTGGGCCCCAGAACGACCTGGAGCCGGTGCGTTCCGCCGTCGTCGGTCAGGCGAATGGCCGCGTCGCCGCGCACCGGTTGGTTGTCCAAGAGAACGGATTGGATGCCCCGGCTGACATGGTGGGGGTTGGCCACTCGGACCTCGTAGAGGGTCGAGTGGTAGCGGAAGTCGAGATCGAAGCCGACCCAATTTTTGGGGATGCAGGGATCGAGGAAGGCGGTGGTGCCCCTCAAGCGAAACCCGAGGATCGATTCGATCCCCGCTCGATACATCCACCCCGCGGACCCCGTGTACCACGTCCAGCCTCCGCGGCCGCTGTGCGGCGCCACGGAGTAAACATCCCCCGCCATGACGTAGGGCTCCACTTTGTACCGGTGGATCCCGGCCCGGGAGTTTCCGTGGTTGATCGGGTTCAACAGGCGGAAGAGATCCCCGGCTTTGTCGCCGTCGCCCAAAGCGGCGAATGCCATCATCATCCAGACCGCCGCATGGGTATACTGTCCGCCGTTCTCTCTCACCCCCGGCAGATAGCCCTGGATGTAACCGGGGCTCGGATCGCTTTTGTCGAAAGGCGGCGCCAACAAGAGGACCGTGCCTTCCTTGCGCATCACCAAATGGGTTTCGGCGGACGCAAGGGCGAGCGCGGCCCGCGCGGGGTCGGCGGCGCCGGAAAGCACGCTCCACGATTGCGCAATCGAGTCGATCCTGCATTCCGAGTTCTCGCGGGAACCCAAGGGAGTTCCATCGTCAAAAAAGGCGCGCCGGTACCATTCCCCATCCCAGCCGGATCGCTCAACGGTCGCCTTCAACTCGGCGACGTGCAAGCGCCAGGCCTGGGCGCGCTGGGCCTCCCCGCGCTTTTCGGCGATTTTGGCGAATTCCCAAAGCGTGGTGTGAAGGAACCAGGCCAACCAAACGCTCTCCCCCTTTCCCTGAGGGCCGACGCGATTCATTCCATCATTCCAATCCCCGCTTCCCATCAGCGGAAGTCCGTGCGCGCCGACCGCAAGGCCGCGGTCGAGCGCCCTGGCGCAATGCTCAAAGAGCGAGGCGCTCTCCCCGGAGGCGCCGGGGGCAAAGTAGGCGTCGTCTTTGCCCGGGGGGAGAGGCCCCCCACTAAGGAACGGGAGAGGCTCGTTCAAAACCGAATCGTCCGCGGTCACCTCCAGATACTTGACCACAACAAAAGGCAGCCAGAAAAGATCGTCCGAGATACGGGTGCGGACGCCCCGCCCCGACGGGGCATGCCACCAGTGTTGCACGTCGCCCTCGGGGAACTGGCGCGAACCGGCGCGAAGGATTTGTTCCCGCGCCCAATCCCGGCGCGAGATGAGCGTCGCCAAGACGTCCTGAAGCTGGTCGCGGAAGCCGAAGGCTCCGCCGGCCTGATAAAAGCCCGCCCGGGCCCAGAGCCGGCAGGCCACGGTTTGATAGAGCAACCAGGAGTTGAGGAGGATATCCATGGCGCGGTCCGGCGTGCGAACCTGGACGGCGCCGAAAACCCGGTCCCAATGCGCCCGGACATCCGCGAGGGTGGCCTCCAAATCGGCGCGGCGATATCGACCCACCAGCGAACGCGCCTCCTCCCGGCTTGAGGCTTGGCCGAGGAAGAACACCACGTCGGCTTTCCCACCGGCGGGGAGAAACACCGTCTGTTGGAGCGCCGCGCAAGGATCCAGCCCCGCCCCCAGACGGCCGGAGAGCCCCTTCCCTCGTTCCAAGGCCGCGGGATGGTCCGGCGTTCCGTTCCGGCCAACAAATTCCCGGCGGTCGCCGGTCCAGGCGGCTTGCTTTCCGCTTAAGTCCGCGAACGCTGTCCGCCCGACGAAATCCGCGTTCCAGGGGTTGCGGGCGAAAATCGCCCGAGTGGCGGCGTCCAGCTCCGTCACGACGTGCGGGGCGGATTCGGGCCGAGAGACGCCCAGGACCCATTCCACGTAGGCGGTCACGGACAGCCGCCGGGCACGGTTGGAACGGTTGGTCAGGGACAGCTGGGATATCTTTACCGGGTCGTGGAGCGGGACAAAGGCCAACAGATCCAGGTGGATCCCATGCGATTCGTGCTCAAACCTTGAATAGCCCTGGCCGTGAGTGGCCCGATAGGGGCTCGCCTCTTCCCGGATGGGGAGCGCCGTGGGCGTCCACACCTCGCCGGTGTCTTCGTCCCGAACATAGAGGATTTCTCCGGACGGGTCGCTCACGGGGTCGTTCGACCAGGGGGTTAATTTGTTTTCTCGGCTGTTCTCCGCCCAGGTATATCCCGCGCCACACTCCGAAACGAGAAACCCGAAAGTGGGGTTGGCGATCACGTTGATCCAGGGGGCCGGGGTCCATTGTCCGGCGCCCAGGGCCACCCGGTATTCCCTGCCGTTCCGCGCGAAGCCGCCCAGCCCGTTAAAGAATTCAAGCGCCTCGGGGCGCGGCAATTCCGGGTTGTTGGGGGGAAGCGGTGGACGGGGCGGCGTCGAACGCGGGGTTTGGACCTCGCGGGCGGCCTCTTGGCGGGCCACCTGGTCCGCCAGGGTTCCCTGCCGGCTCAAAAGCACCACCCGAGCCGCCGTCAAGAGGAGCGTTCGATCCTCCGGAGAAAGCCGGTCCGACCGCAACAAGAATATCCCGCCGCGCGGATCGTGCGTTTCGAGACGGAACGCGGGTTGCCCGGCGCGGGCCAAATCCTCCAACGCTTTCTGGAGGTCCTGTTGGTAGGATCCGGTTTTCTCATTGAGCACCACCAAATCCACGGCCAGGTTTTTCATCCGCCAATACTCATGGGCGCGCAACAGCTGTCGGACGATGTGCCGGTCTTCCGGTTCGTCGATGCGCACCAGGACGATCGGCAAATCCCCCGAGAGGCCATGGGACCAAAGCCCGGGCGCCCCTCGCGCATTGGCTTCCAACACCGCCTCCGAGGCCCGAAGGCCGCGATCGGAATAGAGGAGGCGTCCGGCGAGGTCCTGGAAAAGGTGAAGGTCCTCCGGTTCGGCGCCCAGGTAGTATCTCTGGACTTGGGCCTGGGTCCAAGCCAAGGCCGCGGTGCGCTCGAACATGCCCGCGTTGTGGTATTTATCGGCCAACGCGAGCGCCGCCTCGCGGGTGGGCGCAATCAGGGTGGTGTAGGCCAGGCGGGCGGTTTCTCCCGGCTCCACCCGCAGCCGGCGGCGCAGGCTGACGATGGGGTCCAGGACGGGCCCCGCGGTATTGCTGAGCGGCCCGCCATCGACCACGCACATCGGAGTGCGGACACCGCGCCCCCGCCCCAGGAAACGGGCCCGGTCCGATTCGTATTCCACGGGGGAGTCCAACGGTTGTTCGCTCGCCAGGACATGGGCGGCCCAGAGGGGAAGCTCCTCGGGCGACCGCGGGCGGCGCGAGCACAAAAGGCCGCTCACCCCCGGCACGTATTCGGTTCGCACGAACAAGTTTGAAAAGGCCGGGTGGGCCGCGTCCGCCGCCGGCGTGGCCAAAACGATCTCGGCATAGGAGGTCACTTCGATCTCCCGCGATTCCCCGCTTTCATTTTTTATTTCGACGCGACGTATTTCCGCGTCGTCTTCCGGAGAGACGACGACCTCCATGGTTGTGACCAGCCCCCCGTCCCGTCGCTTAAAGACGGCCCGGTCGTCCGCGAAATCCACGGCGTAACTGTCCCCGAGGACGCCTCGCGGCTGATAACCCACGGACCAAACCTCCCCCGACCGGACGTCCCGCAGAAAAACAAACGTTCCGTACGCGTCGCGGGTCGGGTCCTCCCGCCACCGCGTCACCGCGAGCTCATGCCATTGGGAATATCCGGCCCCGGCGGCGGTGAGCATGACGCTGTAGCGCCCGTTGGAGAGGAGCTGGGTGCGAGGCGGCGTTTCATGGGGGGTGTGAAACCGGCGAGACAGCGCGGGGAGGGGAGCCGCGACCTCGTCCGTCTCCGCCCCCGCCTCTCCTCGCGCGCGGGTCGCCTGAGTCTCCCGGGGGAGCCGCTCTTGCAACAAAAGTTCCGTCGCCTGCACGGCCGGCTCGGAATGGAACCGACGTTGCATGCGCCCCTGTTGCAGCACGTTCGAAAAGGAGACCAGGCTCATTCCCTGGTGGTGAGCCATATACGCCCGGACCAACGCCACGCGCTCATTTTCCGGCAGGCGGCTCGGGGTGAAATCCAACGCCTCGTAAAAGCCGTAGAGGCCCTCCGCCCCGAGCGTGCACAACCGGCGGAAGTTTTGCGCCGCCTTGACGGGCTCAAAGATCGCGGCCAGCGCCGTCGCGTAGGGGGCGATGACGATGTTTTTATCCAAGCCCCTCTTCAACCCGAGGTCGGGGACGCCGAAGCTCGAATACTGGTAGGTCCGCTCGAAGTCCCGCGCGTTGAAGGCCGATTCCGACATCCCCCAAGGGACCTTCTTCTCGCGAGCGTACTGAATCTGCCGGCGAATCACCCGGCGATTGCTCTGCCCGATCACGCTCCCGCTGGGCTCGCGCATGACCAAGGAGGGCATCAAATATTCAAACATCGAGCCGGACCAGGAGAGGAGCGCCAAGCCGCCGTCCACCGGGGCAAACCCGCGCGCCAGCCGAAACCAGTGGGTTCCCGGCACGTCGCCTTTCGCGATGGCCACGAAGCTGGCCAAGCGCGCCTCGGACGCCAGGAGGTCGTATAAACTTGGATCAAGTTTTCCTTCCGCCGGGAGGTATCCAATTGAAAACATTTTCTTGGACGGGTCGAAAAGGAACCGAAAATCCATCCCGGCAATCGTGTCTTCGGCAAATTCCATCACGGCGCGCAGGCCGCTCTCCGCGACCGCGGAGGAGTGCCGAACCGCCTCCAGGAGTCCTCGCGCCGAAGCGGGGAGCGCGTGGCTTTCTTCCAACGCCAGACAAAGGGGGGGGATGTCGCTCAATCGGGTGGAAAGCGGGACATCCGCGGGCGCCAGGAGCTCCTCGGCGTCCCGGGCGTGGCTGTTCACTTGGCGGAGGAGCAATTCACACCACTCCACCACCTCCGGCCGGGACGCGTCGACCTTTCCGCCCTCCAATGTCCGCGCGGTGTCCAGCAGCGTTTCCGCCTTTTCTCGCAGCTCCACAAGGAACGCGCGCCATTGTTGGGGCGTTTCCGGAACCGTTCCCAGCCCCGACGCCATCAAGGAGAGTGCCGATTTCCAATGGGCGCCCGTCACCGTCCCCGTGCGACGGTCGGCCGAGAGGGTCCGGGCCGCCTCCTCCACCTGGGAAAGGGTGTCTTTCAATCCTTGCAGGCTCTCCGCTCGAAAAATCGGTTCGGCCATCATTTCCCGGCAGGCATTGGCAAGCGCCCATAAATGGCCCGCCAGGTTGCCGCTGTCGACGGTGGAGACGTAGTGCGGCGGAAGGGGGTGGAGGTCTTTGGTGTCATACCAATTGAAAAGGTGGCCGCGGTGGCGCGCCAGGGATCGGACAGTTCCCACGGTGGCTTTGAGGCGATCCAGCGTGTCCAACAGGCCGACCCAACCAAAATCACGGGCGGCCACCGTGGACAGGAGGTAGAGGCCGATATTGGTGGGAGAGGTCCGTGTGGCCACGACCGGCCGCGGCGTTTCCTGAAAATTATCCGGCGGCAAATGGTGGGTGTCCGCCGTGACGAACGTTTCAAAGAACCGCCAGGTCTTTCGGGCGATTCGACGGAAGAGCCACCGGTCTTCGTCCGTCAGGGGACGTTGGCTGGGCAATATGGCGGGCCGGCTAATTAGGAAAGCGACCACGGGCGCCAAGATCCAAAGCGACACCCAAAGCAATTCCCAACTCACCCCGGGGCCGGCCACGAGCACGGCGAAGCTGGCGGCCATGGCCACCAGGGAGGGCCCGGCCATCCGCTGCCAATAAAGCGCTAAGCGGGTGTTCGGCTTGGTTTGGGCGGAGCTGATCCATTCCAGAAGGTGTTGACGACTGGCCGTCATTCGGTAAAGAACACGCAGGATGGCGTCCCCCGCGACCCAGGCCTCTTGCGGGAGGAACAGGAACCAGAGGACGAATCGGTTCAACGTTTCCAAGAACTCGCCGGCCAATTCACGCAAATGGTGTCGCAGGGACGCTCGCGGGGGGAGGGAGAACAACCGGAGGAGGGCGGGCAAAAACAAAGCGGCTCCCGTCGCCGCCGCGAGGAATCCCACCCACACCCAGGGGACCGTGGACCCTCCCCCGCAGACCAAGAGCAGGAGGGACGCCGGCGCCACGAGCGATCGGCGCAGGTTGTCCAGCATCTTCCACCCCCCGATCAAAGGAAGCCTCGCGCGAAAGAGATGGGGGAGAAGCTGCCAGTCGCCTCGGATCCAGCGATGGGAACGAGCCGCGGAAACGAGGTAATCCGGGGGAGATTCATCAAAGAATTCGACGTCCGTTAAAAGAGCGGTGCGGGCATAAAGACCTTCAAAAAGGTCGTGGCTTAAAAGCGCATTTTCCGGGACCCGGTCGTGCAACGCTCCCGTGAACGCGTCCACATCGTAAATGCCCTTGCCTGTGTAGGACCCCTCCTTAAAGAGGTCCTGATAAACGTCCGACACCGCGAAAGCATAGGGATCAATCCCGGCGCGGCTGGAGTGGATGTGTTGAAACATCGAGCCGGGCCCCACGGAGGGCAAGACCGGGGTAATGCGGGGTTGCATCACCCCATACCCCGAGGTCACGCGTCGGAGGGCGGGATCGAGATGCGCCCGGTTTAAAGGATGGGCCATTGCGCCCGCCAGCCGAAAGGCGGTGCCCCGCACCATGCGCGTATCCGCATCCAGCGTGATCACATATCGGATGCCGGGAAGAAGTCCCGCGAGGTTCTCCTTTTCGGTGACGAACGTGGTGCCGCGTGTCCCCCGCAGGAGGCCGTTCAGCTCGTGAAGCTTTCCGCGTTTGCGCTCCCAGCCCATCCAAACCCCTTCGGAGGCGTTCCAAACCCGGCGCCGGTGGAAGAGGTGAAATCGGACAAGCCCCTCCGGGGAAGGCCCATGAAGCCGGTTCAATCGCTCGATCCCCTCTCGCGCGGCGGCTAAAAGCGCTTCATCTTCGGGCAGCGATTCGTGGTCCGCATCCATGAAATCCGTCGCCAGGCCGAACTGGATGAATCCGCCGGAATTGCCAAGGAAATGCACTTCGAGCCGGGTCACCTGCTCTTCCACCCCGGGCAGGCACGTCAGCAGCGTGGGAACGACCAAGATCGTCGCTGATTCCTTTGGAATCCCCTCTGAGTAATCAAGTTTGGGGAGGGGTCTCGGGGTGAGGAGGTCCGCGACTCCCCGGTTGGCGAATGCGATCGCGAGGTCGGAGGCCGGGAAATGCGCCAGCAACCCGAGGAAGACCACCAGCCCGAAGTTCTCCCCGCGAGAAAGGCTCAGCCAAACGGGCACCGCCAGGAGAAAAATGGTCCCGCAGGCGATGGCCCCCAAATAAGCCGGGGTGGCGAAAACCATGACCCGCCGTGCCGCCCAACTTCGAAAGGGAACGCGAAACCCGATGCGGGCCTCGAACGACGCTCGACCCGTGGACAAGAGAAAGTAGCCGGGGTCACTGCGTCGCTCCCTCTCTGCCGCACTGATCCCTCGCGGGGTTTTCCTCGACTCAAGGGCCGCTTGCACGACGAGCCGGGTGGTCTCCACTTCCGAAACCGCACTGCCCCGGGAAAGCTCTTCGATGGCGTGTCGGTAGAGGTCCCGGGTGGCAAAATCCATACTTCCGAACCCTGTCTCGGCACGAAGCAATTGCTCTACAACGGAAACGTCCTCAAAGAATTGGGCCCAATCCATGGTGGCCAGCAAGCGCATGCTGGTGATGATGTTCCGCACCGTGGCGTTCATCGCCGTTTGGTCCTGGTGTTCGTCGGCAATGACCTTCTCGGGGGTCGACCCCTGTTGGGCCAGTCGGTTTTCCAGCCAAGACCAAACGGGGGCTAAGGTCGTGTTCTGATCGCGAAGTCGGTGGAGCAATTGCACTTTAAAGGCCCGGGAAAGCCTCTGGCGCTCAAAGCGGCGCAACCAGGCGTCCGAGTCGACGCTCTTGTTTTTTCGCAAACCGAGCAACCGGTCCGCCACGTCGTCGGCGCGCAGGCGGTCGATCCGCCCTTCCACCATGCGTTCCGCCAATCGACGCAAATTTTCGATAAGGACGATGCGCAAACTGATGGAGAACGCCCAAATCTCTCCAATGTCCAACGGGGCTTTTCTCTGGTAGGCTTTGAGGAAACGGCGCAACCACTCGGGATCCAGGCGGCTGTCCGTGTTCGACACGAACGTCCAGGCCAAGGCGTAGATGCGCGGAAAACCGGCGAAAGGCCCGTGGACCAGCGTCGGCAACTCCCGGTAATAACCGGGGGGGAGGTCTTCACGGATTTCGCGGAGTTGTTCTTGAACGATGTAAAAGTTGTCCACCAGCCATTCCACGGCGGGCACGGCGGTCCGATCCGTTAAAAAAGTTCGCGCAATCGAACGATAGACCGAGAGCAGCACCTCCCCGTTAATTTTTACTCGCCGGAGCAGGGGCCGGCGCCAACGCTTTTTACGGGAGATCGGCCAATCGGCGGCGAGTTTTTCAGCGTGCTGTTCAAGCCGTTCGATGCTGCACAGCTCCGCCCGAATGGGCGGCAATTCCTCCCGTTCGTTTATAAAATACCGTTGCAAAATACTGAAAAAATGTTCAACGATGGCCGGCGGCATTGTTCTCCCTGGTTTTCATGAATCCATATTACGTAATAGGGGGACGATTTATGGATTAACCTCAGCCCCGAAATTATCTGGACCCGCCTCGCGGCGCGATGACCCCCCGGGCCGCTTCCTGGACATAGGACAAAACGCTCCTGGTTCGAGACCGAGAGCCTTTTGCCCGGGTTCCCTATCCCGGGGTGGGGATAATTAAATCAAACAGGTCTTGCTTGGGAGCCTTCTCAAACAAGAAATTCAACGCCACGGCAATCATGGACGCGTTTCCCGGGTATGATTTTTACACCACGTTGGTCTCATGAATGACCCTGTCCTCCAGCCGGATATAGCGATCGCTCCCATCCACGGACAAGGACTTGGTTAACAACACCTCCAGCCCTCCTCCGGCGTGCAGGCCGAACTGATTTTCCGTGTTGGTCGTGACCGTCGCGCCGCGCACACGTGTGTAATACCAACCGCCCCCACCCAGCAAAAAGGGACTCAGGCGGGAGTGCGGGGTCAGGTCGGCCATTAAACTCGCCTGAATGGGGAATCCTTGAATCGTGGATCCCTCGCCGAAATCACTTTTACGGTAATCGATAGAACCCTCCGCAGCGAGGACGGGAGTGAAATGGAACCGAGCTTGGGCTCCGCCATGCCAATTTCCATTGTCGCCGCCTTGCGGGTTGTAATAAGAGGCGCGCGGCCCGATGGAAAACGTCGCGTCCCCAACCCCCTCGGCGACTTCTGCCCTCGCCAGAACCGGCATTCTTAAGGCAAGCGTGGCGGCAACCACGAGGCCTTTCATCTTTGAAAAATCCGTGTTCTTTGTGAAACTCCTTTTGTTGGGTGATAAATTCATCCAATCGAAACCCGCCGGCGGTCCTCCCTTCCCGCTCAACGCGGCAATGGATGAGACACACTTTTTGCGGAGGAGGTAACAAACTGTCTGTATATGAAGTGTTTCTTCGACTCAAGCGGGGGGGATCCCCACCGCGAGGTCGTGGCCCGCTTCGGCATACTCGGGATGTTCAAAAACCACCGTTCGGTTCTTGCCGTTGTGTTTGCTTTGGCGAAGGGACTCGTCCGCCCATTGCAAACAATCGGATCCCGTCTTTTCCCCGCGACCCGAAACATAGACCCCGACGCTCACCGTAAGATCGCCCTGGGTTCCCTCGCCCAAATCCAGGCTGGACACGCCGTTGCGGACTCGCTCCGCCATCTGATAGGCTTGCGTAAGACCGGTTTGAGGGAGAAGGATGAGGAACTCATCTCCTCCGTACCGTCCCAGGACGTCCGTCTCCCGGATGTTTCGCGCCATCGTCCGGGCGATCGCCACGAGAGATCGGTCCCCGAATAAGTGCCCGTGCTGGTCGTTTTGCCGCTTAAAATCATCCACATCAATAAACAAGCAAGCCATGGAACTCCCGTACCGCCGTGCCCGCCTGATTTCAACCTCCAACTGCTCCAGGAGGGCCATGCGGGAGAGAACGCCGGTGAGGGTGTCTGTTTGACAGAGGGACTTGAGGCCGCGGGATGTTTTCTCCAGTCTCTCCATTCGCCCCTGCATTCGCCCGATCCTCCGGCCGATTTCTCCTCCAAAAAGGAGAAACCCGATCACGATGGTGATGGTCTTGTATGGCATCTTCCCTCGGGACCCGGCGAAACGGAAGGTCATTAAACCCGCGACGATACCAAACCCCACCAAGGCGCCGAAAAACGCATACCGCCCGGCATGGGGCCGCCAGACCCTTTTGGTTTGTTTAGGCAGGGAGGGGGGACCGAGGCCCATTGGTTCAACTCTTCGATCTGGTAAATACCCCAAACAAACCCACGAGGCTCGCCACCCCACCCCCGACCAGCAGCCAAAGGGCCTTGTCGGTGGGTTCACCGGTGATTAAACGCGACACGTCCGAACCGAAGGAGTTTGATGCATTAACCCCAAAAACAATCAGGGTCACTCCAACAACCAGAAGTACGATAGGAACAGCCTTGTTCATAGGACCTCCCTTTTTATCGACCCAATGGGCGCTTTCCTTTAATGAGGCGGACCAGGATGATGATGATGGCCAGGACGAGCAATACGTGAATGAACCCACCGACCGTATAAGAACTCACCAGGCCGAGAAGCCACAGAACCAACAAAATGACCGCAATTGTTTCAAGCATGACATCCTCCTATCCAAAAGGTTTACCCAAAGCTTCCCTGCAATGGGTGGGACACAGAACCGGGCGGGGAGGTAACACCCCATCCAACCGGATCCTCCTAACGCCCATG
This sequence comes from Elusimicrobiota bacterium, assembly GCA_016706425.1. Lineage (NCBI taxonomy): Bacteria > Pseudomonadati > Elusimicrobiota > Elusimicrobiota bacterium. The sequence goes on from JADJJR010000001.1 coordinate 1,388,977, forward strand.
GGTCAGCCGCCCGAGGGCGTTCGGCGACGCCCAACCGGGAACAATTTGAGATTGACAACGGCGCATATATCCTTTAAATTGAAATACCGCTATGGAATTCGTCAGCCTATTCCTCGAGTTGATGGCCGATATGCGCTTTGCGATATTGTCCATCGGGTTTGTCGTGGGGTTGATGGTTTTGTTGCGGTTGCTGGTTTTATTGGGTGAGAAAGAAAACCCCGCCTTGACCACGGAAGGTTCTCCGGCGGCCGCGGCGATGGAAGCGCCCGTGGATGCCCCGATGATGTGGGGGGGGGAGTCCGCCGGCAAGAAAAAGGCGGTCAAACCCACCTCGGGGGTGAAAGCCCTTCCCGCAGCGGCCGCCCCCGCCATGGCTCACGCCGCGCCGGTGGTGGATTTCCATTTGTACGAAGCCCTCGTGCGGCGCATTTCCACCATCGAATCCGATTTGAAGCGCGAACCCCTTTATTTGGACCCGATCATCAAGCGGCTCATCGCCCTGGAAAAGAAAGCGGAGGAATTGGGCCAGAAGGCCGGTGAAGCCGCCAAGACCGGGGGGGGATTGCCCGACGGTTTTTCCCAAGAATACCAATCGTTGAAAGGAAAGGTGGTCGAATTGCAACGCATGCTCGAGCATCTTTCCGAAGGCCCGACGCCGCCTCCCCAATGAACAAAAAAACAGCCGGTTTTTTCTTGGTTCTGGATTTGGCCTTTTTGGGGGCCGTTGGGTATTTGATTTGGCAGCGGTATCTTGAACTTCAAAAGCCGGCGCCCCCGCCTCCTCCGCCACCGCCCATCGAAGCCCCGCCGACTCCCGAACTTGAACCGGTGGTGACGTCAACCGAGACGTCCTCCGTGGTCCTTTCCACGGCGCCGGCGGCCGTCGAGTTGTCCACGCCGACCGTTGTGGCGGTTTCGACCCCGGCGGTGGCCGCCCTTCCCGCGGGCGAATCGAAAGCGATGAACGGCACGAAAACCACCCGGTTCACCTACTACAGTCGCACAGCCAATCAAGTTCAGATCGTTGGCGACTTCAACAATTGGACGCCCCAACAATTTCGCCGCAACGCCAAGGGGGGGTGGTTCCTCTCCTTGCCGATTCCACCGGGGGATTACTCCTACAATTATTTGGTGGACGGAAAGACCGTCCGAGACCCGAATCAACCCCGAACGGACACGCAAGGCCGATCCCTTTTGTCCCTGCCCCCTCCCTCCACCTCTTCCCAACCGTGATTTGAAGGGTTTTTTGTCGGTGCAAAAGTGTTGCATAAAGACCGATGGGGGCTTATACTCAATTTTAGCGGGAAAACCAGACGCGATGCTCAAAAATAGGAACAACAAGCGGACGACAATCACCCGGACCATCACGCGCGGCGCGCTGGCGGTCTTGGTGGCGTTTCCCGGTGGCCTTGCCCGGGCCGCGGCCACCAACACGAAAAAATCCAACGTCGAACCGTTGCGGACTTACCAATTCCGGTTCGAAGCCGCCGACCCCATCAAATCCATCCATTCCTACCTGGATTTCATTCGCAAGGTGTCACCGGGTTTGGAGGGGTTGTATTCGCAGTACACCGTCGCCGACCTCCTCATGGAACAAAAGCAATACGGCGATGCGGCCAAATTGCTGAAGTTTGTATCGGAAATACCTCAACACGACCCCTATTTCAAAGCCTCGGTTTTAATGCGGATGGCCGTCGCCCGCATGCGGCTCGGCCAATTCTCCCAAGCCATTCAGGATTACACGGCGGTTCTCGACACCGGGGAAAAAATACTGGCCCCGGAGGCTATGATCGGCCTGGCGGTGGCCCATTTGGCGGCGGGCCAATTGGAAAAGGCGAACACCCGCTTCAAAGAATTGACCGCTTTTTATCCGGCTTATGGACGGCACCCGCGGTTTATGTTGCCGCTGGGCCTGATCCTGTGGGAGTCGCGCCGTTACGACGAGGCGTTGGAGTATTTCCTGCGCAACGACAAGGACCCCGCCTGCCTTTATTTTGCCGGGATCTGTTACCGTGAAAAAGGAAAGGTGCCCCAGGCCGGGGGCATGTTCCGGCGGATTGGGCAAGAGCATCCCAAGACCACCTGGGCCGAGCGGGCGCACTTTGAGCAGGGGGAAACGTTTTATCAGCAGGGGGATTACCTGTTGGCCGCCCAAACCTTCGCCGATGTGGAACGCGCCCATTATTCCCGCGAGTGGGACAATTTGGCGCTGTTCCGCATGGCGTGTTGCGACGTGCGGATGCGGCGATACCCCGAGGCCGAAGATAAACTCTGGCGCCTGAACGGTGAAAAACTGGAACCCGCCCTTTTGGCCAACGTCACTTATTTGCTCACGGAAGCGCTGGCGTCGCAGGGGAAAATTCAAAAGCTCGTCTCTTACTTGGAATCCACCCCGGAGAAAAAGCGGCCGCCCGAAAACACCTACCGCTTGATTTGGGCCCGCGCCGCGCTCGGCGAGCACGAACGGGTGGTGAGGCTGGCCAACGAATTCTTGACGTCGATCGACGACCCCGAACTCACCCCCCGCACCCTGCTCCTGCAGGCTTACGCCTTCCAGGAATTGAAAAAGGGGCCCGAGTCCTTCGCCAACTTCCAATTGGTGGTGGAGAATTTCGGCAAAACGCCCTACGCCGCCAAATCGGCGGAAATGGCCGCGATGAACTTCTTTCGGTTGGGCGAATTCAAATCCATCACCACCCAGGTCAATTCGTTGTGGAACCAAATTTCACCGGAAATGCAGCGGCGGTTCCCGGAAGCCATGTTCTGGATGGCCCACGCTTACATGAAATTGAACGACGGAGGGAACGCGCAGCGCTATTTCCAGGATTTCGTGAAAATCGCTCCGCCCAAACACCCCTGGGTGGCGGAAGCCCTGCGCAACCAGGCCTTGGCCCTTTCGTTGGGAAAGAGCCACCAGGACGCCCTGCCCATCCTTTTGCGGGCCTACCAAAACGCGCAGGCCATCGGCGACAAAACCCTCATGGCCCGCCTGGCGTTGGACCTGGCCAACACGTCCTTCAACGCGCGGAAATACGAGGACGCGGTGACCTATTACCGTCTGCTGTTGACCATCGAACCCAAACACCCCGAGGCGACCTTCGCGCTGTTTCAGGAGGCGGTGGCCTTGCATCGCGGCGAATACTACAACGACGCCGTGGCCGTTTGGGAAAAACTGGCCCAGCAGTTCGCCACGGACAAGCGCGCCCCCGAGGCGTCGTTCCGCGCGGCGAGAACCCGTTTTGAAATGGCCCAATACGCCGTGGCCATCGGTGGCTATGAAAAGCTCATTCAGAATTACCCCCAATCCCCTTTCGCCCAGCGCGCCTTCCTCCAAATCGGCCAGTCCCACTTCAACGCCGGGGACTACCCTAAAGCCATCGAGGCCTATTTGGACTACAAAACCCGTTACGCCAAGGACCCGGAGATCACCCAGGTGGACCAATTGTTGTCCTACGCCTATTACAAGTCGGGGATGAGCCCGGACGAGATTTCGAAATTGACCGCCGGGCAGGCGAAGAGCCCGGTGCTGGCCGATATTTACTGGGAAGAGGGCGCCAAGGCCTACAACAACAAAGACTACGCCAAAGCCCGCGAGAGTTTTCAGAAATTGCTTTACGAATTTCCCTCGGCCACGGTGGCCCCCCAAGCGTCGTTTTTTCGGGCCGAATCCGTCTTTTTGCAGGAAAACTGGGCGGACGCCATTCCGGCCTACGGCAGTTTTTTGAGCAGCTACCCGGATGACCCCCAAAAACCCTTGGCCCAATTCCACCTCGCGGTCAGCCACTTTAACTTGAACGAGCACGACAAGAGCGCCGAAATATTTGAGGCGTTCAGCAAGAATTACCCGAACCACGAATTGGCCAAGAGCGCGACCTTGAACGCCGCCATTTCCTACGCCCGCACGGGGGATCCGAACAAGACCACCCAGGCCTATTTGAATTACGCCTCGCTCTACCCGGACGCTGACGACGTGGGCATGGCCTACATTCAGTTGGGTCAATTTTTGGAAAAGGCCGGACAAGAAACACGCGCGCTTGAGGCCTATCGCCGGGTTCCGAAAAGCCGGCCGGAATACCCCCAGGCCCTTTACCAGTTGGGGCGGCTGCACAAAACCCTCAACGAACCCGTGGGGGAAAGACGGTCCTACGAAGCCTTGCGCGACTTGGCCAAGAAAAGCGATCCGTACCGGGTGGCCGGCGTGTTGGCGCTGGCCGATATGCACGTGGCCGCGAACGACGCCCAGCGCGCCCTCGGGGCCTATGAGGACGTGGCGGCCAACGCCGCCGACGATGTGAGCCGCACTTTGGCCCGGCAACAAATCCGGGCGATCAAAAACGCTTTGAAGGGCACCCAATAAGGAGACACGAATGAACCCCACCCACGAATTGGGATTTTTGGAAATCATGAAAATCAGTTACGTGATGCCGGTGCTGTTGATCATGTCGGTGGTCATGGTCGCCGTTTTGATCGAGCGGTTGATGTTTTACCACAAGATGGCCGGCGTCGATCCCCTCCTGTTCAAACGGATCAAATCGTTCATCGTCGAAGGAAAATTCAAGGACGCCGAGGCCGTCGCCGCCAAAGGGGAGGGGCTGATCGCCGACGCTCTCGAGGCCGTGCTCACGGCGGCCCACTCCCGAAACCGCGCCGAAATGGACCACGTCTTGACGTTGTATTTTCAGCGCACCCAATCCATGCTGGGCCGGCGGTTGGGGTTGTTCGGCACGTTGAGCTTCATTTCGCCCCTCCTGGGCTTGTTGGGGACGGTGCTCGGTGTCATGACCGCGTTTCGCGACCTGGCGTTGTCCGGAACCGGGGGGCCCGGGGTTGTGGCGGCGGGCATTTCCGAAGCCCTCGTGGCGACGGCCGCGGGTATCTTTGTGGCCGTGAGCGCCGCTCTGATTTACAACTATTTTAATTTCCGCTTGAAGCACGTGCTCAACAGCCTGAATATCTTCGGACAGGAAATCGCTTTGATCGTCACGATCGGGCGGGACGTTTGAACTTTTCCAGGGGAACGGTGTCTTCGAATTAGGGAGAAACCATGCACGATCCGAACCAAGAAGGCGAACTGGAAGAAACGGAAAAAATCAACGTGGTCCCCTTGGCGGACCTGACGTTGGTGTTGCTGATCGTTTTGATGGTCCTGTCGCCGATGATCACGCAATCCATGATCCGGGTCCAGGCCCCGCGCGTGGAAGAACGGGCCACCGAGGGCTTCATGGCGCCTTCTCCCGATGAGAAAGCGCCCCCGTCGCCGCTTCTGGTGGAAATATCGGAGAAGGGCCTGCGGTTGAATTACGTGGTTTTCGCCGACGTCGCCGCTTTGTTGCGGGCCATTGAATCGCAACTCCAGCGGACCGCCGATCGACCGGTGATCGTGGCCGCGACGGACGGCATCACGGTGGGTTCCATTGTGGAAATATTGGACGGGGCCAAGTTGGCCGGGGCCAAAAGCGTGGCGCTCGTGAAGAACACGGCGGAGGCGTTTAGGAAATGAGCGGGGACGTGCGGCGACGCATCACATCGGACGGGGCCATCGCGGGCGTGAACATCGTGCCCGTGATCGACCTGTGCCTCGTTTTGTTGGTGGTGTTGATGATCGTCTCCCCCATGCTTGACGCACCGCCGCTGGAGGTCAACCTGCCCCAGGCCCTCTTCGAGGACTCCTCGGAACGGGCGACCATCACCGTTTCCCTGGACACGGCGGGAAACATCGCCGTGAACGACAAACGCCTGGAGAACAAAGAACTCTTGGGCCCCTATTTGAAGGAAGTGGCCACCCGGGAACAGCGGGTGGAACCCATCGTGGTGTTGCGGACCGACAAGGACACCTCCTACGGTCTGTTGACGGAAATCATCGCTTTGTTGAAAGAAGTCGGGTTTGAGGACATCGCCTTGGCCACCCATCCGCTCAAGGACGAATTGAGCGCACCGGGGGAGGGGTCGTGACCGCCGCGCGCCATTGGGATTTGGTTTACGGACGTCCGTCCAGCCCCTCCTGGGACGGGGTGTTGCTGTTGGTGGCGTTCCTGCTGCACACGCCCTTGTTCTTCATGAAGATGAAAGCCCCGCCGGAACGCGGGGATCCGTCGGAAAACTACGTCCGGATCGAAAACATTCAAGACATCATGCGGCGGGTGCCGTTTGATACCCGTGCGATGCTGCGGCCGCCCGAAACGCTGGAAGCGACCCGGATCAACAAGCTCAATCTTTCGGACCTCCTCAAAAACCGGCCCGCGTTGCCCCTGCCGTCGCCGGTGTTGCCCAAGACGCCGGATCTCAAAGGCATTCGCCTGCCCGCCGCGGGGGCGGCGCCGGTCGCCCCGGATTTAACGGCGGTTCCTTCCACCGTGGGCGGTTTGTCGGGAGCGGGGGGCGCGGGCGGCTTGGGCGTTCGTCCCGGCGCCGGCGGAAAGGGGCCCCTGGTGGGAAAAGAATTCACGGCCGCCACCGGATCCCTGGGCGGCATCGGGAACGGAACGGGCCCCACCCTGGTGGGGGGGCGCGCGGGGACGGGTTTGGCTGTCCCGGTTTCCCAGCGCGGGACCGCCGAAGGCGGATTGACGGGGCCGATGGCGATCGTTCCCAAAATCGGGGGGGTCGGCGGCGGGATTGTCGGCCCCGGGGCCGTGGGGGGCGGCGGCGGGTTGGTGAACTCCAAATCGGGCGTGGCCACGCGGGTGCCGGCCACGGTGGAAGTGGACCCCAGCTCCTTGCCGGTGATTGAAGTCAGGGCCCGCACCGGCGCCGGCACGACGGTGAGCAAGTCCATGTTCCCCATCGTGGGGCCCCTGGCCAACCGGAAAATCAAGTTCAGCGAACCCCCGGAATTCCCCGAATGGGCGCGCAAAGAGGGCGTGGAAGCCACCGTTATTTTAAAATTCACCGTGTTGCCCAACGGAAAAGTGAAGGACAACATCGTCGTGGACAAGACGACCGGGTACAAGGAGTTGGACCGGTTGGCCATGGAAGCCCTGTCGACATGGGTGTTCGATAAGCTCCCGGGGGAGACCAATGAGGAACAGGTCAGTTTGATCACCATGAAGTTCTCGCTCAAATGAAAACGAATCTATGGATCGCGGTGTTCCTGGCGGGCGCTTCACTCGGCGCGCCCGGGACCGCCGCCGAAGCCAAGAAAAGTAAAATTTCCAAGACGGCCCCGCGCCTCGAGAAAAAAGAGGAGGACCGGGATATCTCCTCCGGCAAAGCGCCGCAGACGTCCCTGCCGTCCCTGGGGAACACCGAACAGACGGCCTCGGAGGGGGACGCCATCAAGCTAAAAGTGAAAGGCGAGGCCGAAGACCAAATCCCCGTGGCGGTGGTCCCGCCCCCCGTGAATCTTCCTTTTAAAGATGTGGTCGGTTTTGCCCGCCCGGGACAGACCGACCGCGTGCTCACCGGTTTTGTGGAACATCTGCCCGCGAACGAGATTTTGAATTTGGCGGTGTTGAATTCCCGGCAGGGACTCGCCACGGGATCCGTGCGGTTGCCGCGGGCGCCCTTCATCCAAATGGAAGTGCCGCCGGGGTTGGAGATCCTGGGCTACCGGTTCACCGTGAAGGACCAAAACGCCCAAACGGTTTACGCGCAGGAATCGCGCCAGGGCGCCCGGGACCTGATGATTTGGGACGGGTTCGTGGAAAAACGCTGCGTCATCAAAGTGGGGTTGGCCTACACCTCGGAATTGTTTGTGGATTTGGCCGATGGGCGATCCCAGCGCTTTTTCGGCGACCCGGTGCAATTCGACGTGATCCGCTACGATCAGGACGGGGACACGTTCGTGGAGTTTCGCAACGAACGCCTGTTCCTCACGGCCTCCGAGGAGTTGGCGCGGGACGGTTTGCCGTTGATGAAATCCCTGCTGGGTTTGTTGCGCACCCGAACGGCAAAACCCTACAACATCGTCATTTCCATTTCCCGCGACGGGGAAAGTTTGGCCGTCCGCCGGTTAAAAGTCCTGCAGAAATTTATGATGGACGCTTTGGTGTTGGAGGCCGGCGCTTTTGTGTTTGATATCGCGGACACCACGGACCGGGGGGATGTCACCACGTTCCGTATGGCCGGTCCGCCGGAGGCGCGGCCGTGATGCGACGACCTTGGATCGGGACGCTGGTTTTGTTGGCCGCCCTGGGCGCCTCCGCGGCGGACATGGAATCCTTGATGAGCGACGGGGAGCGGTTGTTCAAAAAGCAGGAATACGGCAAAGCCCTGCGGGTTTTCATCAAGGCGCGCAACACCGACCCCTCGAATTTGGAAGCCAAGGAATACATCGACCGGTGCACGGAAAAAATCGTCGAACAGGAGGCCGGGCGGCGCATCCGCGCCGCGGCCAAATCGGCGCGCACGTCGACGGCGACCATCGAACCGGGCCAGCCCGTCCCCGCATGGGCCGCCCCTTCGCAACGCACCCGCGTGGCGCCCGTCCGCCGCAAGCCCACGCGGCCCAAACGTCGAATGCCCACCGACGGGTCCCAGGACGCGCCCACGCCGGGGAAAAACATGATCATCCAACGGGAGCAATTGGCCGAGGATTACCAACGACGGATTTTGGGGGACAGCCCCGTGCGCGTTGAGAAAGAGGGCAATCGGACCGACGTCCTGCTCTACATGAACCGCCTCTTTTTGCCCTTCAAAGACATCCTCTCGCCCGACGCCCTTCCCTACTTGACCGCCGCGGCCCAGGAGCTTCGGGCCAAGGGGGCGAACCAGATCCTGTTGCGCGCCGTGGACACCATGACCCCGGTGGTGCGGCACAACATGCTGGACCTGCCCTCCCGACGGTGCGCGACCGTGTTCACCTTCTTCGTGCGGGCCGGACTCGCCCCCACGCCCTCCGCCTCCGCGACTTACACCGCCGACGATCTGGACGATTAACCGTATTTTTGATCCAATTCCCTTCCCCGCATCGGAACGCGGGGGAAATCATCATCCCTGGAGGCTTCTCATGCGCACGCGCGCGTTTGTTCTGACCGGTGTGGCTTTGTTGGCGTTCTCCGCCGCCCACGCCCGCATCAATCATTTGGAACCGTGGTCGCCGGGTTATGACGCCGGGGTGCCGGACCGCGCCCTGAGCCACGCTCTGAACGTCTTCATCGGCAACGACGCGCAAGGGGTCGACGCGACGGAATTCGCCTACACCCTCACGACCCCGGTGCGGGGGAATTGGGAGTTGGGCGGCGGGGTTTCTTATTTATCCTACGACGCGCAGGGCGCCAGCGAATCCGGTTTGGCGGATTTGAAATTGGGCGCCAAACGGTCCCTGGACAAGGGCTTTTTGCCCGCGTCCTGGAAAGGTTCCTTGGAGGCCGGCCTGACGCTTCCGACCGGCGACGACGACAAGGGCCTGGGCGCCGGCGGGTTTGGGGTTTTCGGCGGCGGGGGTTTGAGCTTCCCGATTGAGGCGGTGCGGGGGTATCTGCAGGCCGGCTACACCGTTTACACCAAAGGCAGCGACACCCGGTGGGGGAACACCCTGCGCTTCGTCGCGGGGGCGGAATACGTTTTGAGCGACGAATGGCTGTTGACCGGCGACCTCCGGCTGTTCGACCACGCCCGGGATGAAATCAACGGTTTTAAGAGCGCCGACGCGGCCAAGGAAGCCTACTTGGCCCCCGGCGCCGTCTGGCGCCCGGCCGACAGCCCGATCCGCCTGCAGGGGACCCTGCTTCTGGGCTTGACCGACGACGCCTTCGACCTCGGGTTCCAATTGGGGTTGCGCTTCTAAAACACAGTCTCATGCGGCACGATCGCGCCCCCCTGTTCGAGACCGTCCTCAACCACGCGAAAAACAACGTGGTGAGCTTCCACACGCCCGGTCACAAGAACGGGCGGGGCGTGGATCGCCGCCTTCGGTCCTTCACCGGACGGAACCTTTACCGCATGGACCTGACCGTTTTCCCCGAGGTCGATTCGCTGCACGACCCGGTCGGGCCGATCAAAAAAGCCCAACAGTTGATGGCCCAGGCCTACGGGGTCGAGCATTCGTTTTTCCTCGTGAACGGTTCCTCCGTCGGAAACATGATCATGCTCATGAGCGCCTGCCGGCCGGGCGATTCGGTGATCATTTCGCGCAACGCCCACAAATCCACCATGGCGGGGGTGACCCTGTCCGGCGTTTGGCCCATCTGGATCCAGCCGAAAGTCGACCAGCACCTCGACATCCTGCTGGATTCCAGCCCGGAGCAAATCGAAGAAGCCCTGCGGCTCTTCCCCGAAGCCAAGGCCGTTTTCGTCACGAGCCCGACCTACAACGGGGTCACGGCCGATTTGGTAAAAATCGCCGAGATTTGCCGGTCGCGGGGCAAAATATTGCTGGTGGACGAGGCGCACGGACCGCACCTCAAATTCCACAAGGAATTGCCCGTGTCGGCCGTGGAGGCCGGCGCGGACATGTGCGTCCAGTCCACGCACAAAATCCTTTCCGCCTTGTCCCAGGGGTCGGTGTTGCACGTTCAATCGGACTTGGTGGACGTCTCGCGGGTGCGGAAAGTGGTGTCCCTCCTGCAAACCACAAGCCCGAATTACCTGATTCTGGCGAGCCTGGACGTCGCGCGGCGGCAGGCCGTGTTGGAAGGGCACCGGCTCTTCGACCGGGTGCTTCGCCACGCGGAATTCGCCCGGCGTCGCATCAATCAGTTGAAGAACATGTCGATCTTCGGACGCAAGGAAATCCAGGCGCTGGGCTACGACCTTGACCAAACGAAATTGACGGTCAACGTGACGCGCACGGGTTTGTCGGGGTTGGAGGTGGAGGATTTGCTGGCCGAGAAGTACCGCGTGCAGGTGGACGCGGCGGACCTCTTCAATTTGATCGCGATCATGGGCATCGGGACCGACAAGTCCGACGTCGAGCGGTTGGTGGACGCCCTGGCGGACATCGACCAAAAGCACCGCGGTTCTTCGCGCAACTGGGTCCTGCAGATTCCCGAATTGACGACGGAAATGGTGATGAACCCCCGGGACGTGTTTTTGTCGCACAAGGGAAAGCGGGTGCCCCTCAACAAGGCGGTCGGGCAGATTTCGGCCCAGACCCTGACCCCCTACCCCCCGGGCATCCCGGTGTTGATTCCCGGCGAAAGAATCACTCAAGAAATTGTAGACTACCTCGCGGATTTGGCCCGAAAAGACATCCGCGTGGTGGGCCAGGAAGGCGACGAATTGCGGACCATCAAAATCGTCGCCGCCGCCGTTTAGATTTATTTTAAGGAGACTTTATGGCCACGAAAAAAAAGAAAAAACCGGCCGCCCCGGCCCCGATTCGAAGGAAAAAACAACCCGGCACGCAGGCCTACGAAAAACGGCTGCTCGCCATGCGGGAAGATATTTTGCGCGTTGTGAAAGGAAACCAGCCCGGCGAGATGCCCCTGGCGGAAGTGGGCGATGAGGCCGACGCCGCGACGCAGTCCTCCGAGCGCGAACTCCTGTTCGAATTGTCCGACAACGAGCGGAACACCCTGGACGCCGTGGAAGCGGCGATCCGCAAAATCAACACCGGCGTCTACGGTCTGTGCGAAGCCTGCCGGAAGAAAATTCCCGCCCTTCGCCTCAAAGCCATCCCGCACGCGCGCTACTGTGTCCAATGCCAGGCGCGGTTTGACTTTCCGCGGCGCTAAAAAAACAATCGACGCGCGGGGCTTGAAGTGCCCGCTCCCGACGCTGCGGGCCGCCTTGGCGTTGGAGCGACTGCCCGCCCGCGGGCGGTTGGTGTTGCGTTCCGACGACCCGGTCACCGCCCGGGAGTTTCCCGCCTGGTGCCGGGAGTTTAACCACACCTTGATCCGCACGGAGGAACGGGGCGGCGTTACCCGCTTCGAAATTCAAAAAAAATGAAAATCACCTTTCGATTCGACGGCAAACCGATCGACGGGCCCGTGGCGCGTTTCGCCGCGGCGGGCGCGGACGGTCCCCAGGCCCTCGCGGCCACGACCGACGGCGGCGCGAAATCCCTCGCGTTGGCGCGGGAGGACGGGTTTCGCGGGAAAGCCGGGGAAATCCTTTGTGTGCGGGGGGGCGAAACGACCCTGTGGATCGGCGTGGGCGACCCCGATTCCGTGGACGGCACGGCGCGCCGGTCCGCGGGCGCGGCCCTTTGCCAGCGTTGGCGCGAGGCCCGGTGGCCCCGCGTGGCGGTCGCCTGGCCGGCGGAATGGACCGAGCCCGGCCATGTGGGGGAGTTCGTCGAAGGCGCGCGCTTGGCGGCCTACCGGTTCCTTCGGCACCAAAGCGGGGGGAACGAAGAGGCCCGGACGCGCGCGGTGGTCTTCCGCCTGCCCGCGACAGCGGCCCGGACCGCGGCTCTGCGGCGGGCCGAAACCGTCGTGGGCGCCGTGGATTTCGCCCGGGACTTGATCAACACCCCGGCCAGTTTGAAGACCCCCGCGGTTTTGGCCCGTCGGGCGGCCGCTTTAAGCGGCGGCGGGGTGCGAACGAGAATTTTCCAAAAGGCCGCCCTGGAGCGGATGGGCGCGGGGGGCCTGTTGGGCGTGGGGCGCGGCAGCGCCCACCCCCCGGTGATGGTGCATTTGCATTACAAGCCCGCCCGCGCGCGCTCCCGGATCGCCCTCGTCGGGAAAGGCGTGACGTTCGATTCCGGCGGGTTGTCGCTCAAGCCCGCCGACGGCATGATGACCATGAAGTACGACATGGCCGGCGCGGCCATCGTGATGGCGGTGTTTTGGGCCTTGAAAAGGCTGCGGCCCGACGTGGAGGTCCACGGCGTGGCGCCCCTGACGGAAAACATGCCGGGACCGGCCGCCTACAAGCCCGGAGACGTGGTGCGGGCGATGAACGGGAAAACCATCGAGGTACTGAACACCGACGCCGAGGGACGGGTCATTTTGGCCGACGCGTTGTCCTACGCCGCGCGGTTGCCGGTGGACCGGGTGATCGACGTGGCCACCTTGACCGGCGCGGCCACGGTGGCGCTGGGCAAGGCCTACGCCGCCCTGATGACGGACGACGACGCCTTGGCCCAGGGGTTGACCGACGCGGCGCGCGCCGCGGGTGAAAAAGTGTGGCGCCTGCCCTTGGAAAAATCCTACCGCGACCACATCAAAAGCCACGTCGCCGATGTGAAAAACATCGGAAACCCCGGGGAGGCCGGCACGATCATCGGGGGTTTGTTTTTAAAAGAGTTCGCGGGAAAAAAACCCTGGGCGCACCTGGACATGGCGGGCATCGGCTGGAACGGCGTCGGCTCGGCCCTGTCGCCGGCGGGCGCGACCGGGGCCCTCGTCCGCACCTTTTTGAATTACGTCACGGCCGGGGGAAAAGCGTGAGTCTCCAAGGGAAGAAAATCGGGATTTTGATCGAAAAAGATTACCAGGACCTGGAAGTGTGGTACCCCGCCCTCCGGTTGCGCGAGGAGGGGGCGGAGGTGCTGTTGATCGGGACGGTGGAGCGGGCGACCAAAGGAAAATACGGGTACCCCGCCACGGCCGATCGGCTGATGGAGGAGGTGAGCGCCGCGGAGTTGGACGGATTGATCGTGCCCGGCGGATGGGCTCCGGATTTCCTCCGGCGGTACGCGCCGGTTTTGCGGTTGGTCCGCGACATCGCCCAGGCGGGAAAACCCTTGGCGGCCATCTGCCACGCGGGGTGGGTGTTGGCCTCGGCGGGGGTTTTGAAGGGGAAAAAAGCGACGTCTTTTTCCGCGATTCGCGCCGACGTGGAAAACGCGGGCGCCGCCTGGGTGGATGAGGCGGTCGTGGTGGACGGGAATTTGATCACGTCGAGAACCCCGGACGACCTCCCGGCGTTCACGCGGGCTTTCATCGACGCCTTGGGCCGGGGACGGCGCCCGTGAACCCGCCCGCGGCGTTTTCGGCCCGGCGGCCCCTGTCCATCGCCCACAGCCCCGACCCCGACGACGCGTTCATGTTTTACGGGTTGGTCAAGGGCGGCGTCTTGCCCGAGGGGTGGCGGGTGAAGCACGTTTTGAAGGACATCCAATCCCTCAACCGGGACGCCGCGCGGGGAAAACACCACGTCACGGCGATCTCGGCCGCGGCGTTTCCCGACGTGGCGGACCGTTATTGGGCGTTGTCGGTGGGCGCCTCGGTGGGGCGAAAATACGGCCCCCGGGTCGTTTGCCTGCCCAAAAACCGGGCGCGACTGGCCGGTGACGATTGGAGCGGTCTGCGGATCGCCACCCCGGGGCCCCAAACCACCGCCCTCCTCCTTTTGCGTTTGGCGCGACCGGGCTTCACGGCCGTGGACCGCCCCTTCGACAAAATATTGGACGACGTGCGGCGCGGGCGGGTGGACGCGGGGTTGATCATCCACGAAGGGCAACTGACCTACGCCCGCCACGGCACCGAACTGGTCCTCGATTTGGGCCGCTGGTGGCACCGTGAAACGGGGTTGCCCATTCCCCTGGGTTTGGATGTGGTCCGAAAGGATTTGGGTCCCGCCGTCGCCCGTGGGTTGGCCCGGTTGTTGCACGCCAGCATCCGCCACGCGTACAAAAACCAAAAAGAGGCCGTGCGTTACGCGCTGAAATTTGGTCGCGGCATCGGGGCCGACGTGGGGGCGAAATTTGTGAAAATGTACGTCAACCGGGACACCCTGGACATGGGCGCGGAAGGCGTGCGGGCCCTGCGGACGCTCTACCGTCTCGCCGCCCGCCGGGGGTTGATCAAAAAGGCCCCCGTGTTTAAAGTTTTCCGTCCTTAACTTCGGCGATTTCCCAACTTGACAGCCCCCCGATCCGGGGGTATAGATAAGCGTGGCCATGGACACCCCGTCACCTCTTCCCGCCCCTTCGTTCCAACACCCGCCCGGTCGTTCGAACGTCCGCCCTTCCCTGTTCAAACGGATGGCCCACCTCTTTTTGGCCATCGACAGTCGTCTTCGGCCCTGGCTTTTCCGCGTGGGCTTGCGCGGGCGCCTGTTGTTTATCTTTTTCCTGTCCATCGGACCGGCGGTGGGGCTGATCGTCAACGAGCACTTCCGGCGTGAAAAAACGGATTTAGAAGAGGCCCGCGGCCTCTCCTTGATTGCGGCCGAAATGGCCGCCGCCGAATACGAAAAAATCTTGGACACCACCCGCCAAGTTTTAATGACCTACGCGCAAATCGATGGGTTGCGCCGGGGGGGGCGGGTCGAAGCGGAAAAGCTTTTGCGTTCGTTGCAACCCCTTCATCCGCGTTTTGTCAACGTGGGGTTGACCGACGCCAAGGGCGCGCTTTTGGCCAGCGCGGTGGCTCGGTTGGATCGCCTGGGCCGGGGGGTGCCGATCGAGCACCAAAGGGCCCTTTTCAGCAACGGGTTCGCGGTGGGGGACTTCCAAAACGACACTCTCACGGGACGGTCGGTGATTCATTGCGTTTATCCCGTCGTCGGTTCCGGGGGCCGAGCGTCCCGGCTGATTTTTGCTTCCCTGGATTTGCGCGGCTTGGGTTTCGACACAAAATCCTTCGCCCGGCTCGCGGGGGGGCGGTTGATTTTATTGGACCGGCAGGGGCGCCTTCTGGCGTCCACCGATCCCGTCCTGGTCCCGGGCACAACGCCCCCCTGGCCGGAAAAAACATTGCGCTTGTTTGAAAACAACCAGGAGCCGAAATTGGTCGTGGAAGACGGCGTACATTTGTTTGGCCGAAGTTTACTGCGGTTGTGGCCGAACCCCGGCTTGTCGGTTGTTTACGACGTTTCTTTGGAGGTGCTCCATCGGCCCCAGCACCGGCAAATGATCGGGGGCGTCCTGTCGATGGTCTCGGCGTTGATGTTCGCCGGTTTTTTCGTGTCTGTCGCCGGGCATTTGTTCCTCACCCGCCACGTCGGCAACCTGATCGTGGCCACGGAGCGGGTGAGTCGGGGGGACATGACGGCCCGCACGGGCATTCGGGACGAGCCGGGAGAGTTGGGGCGCTTGGCGCGGGCCATCGATGTCATGGCCGAGAACATCGGGGAGCGGGAGCGCTCCCTCGCCGCCGCCCGCGGAAGTTTGGAGGAGCAAGTGAAGGAGCGGACCCGGGAATTGGAAGAAACCAACAAAGAATTGGAAACTTTCGGGTACTCGGTGTCGCACGATTTGCGGGCGCCGCTCCGGGCCATTGACGGATTTTCGCAAATCCTTTTAAACGAACACGCCGCGGGTTTGACACCCGAGGGGCGACGCTTGCTCGGGGTCGTGGTCAAAAACACCAAACACATGGCGGTTTTGATCGATGATTTGATGGTTTACTCGAAATTGGGGCGGCAAAGCGTGATGCCCGGTTCCATCGACATGGACGAACTGATTCGGGATTTGAAACTGGAGTTCACCACGATGCAACCCGATCGCACGGTCACTTGGGACATCGGCCCGCTGCCGGCCGCCTGGGGCGACGCCGGCATGTTGCGGCAGGTGTTTTACAACTTGCTCACGAACGCCCTCAAATTCACGCGCCAGACCGTCAACCCCCTTGTGCGAATCGCGGGGGAAAAAGTGGACGGGACGACCCGTTACGTGGTGCGGGACAACGGCGTCGGCTTTGACTCGAACCACCAGCGGCGTCTCTTCCAACCTTTCCAACGCCTCCATTCCGCCCAGGAATTTGAAGGAACCGGCGTGGGATTGGCGATCGCTCAACGGGTGGTGGTCAAGCACGGGGGAACGATCGTGGCCGAGAGCCAACCCCAGGAAGGGGCGACGTTCACCGTCACGTTGCCGGTGGGGCCCCTGTGAGCGCACCGACCCGCGTCTTGATGGTGGAGGACCGGCCCGAAGATCGGGAGCTTATCGAGCACGAATTGAAGAACGCCAAGATCCTGTTCGAATCCCAAAACGTGACGACGCGGGAAGATTTTTTGAAAGCTTTGCGGTCCTTTAAACCCGACATCGTCCTGTCCGATTTCTCCTTGCCCGAGTTTGACGCTTTGGAGGCCATCGGCATCCTGAGACGGTACGAAAGCGCGGTGCCGTTTATCCTGGTGACCGGCGCGCAGTCGGAGGAAATCGCCGTGGAGTGCATGAAACGCGGTGCCGACGATTACATCATGAAATCGACCCTCAAACGTTTGCCGTCCGCCGTCCTCAACGCCCTGAAAAACCGGGCCGCGGAACAACAGATCGCTCAAACCGAGGGAACCCTGCGGGAGCAGGAACGGCAATATCGGACTATCGCCGAACACACCCGGGATTTGATTTACATTTTGGACGCCCAGGGGCAATTCACCTACGTCAGCCCGTCATTCCGCCAAAGTCTGGGGTACGATCCCGCCGCGTTGGTCGGGTTAAAGGCCTTCGCGTTGATTCATCCCGATGACACCGTCACGGCGCGCGAGGTGTTCCGCAACTTGCCCGCCACCGGGAACGGGCACGCCGTGCCGTTCCGCTACAAGACCCAAGACGGACGTTGGCGGCAATACGAATCGGTGGTCAGTTGGGCGGTGGATGAAAAGGGCGACAAGATCCAGGCGGTGGTCGTGGCGCGGGACATCGAAGACCGGCGCCAGTTGGAGGACCAGGTGCGCCAGGCCCAAAAAATGGACGCGGTGGGGCGGTTGGCCGGCGGCGTGGCCCACGATTTCAACAATTTGCTGACCGCCATCAACGGTTATTCGGATTTGCTTCTACGGGCTTTGGAGGAAGGCGACCCGCGACGCGCGGACGTGGAGGAAATCAAGGACACCGCCGCCCGGGCGGCGGCCCTGACCCAACAATTGCTCGCTTTTTCCCGACGGCAAATCACCCAACCGACGGTGATGGACGTGAACACGGTGGTGGGCCGGGTGGAGAAAATGCTGCGCCGGCTGATCGGGGAAGACATTGCCCTCAAAACGGTCTTGGCTCCGGAACTGCACCGGACCCGGGCGGATGTGGGCCAAATCGAGCAAGTGATTATGAATTTAAGCGTCAACGCCCGGGAAGCCATGCCCCAGGGCGGAACCCTGATTTTGGAAACGGCCAACGTGTCCTTGGGGCCCGAGGCCGAGGCCCCCGCCGGCGATTACGCCCTGCTCACGGTCACCGACACCGGCTGCGGCATGGACCCCGCGGTGGCCGAACACCTGTTCGAGCCGTTTTTCACCACCAAGGACAAGCGACGGGGCACGGGCCTGGGGTTGTCCACCGTCTACGGCATCTTGCAACAGGCGGGGGCGCACATTCGTCTCACCACCATCCCGGGGCAGGGAACCGCGTTTCGTCTGTATTTCCCGCGCGTGGACGACGCGCCGGCCCCCGCGGCGACCGCTCTGCAAAGCGACGACGCGTTTTTCCGCGGGAACGAGCGCGTTCTTTTGGCCGAGGACGATCGGGCGGTTCGGGTCATGGCGGCCCGCGTTCTTCGCCAGGGGGGGTACCGCGTGACCGAGGCCGCCAACGGCGAGGAGGCCCTCCGGCTGACCGAAGACCCCAATTTCGCCGTGGATTTGTTGATCACCGATGTCGTGATGCACGGTCTGAGCGGTCCGGATCTGGCCAAAATATTAACGGAAAAACGGCCGGGGGTGAAAGTGGTCTATATCTCCGGCTACATGGGAGAGGACGCCCGCACGAGTGTTTTGAAAGACGCCGGGGCGACCTTTTTGCCCAAGCCGTTTCGCCCCCGGGATTTGCTTCAAAAGGCGCGGACCATCCTCGACGGCGGCCCGCGCCCGGAGGGGGCATGAAAGTTTTGGTGGTGGACGACGACAGGTCGGCGCGGGATTTCGCCGCGCGCGTGTTGGCTGAAGCCGGTTACGAGGTGTCCACGGTCGATTCCGGCGAGGCGGCGCTGACCCGCTTGCCCGAGGGCTTCGAGATCGTCGTGACGGATTTGGACATGCCCGGGGGTCTCAACGGGGTTCAGGTCACCCAGGAGGTTCGGCGATCGACCGCGGCCGACGTGGTGATCATGACCGCTTTCCCCGATATGTCCACGGCCATTCACGCCGTGCGGGCGGGCGCGTACGATTATTTGGTGAAACCCTTTTCGCCCGACACGCTGCGGTTGGCGGTGGATCGTTGCGCCCAACGGCGGCGGCTTTCCAAGGAATTGGAGCGGGAGCGCGCTTTAAAAGAAGAGTTGAGCCGCGCTTACAACGAACTGTCCCGGATGCAAAAAGTCCGCGATCTCCTCGGCCAATTCACGACGCCGGAGGTGGTCAAGTTCGTGACCGAGCACCCCGACGATTTTCGCACGCGGGGGGACCGCCGGGTGGTGACGGTGATGTTCGTCGACGTGCGGGGTTTCACACCGTACGCGGCCAAGGTGTCCCCGGAAGAGGCGGTCGGCACCTTGAACCAGTACTTTGAACTTCTGGTGGGCGCCGTGCAGGAAAACGGCGGGGTGGTCAACAAGTTTTTGGGGGACGGTTTGATGGCCGTTTTCGGCGCGCCCCAGCCCAACCCCCGGCACGCCCTCGACGCCGTTTGGGCGGCCCACAAGGCGCGAACCCTGTTGCATTTCCTTTCCCCGGAGGCCGATTTGCAATTGGGGTTCGCCATCAACACCGGCGAAGTCGTGGCCGGTTGCCTGGGCGCCAAGGACCGGACGGAATACAGCGTGATCGGATCGCCCGTCAATCTGGCCGCGCGAATGGAAAAGGCCGCGCGACCCGGGGACATTTTGGTGGGCCCCGAAACGGCGCGGCTTGTTCAAAACGATTTTTTCATTGAAACCTTGCCCGCCTCCGTGTTCGCCGGATTCACGGACCCCATCGCCCTGGGATCGGTGGTGGGGCCGCGCGACCCCGTACAATCCCTCGCCTCTTGACTCCCGGCGCCGTTCTCCTGGAAAACGAGGACCTCCTCGTGATCGACAAACCCGCGGGACGGGACGTGATCCCGTCCCGGGACCCCCGCGCGCCCGCCTGTTTACGGGACGAGTGGTCCGCGTTGCGGGGACGCGTGTGGGTGGTGCACCGTTTGGACCGGGACACCAGCGGGGTCTTGGTTTTCGCCAAAAACCCCGCCGCCCATCGACGTTGGAACGCGGCTTTTGTAAACCGGCGGGTTCAGAAATCCTACCTGGCGATCGTTCGGGGGGAATTGCCCTTGGTCGGCGCGGTGGTTCAACCCCTGCGGGAGTTCGGGTCCGGACGGATGGGCGTGGACCCCCGGGGCAAACCTTCGGAAACGCGGTACGCGGTTTTGAGCGCCGGCAACGGCGCGCGGGTTTTGACCGTGACGCCCGTGACCGGTCGACGGCACCAAATCCGGGCGCATATGGCATTCGCCGGGGCGCCCGTGGACGGCGACCCCCTTTACGGTCCCGCGCCGCGGCCCATCGGGGGCGCGCCCCGCCTGATGTTGCACGCCTGGCGGTTGTCGTTGCCGGGGGAACCCGCCTTCCCTCCGGCGGTGGAAGCCCCGTGGCCCAGGGCCCTGCGCGATTGGATCCGCGTTGTCGGCGCGGAACAAATAGTGTATCGTGAGGCCGAAAGGGGGACCGGTCTATGATCCGTTCCAAAATTCTCGGAATCATCATGGCGGGAGGCAAAGGCGAGCGGCTTGTGCCGTTGACCACCGAACGCGGGAAACCGGCGGTGCCCTTCGGCGGCAAATACCGGATCGTGGATTTCGTCCTCAGCAACTTCGTGAATTCCGGCATTTTCTCCGTCTATGTCTTGGTGCAGTACCTGTCGCAATCCCTGATCGATTATTTGCGGATTTCCTGGTCCAACCGCGGCTTGACCCCCGACCACTTCATCACCGTGGTGCCGCCCCAAATGCGCATGGGGGAAATGTGGTACCGCGGAACCGCCGACGCCGTCACGCAAAATCTCAACCTCATCCGCGACTTCGACCCCGATTACGTGGCGGTGTTCGGGGCCGACCACATTTACCGCATGGACATCAGCCAGATGCTGGCCTATCACGTTGAAAAACAAGCGCACGTCACGATTTCGGCCCTTCCGGTCCCGTTGGACGAAGCCAAGTCGTTCGGCATTCTCAATGTGACCAAATCCGGGCGCGTGACCGAGTTCGACGAAAAGCCGAAAAACCCGCGGGCGATGCCCGGGGACCCCGACCGGGCGTACTCGTCCATGGGTAATTATATTTTCAACCGGGACGTCCTCGAGGAGGTTTTGACCGAGGACATCAAAAAGGATTCCGCCCACGATTTCGGCAAGTCGATCCTTCCGGGCATCCTGGAACGCTGTCGCGTGTTCGCCTACAATTTCCGAACGGCGCCCCTGCCGGGTCAAAAAGAGTACGAAGAGCCGGGGTACTGGCGCGACGTGGGGAACATCGAAGCTTATTGGTCGGCGCACATGGACTTGTTGGGGGAAAAGCCGCGGTTCGATTTGAACAACGACGATTGGCCGATCATGGCCGGGCGCTACAACGGGCCGCCGTCGCGGATCCTGGGGCGCCAGGTGGAAGACAGTATTTTGAGCGAAGGCGTGGTGATCAACGGGGCCTTCGTTCGGCACTCCATCATCGGCCGGGGCGTGGTGATCGAGCCCGGGGCGGTGATCGAGGACAGCGTCCTGATGGATTTCTGCCACGTGGGGCGGGACTGCCGCTTTCGTAAAGTGGTGGCCGACCGGTTTAACCAATTCCCCGACAACACCTTCATCGGCCAAAACCCGGAACAGGACCAGACGTCGGGATTCCATGTCGACAAATCCGGGATCGTGGTCGTGGGGCGGGGCCGCAGCAAATGGGCCCACTTGAAACGATAAGCCAGGCGTCCTCCATGCGCTACCTGTGCGTTCACGGCCATTTTTACCAGCCCCCCCGCGAGAACCCCTGGCTGGAGGACATCGAAGTTCAGGACTCCGCCCACCCGTACCACGATTGGAACCAGCGCATCACCCGGGAATGCTACGCCCCCAACGCCGCGTCGCGCGTTTTGGACGTACGGGGGCGCATCACCGACATCGTCGACAATTACCGGAAAATCAGTTTCAACTTCGGTCCGACCCTGCTTTCGTGGATGGAACGCGGGGCGCCGGAGGTTTACGCCCGCCTTTTGGAAGGGGATCGGGCGAGCGTCCGCGCCCGCGGGGGACACGGGAACGCCCTTGCCCAGGTTTACAACCACATCATTATGCCCCTCGCGTCCCAGCGGGACAAGGAAACGCAGGTGGCCTGGGGCTTGGCGGATTTTGAACACCGTTTCGGACGAAAAGCCGAAGGCCTTTGGCTGTCCGAAACCGCTGTGGATTCCGCGACTCTCGAAACGCTCGCCGCGCGGGGGATCAAGTTCACGATTTTATCGCCCACCCAAGCGCGGCGCGTGCGCCCGCTGCGGCGCGCCGCGGACAAGGAGGGCGCCCCCGCGGGGGATTGGCACGACGTGACGGGGGGGCGCATCGACCCCAGCCGGCCTTATTTGTGGCGGTCGCCCAAGGGGGCGAGCATCGCTCTTTTCTTTTACGACTCTCCCATTTCCCACGCGGTGGCTTTCGAGGGTCTCTTGAACAACGGCGACGTTTTTGCGGACCGTCTCTTGTCCGGCTTCTCCCCGCAACGGGACGGGGCGCAACTCATGCACATCGCCACCGACGGGGAATCCTACGGTCATCACCACCGGTTCGGGGACATGGCGCTGGCCTTCGCCCTGCAACGCATCGAAAACTCCCGGTCGGCGGTTTTGACGAATTACGGACAATTCCTTGAAGTTGCGCCGCCGCATTGGGAAGTGGAAATCCACGAAAATTCGTCTTGGAGTTGCGCTCACGGGGTGGAACGGTGGCGGTCCGATTGCGGCTGTCGCCTGGGGCACCACGCGGGCTGGACCCAGGCGTGGCGGGCCCCCCTGCGGAACGCTCTAAATGCGGCCGCGGAAGGCATTGACCGGGTCTTTGAAAAACACGGCGCCCGCTACTTTCAAGACCCTTGGGCGGCGCGGAACGCCGCCGTCGCCCTGACGTGGAACCATCGTTTGAACGGGGTCGCGGAGTTTTTTGACTCTCAGGCGCGCCCGGGGTTGACGGAGGAAGAGCGGCGGGACGCTCTTCGGTTGTTGGAGATGGAACGTCAACGCCTTCTTATGTTTACGAGCTGCGCGTGGTTTTTCGATGAAATTTCTGGATTGGAAAGCACCACCGTTTTGACTTCCGCGGCGCGGGCTCTGGAACTGGCGGCCGCGTACCCGGAAGGCCTGGGATTGGAAAAGGCGTTTCTCGACACCTTGGCGACGGCGAAAAGCAATATCCCCGAGATGGCCAACGGCGCCGTGGTGTACGAACGTTTCGTTAAGCCCGTTCAGGCCGGTCCTCTGCGGGTGGCGGCCCACCAGGCCATGAAAACCCTTTGGCGCGCTGAGGAAACCCGGGGTCGGGTGTACTGCTTTGATTTTGAATTCCTTGAGCAACGGACCGAGCGGACGGCGGGCACCGCCCTCTCGCTGGGCCGCATTCGCGTCGAGTCCCGAATCACGCGGGAGACTCTGGACGCCGCCTACGCGGTGCTGCATTTGGGGGGGCACGATTTTCATTGCGTTTTAAAGTCTTCCCCGGATCCGACGACCTGGCGCGCCGCCCAAAATCAGATTTGGGACCGCTACGCCTCCGGCACTCTGACCGAAGTCCTCCACTTGTTCTCCGAACATTACGACGCCAACGTGTACGATCTGCAGGACCTCCTGTTGGAGGATCGCCGGCGAATCCTGGGGGCGGTTATCGAGGATATATTGGGGCGCTTTGAGGGCATCTCACGCCTGTTGGTGGATGAAAACAAAAAATTGATGAATTATCTCTTGAAATCGGCGTTTCCCATGCCCCACGCCTTTCGGCTGGCGTTGGAAGCCGTTCTGGGTCGAGACATGCACCGGGCCATGGTCCTCCACGAAAAAGACGAGGGGGAAACAGCGGGCTTGGTGAGCGTCTACGACGAGGCCAAGCGGTTCGGCATACAATTGAATTGGGCCCACGCCGCCTGGTTGGTTCAAAAGCGCCTGGAAAGCCATATCGGGGCTCTGATGACACAGCCCGGAAGCGACCGGGCGGAAAAATCCCTCAACTTGCTGGCTTTGGCGGACCGATTGGAACTCCCGGTTTATTTGTGGGAAGTGGAAAACAATTTTCTCTCCCTTTGGAAAGCTCGTCTGAGGGAATGGGTGCGCGAGAATCCCTCGACCACCGAAAACCGCTCCTTTGAAAGGCTGGCGGCTCGTTTGCGGATGACGATCGATTAGTTTTTTGTATAATGAAGAAACGGGCAAAACCCCCGACCTTAACAGCCGGGGGTTTTTATATTCCGGGCCCATCCTTTGCGCCCGCAGCTCAATTGTGACCGAGGCGTGGGAGCCGAGGAAATGGTTGGAGGGCGTTAGCCCGGAAACCATGACCGGGACATCGGAGCCGAGGGTTGGAGGGCGTTAGCCGGAAACCATGACCGGGACATCGGAGCCGAGGAAATGGTTGGAGGGCGTTAGCCCGGAAACCATGACCGGGACATCGGAGCCGAGGAAATGGTTGGAGGGCGTTAGCCCGGAAACCATGACCGGGACATCGGAGCCGAGGAAATGGTTGGAGGGCGTTAGCCCGGAAACCATGACCGGGACATCGGAGCCGAGGAAATGGTTGGAGGGCGTTAGCCCGGAAACCATGACCGGGACATCGGAGCCGAGGAAATGGTTGGAGGGCGTTAGCCCGGAAACCGGATGTACCTTTCTTTGCGCCCGTAGCTCAATTGGATAGAGCATCTGCCTTCGGAGCAGAGGGCTGCAGGTTCAAGTCCTGCCGGGCGCGGTTTTTTTCATTAATGCGCGGGATTTTTGTACTGAGCGCGATTCGGGCCAGTAGCTCAACGGTGGAGCAAGCGCCTCTTAAGCGCGAGGCTGAGAGTTCGAGTCTCTCCTGGCCCAGGTTTTAATAAATTAGCGAGGATGGCGGAATTGGCAGACGCGTACGGCTTAGGACCGTATGCCGAAAGGCGTGTGGGTTCAAGTCCCTCTCCTCGCATATTTTTAATGTCCGGGGCTTGAAGCCGACCCGAACGCCGCCATGAATGGCGGAAAAAGTGAGGGCGGCGGGCTCTGGAGGAGGAGCAAAGCGACGGAGGAAGAGAAGTCCCTCTCCTCGCACTTCATTCGTGGGAGTTTAACTATGTTCGGTTGGAAGAAAAAAGGAAAGAACGAAACAAACGCGAAAAACGGCGCGGAGCGAACCGCCCTTAAAGAAAAGCCCCTCGGGGATTTGAAGGTCAAAGTCAAGGACCGCAAGGGGTGCACCGCCGAATTGTCGGTGGAGGTGCCGGCCGACCGCGTGGAGGCGGCGCTGGAAGAATCCTTTGCGCGGGTGCGCGCCAAGGTCAAAATGCCGGGGTTCCGGGCGGGCAAGGTGCCCCTCGAGGTCGTCAAGAAGAATTTCCCGGAGGCCGCGTGGGAAGACGCCGTGGACCGCTTGCTTCGTGAAACGGTCCACGAAGCCGTCGAGGGAGAAAAACTCCCGTTGATTTCGGTGCCTTCGGTGAACAAAATCGACGGCCAGCCGGGCAAAGCCCTCAAATTCGAAGTGTCTTTGGAATGCGTCCCCGAGGTTTCGGTGAAGGATTACAAGGGGCTTCCGATTCAAAAGAAACCCCTGGCCGTCACCGAGGCCGATCTCGAAAAGCGCCTGGGCGATTTGCGCGACGCGCACGCCAAACTCGTTTTATCGAAGGACGCGGCGGTCGCCGGCCATCATTTCGCGGTGGTCGATTACGACAGCTTTTTGAACGGCGTCCCCGTGGCCAACGGAAAGGCCAAGGATCAGTTGATCGAAATGTCCGCGGCCCAGAACGTCAAAGGGTTCTCGGAGGGGCTGATCGGCGCGAAGGACGGGGAGACCCGGGAGATCCCCGTGGAGTTTCCGGAGAACCACCCGCAAAAAACCCTGGCGGGAAAAACCGTGCAATTCAAAGTGACCGTTACCGCCATCAAGGAAAAATCCATCCCGCCTTTGGACGACGATTTCGCCAAGGATGTGGGGGCGGCCTCCTTGGACGAATTGAAAACCAAAATCCGCAAGGACCTCGAGGCCACGCAAACGCGGGCCCAGCGGCAGGACCTGGAAAAACAGCTGATCGACGGCCTTTTGCAACGCAACCTCTTCCCCGTGCCCGCCTCGCAAGTGGAGGAGCGGACCAAGCATTTGACCGAACAGCTCAAGCATTTCCTTCGAGAGCAGGGCGCTTCGGAGGAGGAATGGAAAACCAACCAGGACAAGATGCTCGAGCGCAATCGCCCCGAGGCGGAACGCCAGGTGCGGCTTTCCTACATCCTCGGGAAAATCATCGAAGAGGAGAAATTGACGGTCAGCGATTCGGACGTGGAAGTACAGGTGCGGAAAATCGTCGATTCGATCGCGCCGGAACGACGGTCCGACGCCGAAAAATGGATGGACGGGCGTCGAGACACCCTGCGCGCCCAACTGCGCGAGGAACGCCTGTTTGATTTCTTGATCCAGAACGCGAAAGTCACGGAACCCGCCGCTTAACCGCGGCTGACCCAAAGGAGACAACATGCCTTCGATCATCCCGACCATCATTGAGCGCTGGAACCAGGGCGCGGCCGTGGGGTACGACATTTACTCCCGCCTGCTGAAGGACCGCATCATTTTCATCGGCGGCTACGGCGGGGCCATCGACACCGACTCGGCCAACGTCATCATCGCCCAACTGCTTTATCTCGAAGCCGAGGACCCGGAGCGGGAGATCAACCTGTACATCAATTCCCCGGGCGGCATGGTCACGGCGGGGTTGGCGGTGTACGACACGATGCAGTACATCAAAGCCCCGATCACGACGATCTGCCTGGGCATGGCGATGTCGTTCGGCGCCCTCCTTCTGGGCGCGGGCCGCAAGGGAAAACGATACGCCCTGCCCAACTCGCGCATCATGATTCACCAGCCGCTGATTTACGGCGAGGGAATTTCGGGTCAAGTGACGGACATCGGCATCGAAGCCAAGGAATTGGAAAACACGAAGGTGCGTTTGACCGAGATCTTGGCCAAGCACTGCGAACAGCCCATCGAAAAGGTCCGCGCGGACTGCGAACGCAACTTTTACATGTCCGCCAACGACGCGAAGGCCTACGGGTTGATCGACGAAGTGTTCGTCCCCCGCGCGAAATAACCCATGGCCGGTCCCGGCGAAAAAGAAGGAAGGGAAGCGCTGCAATGCGTATTCTGTTCCAAAAGCCGGCGGGAAGGCCTGCGCCTGATCGGCGGGCAGGGCGTCTATATTTGTGAGGATTGCGTCCGCAACTCGAACGCGTTGCTCAATCGGCTGACCGAGGAAGAAGAGCGCCGAACCCAGCGGACCCTGCCGAAACCATCGGAAATCAAGGCCGTGCTGGACGACTACGTCATCGGGCAGGAAACGGCCAAGCGCATCCTCTCCGTGGCCGTTTACAACCACTACCGCCGCATCGACCTGGGGGGCAAGAACAGCCAGGGGGAAGTGGAACTCCAGAAATCCAACGTGCTTTTCATCGGACCCACGGGGACCGGGAAGACCTTGATGGCGCAAACCCTCGCGCGCCTTTTGCACGTCCCCTTCGCCATCGCCGACGCGACCACCCTGACCGAGGCCGGTTACGTGGGGGAGGACGTGGAGAACATCATCCTTCGGCTCCTCCAAAACGCCAACTACGATGTGAAACGCGCCGAACGGGGCATCGTCTATGTCGATGAAATCGACAAGACGTCACGCAAAACCGATTCCCCGTCGATCACCCGCGACGTTTCGGGGGAAGGCGTGCAACAAGCCCTTCTGAAAATCCTGGAAGGCACCGTCGCCGCTGTCCCGCCCCAGGGGGGCCGCAAGCACCCCCAGCAGGAATACATCCGGGTCGACACCACCAACATCCTCTTTATTTGCGGCGGCGCCTTCGAGGGGCTGCACGAAGTGATCGAGCGTCGGTTGGGGGAGTTCGGCGTGGGGTTCGGGGTCGACCCCAAACCCAAAAAGCGCCTGGACATCGGCGACATTTTGCGCCGGGTGCAACCCGAAGACTTGATTCAATACGGTCTCATCCCCGAACTGGTGGGGCGACTGCCGGTTTTGACCACGCTCGACAGCCTGGACCAAAAGGCCTTGGTGGATGTTTTGACCCGCCCCCGGAACGCCCTCGTGAAGCAGTACCAAAAAATGTTTTCCCTGGAAGGGGTGGAGCTCCACTTTGAGCCCGACGCCCTGGCGGCCATCGCCCAACGGGCCCTGGTGCGCGGATCGGGAGCGCGGGGGTTGCGCTCGATTCTGGAAAGCCTTTTGTTGGACACCATGTACGAATTGCCCGAGCAAACGGGGCTGCGTCAAGTCGTCATCGACGCCGACGCTGTCAACGGGACCCGCCCGCCCCGCCGCGTGTTCGCGGACGTTTCCAAAACCGCCTAGGAGTTCCCCATGCCGATTCAAGTTCTTGTGAGCGATCCCGTTTCCGAAGAAGGGTTGGCCCCTCTGCGCCAAGACGCGCGTTTTCACGTTGTCTACAAGACCGGCCTTAAAGGCCCCGATTTGTTGAAGGAAATCGCGGGCGCGGAGGCCTTGCTGGTTCGCTCGGAAACCAAAGTGACCGCCGACGTCATCGCCGCGGCGCCCAAGCTTCGTTTCATCGGCCGCGCCGGCACCGGCGTCGACAACATCGACTTGGCCGCGGCCTCCCGCCAGGGCATCGTGGTGGCCAACGTCCCCGGCGGCAACACGATTTCCGCCGCGGAGCAGAGCCTGGCGCTCCTGTTCGCCCTGGCGCGCAACACGCCCCAAGCCGAC
Organism: Elusimicrobiota bacterium; assembly: GCA_016706425.1. NCBI lineage: Bacteria > Pseudomonadati > Elusimicrobiota > Elusimicrobiota bacterium. The sequence goes on from JADJJR010000001.1 coordinate 1,417,592, forward strand.
GCCTCCACCCACGCCGGCAAATGGGAACGCGCGAAGTTCGTCGGACAGGAAATCACCGGAAAAACCTTGGGCGTGGTCGGCCTCGGGCGCATCGGCCGCGAAGTGGCCACCCGGGGCATGGGCTTGCAAATGCGCGTCGTGGCCTTCGACCCCATGGGGGATGAAAGCTGGTGCCGCCGCGCCGGGGTGGAGTTCGTCCCGCTCGACAAGCTTTTGGCCGAGGCGGATTTCATCACCCTTCACGTGCCGCTTTCGGAGCAGACCAAGGGATTGATCAACGAGAAAACCCTCGCCAAAACGAAAAAAGGCGTGCGCGTCATCAATTGCGCCCGGGGGGGGATTGTGGACGAAAAAGCCCTGCTCGCTTTCGTTGAAAAAGGGCACGTCAAGGGCGCCGCGCTCGACGTGTTTGAGAAAGAACCCCTCGACCCCGCCTCTCCGCTCCTCAAACGCCCCGAGATCATCCTGACGCCCCACCTCGGCGCCTCCACGGAAGAAGCGCAAGTGAAAGTGGCCGCCGAATTGGCCCAGGGCATGGTGGAGTTTTTCGTCAATGGTTTCGCGCGACAGGCGGTCAATTTGCCGCCCCTGGACGTGGCGGGGCAAGCGCAGTTGTTGGCCTTCGTCGGGCTGGCGTACAAACAAGGCCTTTTTTTGGCGCAGATGTCCGAGGGGACACCGCAGCGGATCACCGTGGCCTATTCCGGCGAACTGGGGCGGGTCAATCCGGCCCTTTACACCGCCACGGCGGTGGCGGGTTTCTTGACCGGTTTGGGGGAAGCGGCCACCCCGGTGAACGCCTTGGCCTTGGCCCAAAAGCGCGGCCTTCAGATTCAAGAGCAAGTGGCGACCGAGGCGCGGGATTACGCGTCCCTCCTGGAAATGGAGGCCGCCACCGACAAAACCCAGCACCAACTCGCGGGAACGGTGTACGGCCGAGGGGATTTGCGGTTCGTCCGCATCGACGGCTTGCCCGTGGATGTCAACCCCCAGGGGCATTTGATGGTGCTGTGCAACGAGGATCGCCCCGGCGTGGTGGGCCACACGGGCACGGTGTTGGCGGAAGCGGGGGTGAACATCGCCGGCATGGACATCGCCCGCAACCGGCCCGGCGGAACCGCGGTGTCCCTGTGGAGCGTGGACAGCGATGTGCCGGCGGCCGTGTTGGCGAAGGTCAAATCCCACGCCGCCGTTCTTTCCATCAAAATGGTGAATTTATAAACTGTCCCCGATGAGCGACGCCGCGGTATCGCTGAATTCAATCACCAAGGTTTACAAACGGTCCCATCTTGGGAAAACCACCCTCATCCCCGGGGTCAAAGACATCACGTTCACGGTGGCCCCCGGGGAAGTCTTCGGCCTCTTGGGATTGAACGGATCGGGCAAAACCACCACGCTCAAATTGCTCCTGGGGTTGCTGTTCCCAACGTCGGGGGAGGCGCGTCTGTTCGGAAAACCCGCCGGATCCCGGGCGGCGAAAGAGACCCTCGGTTACCTCCCGGAAATCCCCTATTTTTACCGCCATCTGACCGGTCACGAAGTGTTGTCCTTCTACGGGAGCCTCTCCGGCCTCTCCTCCGATTCCTTGCGTCGGCGGGTGGACGCCGTTTTGGAGGAGGTCCGCATGACGGCCGCCGCGCGGCGGCCCATGCGCGAATACTCGAAGGGCATGCTTCAACGCATCGGATTGGCCCAGGCCATGCTCCACAACCCCCGTTTGTTGGTTTTTGACGAGCCCGTGACCGGGTTGGACCCCTTGGGCCTGCGCGAAATGCGGGTGATCATCCAAAACCTCAACGACGCGGGGAAAACCGTCCTTTTTTCCTCCCACAGCATTTCCGAAGTCGAGAAACTCTGCCACCGCGTGGGCGTTTTGGTGAAGGGGCAATTGGTCCGCGTGGTCAACCGGGCCGAATGGACCGGGGGGGACCCCCTGGAGGACATTTTTGTCCGCACGGTGGACCCCGAAGGGCGGCGCTCGTGAACACACTCTGGACCATCGCCCGCTACACGTTTTTGCAACAAATCCGAAACCGCCTGTATTTGGTGGTCGCGCTGTTCGCGTGCCTCCTGTTGGGCGCTTCGGTGTTGTTGGGCGCCTTGGCCGCCGATCAGGAATTGAGGGTGATTCTGGATTTGGGATTGGCCACTTCCGAAATGTTCGGGTTGGTGGCCGCTTTGCTTGGCGCCGTCACCCTGGTTTTGGAGGAAATGGAGACGAAAACAATTTATTTAATCCTCACCCGGCCACTGCCGCGACCGTTTTATTTGATCGGCCGGTTCGTGGGCCTGGTGGCGGCCGTTTGGGCGACGGTGGCGGCCATGGCGGTTTTGCATTTCCTCCTGCTGTACCTGAAGGGGTGGGAGACCGACCCCCAGGTGTTCATCGCCCTGCCCCTGATGGCGCTCAAGATCATGGTGATGACCGCTTTATCTATATTGTGCTCGTTGGCCTTCAGCTCGGCTCCGACGGCGACGGTGTTCTCGCTCTTGTTTTGGGTGTTGGGGCATTTCGGTTCGGAGTTAAAGTTTATGGCCGAAAAAGCCGGGGGCGGCGCCGTGACCGCTGCGGCGGTCCTGCGCGCGTTGATTCCGAACCTCAACATCCTGAATTTGCGCGACGCCCTCGAAGTGTCCTTGTCGGCCCCTTGGCCGATCCTCCGGGTCGGGCTCTACGCCGGCCTTTACACGGCGGCCTGTCTGGCCCTGGCGTCGGGTTTTTTCTCCCGAAAGGAATTTTGATGCGGGCGGGGGGCCTTTGGACAGGGGGCCTCTTGGCGGCGGTGTTTTTGGGGCTGGCGACGGTCGTTGCCCCGGAACAAAAACTGGGTCTGCCTCCCTACGGCGCGCCCCCCTTGGCGCGGTTCGCGCTCCAGGACACGTCTTTTGTCGCCGGGGGTGTTCGGCGGTTGGGCGCCGACCTCGCCTTGATTCAACTGCTTCAATATTACGGAACCTCCAGCAACCAAGACCCGCGACATCCCTTGGACCGGCCCCGCTGGGGGCGTCCGGCCGCCTTGCCCCCCGGTCACACAGCCGACGATGGGCACGACCACCACGGGCATTTCCAATCCGAGGACAATCCGGGGGCCTTCCCTTACCTCCATTTGTACGCCCTGCGGGCCGGGCAATTGGATCCCTTCTTCCATTACGTGTTTCTTTTCACCGGCGGGGCCTTGGCCTTCAACCTGGAACGCGACGCCCAAGCCCTGGAGGTTTTGGCCGCGGGGGTTCGCGGGGACCCGACGTTTTGGCGGTACCGGCTCTACATCGGCGCCATCGGGTTTCGAAAAGAAAGGGACGGCGCGCGCGCGATTCCGCTTTTGGAGGAGGCCATGAAATACGAAGATTGCCCTTCCCTCCTCAAGAACATCCTTGGAAATATTTATCGGCAAAGAAAAGAATATCGAAACGCCGCGCGCGTGTATTTGAACATCATCGAAACGGGGCGCGACCCGGATTACATTGAACTCGCCCAACTGAAATTAAGGGAAATGGGCTTCTCGCTTCCATGAAAGACCCGATCTGCGGAATGGCGGTCGATACCGCCGCGCCGCGGGGCGGGACCCACCGGCACCACGACGTCCTTTACGGATTTTGCAACCCCCGCTGTCGCGAACGTTTCGCGGCCGATCCGGAATCTTTTCTCAACCCCACCGCCCCGTCCGCTTTGCTCCCCGGCCTCTATTACTGCCCCATGGACCCCGAAATCCAACAAAACACCCCCGGGGTTTGCCCCCAATGCGGCATGGCCCTGGAACACACGGGGCCCGCCCCGGCGGGCCCCTCGGAGGACGAGCGCCGCATGGTCCGGCTGTTCTGGGTGTCCCTTGTGGGGACGGTCCCGGTTTTTGTTTTGGGCATGCGCCACGGGGGGGCGGTGTCCGGGTGGGTGCAAGCGGCGCTCGCCGCGCCCGTGGTTTTCGGCGCGGGCGGGACTTTCTTTAAACGGGGCGTCGCGGGGCTTCCCCGGGCGAACATGTTCACGTTGATATCGCTGGGGAATCTCACGGCCTATCTTTTTAGTTTGTGGACGTTGGTGACCGGCGGACACGCGGTGTATTTTGAATCCGCCGCCGTGATCACCTCGCTGGTCCTTTTGGGGCAAAGCCTCGAGGGCCGCGCGCGGCGGAGGACAGGCGATGCGATTCGATCCTTGATGGCGCTGTCGCCCCGCACCGCCCGGCGGGTTCGCGGCGACGGCGTCGAAGAAGAGGTGCCGACCGACGCCCTTCGTCCGGGCGATCTAGTGCGCGTGCGCGCGGGCGAGCGGATTCCGGCGGACGGGCGGCTGACGGAAGGGCACACCGCCGTGGACGAATCGTTTTTGACCGGGGAGCCCGTTCCCGTGGAGAAAAAACCGGGGGACCCCCTGGTGGGCGGCGGGGTCAACGGCCCTGGGAGTTTCTTGTTCCGTGTGGAACGGGCGGGCGCGGCCACCACGTTGGCGCACATCGTGCGCACGGTCGAAGAAGCCCAGCGGGGGCGCGCGCCCGTTCAAAATCTGGTCGACCGGGTATCCGCTTTTTTTGTTCCGGCTGTTGTCCTGGTCGCGTTGGCGGCGCTCTTGGGCGGACTGGTTTGGGGGCCCGAACCACGGTGGGCTTTCGCCGTCACCAACGCCGTGTCGGTTCTGGTGGTGGCCTGCCCCTGCGCCCTGGGCCTGGCCACCCCCATGTCCCTCACGGTGGCCCTGGGCCGCGGCGCGCGGGAGGGGGTGTTGGTCCGCAACCCGGAAGCCCTTCAAAAACTGGCGAGCGTGGATTTGTTGGCCTTCGACAAAACCGGCACCCTGACCCAGGGCAAACCCCGTTTAATCGAAGTTCGACCGGTTCCCGGCGTGACGCGCGCCGACGCCCTGGCCCGCGCGGCCGGTTTGGCCCGGGCCAGCGTGCATCCTTTGTCGATGGCGTTGGTGGGGTCGGCCCTCGAAGAGGGGGTCCGGGCCGCGGACGTGGAGGGCGCGCACGCGGTGGCCGGCGCGGGGGTTCACGGCGAGATCGACGGCCGGGCTTATTTCCTGGGACGTCCGTCGACCTTGATCACGGGCCTGGCGGTGGAGTTGCGCGCCGCGGATCGTCCCGAAGCGCTTTTCTTGTTTGAGGACCCGGTACGGTCGGAGGCCCCCTCGCTCCTTTCGAATTTACGCCGCGCGGGGGTGGAGCTCGCCCTTTTGACCGGGGATCGTTCGGAGAACGCGCGGTCCCTGGCCGAGGGCCTCGGGATCGCCCGATGGCGGGGGGGATTGCTTCCCGAGGAAAAACGGGATGTGGTTCGCGAATGGCGGGCCGCCGGCCGGCGCGTCGCCATGGCCGGCGACGGTGTCAACGACGCGCCGGCCCTGGCGGAGGCCGACGCCGGATTGGCCCTCGGGACCGGAGCCGATGTCGCCCTTCAAACCGCCGATATCGTCGTGTTGGGCGGGGATTTGGCCGGAATCGGACGCGCCCTGCGGTTGGCCCGGGACACCCTGCGCAACATCCGTCAGAACCTGTTCTTTGCCTTTGGTTACAACGCGGTGGGTGTCCTGATCGCCGCCGGCGTTTTTTATCCCCTGTGGGGGTGGCGCCTTTCCCCTTGGATCGCGGGGGCGGCCATGAGTGTCAGCTCTCTGACAGTGGTGGTCAACGCCCTGCGTCTGAACGCCCGCCGAAGCCTCTGAAATTGCCATAATTGTCGTCGATGAACTTCCGGGCCCCAACATGCCGTTGAGCTTCACCGCCGTGGTCTTGGTCGCCTTCGGCCTTTTGGCTTTGGGGTGGCTGTCCGACACGCTGGGGTTTTTCGCTGTCAAACGCGACGCCCGGCTCGATCGGTGGCCTCGGGGGTTCCTTTGGGGCGGCTCGCTGGCCCTGGCGATCGTCGCCGCGCGGGTCCCGGCTCTGGGCGGCTTCGCGACGGCGAGCGCCGGGGACGAAAGGCGTTTCTTTTGGGTGTGGGCCGCGGGGGTTTTCCTCGTGTTGTCGATTTGGCGGGTCCGCCTCCATCGACGGGCGCGGCCCTTGTTTTCGTTGGTTTGGTTGGCGGGGTTGTTGTTGGTGGGCCACACCGCCCTGCGGACCGTTTGGCTCGGGTTCGATTGATTTTCACAAGGAGCTTTTATGGGGGAGCCCAAAACCCTGCTGATCATTGAAGACGATCCGGTTTTGTCGGACTTGATGGTCGAGTATTGCGAAGAGCTGGGACTGGCGCCGTTGACCGCCTTCGACGGCGCGACGGGGCTTAAAAAAGCCGCGGACGCCCGGCCGGCGGCGATCACCGTCGACTACCGATTGCCGGACATGTCCGGCCTTGACGTGCTCGCGCAACTTTCCGCCAACCCGTCCACGGCCGGCATCCCGTCCTTTTTCATGTCGGCGGACGCCAAATCCCACGAGGCGGAGGCGCGCGCCCGCGGCGCCAAAGACATTCTCCAAAAACCCGTCACAACGCAAATATTGCGGACGACGTTTGAAAAGCACTTGGGGGTGTTGTGACCACCCGGTTCGATGACACACTATTGATGCGCGCCCTGCGCGGGCGGCGGGTGGAACGCGTGCCCGTTTGGCTCATGCGCCAGGCCGGCCGTTACCAACCCAGCTACCGGGCGTTGCGCCGGCGCGTGTCCATGCTGGAACTTTGCAAAAATCCCGCCTTGGTCGCCCAGGTCACGGCGCGGGCGGTCCAAGACATCGACGCCGACGCCGCCATCCTTTTTTCCGATTTGCTCCTGCCGGCCGAACCCCTTGGTCTCTTTTTGAGCTACGAAAAGGGCGAAGGCCCCGCCCTGCGACCACCGGTGCGTTCGGCCAAGGACGTGGATCGCCTCAAAGAGGTGGATGTGCCGGACGCCTTGGGTTACGTGATGGAGGCGGTGCGTCAAACCCGTTTGGCTTTGCCGACCGACATCCCTTTGTTGGGATTCGCCGGCGCGCCGTTCACCCTGGCCGCCTATTTGATTGAGGGCGGCGGATCGCGGGATTTTGCCTTGACCAAGAGCTTTATGACCCACGAACCCAAGGCCTGGCACCGCCTCCTCGAAAAACTCGCGCGCGTCGTCGCCGAACTTTTGATCGAACAGGCGAAGGCCGGGGCCCAGGCGGTCCAGCTCTTCGACAGTTGGGTGGGAGCCCTCGGCCCTTCGGATTACAAAACCTTCGTCCTCCCCCATTCCCGAGCGGTGTTTCGCGCTTTGCCCAAGGGGTTGCCGTCCATTCACTTTGGCACCCAGACAGCGACCTTGCTGGAACTGCTGAAACAAGCGGGCGGCGACGTGATCGGCCTCGATTGGCGGGTGAGCCTGTCCGAAGCCCGTCGACGGTTGGGCGACACGCCCGTCATGGGCAATTTGGACCCCGCCCTTTTGATGGCTCCCCATCCCCACATTCGCGGTGAAGTGCGCCGCATCCTAAAGGAAAACCGGGGGCGGAGCGGGTTCGTTTTCAATTTGGGGCATGGTTTGTTGCCCCAGACGCCCTTTGAAAACGTCGTGCATCTTGTGGAATGCGTCAAGGAATTGGGATGAAGCGAGCGGTTTTGTTGGTCGGGTTCGGCGGTCCGGAACGGGCGGAGGACATCCGACCCTTTTTGGCAAATGTCTTGCGCGGGCGGCCCGTCCCTCCCCACCGGGTCGAGGAAGTCGCCCGGCAATACGAACGCATCGGCGGACGATCGCCGTACAACGCCCTGGTGGGCGATTTGACCGCGGCCTTAAAAACCCGCTTGCTGGACAAAGGGGATTCCCGCCCGTTGCGGGTGGGCATGCGCAACTGGGAGCCCGACCTTCGAAAGGCCTTTCGCGAACTGAATGCCGACGGCGTGACGGACGTCACGGCCGTGGCCCTGGCGGCCTACCGGTCCATTCCCAGCTTCCACTACTACCTCAAATCCACGGCGGAGGCCCACCACGCGGAGGGTGGACCGCGCCTCCGTTGGGTGCGCCCCTGGTGGAATGAGGAGCGCTTTGTCGCGGCGATGACCGACCGCGTTCGGGAGGCGGCCGCGGGCTTCTCCGGGCCGGCGAAATGGGTGTTCACGGCCCACAGCATTCCGGTGGGGTGGGACCGCGCTTCCGGCTACGCGGGCCAAATCCGCTCCGTCGCGGAGCGGGTCGCGGATCGGCTGGGGCAACGCGACTGGACTTTGGTGTTCCAAAGCCGGAGCGGCCGACCCGAGGACCCCTGGCTGGAACCCGATGTGGCGGAGTTCTTACGCCGCCCGCCCGCCGCCGGGACGAAGAACGTCCTAATCATTCCCGTTGGGTTCCTGATGGACCACGTCGAGGTCCTGTTTGATTTGGACGTCAAAGCGCGGGAGGCCGCCGAGGCGGCCGGCTGGACGTTTCACCGCGCCAAAACCGTCGGCACGCACCCCCTCTTTGTCGATCTCCTGGCTGACTTGATTTTGAACCGGGATCCCGCGGCCCCGGCGGCCCCGGGGCCGCGCGCCGGGAGCACCCGACGGATTTTGGTGATCGGCGGGGGCATCGCCGGGCTCGCCGCCGCCCACCACGCGCGGGAATTGGCGGCCCGACGGGGAGAATCCGTCGATGTCCGCGTCCTGGACGCCGGCCAACGCCCCGGGGGGGTGATCGACACCGGCCGTCGGGAGGGCGTTTTATGGGAAGGCGGGCCGGACAGTTTTATCACCGAAAAACCGGCCGCCTTGGCGCTGGCCCGCCGTTTGGGAATGGAGGGCGCGGTCATCGGCACGAACCGGCGCTTCCAACAAAGCTTTGTGGCCCGGGGGGGACGGCTGCACCCGACGCCGGAGGGGTTCTATCTCTTGGCCCCCACCAAATTGGGGCCGCTGTTTCGTACACGGCTTTTGTCATGGCCCGGGAAAGCCCGCGCCGCTCTGGAGTTCTTTTTGCCGCCGCGACGGGGCGGGGGGGATGAGACCCTCGCTTCGTTCGTTCGACGTCGATTCGGCCGGGAAGTGTTGGATCAATTGGCCCAGCCCATGGTGGCGGGCATTTATTCCGCCGACCCCGAGGAATTGAGCTTGCGGGCCACGTTTCCCCGGTTTTTGGATATGGAGGCGCGCGGCGGGGTGATTCGTTCCTTGCTGGCCGCCCGTCGGCGGGCCGCGGCCGTTCCCGCCGGAACGAGCGGGCCCCGTTACGGGCTTTTTGCGACCTTTCGGGACGGTGTGGGCTCTTTGGTAGACCGGCTCGCGGGGGTTTTGGGCCCCGACGTTTATCAAGGGGGACGCCGCGTCACCCGGTTGGACAAAACCCCCACCGGTTGGACGGCGACCGATCAAATCGGGGAGACCCACCCGGCCGATGGCGTGATCCTGGCCTGCGCGGCGCCCTTGGCCGGTACTCTGTTGCGGCCCTGGGACGCCCGCTTGGGGGCGCTTTTGTCCGAGATCCCCTACGGCGCGGTGGCGACGGTGAACGTGGCCGTTCGCCGTGATCGACTGCGCCATCCCTTGAACGGGTTCGGCTTCGTTGTCCCGGCCAACGAAAAGCGCGTCGTGACGGGGTGCACCTTCAGTTCCGTCAAATTCGAAGGGCGCGCCCCCGAGGACACGGCCCTTTTGCGCGCGTTTGTGGGGGGGCCCGCCTTGGCGGAAACCGACGACCGGTTGCTGGCCGCCGTTCGGCGCGATCTGGGCGATTTCCTGGGCATGGAAGAGGCGATGTGGATGGAGTTGCGCCGTTACCCCGGCGCCATGCCCCATTACACGCTCGGGCACGAGGAGCGCGTGGCGGAAATATTCCGACGGGTGGAGGGACTTCCGGGGGTCGCCGTTTGCGGCAACGGCTACCGCGGCATCGGTTTGCCCGATTGCATCGCCGGAGGGGAAGAAGCCGCTCGGCGTCTTTATCGTTCCGCGGGCGCTGTCCCGGAGGAGGTCTTCGCGTGAGCCAGCACGACTACAGCGCGTTTTTGAACGGGCCGGCCAAGGCCCATTGGGAAAAAGTCGGCGTTCGTCGCCGGGCCGGGGTGTGCGTTCCTCTGTTCTCTTTGTTTTCCGACGACAGCATCGGCATCGGCGACCTGCACGATCTCAACGCCCTCGTGGATTGGTGCGCCCAGGTCGGGTTGACGATCGCGCAACTGTTGCCGCTCAACGACGTCGGTTACGATTTCGCCCCCTACAGCGCCAAAAGTTCCTTCGCCTTGGATCCCATGTACTTGTCCCTTCGCAAACTGGACGGCGTCGACGTAACGAAATTCGCGAACGAACTCCGCGACCTGGCCCGTTCGTTCCCCACGGGCGGGCGGGTCAATTACGCCATCAAGAGCGCCAAGATGGCCCTCCTCTGGAAAATGTATCAAGCCCGCGTCGTGCCGGAAACGCCGCGATTCGCCCGCTATCAGGAGGCCAACGCCTATTGGTTGCGGGACGACGCCCTTTACAAAGTCTTGAAGACGCGGTTCCAAGGGGCCACCTGGGAAGAATGGCCCCTGCCCTACCGCCAGCGGACCCCGGAGGTTTTGGAACGACTCGCCGAGGAAGAAAGAGACACGGTGCGCTTCCACGAATGGGTTCAATGGCAATTGTTCGAGCAGTTCGACAACGCCAAACGACACGCCCGACGAAAGGGCGTGCTCTTCATGGGCGACATGCCTTTCCTGGTCGCGCGCGATTCCGCCGACGTGTGGTCGCACCCGGGTTATTTCAAATTGGACCTTTCCTCCGGCGCCCCGCCGGATCTTTATTTTGCGGGGGGACAACGCTGGGGCATGCCCCCTTACAATTGGCCCGCCCTGGCGGCCGCCGGTTACGATTACATCGTCCAGAAACTTCGTTACGCCGAGAACTTTTACGATTTCTTCCGCGTGGACCACGTCATCGGCGTGTTCCGCGTTTTCACGATCCCCTTGAGTTCGCCGCCCGAACGGCAGGGCCTCGATGGGCTTTTTGACCCGCCGGACGAATCCCTTTGGGAAGAGCACGGGCGGCGGTTGTTGACCACCATGTTGGGGGCCACGCGCATGCTGCCCTGCGGCGAGGACTTGGGCGTGGTCCCGCCCTGCTCCTACAAGGTGCTGGCCGAACTTTCCATCCCGGGCTTGGAAGTGATGCGCTGGGCCCGGGATTGGGGAAAAACGAACGATTTTTTATCGACGGATAAATACCGCCCCAACGCCGTGGCCGTGGCCTCGACCCACGACATGACGCCCGTCGCCGCCTGGTGGAAACAGGAGGCCGCGACCGTGGACGATTACTTTTTTCAACTGAAGTGCGCCGCCCGCCGATTGGACTACGAGACCGTCGCCGCCAAATTGTTCGAACCCGCCGTTAACGGCCGTCGCCGCTGGCGGGCGGAGATCGATACCGAAGAGGTTTTTTTGTGGAACCTCGGCATTCCGGCCGAGCGCGCCGGCGATTTCTTGGATCTTTTCCGGTCGACCCGCTTTGAACGGGAAGCTTATTGGCGTTTCCTCGGGCTTTCGGGCCGGGTGTACCCCAAACCCACACCGCGGTTCGTGCAACGCGTGCTGGAAAAAGCCAACGAGTCGGCATCCATATTCAGTGTTCAGTTGTTCCAGGATTGGCTGGCGACCGCCGGGGTGATACCCAAAGACCTCGGTTCGGACCGCATCAACCTGCCGGGCTCCATCGGCGCCCACAACTGGAGCTTTGTGTCGCCGCTGTCCCTGGAGGAACTCGTCAAATGGCCGGGCAACCGGGGCATTTTGGAACTGAACCGACGGACGGGGCGCGCGTGAGCGAACCCGTCGTCCGCGTCGCGGGCCTGCGCAAGGGCTACAAAAATGTCGTCGCCCTGGACGGTGTCGATTTTTACGTGCGTCGGGGGGAGATCTACGGCCTGCTGGGCCCCAACGGCGCCGGAAAAACCACCGCCATACATATCTTGCTCGGCGTCTTGAGCCCCACTTCCGGCGAGGTGTCGGTGTTGGGGCTCTCTCCGGCGCGCGATCGGGTTCGGCTCGCCCCGCGGGTCAATTTCTGTTCGGCCTATGTCCAAATGCCCTTCAACCTCAGTGCCCGTCAAAATCTGGACATCTACGCCCGTCTCTACGACGTGAAGAACCCGGCGGAGAAAATACGGTCTTTGCTCGAACAATTCCGCCTCTCCAACCACGCCAAAAGCAAAACCGGTTCCCTGTCGTCCGGGGAACAAACGCGCTTGAACCTCTGCAAGGCGCTGCTGAACGACCCCGAACTGCTGTTTTTGGACGAACCCACGGCCAGCCTCGACCCGGACATCGCGGACCTCGTCCGGCGGCAGCTGATTGAACTCCGCCGCGACAAGGGGTTGACCATCGTCTACACATCGCACAACATGGCCGAGGTCGAGGCGCTCTGCGATCGCGTGCTCTTCATCCACCGCGGTCGCGCCATGGCGGAGGGCACCCCCCTTGAAATCCAACAGCGGTTCCGCCAGGAATCCCTCGAAAAAGTGTTCATCCATTTGGCGCGGACGGGCGACGTCATGGACGCGGGGGCGGCTTCATGAAACGCATCCGGACCGTGGTGCGGCGTTACGTTTTGATCCATATAAAAAGCCCGGCCCGCCTCTTGGACCTGTTTTTTTGGCCGGTCATGGAGCTGTTCGTTTGGGGATTCTTTTCGTTGTACTTGGTCAAATTGGATCTGGGAATGGGTGGGCGCATGACCATCACCCTCATTAACGCATTGGTTTTTTGGGACATCCTCTACCGATCGCAACAATCCCTTAGCTTGGCGTTCATGGAAGAATTGTGGACCCGCAACGTGGTCAACCTCCTCATCTCGCCGCTGAGGCATTTGGAGTGGGTGTTGGGGGCTTACATTTATGGAATCATCAAAACCGGCATCATTGTCGGTCTCTTGCTCGCGCTGGCCACGCTCTTTTACGCGTTTAACGTCGGGGCCCTGGGTTTTTATCTGGCCCCCATGAGCTTCAACCTCTTGTTGTTCGGCTACGGCGTGGGGCTTTTCACGACGGGGCTGCTCCTGCGTTGGGGGCACGCCGCCGAAGCCCTGATTTGGGCCATCCCCTTTTTGATTCAACCCTTTTCGGCCATCTTCTATCCTCTGAGCGTTTACCCGGGTTGGTTGAAGCCCCTTGTGCTCCTGTTGCCGAGCACCCACGTCATGGAATCCATGAGGGGACTGATCGAAACCGGCGTGTACGATTGGCGTTCTTTTTTCATCGCCTTGGGGCTCAACATCGTTTTCACAATTTTGTTCACCTGGTTCTGTGTGCGCATGCTGGAGCGGGGGCGAACCAACGGCCAGTTGGTTCGTATGGCGGGTTAATAAACGGAGGAATTATGAAGAAACACCTGGCGTTGGCTTTGGTTCTTTTTTCAACAGTGTCATCGTGGGCGGCCTTGAAAACAAAGGACGTCGAATACCACGACGGCGACACGGTGTTGCGCGGGTATTTGGCCTACGACGGCGGGTCCCTTCGCGCGCGGCCCGGGATCGTTCTTGTGCACGAATGGAAGGGCCTGGGCGACTACGCCAAGGAGCGCGCGCGCCAGTTGGGCATGCAGGGGTACGTGGTTTTCGCCATCGATATGTACGGCAAAGGCGTATACGCCAAGGACCACGAGGAGGCGGCCCGGTTGTCGGGGGTTTATTTCAAAGACCGTGATCTGATGCGCCGCCGGGCCCTCGCCGGACTGGAAACGCTCAAAAAGACACCGTTGGTCGATCCCGCGCGCATGGCGGCCATCGGCTATTGCTTCGGGGGCACGACGGTGTTGGAATTGGCCCGAGCCGGCACGGACTTGCGGGGCGTGGCCAGTTTTCATGGAAACCTGGCCACGCCGTCGCCCGCGGCCCAGGGGGGCGTGAAAGCCAAGGTGTTGGTGTTGCACGGGGCCGGGGACGCCTGGACCGCCGGAGACATTCCCGCCTTTCAGAAAGAAATGACGGAAGCCGACGTTGACTGGCAATTGATTTCTTACGGCGGGGCCGTCCACAGCTTCACGGTGCCGACCGCGGGCAACAACCCTTCCACCGGAATGGCCTACAACGCCGCCGCGGACAAACGTTCCCACCGCGCCTTGCTGGATTTCCTGCGGGAAATCTTTCGTCCTTAACCTCTCATGATGCGTTGGGCGCTTCTCTTTTTTGCCTTGGGTTCGCCCCTGGGGGCCGTCCCCGGGGCGGGGCACACGCGGGCTTCCCTTCATATTGAAACGCCGACCGTGGCCCCCGGACAAACGGTGTGGGCCGCCGTGCGGCTGGAGATGGACCCGGGTTGGCACACTTATTGGAAAGATCCCGGCGACTCCGGCATGGCCACGCGGATCCGCTGGCAACTGCCGCCGGGGTTCACCGCCGGGGAGATCCAATGGCCCCGGCCGGAGATCATACGGATCCCGCCGCTCACGGATTACGGCTACCACGGGGAGGCCGTCCTCCTCGTCCCGATCACGGCGCCGGATCGGATCAAGGAGAATTCCGTCGTCCTATCCGCCCGGGTCGATTGGCTGGAGTGCAAAGAAATCTGTGTTCCGGGAAAAGCCGAATTAAGCGTCACACGGCCCGTCACGGGGTCGCCGACGCCCCCGGCCCCGGAATCCGCCCGGTTTTTCGCCGCGGCGCGTTCAAAGCTTCCCTCGCCCGATGAAGACCCCTATGCCTTTGCCCACAAACCGGCCGCGATTTCCGGCGCATTGGCGCTCTTCTTCGCCTTTTTGGGAGGATTGCTGCTCAACCTGATGCCCTGCGTCCTTCCCGTTCTATCGATCAAAGTGCTCGGATTCCTTAAAGACACCGGTGCCGCTGGACGGAAAAACGCTTGGCTTTACACCGCCGGCGTGGTCGCGTCCTTTTGGTTGTTGGCGGGGGCTCTGCTCGCCCTGAGAGCGGCCGGCCAACCCTTGGGCTGGGGCTTCCAATTGCAGTCCCCGGTCTTCGTCCTACTGTTGATTCTTCTCTTTTTTATTTTGGGGTTAAGCCTGTTGGGCGTTTTTGAAGTGGGAACTTCCATGATCGGTTTGGCCACCTTCAGTGGAAAAACGGGGGCGCTGTCCGCCTTCTTCAGCGGAGCGCTGGCCGTGGCCGTGGCGACCCCTTGCACGGCCCCTCTCATGGGACCCGCCATCGGATACGCCATCACTCAACCGGCGCTTCAATCCCTGGGGATTTTCACCGCCTTGGCCGTCGGCCTGGCCCTGCCTTACCTGTTGTTGGCCCATTTCCCGTCGGCGCTTCGTTGGGTGCCGAGACCCGGTCCCTGGATGATCACCTTGAAACAATTTATGGCGTTTTTGTTTTTTGGAACCTGCCTGTGGTTGCTCTGGGTGTTGGGCCTCCAGGGGGGGGTGAACGTCCTCTCGCGCGCGCTCGTCGGTCTCTGGGTGTTGGGCTTGGCCGCCTGGCTTTATGGACCCCTGCGGTCCAACGCTCGGACCGAAGGGGGGAAAAGAAAATGGACGGGGTTGGCCCTTGCGTTGGCTGTCCTCGGTGTCACCACCGCCCTCCCTCGTTCCACGCGCCATGAAATTCAATGGGAAACCTACAGCGAGGATCGCCTTGCGCAAGCGCGCGCGGAGGGCCGGCCGGTTTTCGTGGACTTTACCGCCGCCTGGTGCCTCACCTGCCAAGTGAACGAAAAAACCACCTTGAGCACCCGGTCCGTTCAATCCGCATTTAAAGAAAGCAACGTCGTGCCTTTGAAAGCCGATTGGACCAACCGCGATCCGGTGATCACCGCGGCCCTGGAACGGCATGGCCGGAGCGGGGTTCCCCTTTACGTTTTCTATCCCGTGGGGAAAGAACCGATCTTGCTGCCCGCTCTAATAAAACCCAACGACGTTACCAAAGCCATTAAAGGAGAAATGAAATGAAACGGCACCCATTGATCCATTTGTTTTTTATTTCGTTGCTGGCCGCGCCTCTTTGCGCGGAAGTGAAAACGAGCCAACCGGCCCCGGATTTTCAATTGACCGATGTGGACGGGAAGAAACGCACTCTCTCGGAACACAAAGGCCAATGGGTCGTTTTGGAATGGATTAACCACGGATGCCCCTTCGTTCGTAAACATTACGAGGGGGGGAACATGCAAGCCTTGCAGAAGGAATTTTCGGCGCGCGGGGTGCGTTGGCTGTCGGTGTGTTCTTCCGCGAAGGGGAAACAAGGACACATGACACCCGGGGAATGGCGCGACACTGTCAAAAGCAAAGGGAGCCGAGCGACGGCGGTCCTCTTGGACCCGAACGGTGACGTGGGGCGCCTCTACGGGGCCAAAACAACCCCCCATATGTTCATCATTGACCCAAAGGGCGTTTTGGTCTATCAAGGCGCCATCGATGATACTGCTTCGGCGGATTCCGCCGACATTCCTTCGTCGACCAACTATGTTCGTGAAGCCTTAAACCAAGGCCTTTCGGGCAAAACCATCGAAAACGCCGAAACCAAACCCTACGGCTGTTCCGTCAAATATAAGTAAATTGATATAATAAAAAGATACCGGCGGGGTAGCTCAGCTGGTTAGAGCGCACGCTTCATAAGCGTGAGGTCGAGAGTTCGATCCTCTCCCCCGCTAGAATTTATGGGACGTAATCCCATGTCGAGATGTAGGGACGCATGGGCAAGTAGGGCGGTGGGTATAACAACAGGTTGGGGTCCGCGTTCACGGTAAGAGCAAAGGGCAATAAAACCGGCCATTCGACCACGCGTCCGAACAAACTCCCGTCTATCGTAAGCCCAAGCCTCGCACTGTCGAAAACCCGGATGCTGCCCGTCTTCGTGTAAAAAAATCCATTGACGCGCTGATTCGCCCCCACGGCCGTTACATCAAAATTCAGATCCGATTCGGCCAGCACGCACAGATTTTGGGTCGACGAAGCGCTGTTGGTCCCGTTTTGATAAACCAAATCATCCATAATGGTCACATTCCCACCCAATCCGGAATCCTGACGAGCGACGATAGTGACTTGTTTGTCGACGAGGCCATGAACGGTGAGATCGGCCCCTCTGACCACGATAGTCGCGGTGGTCGGGACAGTCCAATCCATCGGCACGCCGGCGCTCGTTACGCGCAATGTCGCCGGAGGAATAAATTCAAAATCCAGAACGAAACCCCCGCTGGTCACGATGTAGGTGCTCTGTCGGCTGTCGAAATAGTCCAACCGCGCTCCCATGCCGGGGTTCGTAATGTCGATGGTCGGCACGAAAGGGTTGTTTAATGGGGTGGCCACGGCCGCGCCACTGGGCTGGGAGGGGGGGTAGCTGTTAATTGTTACGGGAAGAATGGTGCCACCCGCCGGCGTGTAATTGCGGCAAAAAACAGCGAGATTGGGGCCCAGGATCGCTCCGGCCGCGTTGAAATCCCCTTCGACCACCAAAACACCGTTCTGGAATGTCACGGGCCCCGCGCCTCCGTTCGTGTCCAGATCCCCGTTCACCCACATACTTCCATCGACTGTCGTAAATTGCCCATCCACCGACCCCCAATAGTTGTAAGCCGCTGGGGCCCCGTCCGGCGCGTCCCACATGTGCTCGAAGCGGGTCAAATCCGAGCGAAAGTGAAAGACCGCCGTGACCCCTTTGTCGGCCCATTTTTTAAGATTGGGACTGCGGACGAATCGCCCCCTTGAATTGACCAACACCCATTTGTCCATCCTGTTGGGTGTCCAGGTCGCGTCCGCTTCCCCTTGGTTTGCCCAACTCAATTGGATGCGGCCCATATACTTCGGGTCAAAAATATCCCGGTTGTAATCCGCAGCGAACGTTCGCATCATGTCGGTCATCATCACTCCCGCGTATTCCCGGGCGGTTTTTATGTTTTTGTCCCGAACGGCGTAACGGCTTTCGCGCGCGGCGTTGCGTTGAATGATGAGCAGGACGGGGAACAAAATCAAAAGCAACATAAACACGAGGGTCATGCCCAACCCGGACACAGCGGGGCGGCGGGCTCGTCTCATGGGTATTTCCTCTTAATGCCCAACAACGGGGGGGAGATTTCGGTGTCTATGGTTGTGGGCGACGAAATCGTGTCGCTGGGGTTGGTGACCAAATGGACACGGACACCCGTGATCCATCGCGTTTCCATAAATTGATTCAGCGGCGCCGGCGAGGCTTCCACCGTGCCGTCCAGCCGATCAAAATCGTCCCGATCGATCAAACCGTTGACGTTGCTGTCGGCGTTGGCGGGCAATTCCAAAGCGTTCCGCGTCCCGGTGAAATCAAAAGATAATTCACGCAGGCCACGGTCCAAAATCACCGTTGAAGGCTCACAAACCCCGTCGTAACAAAAAGTGCGCCACAACACCCCGGAGGCGGTCGAGACGGAGGGAGGCGTGTATTCGTAGCGGCAGAGCACGTCCCGCCGGCCGTCTTGGTTTTCGTCGTCGTCTTCCAAATCAAATCCCTGGCGCCACCCGACACTGGAGATGGACACAGCCAGATCCCGCAAACGGGTGATGGGGGCTCTGGGGTCGAGAGCGTCGGCGTCATCGTCCGGATCCGATAGGTTGTTAAAACCATCCCCGTCCGAGTCCGCGGTGGGGGAATACCAGGGAGCGCGGTGGCTGTCCATATAGAAATCGATTCGGGTGGTCGAGGCGACGACCACCTCGTTCATATCGAAAAAATCCATCTCCATGACATTCAGCAAGGTCCGGACCGCGGTTTGGCCCTTCAGGCGGACCTCGCTTTGAATCGAGGCCTGAAACACCACGCGGAAAAACCGACTGAAGGCCAAGACCACGACCGATAACAAAAGCATCGCGAGCAGGAGTTCCAAAAGCGTCAACCCTTTTTGACGTCGCTCCGCGTTGGCCCGGGCGGCGCGGCGTGAAATCGGGCAAGGCGCGATATCCATGGTCAGTTGACTTGAATGTACCAGTCGTCCAATACGGTCGGGACCCCCGCCCAATTGTCGGCCGACACACGAATTCTCCGGTGGGTGTTGGCGATGTGCGTGGGCATGGAAAAAGTGTGTGACGGATAGATGTTCAATTGGACATAATTGGACGAATAAGAGAATCGCTGCCCGAAGCTCCCATCGGATAAGTATTGGTAAATGTTGTGGCAGAGCGTAAGGGTGTCGTCGCAACAGTCCAGCCGGACCGTGTTCATTTTGATGCCGCTTTCCGGATCCTCAAATCGAATCCGCCCGAATTGCAACACGCCGCCCAGGGCCACGGCTGTCGTGGTGAGATGGTGGGAGTAATAATAGGCCAAATTGGCCGGGTCGCCGGCGGTGAAGGCGGACGGGGCGGTGATGGTGGAGGGGGTCACGTCGGCCGAAATGCTGGCCGGCAGGGTGAAGGTCCAGGAGGTCGAAGTCTTGTACATGGCCGTGTCGCCGGTTTCGTAGGCCATCGTGTAGGTGTCCGGGGCCAACTGCGGAGGCAAGTAACGATCGCTCACGTTCCACAAATATTGAAAGTAACGGCGCGGGAAAGGAACCGAATTCCAACGGCTGGGGGCACTGAGCCGGTAGCTGATGGGTCGGCCGTCCCAGGTGGCCGTGGAGCGCCCCACACCGTCGGTAATAATCGCCGCCATGAGATACGAGCTCACGCCGTTGGCGCAACTGCCGTGGAACCAGGGGTCCTCGGAAGACATGTAAATAAAAGGGGAATAACCGCCCGCCGTGTGGACCCCCTGGGGCCAATAATCCGTGATTTTGGGAGGCGTAGCGTCAACGCAGACCGTCCGATAGACAAAGGGGGAATAGAATCCCCGGTTAAAAGCCCGGGCCCAAAATTGGGGCCGCCCTTGGGTCATTAACTTTTGTGAAATGCCTCCCAATTCGGCTTGAACATTTACATTTCCCGCCGAATCCGCGTATTGGCTGCTGTCGGGAACGGTAAGGTTGGAAGGCATGGGCCCGCCATCCGCTCGAAAATAAAAATCCACGCGCGCGCCCGGTTCGGTCGTCCCGATGGCGTTCAGGTGAGAGGTCGGGGCGCCCGGGCACAGCAGGCCGGCCGGCGTCGGGATCGACTTGTCAACGGACACGTTGACCGGCAGGTTGTCGAGACGAAGGGCGTGTGTCCCCGCCGCGGCGGGACCGTACCCGTAGTAGCCCGCCGGATAATTCCTTTGGGTGGTGAGTTCAAGGTACGGGATCAAAGTCGAAGTCGCCGGAAAAAAGTAATAAGTTTTGGAGTGAAAAGGCCTCAATATTTCCAGCTTCAGGGGGGATTCGGTCAACTGCATTTCCTCTCCGGAAAGACCCCCCTCGATCAGGAAAAACCCATGGGACGCGACCTCCACATTTTTTCGATACAAGCGAACGGTGAGCTTCTTTAACCCCGTGTCGGGCACCTCGGGAAAAACCTTTCCCCCGACGTTGCACATGTCAAAGTAATCCAAGTCGGCGTTGCAAAAACGGAAGCAAAGGCTGGGATCGAGGTCGTCGCAACGGTCGGCGTTGGTGTCCCGCCACTCCACCGAATCTTCCAGAATCCGGTTGTTGTTGGCCATGTCGGAGGAGTCCCGCCGCATATAGAGAGAGTCGATTCGGTAACGGTCAAATCCCCGTTTGCGGATTTCCTCTTCCATGAAGTTTAGCGTCGGGGAGGAGGTGTTCATCGCCCAAGGCATGAACATTTGGGGCATTCCGCCTGTGGCGATCTTGTTGCTGGAATCGAACGAAAAAACGTCGTGAAACGGCATGCCTTTGATTCGATTTTCCATCATTTGAAAAATCGCTGACGCGGCGGTGTTCTGACGGGATTTATCGATCATGAGGGCGTTCCGCTGAACAAGGCGGCTGGCGGCCACGACCAACATCAAAAGGACCGCCACGGAGATGACGATCTCGACCAACGACAACCCAGCGGAATCACCGGAATATTTTTTCTTAAGGGGGAAAACAATTCCGCGCTGGGTTTTTTTCATAGGGGTTCCTCCTGAGATAAGCCTATCCCCTCCACGCGGGGTCGTCAAGGAGAGAGAATATCTTTTTTATTGCCCGGGAATTTTTTTAGAACCCATGACCTCCAACGTTTTATCTATTCAATGGGTCCCGGTTTGTGCCGGTGCGGTCTCTGTCGGATGGAGGAGACCGTTTGGACAGGCACCCACCCCTTGAGGGATTTGTCGGCAAGGCCGACCTGGGTCCAACCATTGATGGTTTCAAAGAGGGCGACCTTCTGTCCTTCGGGAAGCAAAAACCCCACCTGTTCCTGGGCGCTGGGGCCGGCGCGGGCCTCGACACGCTGGGCCACGACCACACCCACGGGCTGGGCGGCCTGGCGATCCGCCGCCAGGGAGGCGGCAAGGGCAATGGCGTACAAAACCCCCGTGACCCAACGCCCCCACCAGACGAGTTCGCCGGACCGAAAGAGTCCCGCCAACAAAAGCCCGAAAAAGCCTAAACCGAAAACGGCTGTTCCCGTCCACAAAACATTGACCAAAGTCAAAACGAAATCCCCCGGGGGGGCGCTTTCCCCGATTTGTCGGCGGATGAGGTCGCGGTTGTGCCGCGCGTCCTCGTGGCGGGGGGACAAAAGGAGGGCCCGCTCGTACCAGAGGCGCGCCGGTCCGATTTGCCCCAGACGGTAAAGGGCGTTCCCCAGGTTGTAGCGCAGATCGGCGCCCCCCCGTCCCGCGTCAATGAGGGACGCGTAGCCCGCCCGGGCCGCCTCGAAATCGCCGACGGCGTAGGCGGCGTCCGCCCGGCGCAGGTCTTCGGCGGCTTCGGCGGCCCCAAGAACCGGGGCCGTCGCGCACAACAGGGCGAACAGACATCGCTTCATTTTTTGTTGAACCCCTTCTCCAATTCGCCGATCAAGACGCGCAGCTCCGACGCCGCCCGCGCCGCGTCATCGATGGTTAATGCCCCGGGGGCGTACCGGGCGCGGTCGAACCGTTCCCACATCCCCGCGGCCCGTTGGCCCGTTCCGGAAGAAACAGCGAAACGCGCCAACCCCGCGCCCACCGCTTCGCTGGTCAACCCGGCGGCCGGGACCCGTAACCGTCGCCCCAAATATTCCAGATAAATCCGGTGCAGGGCCTCGAACCGCCGAGCCGGGTCGGCCGGTGTTTGGACGGCCCGCGTCAGGGCCCGCCGCGCGCGCCGGGCGGGGCTTCCCGAAAGGATGTCCGGGTCCAGGCGGCGACGCAGAAAGTCGACGAGAAAAACGAAGACGAAAATCGTTCCGGGAGCCCACAGGAGTCCACAAAACCAATTCCGTTTCCGAAGGGGTTTTTGCGCGGCCGAGAGATCCGCGCTCGGCTGGATGTAGCGGATGTCCTGGGCAAATTGTTTGATGCCCGTGGGCGTTTCGCCGGCGCCCGCGGGGGGACTTCCGGTCGCCGTGGGATCCTCCGCCGCCTGTCGCACGGACAATTTCAAAACGGTCGACTGGACGGTTTTGTAGCCGGAGCCGGGTTCATAGTAATTGAAAGACACGGGCGGGACCGACAAATCGCCGGACACGTCGGGTTTAAGCACCGTGGTGAAGATTTTTGACCCGCGCACGCGGCCCCCCGAATTGTCGATGTTGAGACTGGAAAGGGTCTCGTATTTTTTAAACCCGTCCAAATTCGGCAACGCCGGTTGCGAAAGGGCTTTCACGTTGCCGTCGCCCTCCACCGTCACGGTCAAGGCCACCGGTTCGTGGAGCGCCGCCGTCGCTTTATCCAGCCGGGCGGAAATCCTGTACCGGCCCACGTCGCCTTTAAAACCGGGAGGCCGGTTTTCAGGCGGCAGGGGCCGAACGTTCACCTCCAGGGGGTCGCTGCGCAAAACGACCCGCCGACCGGAAGCGAAGAAATCATCAAAAAAAGAGGGGAACCCGCCGCTCCCCCGGGAGGAATCACGCACGCCGCACTCCAGGGCCGCCGCTCCGACGGTGGCCCTCCCGGGAGCGATGGGGAAAAGGGCCGTTGCGAGTTCAATCACCTGGTACTGCCTTCCCCCGATAAGGGTGGTGTATTGTTTTTGCGGCGGCAGATCCTCGGTCAGGAACCCCGTGGTTTCCGCCGGCCGGTATTGGGGCTGGTTGACCAAGGGAACCCGCGTGTAAAACCGGAACTTCAAGGTCACGGCTTCACCGACCACCACGTCTTTTTTGTCGACCGCTGTGGTCACGAACAGGTCCCGCCCGTCGTGAACATCCGCCGCGGGGGGCGGGCCCGGCGCGTTCGGCGCCGGGTCCGAGAGGACTCCCCCCGAACGGACTTTGACGACGATGGGGTCCGTGGTCAAACGCCGCCCTTTCACGTCGAGGGCGAAGGGGGGGAGGGTGTGTTCGCCCGGGGATTGGGGGGACAGAGCGTAGGTGTACGTGGTTTCCCGGGACACGGCGCCGTTGATGAAACTGAAATTTTGCGATTGTCCCGCGAAGGCGGTTTGAAACCCCGGAATCGCCGGGAGCCGCGGCCGCGCCTCCGGCGCCCCCTCGCCGGAGAGGGTGAGTTGTAGGGTCAGGTTGTCGTTCATCGTGATTTCGGCGCGGTCGACCCGGGCGGTGAACGACACGTCCCCCGCGCGGGCCGACCCGCCCGCCGTCATCAACGCCCATATAAACACAAACCGTTTCACTGTGTGTTCACTCCCGGGTCTCTGAACCCGACGGCCGCGCGCCGGAAGAGAGTTGTCATTTTACCAATCATTTCCCGCCGGCGGTTCTTGGGGCCGGCGGGCGTTGGCTTTATGGCGCGCTTCGTTTTCCCGCTGGGTCAACGCCTGCAGCAGTCGCTCGGCGTCTTCCGGAGACATCCGACCCTCGCGGGGTTCCGGTTTCCTGTCCCCGTCCTGGGGTTTTTCCCGTTCCTTCTTTTTTTGTTGGGCCAGTTCCAAGTTGTGTTTGGCGTCCGGATCGGCCGGGTTTTCGCGCAGAGCCGCCTTGTATTTCTCTATCGCGTCGTCGATCCTCTGGTCGCCCCAATGGGCGTTCCCGGCGTTGTAGAGGGCGGCGCCTTTGAGGACCGGGTCGGCGGCGAGCGCGGCGGCTTTCTCGAAGGCCTCGGCCGCGGAGGCGAACCGCTTTTCGTTGTGCAACCCGTGGGCGAGTTCGAATTGAGCCGCGAAGTCCTGGGGGTTCGCGAGGGCCCGGTCCGCCAGCTCCCGGGATTCGGGGTAACGCCCCAGCGCGTGGGACGGCGGCGGAAACGCGCCCCACAACACCAGGAGCGTCGCCGTCCGCGCCCAACGACGCGCCCGCAGGTCGCCCGCGACCCGGCGGAAGTGCCCGGAGGTTTCCGGCCAGAGGAATTCCAGAAGCAAGAGAAGGAAAGCGATGGCCAACGGCCAAAGATAGTGGTTTTCGCCCTGGCCGTGCACACGGCTTTCGAGGTCTTTTTTCTCCATGCCTTGAATCGCGGCCAGCACGCGGTCGACTTCCACTTCGCCTTGGCTGGCGGGGAAAAAAGCGCCCCGGGTCTCCCGCGCCATTTTCTCCAAAGCCGCCGCGTTCATTTTGGACGCCACCGTCCGGCCGTCCTTGTCTTTTTTGTAGCCCTTGAGAGCGCCGGATTCGTCCCGCAGGGGGATGATCTCCCCCGTCGGACTGCCGAACCCGATGGCGAAAACAGCGACCCCCGCCTCGACCGCCCGCCCCCGGGCGTCGTCCAACCGACCGCTGTGGTCCTCGCCGTCCGTGAGCAAAACCAAGGCCCGGTGCTTTTTCGATCCCGGCGGGAAAGCGCCCACGGCCACATCCAGGGCGTCGGCCAGGGAGGTTCCGGCTTTGGGAATGAGGTCCGGCCCCACGAGTTCCAAGAGGGATCGGGCCGCGCCGTAATCCAGCGTCAAGGGGCATTGCAGAAAAGCCCTCCCCGCGAAAGCCACCACCCCGACCCGGTCCCCCTGGAGACCGTCGATCAAAAGCCCCAGTTCCCGTTTCGCTTGGGTCAACCGGTTGGGTGGGATGTCTTCGGCCAACATGCTGGCGGAAACGTCGATGGCGATGAGGACGTCAACGCCCCGTCGGCGGACATCCTGGAATTCCTGGCCCCAGCGGGGCCCCGCCAAGGACAGAATCAAGAAAGACATACCGAGCAAGCTCAAAAGGGCCTTCACCCGCTGAAGCCGCCCGGTGAAAGGGTCGTGCAGACGCGCCATGACCCCGGGGCCCCCCAGAGCCGCGGCGACGCGGCTTTTCCACCGGAAAGTCGCCACGGCGAGCACGAGCAACAGCGCGGGAACCCCCAACAACGCCAGAGCCCAGGCCCGGGTCCAACTCATGGAAACCGCCTCCAGAACCCGTACCGAAGAAAAAGCTCGATGAAAACCAGCGCCAAGGCCGCCCACAGGAAGGGCCCGTGCGCGTCTCGGTAATCGGAAAAAGTTTCCGTTTTGACGTCGGTCTTTTCCAGCGCGTCGATCTCCTTGTAGGTTTTTTCGAGGGATTGGAAATCCGTCGCGCGGAAATAGCGCCCGCCCGTGATCTCGGCCACCTGACGGAGGGTCCCTTCGTCCAATTCGTTTTCCGGGGCGGGCACGGTTTGTTTTCCGAAAAAAGGATGGTCGACTTCAATGGTTCCGCCGCCGGGAGCCCCCGCCCCCACCGTGTGGACCCGCAGTCCCAGGGCCGCGGCCGCCTTGGCGGCGGTCACCGGGTCCACCTCGCCGAAGTTGCTGCGCCCGTCGGTCAACAGCACGATGATTTTTGATTTGGCCGCGCTGCCTTTCAATCGCGCCGTGGCCGTCGCCAGGGCCGATCCGATGGCCGTGCGGTCCGGATCCACGAGGCCGATCCGCAGGTTGTCGAGAAACCCGAGCAGGGCGCCGTGATCCAAGGTCAGCGGGCATTGGGTAAAGGCCTCGCGGGCGAACACCACCAACCCCAGCCGATCCCGGGGACGGT
Source organism: Elusimicrobiota bacterium (assembly GCA_016706425.1). Lineage (NCBI taxonomy): Bacteria > Pseudomonadati > Elusimicrobiota > Elusimicrobiota bacterium. The sequence continues at coordinate 1,443,265 of JADJJR010000001.1, forward strand.
CTTTAATGAATTGCCGCAGGACCTCCATGGCCGCTTGAAACCGGTTGCGGGGCTTAAAATCCAGACTCCGCATGCTGTCCGACAGATCCAAAACCAACATAATGTCCGTGGCGGGCGTCGTCACCTCCTCGCGTGTTTGGCCCCTTTGCGGCCGGGCGAGGGCGATCACCACGAGGCCCAGGGCGGCCAAGCGCAGCGCGGCGAGAAAATGTTCTTTTGTCGGCGGACGAAGCCCCCCGGACAGGATTTTGAAGGAGGGGAAATTGAGACGGGCCCGGGCCCAAAGCCCCCAGCGGCGCTCGTAGGCCGCCAGCAGGGGCAGGAGAAGCAACAACCACAGGGCGGCGGGGCGGGCGAAGGTCATGGGCGTTCCTCCACTCCCCGGCCCCCGCGGCCGAAGTCGGCGGTGGAGGAAAGCCGCGTGGCCGACACGAAGGTCCGCACCCGCTCCAAATCCGCGGTCCGTTCCCCCGGCGACAGGACCCCCTTGGCAAATTTGGCCAAGTCGCTGTTGTCCAAAACCGCGCGCAAGGACGAACGCGTTTCCGCCGTGAGGTGGAGGGTTTTGAGGGCGGCGGATGTTTCCGCGGTCGTTTGGTCCATGGCGGGCACGGCGTAGCGGCCCTCCAAATACTGCCGCAATATTTCGGTGAGCCGGCTGTAATAGGGCTTGTCCGGGAGTTCCGAATCCGTCCCCAGACGGTCCAAGGCTTCCAGCGCCACTTCGTGGGCGGGCCGGGGCGGCGGTCCGACGGGTTGCGGGATCCGGGGTCTTCTCCAACGCAACAAAAATCCGACCAACACCGCCAAAAGCAGGGCGCCCAAGAGGGCCGCCAACCGCCGCCGGTCCAAGACTTTCTTGAGGCCTCCCTTCATCCCGTGGAATTGCCGGTCCTTGTCCGTTAAGACGGTTCGAACCCTCACCGGGATCGCCGGCGTCTCGACCGACCGGGCGACGCCCCCGGCCGTTCGGTAAGGGACCGACAGGGCCGGGAGGGTGGAAAGGCCCACCTCGAAAAGGCGCAGGGTCACGGTCCATTCTTGCCGCGGTTCGGCGCCGGTTTTTTGCGCGGGGCCGGACGAAAAGGCGATCACCTCGAAGGGGGCCGACGGAGCGGGGACGAAGGGTTGAAACCGAACGCCCTCGTCCGCCACCGCGGTGACTTTCAGTTGGAAGGGTTGACCGACGGTCACTTCCTTCGGTTCCAGGGACGTCTCCAACCGAACCCGGGCCCGGCCGGGGAGCGCCGTGAACAGGAGGGGGAGAACCAGGAGGAGCGCGTCCGGCCCGGAAAAACGGCGCATCAGTGGGTTCTCCGGGCGCGGGCGCGGAAGAACCGCAGGAAAGCCGGGGTGTAGGGAAGATCGGTCCGCGTGAAGACGGCGTCCACTTGGGCGGATTTCAGCAACCGCTCCAGGGCGGAATCGTCCCAACCCGTCGTCGAGAAACCGGGTTCCAACACCGCGGAATTCCCCGTTTCATTGTCCTCCACCAAAAGGCGAAGTCCTTTCGGGGGATTCCTTTCCCAGGGGTCGCGGATGGGGACGGCGACCAAGTCGTGTTTGCGTTGGGCGATGCGCAGCGAGCGCTCAAACCCGGCGTCGATGAAATCGGACAACAGAAAAACCACCGCCCGCCGCCGCTGGACACGATTGAGGAAGTCGAGCGCCGCGCCCAGGGAGGTCCCGGGACGCTGGGGGTCGTGGGCCAAAACGTCCCGGATCAAACGGAGCGTGTGCCCGCGGGTTTTCCGGGGGGGGATGTATTTTTCCACCCGGTCGGAAAAAAGGATCAAGCCCGTCTTGTCGTTGTTGGCCAGGGCCGAAAAAGCCAAAACGGCCGTCATTTCGGCCGCCCGCTCGGATTTCCACTGTTCCCGCGTGCCGAATTTTTGCGACCCGCTCACGTCCACCAGGAACAACACCGTGAGCTCCCGTTCTTCGACGTATTTTTTGACGAAGGGGTGCCCGGCCCGGGCCGTGACGTTCCAGTCGATGGAGCGGATGTCGTCGCCGGGGAGATACTCGCGGACTTCGGCGAATTCCATGCCGCGGCCCTTGAACGTGCTGGAATACTGCCCGCCGAAGGTTTCGTTCACGAGCCGGCGGGCGGTGATTTCGAGGGAGCGGACTTTTTTAAGGACGTCGGCGGTGTTCAAGCGACTCGCCCCTCCGTTTAAGGGACTTCGATCTCGTTGAAGATCCTTTGCACGACGTCGTCGGCGGTCTTTTCCTCGGCTTCGGCCTCGTAGGTCAGGACGATCCGGTGGCGGAGCACGTCGGGACCGATGGACTTGATGTCCTCCGGGGTGACGTAACCGCGGCCGCGCAGGAAAGCGAAAGCCTGCGCCGCCTTGTGGAGGGCGAGGGTCGCCCGGGGCGACGCGCCGAACCGGATCAGGTTTTTTAGGGACGCCAAGGGCCCGCCCGCGGGCGCGCGCGTGGCGGTCACGATGTCCAAAATGTAATTCTTCACTTTTTCATCGACGTAAATATCGTCGACCACGCGCCGCGCCCGGGCGATTTGGTCCAGGCTGATGATGCGCCGCACCGTGGGTGGCGCGGGCTGGTTCATGCGTTCCATGACCGCCTTTTCCTCTTCGCGGGAAGGATAGGTCACTTTGATTTTGAGCATAAAGCGGTCGACCTGCGCCTCCGGGAGGGGGTAGGTGCCTTCCTGCTCGATGGGGTTTTGGGTGGCCAAAACCAGGAAAGGCTCCGGCAAGGGATAGGTGGCCTCTCCGATGGTGACCTGCCGTTCCTGCATGGCTTCGAGGAGGGCGCTCTGCACCTTGGCCGGCGCCCGGTTGATTTCGTCGGCGAGAAGAAGGTTCGTGAACACCGGGCCCTTTTTAACGCTGAACTGCCCGTCCTTGGGGCTGTAGATCAAGGTGCCGATGACGTCCGCCGGCAACAGGTCCGGGGTGAACTGAATGCGTTGGAAACGCGCCTCGATCGCCGCCGCCAAAGTGCGCACGGCCAGGGTCTTCGCCAATCCGGGCACGCCCTCCAGCAGGATGTGCCCATGCCCCAACAAACCCACGAGCAGACGTTCCAACAGGCCGCGCTGGCCAACGATGACGCGTCCCAGTTCGGCCAACACTTCCTCCACAAACACGCTTTCCTGTTTGACTTGGTCGCTGATGGCCCGGATATCGGTGCTCATGGGGTCCTCCTCGTTCGGGTGATGGAAAAAGTACGCCTCAAGAATTCAAAAGTTCGGGGGGGACCGCTCGGGCAAGGATTTGGGGGGCGTCGTCCAGGGAAACCCCGTGGAACCAAACCGGTTTTTGACCGCGAGGAACGACCACCACGTTGGGGCCCTCTTCGCAGCGGTCGACGCAGCCGGATTTGGACACCCGCACCCGGGTCTCCCACCCCCGCGCTTTGACCGCGGCCTTCAACCCTTCCAGAAGGGCCATACCCTCACGTCCCGCGTTGGCGCAGGCGACGCGCTCGCCCGGGGCGCGTTGGTGCGCGCAGACAAAAACCACCGTGTCGAACGGGAGGGTGTCCTCGATCACGCGGGCACGGTCTCGTAAAGGGTGGTCCGTTGGATGGGGGTGAAACCCGCCTCCCGGATCAGGGTTTTGACTTCTTCGACGCCCGCTTTGTTGATGAAGCCGGCCGCGGCGTGGACGTTTTCATCCAACAGGGTTCCGCCGAAATCGTCCGCCCCGAAGTGGAGGGAGGCCTGCCCCGCCTTTTTCCCTTCGGAAAACCAGGACGCCTGGATGTGGTCGAAATTGTCCAAAAAGACCCGGGAAGCCGCCAACATCCGCAAATAGGTCACGGGGCCCCTGCGTTCGGGGTGCTTGCGTTCCAACACCGTGTGCTCGGGCTTAAAGCTCCAGGGGATGAACGCCGTGAACCCGCCGGTTTCGTCCTGCAGGGCGCGGATCCGCTCCCAGTGCTCCACGATGTCTTCCGGGGTTTCCACGTGGCCGTACATCATGGTGGCGGTGGACCGAAATCCGATCTTGTGCGCGGCCCGGTGCACCTCCAGCCATTTGTCGGGGCCGCCTTTTTTGTGGGCGAGCTTTTGACGCACCCGTTCCGTAAGGACCTCGGCGCCGCCGCCCGGGAGCGTGCGCTGGCCCGCGTCCCAAAGCGCGCGAAGGATGTCTTCGATGGGGCGGCTTTCGACCGCCGCCATGGTTTGGACCTCGGAGGCTGAAAAGAAATGCGGGGTGACGCCGGGGAACCGCCGTCGCGTTTCCCGAATCAACGACAGGTAATAATCGAACGGAAGCGCGCGGTTGTGCCCGCCCTGAAGGAGAACCGTGGTGGCCCCGCGGTCCGCGGCGGCGGCGATTTTCTCCATCACCTGGTCCACCGTCAACACGTAGGCGTCGGGGTCCTTGGGCCGCCGGTAAAAGGCGCAAAAGAGGCAGTCGGTGTCGCAAATGTTCGTGTAATTGGGGTTGGTGTCGACGATGAAACTGACTTCGTGGCCCGGGTTTTTTTGTTCACGGATCCGGTGGGCCAGCGCGGCCAGTTCCAGAAGAGGCGCGTTCTCGGAAAGCAGGAAGAGCCCCTCTTCGGTCGAAAACCGCCCGCCGTTTCGGGCTTTTTCCTCGAGATCTTCCCAACGCGGGGTCACCGCGCCACCTCCGAGGTCGACGCGCGCAGAAGCGTCCGGAACCGCTCTTCGGCGGCCGTCTCCTCGTCGGTCAAGCGGTAGGTCAAGCCGTCGAAATAGGCCGAGAGCTCCATCGACGACAGCCGCAGGCTCCGGGCCGATTGGCGGACCACGTTGGCCCGGTTGCGTTCGAAATGGTCCAAAGCGGACCCCAGGGCCTCGCCCAACTCCCGACGCCAAAAATCCGCCACCGTCCGGCGCACCCGCCAGCGGGCGAAAACAAAGGGTTGGCCTTGCCATCGGTTCCACTCGGCGGCCAGGTCGGTCTGGTGGGGGAATTCCGCCACCAAGCCCGGCGTGGGGGTGAGCGCCTGGTCGCCGATGAGCAACCGGGCTTCGTCGTCCTCGGCCAGTCCCTCGCGGAAGACGGGGCGTTGTCCGTCCCGGGTTTCCAGCAAAAGTCTCAACAACCGCACCGACGTCGCGCTTTGGTCCGTCAGCCCGATAACCGCCCCGCCCAATTGGGACCAGGGGCGTCGGGAAAAAAGGATCACGCTGCGGACTTGCCGCCGCGCCGCGATCCCGTAGGGGAGCGGCTCAAACTCGTTATCCAATCGCCATCCGTCCACGGCGGAAAGGACCCCCGCGTCCACCCGGCCTTCCTCCGCCCACCGGGTCAAAAGGCGGGGGGAAGGGCAGGGCGTGATGTTCCAGCGGGAATCCAATCGAAAGGGCACCGTGTTGATGTAGGAAAGCTCGCCCACGCGGACGGGGTAGTTGATTCGGATTTTCACGCCGGCACCGCCTCGGGCTCGCCGTAAACCTTCACCTCGTTGTAGAGGGCGTCGCGTTCGACCGGGGTGCAGCCGGCTTCACGGATGAGCCGCACCAACCGGTCGCGGGCCATGCCCACGGGGGTGCCGGCCTGGGCCGCGTGCATGATGCGCTCCTCCAGGATGGTCCCGTCGATGTCGTCGGCGCCGAAGCGCAGGGCCATGGAGGTGGTCTCTTCGCCCACCGTCACCCAGTAGGATTTGATGTGGTCAAAATTGTCCAGCAGGAGGCGCGAGACGGCGATGGTCTTCAGGTCGTCCACGGCGGAGGTGGGCCGGTGCGTGATCCCCGTCTTGCCGGACTGGAACGCGAGGGGGATGAACGACATGAAGCCTTTGGTGTCGTCCTGCATGGCGCGCAGCTTCAGCATGTGGTCGAGCCGCTCGTCGATGGTTTCGATGTGGCCGTAAAGCATCGTGGCGTTGGACCGGAGGCCCAGCCCGTGCGCCGTGCGATGGACTTCCGACCATTTGGCCCAACCGATTTTGAAAGGAAAAAGCGCTTTGCGGACGCGCTCGCTGAACACCTCGGCGCCGCCGCCGGGCAGGGCCACCAGGCCCTCGGCCTGGAGACGCTCCAAAACCTGGCGGAGGGAAATTTTCTCGATGCGGGAAAAGTAGTCGATTTCCACCGCGGTGTAGGCCTTGATTTGGATGTGCGGATAGGCCCGGCGAACGACGCGCAAGACGTTGAGATAGTCGTCGAAGGACCATTTGCGGTAAAGACCGCCGACGATGTGGACCTCCCGCAATTCCGGGGACAGCCGGTCCAGGATCTCCTTGTCGGAGAGGACGTAGGCGTTGTCCCACCCTTCTTTGGAAGCGTAGTCGCAAAATTTGCAGCTCAGGAGGCAGATGTTGGTCGGGTTGATCTGCCGGTTGAACACGAAGGTGGCGCGGTCGCCGTGGCGCTGTCGGCGAATTTGATCCGCCATCCATCCCACGCCCAAGAGATCGGGGCTGGCAAAAAGGGAAAGCCCGTCTTCATGCGTCAAACGTTGGCCCCCGCGTATTTTTTCCCAGAGGGGGGGCAGAATCGCGTCCTTGAAAATCATCTTGTAAGGATTATACTTAAGTCGGAGTCGGGGTTAAACGTCGCGCAAGACGGCGGCCGCCAACCGTCCGCGGAGATTGGCCCCGATGTTGCATAAATGGCGCATATGGGTTGGCGGGGGGCGGGCATGTTTCAACAGAGTTTCACCAGCGACAATCGAAAACGGACCTTTTCCCGGGGGCGTCGAACCTCTTCCCAAGGGGGGGTTCACCTTGACGGAAGTGGTCATCGCCTCGGCCATGATGCTGGTGATCTTGCTGGCGATCGGAGCGGCGATGCGCGTCGCGCAGATGTCCTTGGTCAGAGGGCGCCAACACATGCGGGCCAGCCGATTGGCCCGGACGATTCAAACCCAACTCCAATCCATGAACTTTTTTGACATCGTCGCCTGCGATTCGGCCCGGGAAGGGTACGGCCTTCGCGCCACCGGGGCGGGGGGGCTTCACGCCGCCGATTACCCTTTCACCAATTACCCGAGTTCCCGCACCCTTTTGAATATTCAGCAACAAGTGCGCGAGGCGGGCTTCCACCATTTCGATCTTCGGGTCTCTTATATCCGACGGGACCGCTCGGCGGTGCGGGCGGCCGGCGTCACGAGCAACGTCATCCCCTTCACGGACACCGTGGTCACCGTGGCGCCGCCGGCGTCCCTGGCGGCGTACACGACCGGGGACGGGATCGACGATTACGACATCAACGTGCGCTACAGGGATTTCAACGGCGACGGGGACTACTACGACACTTTTTTCCGGGTTTCCACCAACACGCTCCAAGCCGTCGTTCCGGCCGGGGTGCCCATTCACGACGTTCCCCCCGGGTCCTCGTTCAGCATCGATCGGGCTTTTTATCAAATCAACAGCACCACCTTCTCCATCGGCACCAGCGTTTGGTGGGAATTCCGGGACAATTTCGGGACGGGCGAATACCGCAGCCGTTGGGACGCCAACGCCGACCACGCCTTCACCGCCGCCGACCCGGCCGCCGGCCCTTGGACGGCCATTCCCGTCGGCGGAGGCATCTTTTTCGTCGACCAAGCCAAGACCTATGTGTCGGGGACGGTCCGGGGGCGGATCACCATCGTTTGCACCAGTCCGAACACCGACCCGTTGACGGAAATCAACCGGGGGGTCATCGAAGTCATCGGGCCGCGTTTCGGTTACACGGTGGGGGATCTGGCCAACGCCAGCCAATCCATCTTCGCCCTTTCGAGCCGGGGGTATATCTTCACCCAAACCCAGCCGGGACCCATCGATTTGGTGGTGGACGGGGCGTTTTACGCCGAGGCCCCGTCCTTCACGACCCCGTGCGGGGCCGGATACGGCGTGTGGGCGCGACGCGTCCCGGCGGCGGGGGGTAACGCGGCCGACCGGTTTGTGTTCAACGGGTCCTGGAACCGCATGGGCCTCTGCGAGGATCTTCCGGTCAGCAACCTCGCCCCCGTTTTTAATTTCGACCCCAACCTCCAAATCTTTCCGTCTCCCGGCGTTCCCGAAAAAGCCGTGCTGGCCTCCTGGCGGCGCGTCGGTTCGTAGCTCTTCCACCCCCCGCCGCGTCTGTTTCAATTAATTTACAAATCCTTAAACCTTTTCTAATTTCGCTAAGCTATCCTACCCCCGCCCACAAATCGGGGGGGGGGGAAGACGATGATTCATTACCGCATCGGGCGGAAATTCTTGGCGGCATTGACCGCCTTGGTCATGACGTCGCAGTCGGCCTTGGCCGCCCAACGGGAACCGGAATTTTGGTCCGACCGACGCCGGTCCCACGCCCCCGCGGCTCGCCTCGCCCCGGTCGCCCCGTTGGCCCGCTTCGACGACTTGTCGTCGGCTCCGCTCCCCGCCCCTCGGACCTGGATCGACCGGTCGAGATCCGACGCTGTCCGGAAAATATTGAAAATCCTCCCCGCGTCGGCCTCCGTGCGCCGCCTCAGCGCCCCCTCCCGGGATCAGGGCCGGGTGGTGATCCTTCTTCAGGACATTCACGACCACGCCGAGGCTCAAAAACACATCGGCGCGGTGTTGGCCGCTCTGGCGAAAGAGGGGGAAATCGGCGCCGTGGGCGTGGAAGGGGCTTTTCAACCCATCGAAACGGGCCGTTACCGGCAGTTCCCCCGGCGGGATCTCTTGGCGGCCGCGGCCGACGACCTCCTGGCGGCCGGCGAGATCGGCGGTCCCTTGCATCGGATGATGACCGATGGCGCATTGAAAGCCGTTCCCTTTTGGGGGATCGACGACCGGGAGTTGCACGGGCGAAACGCCGAGGGGTACCGGGTCGCCCAAACCCGTCGGGCGGAGGCCCTCGCGGATTGGGAAACCAAAATCCGCGCGTGGCGCACGGAAAGCGCCGAAGTCGCCCCGGCTTTGCGGGGGTTTTGCGAACACCTGGCCGAATGGGACGCGGGGCGGCGACCGCTCGGCCGCCACATCGAAACCTTGGCCTCGGTGGTCGATCCCTCCCCCAACACCCGCCGGTATTTGGACGCCCTGCGGTTGGAACGCGCCCTGGATTTTCAACGGGCCGACGCGCAGCGCCGGCAATGGCTTGAAACATCGCTGGCGATAGCGTCGGTGTCCCAACGGCAGGCGTTGACCGACGCCGCGGCCGTTTTCCGCGCGGGGGGGGCTTCCCTCGATTTTTACGCGTTTATCGAAGACTGGGGCCGCCGCGTGGGCGCGCCTCCCCCGAACAATGAATTCCGGAAATACCTGACGTACGTGCGGGGGGCCGGCGAGGTGGACGCCGAGGCGCTGTTCGACGACCTTTCGCGGATGGAGGACGAGGCTCTCGACCGGTGGAAAGCGTCGGCCTGGGAAAAAGAATGGGCGCGGGGGGGTCGAACGTTGAGCGCCGCTCGAAAGCTGTTGGAATTCGCCCTCACGCCCGACGAATGGAAACGGGTGAAAAGCGATCCCGCCCTGGCCGGACCGGATTTCAAGGCGTTTCGGGAATTTTACGCCGCGGCTGAAAAGCGGGACGGCGCCATGGCGAACAACCTGATCGCCCTCATGGACCAAAACGGGGTCAAAAACGCCCTCCTGGTCGCGGGCGGGTTTCACACACCGGGTCTTGAAAAACTCCTGACGGCGAACGGAACGCACGTCATCACCGCCGCGCCCCGGGTCACGCGCATCGATCCGGCCGCCGGCGCCCGCTATCTCACGGCCTTCGCCCGCGAGAAGACGCCCTTGGACCGACTCTTTGAAGGCCAGCGCCTGTTTCTGGCGCGGGAAATCAACCCGGCGCGGACCGCCTTCGACGTGGCCCTCCGGGTGGGGACGCTGCACGACAATCCCCGGGAAACCCTCGCCGCCTTGGCCCCCGAAGCAACGGCCGAGATCGACCGCGTGGACCGGGACAGGACCGAGGGGCGGCCTCGCCTCACGGTGTGGTTCAAGGAAGGCTTCGGCGCGCGGGTGGTTTATGACGCGCTGCAAAAGAAATTCGTCGCGACGACCCTTTCCCCCGGGAAACGCGGATTGGGGTCTTCTTGGAAGATCAAAGCGCGGGAGAAACTCTTCATCGCGACGGGCCTCGTCTTGGGGGCCGCCTACGGGCTCCCCGGCGTGGGCGCGGCCGCGCTCCTCACTTATTTTTCGCCGGAGCGCCCCTTCGGGCCCCCCGCGGTCGCGCGGCGGACGACGGACGCGTTTCTTCCCTCGGCACCCCGCTTTGAAACCCCGCCCCAGACGACCCGGCCCCACGCGCCCGACCACGTCGGGGGAGCCGAGGCGCTTGAGGATTTCAAATCGCGCGTGCGCGAATTTTATGACCTCTTTGAAACCGAGGTGGTGAACAAGTTCGCCGGGAAAACCATCCACGACGTCGACGTGCCCAACGCGTTTTACAATCAACGCGCGGCGTTCCTCGACTATTTCAACGAACGCATCAAAGAATTGCCGGGGCTTGGCGAGGCGTTGAACGCCGAGGCCGAAGCGGGCCTTGCGGACAGCGTGACGCTGCGGGACCGACTCATCACCATGCTCGGTTATCTGCAGGTGTTCGCCCGCGACGCGGAAGGGCGCGAACATTCACCCACGGCGGGTGTCCTTTTCAATATCAGCCGGGCACTTTTCGGTAAGTTTCATTTTCCAGAACATGAAACGAGCAGTCTCGATCAACTGATCAATGCCCTCACGCTGCGAAGGCCGATCGTGATGGTGCTCACCGACGTGGCGCTCGACACCGACACCATGATCAGCACCGCCATGGAGGTCCGGCGACGCCGCCTGTTGAATCCGCACGCCGTCTTCGTTCCCGTGATCAACGGCGATTTTATCCCCGCCGAGGCGCGTCATTTGTTGGGCAACGCCCTGGCCGACGATTTCCTGTTTCTCAAAGACGTGCGCGCCCTCGGCGTGGGTCCCGCCAGCGCGTCGGTCTTATTGATGGACCACAACGAAAACCACACCGACTACCCCGTCTACGGCGTGGTGGACCACCACGTCCTTTGCCCGCTGTGCGCCGCGTTGAACCGAAAAGGCCGGTCGATCGGCGCCATCCCGCAAACGCCCTCCACCGCCAGCCTGGTGACCTTGGCCTATTGGGGCATGGGGGTGCGCCTGCCGCGGCGGATTTTGCGCGCGCTCTACGGCGCGACGCTGATGGACACGGAGAACGCCACCGAGAGCAAAATGAACGATCACGTCTTGAACCGCACGTTCCTCCGGTTCGCCGGGTCGGTTTATTTCGGTCCGCAAGCGGCGCGCGAGGGGGAAGATCCGGCCAACCGGCTCCGCCGCCTGCAGGACGACTTCTACAACGAGATCATGCGCGTCTTCCTCGCCGAGGACAACCCGAAGGCGCTCTTCGAGCGGGACAAAAAGCCGTTTCCGGGGCTCGTCTGGGCGAACATTCAAGTGCTGGACAAATATTTGCCGAACGGGATTCCCTCGCCGGCTTTTTCAACGACATTGGATTATTTCGCCCTTCGCGCCCGGGCGGAATTGACGCCCGGCGTCCGCGCCGTGGTCTATAACATCATCCGCTACAAGACCGATCCGGAAGACGAAGAGAGCATTATCATCCGGGGCAACGACCTTCGGTTGGCTTTTCGGGCCGACGACGACCCGGCTTTTAAAAACGCCATGGTCGATGTGGCCCGCACTTTTGTCGCCGACCAACCGTCCACCAACCTAAAAACCCTGGCCGTCCACAGCGACGATCCGGCGCTGGTGTGGATCCACAGCAAATCCTCCGAAGCCCTCGCGCGCAAAAAACTCCAGCCCATGTTCGACCGCGTGATCCGCGCCCACGACGGCGCCGCGCCCGGCACCCTCCGCTGGGTTTGGTCGGCTTGGGAAACGGAAGCGGCCGTGCTCCGCCTGGCGCCTTGGGAATCCTGGTTGGTGGCGTTGGCCGTGGGGGCCACGGTCCCGGCGCTCCAAGCCCTCGGCCTTTCGCCCCTGTGGTCGACGGCCTGGGGCGCGGCGTGGGGCCTGGCCCACCTGGGCGGAACCGTTGACGGGGCCTTGCGTCCCGTCGCCGGTCGTCGAGCCCTCGGCCACGCCCTGGCCTTAACGGCCGTGGGAACGATTTGGACGGCCTTGCTGGCTCTGGGCTTGGATCTGTTCGACCTTCAACCCGGTGCGGCCATGGTCGGCTCCGCCCTGGCGGGGCTCCTGCCGCAACGCCTGCACGCTTTTTGGAACAGCACCCTCTACTGGAACGCCCGCGCGGAACGCCACATCCAAGCGTTGTCGGCGGGCGCGGCGATTCAGCGCCGCGGGGCGTCGGTCGACGACGCGGCGGCTCTTTGGGCCGATTTGGAAGCTCGACCCGTGGAGTCCCTGGGATTGGGGGAACGGTTCGAGTCCCTGGCCGAAGGCCGTCGGCGGGTGGGCGAATCGCTGGAGCGGGACGTCCGCCGGCCCGAGGCCGCGCGGGCCCTGCGCGACGCGATGATCCGTCGCGGGGTGGACGTGGCCGACCCCGCGGCTCTGCGGGCGGCGTTGACGGAATGGATGGCGCCCACGGCGCGGCTCTTCTTTGTGGCTCAAGAATCGGATTTGACCGACGATCAATGGAGCGCCTTGGCGCGTTCGGTGGGAAGCAAATTCAAAACCGGGGAAGTCCTATTCATCGTCCCGTCCGGCGGGGAAGGCCCGCGCGTTCAGGCGCGACTCGCGGCCCTGGGGATGGGTTCTCGGGGAGTGGCTGAAGAATCTTTCAGGAACGGTCGTGTTTCTTTGGCGGCTTTGGCGGCGAACCCGGCGCTCGCGACCACGCTGCGCGATGGACCGGCCCTGCGTCTTTACGCCCCCGCCGATCTTGTTTTGGATTCCGCCGGAGCGGCGCCCGCCTGGGGCGACGCGGTGAAACTGCGGGAAACGCTGCTGCGGGCGGTGGCGGCGATGCCGGTCCTGCGAACGAACTGGGATTTGATTGAGCGGATCGCCCGCGCGGTGGAAACAGCCGCCTAGTTTTTAATGTCCGCCGCCCCATGGGCTGAAACGCGTTCCACCACCGACGGGTCCATCACCAACGGATCCGGATAGCCCGGCTTCCAGCTGGCGTCGACGGCCAACGGGGGGGAAACGCGTGTCCACGCCCCGTCCGTCTCCACCCGCGCGGGGCGGATGTCCCGGGCGGCGTCGAACCGCGTGAATATCCCCCAAATTAAAAGTTCCTCGTCGTCCAGCGGCACGTCGTCGCTGACCACGGCGATGAACTTGAATCCGCCCAGAGAGGGCCGCCGCGCCAGGTTTTCGGCCAACGCGCGGTTTTGAACAGGGTCTTTGGTGTCGCTCCGCACCACCAGAAAAACATCCCGCAGGTTGCGCCAGGCCGTGGCGTGGGTCAGGGGCGCGCCGTCGCCCGGGGCGCCCGTCCCGCGCGGGGGGAATCCGGCCGTCGGCCGCGGCACGGCCCGGTTTTTCCGCGTGGCGTCCAAAATCATTTTGCTCCCCAGGTTCATCTTGAAACTCGTGAAATCGAGGGTGTCCTGGGCCGTGCCGGGGATGAGGATGAAATCTTCGGCCGGGTCAAAGTGGTCGCGCAGGGCGTCCAACACCGCCGTGAAATCCCGCACCTTCACGTCCGGATCGACGAGTACCACGCACTTGGTAAGCGACATCTGCCCCTGGCCCATGAGGCCCAGAGCGGTTTTGACGGCCTCTTTGGCGTAGCGTTGTTTAACCGCCGCCACGGCGAAGTTGTGAAACCCCGCTTCTTGATAAGCCCACAGGTCCACGAGTTCCGGCCGCATGAATTTCAACAACGGCAACAACATCTCCTGAACCGCGTTGCCCATGTATTTGTCTTCCTGGGGCGGTTTGCCAACGACGGTGGCCGGGTAGATGGGGTTTCTACGACGGTGAACTTTGTCGATGTGGAACACCGGGTAGGGCGCCGCGTGGCTGTAGTGTCCGAAATGGTCGCCGAAGGGGCCCTCCGTCCGCCGTTCGCGGGGGGGGATGTGGCCTTCCAAAATGAATTCCGCGTCGGCGGGCGCGGCCACCCCGTTGGAGAGCCGCACCAGGGGCACGCGCCGCCCCCGCAAAAATCCGGCGAAGGCGATTTCGTCCATGTCCTCCGGCAGGGGCAGAACCGAACCCAAGACGGTGGCCGGGTCGCCGCCGAGGGCCACGGCCACGGGCATGGGCTTGTCCAGGGCCATCCATTCGGCGTAATGAGCCCCGCCCCCCCGCTCGATCTGCATGTGCATGCCGGTGGTTTTTTCGTCATAAACGTGGAGGCGGTACATGCCGACGTTGCGACGGCCCCGGGGACTTTGGGTGATGACGAGCGGCAGGGTGAAAAACCGGCCGCCGTCCTCGGGCCAGCAGGTGAGGATGGGCCAGGGGTCGAGGTTCGGGACTTCGGTGACTTGATTGACGGGCCCATTCCGAACAAAGCGCGGCGGCATGTGGGCCGCGTCCCAAAACAAGCCCCGATGCTTCCAGAGGGCCGCGGGCCGGGGCGGCATGAGATCCTCGGCGGCGGCCGCCAGGCGTTCGCCGATGGCTTGAGGGGACCGCCCCAAGGCCAGCTCCACACGCCGGGCGGTGCCGAACAAGTTGATCGCCACGGGATAGGGGGACCCTTTGACGTTTTCGAACAGCAGGGCCGGGCCGCCCTCTTTGACGACACGGACGGTGATTTCCGTTATTTCGAGACGGGGGTCGACTTCGCGGCGGATCCGCCGCAGTTCGCCGTTCTCTTCCAGGAGGCGAAGTTGCGCCGGGAGATCGGCGGGGACCATGCGGGGAACTTTTATTCCAATTCTTTGGCGCGCCAACCGGCTTCGGTGGGCAGCCCGATGACCCCGCGCACCTTATCGACGAACCCGTTGATGAGGTCCGGCAGGGAAGCGGGTTTTTGGTAAAACCCCGGCGAGACGGGCATGATGATCGCCCCGGCCTGGGAGAGCTTGTGGGCGTTTTCCAAATCGATGGTCGAAAGGGGGGATTCGCGCAGGCAAAGGACCAGTTTGCGGCGCTCTTTGAGCGCCACCTCGGCGCAGCGGGTGATGAGGTTGTCCCCGATGCCGTGGGCGATTTTGCCCAGGGTCGTCATGGAACAAGGCAGAACCAGCATGACGTCGAAGGGGTTCGAGCCCGATGCCAGGGGCGCGTTCATGTCGTCGTTGGAAAACACTTTTTTAGTGAACGTGGTCAGGTTTTCGGAGGTCAATCCGGTTTCCTGATGCAGGACCGAACGCCCCCACCGGGACAAAACGAGGTAAATTTCCTCCCCGGAAACGCGGCGCAGGAATTCCACCGCGAAAATCGATCCCGACGCTCCCGTCACACCCAAAACAATGCGCATGGTTTTCTCCTAAAACTCCGGCCGAAGCCCCAACACCACCATCACCAAAACGACGAAACCCGTGATCACGTTGATTTTAAAAAACGCCAGGTCCACGTGGTCCACCACCAACTGCTCCACGAACAACAGGGCCCCCGCCCCCAAGCACATGAAAGCCGCGTTGGCGCCCTGCAGGGAAGTGAAAAAGAGCAGGGCCAGACAGAGAAAAGCGATAAAGTGGGCCGTCATGGACACCCGCAGGGCCCGTCGGCGGCCGAACCGCGCGGGCAGGGAAAACAAGCCCTCCCGACGGTCGAACTCCTCGTCCAATGTGCCGTAAATGATGTCGAACCCGGACAGCCAGAAAAAACTGAAGGCCCCGAGGATCCACGCCGGCCAGCTGCCCTCGAACCCCGGCCGCACCGCGAACCAGCCGCCCAGGGGGGCAAGCGCCCAGGTGAGGCCCAGGCCGAAATGGCACAGCCAGGTGAAGCGTTTCAAGGTCGGGTAAATAACGAAGAAGAGAAGGGGGACCCAGCTCCAAATCAGGCAAAAGCTGTTGATGGATTGGGCGCACCAAATGTAAACGACAAGCCCGGCGATTGCCACGAGCAGGGCGTCCCACACGCTCAAGGCGCCGGTGACCAATTCGCGATTTTTGGTGCGGGGGTTTTTGGCGTCGACTTGGACGTCGATGATGCGGTTGACCGCCATGGCGAAGGTGCGCGCGGCCACCCCCGCCAGGATCACCAACATCGACAGCCGCCAGGGAGGCCACCCGCCCTGGGCCAACAACGCCCCGGAGAACGTGATGGGCAATGAAAAGAGCGCGTGTTCCAGTTTGACGAACCGGGCGTAGGCGGCCAAACGCGCGCGACCGGTGGGGATGGACGGCAAGGCAACGGCGTCGCTCATGGACGGAGATTCTACCAAAAAACGGCTATAATTCGCTCCGATGAATAAAGAAAAAAAGCCCCTCATCGTCTTTGACATCGGGAACGTGCTTTTGCGCTTCAGTCCGGCGCGCGCCAAACGGAATTTCGATCGGCTCGTCCCCGGGGCGGGCGGGAAATTGATCCGCCTGATTTGGAAAACCCGGCTCGGACTGGATTTCGAGCGCGGCCGCCTGTCCGGCGCGGCCTTTCACCGGGAATGCCTGCGGCGCGCAGGGGTGCGGATGTCCTACCAAGACTTTCGCCGGGCCTTCTGCGGTATCTTCACGCCGATGCGCGCCCATTTGTCGCTCCTGCGCCGCCTCGCGCGCCGGTACCCGACCGCCCTTCTCTCCAACACCAACCCGATCCATTGGGCTCATATATGCCGCGCGTTCCCCGACCTGGGCCGCGCGCGGTATCCCATGGCTTCCCACCTTTTAAAGGAAATGAAGCCCGCCCCCGTGGTGTACCGCCGTCTGGCGCGCCGCACGGGGTTCCCGCTGACGAAAATGGTGTACATCGACGACCACCCCGCCTTTGTGGCGGCGGCGCGGCGGTTGGGCGTGCGCGCCCTGTGTTTCGATGGAAAGACCCCGTTGCGCCAAATGCTGGCCCGCGCGGGAATCGACGTTTGATATCATAGCCGCGTGAGCGTTTATCTTCGGCAATTGAAGTTGGGCCCCATGGAGAATTTCGTTTACCTGGTGGGGGACACCGACGCCAAAACCTGCGTGATCGTCGACCCGGCCTGGGACATCGACCGCGCCTGGGCGGAGGCCGAGTCCGAGGGCTACAAGGTGGAGGGCGCGCTCATCACGCACGGGCACTTCGACCACTGCAACGGCGTGGAAAACCTGCTGGCCAAAAAGAACGTGCCCGTCTACGTCCACCCCAACGAGCTCGATTACCTGGACAAAGGCGCGCCGCGCGGGCTGTTTTTGGACGTGCCGCGGGACCACGTCAAACGCTCCAACGCGGGCACGGTGCTGACCCTGGGCGCCACCAAAATCACCTTTTTGCACACGCCGGGCCACACGCCGGGATCGCAATGTTTCTTGGTGAACGACCGATTGATCGCCGGGGACACCCTGTTCCTGGGCACCTGCGGGCGCTGCGACCTGCCCGGCTCGAGCCCCAAGGACCTCTTTGAGAGCCTCAACGGGGTCATCGGCAAACTTCCCGACGAAACGATCCTCTACCCGGGGCACGACTACTCCCGCCGGGGCGTGAGCGGCCCCCTGGGGGAAGAAAAGAAACACAACCGCTTTTTCAGCGCGCACCGGCTCGATGAATTTCTCCGTTTGGCCGGGTTCTGATTTCGGGCGGTTAGCTCGACGCCCGGAGGTCGGACCCACTGGACCGACCGAGGACGTTCGCCCCACCGGTGTTTGGTGGGACAGCGGGAACCGAAAGCCAAGAATTCGTGCGCGGTTTTTGCGCACGGGCGGTTAGCTCGACGCCCGGAGGTCAGACCCACTGGACCGACCGAGGACGTACGCCCCGCGGGGGTCTGGCGGGGCAGCGGAAACCGAAAGCCAAGAATTCGTGCGCGGTTTTTGCGCACGGGCGGTTAGCTCGACGCCCGGAGGTCGGACCCACTGGACCGACCGAGGACGTACGCCCCACCGGTGTTTGGTGGGACAGCGGGAACCGAAAGCCAAGAATTCGTGCGCGGTTTTTGCGCACGGGCGGTTAGCTCGACGCCCGGAGGTCAGACCCACTGGACCGACCGAGGACGTTCGCCCCACCGGTGTTTGGTGGGACAGCGGAAACCGAAAGCCAAGAATTCGTGCGCGGTTTTTGCGCACGGGCGGTTAGCTCGACGCCCGGAGGTCGGACCCACTGGACCGACCGAGGACGTACGCCCCGCGGGGGTCTGGCGGGGCAGCGGAAACCGAAAGCCAAGAATTCGTGCGCGGTTTTTGCGCACGGGCGGTTAGCTCAGCGGCAGAGCGTTCGCCTTACACGCGAAGGGTCGGGGGTTCAAATCCCTCACCGCCCAAACTTTTCATCGAGGCGTGATTTAAAGGCCACAAATCCTGACTGAGGCGTGGGAGCCGAAGAAATGGTTGGAGGCCGATAGGCCGAAAACCACTCACCGCCCAATTTTTTCCGTTGGCCGTCCAACGCCCAGGATCAAGGAGGGTCCGTTGTTCAAAGACAAGTGGAATGTTTTCCGTGAATTGCTTTCCTTCCTTTGGAAAGAAAAGGCTTTTTGGTTGATCCCCTTGGTCGTGGTCCTGGTCGGCTTGGGCGTCCTCCTCTTCCTCGCCCAAGGATCCGCCCTGGCCCCCTTCATCTACACCCTGTTCTGAAATGAGATTTCTCGCGGCCCTTTGGGCCTGGTGGAAACCCAAAGCCCACGCCTTCGGCGCTTTTCAAACCCGGCTGATTCTCACGGTGTTCTATTACATCGTTTTCCTGCCGGTGGCCATCGCGGCCGGACGCCCCTGGCGTCGTCCCCGTCCGACCGACGAAGGAACGTCCTGGACGCCCCGGACCACGCGGGACCGATCCATCGACGATTTGAGACGGCAGCACTCGTGAACATCCTGGGCTTGAGCTTTTTCTATCACGACGCCGCGGCGGCCCTTTTGGTCGACGGGCGCCTGGTGGCCGCCTCGGAGGAGGAACGTTTTTCCCGGGTCAAACACGATTCGGCCTACCCCGAGCGGGCCATCGCCTTTTGCCTGGCCAAGGCGGGGCTGACCGCCGCCGATTTGGATTGTGTCGTTTTTTACGAAAAACCCTTTCTCAAGTTTCACCGTTTGATCCAAACCCTGGCCGATTACGCGCCCCGGACCGGCCTGGTCTTCCGCGACGCGATGGTGAGTTGGTTGGGGGAAAAGCTTTGGATCAAGCCCCTGGTGCGCGAAAAGCTGGGCGTTCCGGAGGACCGGATCCTTTTCTCGGAGCACCATCTCTCCCACGCCGCCAGCGCTTTTTTTTGTTCGCCCTTCGCCGAAGCCGCCATCTTGACGGTGGACGGCGTGGGGGAATGGAGCACCGCCACCCTGGGCCGCGGGACCGCGCGGTGGGGCGACGCCGGGGAAAACAAAATCGACCTTTTTTCCGAAATCCGGTTTCCGCATTCGCTGGGATTGTTGTACTCGGCTTTCACGGCGTTTCTCGGTTTCGAAGTCAACGAAGGCGAGTACAAAGTGATGGGCATGGCGCCCTACGGGGAACCGCGTTACGTCGATCGCGTGGAAAAACTGATGCGGCTTCACGCCGATGGAAGTTTTGAAATGGATTTGTCTTATTTTCGGTTTCCCTACCACCGGCGCGACACCTTTTCACCGAAGTTCACGGCGCTTTTCGGACCGCCCCGGGATCCGCGCGCGCGTTTCGTCACCCGCCGCTCCGGCCCGGCGGGCGAGGGGCCGCCCGCCACGGAAGGGGAGATGAACGCCAACCAACATTACGCCGACATCGCCGCCAGCGTCCAACGGGCCACCGAGGAGATCCTTTTGAAAATGGCCCGCCACCTTCACGCCCGGACGGGCTTGAAAAACCTGTGCGTGGCCGGCGGCGTGGCGCTCAACTCCGTGGCCAACCACCGCCTGCGGCGGGAAACCCCTTTCGAAGACATCTACATCCAACCCGCGGCGGGCGACGCCGGCGGGGCCCTGGGGGCGGCTCTTTATGTGGAACACGCGGCCCTCGGCCGCCCCCGGCGGTTCGTCATGGACCGCGCGGACTGGGGGTTGGCCGTCGACCCCGCGCGCGCCGCGGACTTTTTCCGTTCGGGGGGCATCGCCCACGAGACGCTGGAGAACGAAGAGCGTTTGATCGAACGCGTTGTCGATTGGCTCGGCAAGGGGCGGGTGATCGGTTGGGCCCAGGGGGCGGCGGAGTGGGGTCCGCGCGCCCTGGGCCACCGTTCCATCCTGGCCGATCCCGGACGCGCGGGCATGAAAGACACCGTGAATATTAAAATCAAATACCGGGAACCTTTCCGCCCCTTCGCCCCCTCGGTCCCGGTGGAACGCGCCGCGGACTTCGTCGCTTTTCCCGACGTGGAGCGTCTCCTGCCCCCGCGCTTCATGCTGATGGTGGCCCCGGTGCGCCCCGAAAAACGCGCGGTCATCCCCGCCGTGACCCACGTGGACGGATCCTGCCGCCTGCAGACGGTCTCCCCCGACGTCGACCCGCTTTACCACCGGTTGTTGACGCGTTTCGGCGAGCGAGCGGGGGCGCCGGTGTTGCTCAACACCTCGTTCAATTTGCGGGGGGAGCCCATCGTCAACGACCACGAAAACGCCCATCGGACGTTTTCGGCCTGCGGCATGGACGCCCTCGTGGTCGGACCCCATTGGGTCCCGAAACCCGGGATCGATTAATCGGAGGCGCGCGGCGGGTGGCGGTCGCCCACGGCGCGGGCGAGTCCATCGGCGAAGAGGCGGTTCAATTCGGGCCCGGGGTGTCCGTCCGCGGGGTTCACGTGCAGGGGGGATTCCGGAGGCAAGCGGCCCACCGCCTCCTCAAAACGGACCACCGCGAAGCCCAAGTCCTCCGCCGCGCGGGCGGCCTGGTCCACCCGGTCCGCGACAAACCGTTGTTCGGGGGTCGGGCGCGCGACCTCCGCGCTCGACCCCGGGCTCAACAGCGCGGCGAAGAGAGGGGCCGGTAGGCGCCGGCCGTCGGAAAACTTTTTGATGTCCCGCAACGCCTCCCGGAAAGCGATCCACGTCGGGGCGTCCTCGGCGTAGGCCCGCCGCAACTGTTCCTCGTAATCGGGAACGCGACCCGACAATTCCGCCCAGCGGTTGAGGGCTTTCCGAAATTGCCCGGCCAAACGCGGCAAGGCCACCCCGGCGAGGATTTTTTCGACGCGCCCCATCCAGCGACCGTGCCGCTCTTCAAACCGACGGTGTTCTTCGGTGGGGTATTTTTTCGCCGGATCCACATCGTTG
This sequence comes from Elusimicrobiota bacterium, assembly GCA_016706425.1. Classification (NCBI taxonomy): domain Bacteria; kingdom Pseudomonadati; phylum Elusimicrobiota; species Elusimicrobiota bacterium. The sequence continues at coordinate 1,464,330 of JADJJR010000001.1, forward strand.
AGTGAAAAACCGACCACAATCCGGTCCGGGGCCACCATCGGGCCGAACCCGACGACCACATCGCGCTCGAACACGGTGGGCGCGCCCATGAGGCCCAAATTGATGACCTCCCAGCCTTGCCGGGGAGAGAGTTCGTTCAACCGGTCTTCCATCAACTCGGTGTAGCGTTGGGCGGGAGCGAGTCCGACCCCGAACGTCAAAGAATCGCCCACCACCATCACCCGCCGGACGCCCCGGGGTTTTGGCACCTCGAAACGTTTTTGACGGAAATGCCACCCGTTCCAAACGACGCGATGGTCCGCCCGCCAGGGATGGCCCCAGGTGTAATACACCCCGTCTTTTTCACCGTCGACCGGCAAGCGGCGCCGCGGGTCCCGCAACCACAGTCCGAACTCCACCGCGTGGATCAAGAAAAGGATGGAAAAAAATGTCAGAGTCCCAAGGGCGATCAACCGGGGTCCGCGACGGTCGGGAAGGGCTTTCATGGGCCCATGGTACCACATTGTCAAAAGGCCGCCCGGAGCGACACTTTGGCGGTTTTGGGGTCGTCTAAAAGTCCAAAGGCGACCGGCACCCATCGCCCGATTTTAAATTCCAGGAGGAACCATGAAGAAATCCACCACTGTGTTTTTGGCGGCGGGCTTGCTCGCCGTGTTGGGACTTTCGGCGCGCGCCGACGAGACGACCCCCGCGCCCGTTGCGACCGAGGGGACGACGACCCCGGAAACGATCAAACGGTCCGACGTTAAACAAAACCGGGGCGAACGCATGGAGCGCCAGGGCGAACGCCGCGAAGAGCGCGGGGAACGCATGGAAGAGCGCGGCGAGAAAATGCAGGAAAAGGCGGAAGAGGTGGCGGCGGACGGCCACGAAAAAGCCGCCGAGAAACTTGAAAACCGGGGAGAACACCTGGAGAACAAGGGCGAACGCCTTCAAAATCAAGGCGAGCGGCGACAGAAGCGCGGCGAACACAAACAAAAACGCGCCAAGCGCATGAAAAACCGGGGACATTGATTGTCATTCCAAAGGCCCCCGGCGCCTTGCGCGCCGGGGGCCTTTTTTTTGGCATGATGAGACCGTGACGCTCCTTCCCGCCTTTCATTTCAAACCGGTGACCGCCGCCGAAATGCGTAGACGGGACGCCGCCGCCATGGAACGCGGTCTTTCCGAAGAGGTTTTGATGGAAAACGCCGGGCACGCCCTGGCGGAGGGGACTCTGTTGTTCCCGCATCGGGGCGCTCTGGTGGTCTGCGGCGGGGGGAACAACGGCGGCGACGGGCTCGTGGCGGCCCGGTGGCTGATCAAGGCGGGCCGGCGGGTGACCGTCTTGCTGTGGCGGAAACCCGAAAACTATCAAAACGCGGCGCGCGCCCATTGGCGGGCGCTTTCGGCCTGCCGGCCGACCGTGCGGATTTGGTCGCCCCGGCTTCGTTTGCCGGACCGGGGAGAACCCGTGGTCGACGCTTTTTTGGGCCTCGGTGTCCGCCCGCCCCTGTCCGAGGAGGCCCGGACGCTGATCCGATGGATGAACGCGCGGCGGGGCCCCAAAATCGCCGCCGACGTGCCCTCCGGCTTGGACGCCGACAGGGGCCGCCCCCTCCCGGAGGCCGTGCGGGCCCGATTGACCGTGACCCTGGGGCTTCCCAAGAAAGGGCTTGTTTTGTCCCGGGCGCGGCCCTACGTGGGGAAGTTGGTGGTGGGTGATCTGGGTTTTCCGCCGCGTCTTTTGCGATTTAACCGGGCGGGGCGCGGACAAAGGAAAATCGCACCGGCACTTTGACGGGTTTCCCGGCGACCTTCAAAATAGGTTCAAGCCAAACGAATTGACCGAGCGGGGGAGGCCTCATTCAATGGGTGTCCTCGGGATTTTAGAAAACAGGAGACCGTTATGGAGAATGAGAACACGAACCCAAAAGTTTCGGCCTGTTCCCTGTGTGAAAGGATCCCCGTCAAACCTTGTGATGTGAAAAAGGTCGGGGAGTATCTCGTCGTCGACTACAAGGTCAAGGTTTCCCGGCATTTGGGCTTTCCCTCCGGCGAAACGCACACCGTGCACGGATGGAAGCTTAAGCAAAGCCGTTTGATTCACACCGCTGTGTGCGACGCCTGCGTCATGCGGCACCTGCGGGAGGTCAAGCGCACGGCGCCTCGCAAACTCATGATCTTCGGGGCGTCCGCCGCGGTTCTCTTGGCCCTGATGATGCTCTCTTCCCACACCGGCTTCGATCGCCGGCACGGCATGATAGTCCTTTTGCTGTTATTCTCTTTCCTGTTTTGCCTGTTTGCGGCCGGCTACTATCTGCTGATGAGGTTCCAGGGTGAAAGCGGGTCTCTTTATGACTTACATCGGACCGCACAAAAGAAATTGATCGGACCGGCGCTCAATTCCAATTTCTGTGAGCCCGAAAAATTCCCGAAAGTCAAAGCGGGCGTGTTTCATCTTGTCGCGCCGGAATGGGAGGCCTTTGCGAAACGGTTCAATGAGCTGGAAGCCAAGACCGGCTGGTCTTACTTCCACTATGTGCGGGATTTCTTCCCCGGCGGCCCACAGATCTTGGATCCCGAAACCGGTGCAGCCTCCCAGAATGTCCCTCACCTGGGGGTTTATTTAGACGCGGAGTAACCCTTGGAATCCGGGGGTCGCGCAATCGGGTTGGTTCTGATCCCGACCCAGCTCGGTTCCAGGGCTTTCCCGGGTCGGCAGCTCACGCAAAAGGATTCAGGGGAAAAAGTTTTCACAATTGGCTTCTTGTTATAAAACCTTCAGGATGTCCGCCCTTCCCGGCCTCCATTTTTCGAATTAACCCGGATTCCCCAGTTGATCGCGAGGACCGAAACGGAAAATACGGCCCTTTTTACGAAACAAAAAAGTGAGGGCGTAGCGGGGACGACGGTCGAACTTTTTTGTGAAGGAAAAAGGACCAGATTTCCCGTCGAATCCCGCGACGCAACTGGGGAATTCGGGTTAAGGATTTATGGAATTGCTGCCCCCGTCCCGGTTGCGCGCCGTCACGAGCGAGCGCATACGCTCGCTGGACGCCCAGGCCATAAAGCTCGGCCTATTCGCCGAAGTGTTGATGTAAAACGCCGGGCGCGCGCCATCGCCCTTTCGGCGACAACGCGCGCCCGCGCGCGAACTTCCATTTAATTAATGCGTTTTTATTTGGGGGTCTCAGCGGCCGGTTGCTCCACGGCGGGGACTTCCATCGCCGGGGCTTCCGTGGTCGCCGGCGCTTCCACCGGGGCCACAGCGGGCTGTTCCGTCACGGGTTCCGATTTTTGGCAGCCTCCGACAAAGAAAGAGGCCATCACCACCAACGTCAACATCAGCTTATGGAATGTAGACATGATTTCTCCTTGATGGGGGTTTTGAGTTGCGAACCCCGTGCCCTTATTCTACCAAGCCGTCGGCCCTTTGGGTTCAAATTCTTTTGTGCCCGCCGTCGCAAAACGCGCCTTTTTGTGAGTGCTTGCAGGCGCACCAGGCCACTTTGCCCGCTGTTTCAACGGTCACCTTGACGGGCGTGAGGCCGGTGCCGGAGGTTTTGTGGCTGCCGTCGCAAAAAGGCTGGGTTTGGGAATGGCCGCAGGCGCACCACCATTTGTCGCCGGGGGTTTCGTCCAACACGATGGGCGCCTTTTGGGCGATCTTGGGTTCGGTCACAGATCCTCCGAAAATGAAATAATTGGCGTTCTCTTGTGAGATCGTAACAGTTTTATCCTTTTCAGGGAGTTGGCAAGCCATGCCCCTCAACCCCGCCCGTAAAAAGATCATCATTGTCGGCGCCGGACCCGGCGGTTTGACCAGCGCCATGATCCTGGCGCACCGCGGGTTCGACGTGACGGTGTTCGAAGCCAAGGACGTCGTGGGGGGCCGCAACGCCCCGATTCGCCTCGACGGGTACACTTTCGACACCGGCCCCACCTTCCTCATGATGCGTTTCATCCTCGCCGAAATGTTCCAGGAAGCGGGGCGGGACGTGGAAAAGTACCTTTCCTTCAAAAAACTGGACCCCCTTTACCGTTTGAAGTTTGAAGACCGGGACGTCGTCATCACCTCGGACCACGCCGCCATGCGCCGCGAGATCGGCCAGCATTTCCCCGGCAGCGAGGAAGGTTTCGACCGGTTTCTCAAAGAGGAAAAACGGCGCTACGAAAAACTCTACCCCTGCATTCAACGGGACTACTCGACCCTGGGCTCTTTCCTTTCCAAGGATTTGATGATGGCCGTTCCCGCCCTTTCGATCGGCCGATCGCTGTTTCAAAATTTGGGGCGTTACTTTCAACCCGCAAAACTCAAACTGTCGTTCACTTTTCAGGCCAAGTACCTGGGCATGTCGCCCTGGGAGTGTCCGGGCTTATTCACCATGCTGCCCTACATCGAACACGCCCACGGCATCGAACACGTGGTGGGGGGGCTGAACCAAATCTCCCAGGCCATGGCGCGCGTGGTGGCGGAGGAGGGCGGAAAAATCCGCCTGTCGACCCCGGTGCGCCAATTGACCCTGGAGGGCCGCCGCGTGACCGGCGTGGAGCTGGAAAACGGCGAACGGGCGACCGCCGACGAGGTCATCATCAACGCGGATTTCGCCCACGCCATGTCCCGCCTGCTGCCGGCCGGAACGCTTAAAAAGTACGCCCCGGCCCGCTTGGCCAAGAAAAAATATTCCTGCTCGACCTTTATGATGTACCTCGGCGTCGAAGGCGCGGTGCCCCTCGACCACCACACCATTTTTTTCGCCAAGGACTACAAAGCCAACCTCCACGACATATCCACGCGCAAGGTTCTGTCCAAGGACATCTCTTTTTACATTCAAAACGCCTCGGTGACGGACCCGTCCCTCGCCCCGGCGGGCCATTCGGCGTTGTACGTCTTGGTGCCCACCCCCAACCAATCGAGTTCAGTGGCCTGGGGGGAGGAGCGCGAGGCCTTCAAAAACCACGTGCTGGACTTGATCGAAAAACGGGCGGGCCTGCCCGATTTGCGGCGGCGGATCCGCGCGGAGCGTGTGATCACCCCGCTGGACTGGCAGGAGGACGGCCGCATTTACCTGGGCGCCACCTTCAACCTGGCGCACACTTTTTCCCAGCTCCTTTACCTCCGCCCCCGCAACAAATTCGAAGAGCTCGACCGATGCTACCTCGTGGGGGGCGGCACCCACCCGGGCAGCGGCCTGCCGACCATCTACGAATCGGCGCGGATTTCTTCGAACCTCATTTGCCGGAGGCACGGCGTGACCGTGCCCCCCGTGCCCGCCCTGCCGGTGGAGGCCTGATTGGTCCCCACGGCCGATTTGTCGACCGTGCCCATCGACGAGCTGGGCGAGAACGCGCGCAAGGCCTTTGACTGCTGGCGGCGCACCTCGGTGCGCGAGCGCACCGCGTGCCTGGCCCGCCTGCGCAACCTCATCATCGATGAAATGGACGCCATCGCCGGCCGCCTGACGGCGCTCACGGGCAAAACGCCCGTCGAGGCGGTGATGACGGAGATCATCCCCGCCGTGGAAAACATCCGTTATTTGGAAAAGAACGCCGCGCGGGTTCTGGCCCCGGAGAAGCGCCCCACGCCCTTTTCCTTCCGGCACAGCGCCTCCCGCGTCGAGCGACACCCCTGGGGCTGGGTGTTGGTGCTCTCGCCGTGGAACTTTCCTTTTCAATTGTCGGTGGTCCCCATGGCCACGGCCCTGGTCGCGGGGAACGCGGTGGTTTTGAAACCCTCGGAGCTCTCCACCCAGGTGGGGAAAATGATCGTGGACCTTTTCCACCGCGCGGGGTTTCCCGCCGCGACGGTCACCGGTGTGACGGGCGACGGCGCCGTGGGCGAGCGGCTCGTGCGATCGGGACCGGACCTTATTTTCCTGACCGGCGGCGCCGAGACCGGGCGGCGCGTCATGGCCGCCGCCGCCGAACGGCTGACCCCGTTGCTCCTCGAGCTGGGCGGCAAGGACCCCATGATCGTGTTCGACGACGCGCCCCTGGAGCGCGCCGTGGAGGGGGCGGTGTACGGCGCCTTCGCCAACGCGGGGCAGGTGTGCGTCTCTGTCGAGCGTCTGTATGTGCAGGAAGGAATTCATGACGCCTTCGTCGCGGCCTTGGCCGCGCGCGTCAAAACCCTCCGGGTGGGGGTCGGCATGGACGACGACATCGGCGGCATCACCGACCCGAGGCAAAAGGTCGTCATCGACCGCCACATCGACGACGCTCTCAAGAAGGGCGCGACCCTCCGCTCGGAACGCTGGAACAAGGGGGACTTCATGGGTCCCGTGCTCCTGACCGGAACCCACCACGGCATGGCCGTGATGACCGAAGAAACCTTCGGACCCGTTTTGCCGGTGATGCGCTTTCGAACCGAGGAGGAGGCGGTGTCCCTGGCCAACGAATCGCCCTTCGGGCTCAACGCGTCGGTCTGGACCCGGGATTTGGCCAAGGGGCGGCGCGTGTTGTCCCGCCTGGAGGTCGGCAACGGCGCGGTGAACGATGTGATCAAGAACATCGGGAACCCCCATCTGCCCTTCGGGGGCGTTAAACAAAGCGGTTTCGGCCGTTACCACGGCCCCGAAGGCCTCAAGGCCTTCACGCGGGGCCTGGCCGTGATGGTCAACAAGGGCGCCGCCCGGCGGGAGCTCAATTGGTTCCCCTACAGCCGGGGCGTTTACGAGAATTTGAGGATTTATCTGCACATGTCTTTTTTGGACAAACCCTGGCCGGCCAAGATCAAGGGGCTGTGGGGTTTTGTGCGGGCCTTTCGTCGCATTCAGAAGGAGAAAAAGAAAACCCATGGGCGATAAAACAAAGAACGTCGCGGTGATCGGCGCGGGGTTGGGCGGCCTGTCGGCGGCCATTTCCCTCGCGACCGAAGGCTTTTCGGTGGACGTCTACGAGAAAAACGAGCGCGCCGGCGGGAAACTGAACATTTTGGAGAAGGACGGGTTCACTTTCGACCTGGGCCCCTCGATTTTGACCATGCCGCACATTTTCCGCGCGCTCTTCGACCGCGCCGGCAAACGCATGGAGGATTACGTCGAGTTCCAGCCGGTCACGCCCCATTGGCGGAATTTTTTCGAGGACGGCACGGTGTTCGACTTCACCCCCGACAAGCGCCAACAGGAGGCGGAACTGGCCAAGATCCCCGGCGGCAAGACCGAGGGGTTCTGGGACTTTATGAAGTATTCTGAAAAGCTCACCCGCATCACCGAGGAAGGCTATTTCGCCAAAGGGCTCGACTCCTTTTGGGAACTGCTCCGCTTCTACGGTCCCTGGCGGAGCCTCGTGGGCTTCGACACCTTCCGCACCCTGGACCAGGGCGTGCGCCGGTTCGTGAAAAACAAAAAGCTCGTCGACGCGCTCAATTATTTCATCAAGTACGTGGGGTCGTCGCCCTACGACGCGCCGGCGCTGTTGAACCTCATGCCGCACATCCAATTCGGTTACGGCCTGTGGTATGTGAAGGGCGGGCTCTACGGCCTGGCGCGGGGGTTGGAGAAATTGCTCCTCGATTTGGGCGGGCGGCTCCATTACCGGCGCGAGGTTGTCGGCGCCGAGCGCGTTGACGGCCGGGTGGCCGCGCTGACGCTGGACGGCGGGGAGAAAATCAGCGCGGACGTCTGTGTTTCGAACATGGAGGTCATTCCGCTCTACCGCGATCTGTTTAAAGAACCGGCGGGCCGCCTGCGCAGGCTGAAGAAGTTCAAGCCCGCCTGCTCGGGGCTCGTGCTGCACCTGGGTGTGGACCGGCAATACCCCCAACTGGCCCACCACAACTTTTTCTATTCAGAGAACGCGCGCAAGCATTTCAACACCCTCTTCGTCGGGCAGGGGCTGTCCAACGACCCGACCATCTACCTCGTCGCTCCCTGCAAAACCGACCCCGCCCAGGCCCCGGCCGGTTGCGAAGTGATCAAGGTGCTGCCGCACATCCCGCACCTGCGCGACAAAGACCCGTTCGGGCCGGAGGACTACGACGCCCTGCGCGAACGGCTGCTGGAGAAACTGGAGCGCATGGGCCTGACGGACCTGCGCAAGCACATCGTGACCGAAGACCGCTGGACGCCCGAGGACATCCAAAAACGGTATTACTCCAACAAGGGCGCCATTTACGGCGTCGTGTCGGACCGGCGGTTGAACCTGGGCTTCAAGGCCCCCCAGCGCAGCGCCCACTACAAAAACCTCTACTTTGTCGGCGGCAGCGTGAACCCGGGCGGCGGCATGCCCATGGTGGTGCTCTCGGGCCAACTGGCGCGGGACAAAATCCTCGCCGACCTGAAATAACCCATGCTCGAGGCGACGCTCCACGGGCTTTGCTGGCTCGCGGGGTTTTGGATGCTTTGGCGCCTCGCCGCCCTTCCGAAAGGCGACGCCGCGGTTGATTTTTCCGTCATCATCCCCGCCCGGGACGAAGCCCGTCGCCTGCCCGCCCTGTTGGAATCCCTGCAAAACCAATCCCTTCGGCCCTTGGAAATCCTGGTGGTCGACGACCATTCCACCGACGGCACCACCGATGTCGCCCGGCGGGTCGGGGCGCGGGTGATCGCCTCCGCGCCGCTCCCGGCCGGGTGGCGGGGGAAAACCTGGGCTTGCCAGCAGGGCGCGCGGGAGGCCCGGGGCCCGTGGCTTTTGTTTTTGGACGCGGACCTCCGGCTCTTGCCGGGGGCCCTGGCGCGTATCGCCGCCGCCGCGCGGGCGAACCGGGGGGCCGTTTCGGTCTTGCCCTACCATCGCACGGTCCGATGGGTGGAGGATTTCTCGGGGGTCTTCAACCTCGTTCAAGCGGCGGCGTCCAACGCCTTCACCCCCCGCGGGAACAGGGCCGCTCCCCAACGGCTTTTCGGCCCGCTGTTGGCCGTTTCCCGGGAAACTTTTTGGTCGGTGGGCGGTTACGAGCCGGTCAAGGACCGGTGGGTGGAGAATTTCGACCTGTCGGCGGTGCTTGAAGGTCGGGGCGAGCCCTTGGCTTGTTACGCCGGGAAAGGCGCCGTGGAGTTTCGCATGTACGACAGCGGAATCGCGGGGATCGCGGCGGGGTGGGGAAAATCCTTCGTCCTGGGCGGCAAGGGCACGCCCCTTTCCATTTGGATCGCCTTCAGCCTGTGGTTGACCGGGGCCCTGGGAGCGGCGCGCGCGCTCGCCGCGGCCGCGTGTTCCGTGGACGCCCCTGTCCTCCTTTCCGGCGCGGTCTACGCGCTCTTCGCGTTGCAAACCGGCCTTTGGCTCCGTCGGTTGGGCTCCTTTCGATGGGCCACCGCGCTGGCCTACCCGGTTCCGGCGGTGTTTTTTGTTTTCGTCTTTCTCCGTTCGCTCTTCGCCCTCGCGGTGGGACGGCCCCTGGTCTGGAAAGGGCGAACCAACCAATGAGGGTTTTTTATTTCCCCGTTCCGGTGACCGTGGCGGTCGACATCGCGGTGTGGTTGGCGGTGCAGTTCGCCGCGGCCAAGTTCGTCACCGGACTCCCGGCCGAACGGTTGGGGGCCGATGGCTGGCTCTACCGCGCGCGCCCCTGGGAACGCGGGGGCGCGTTGTACGAATTTCTGGGCGTGAAACGTTGGAAAGACCGCCTGCCCGACGCGGGCCCCTGGTTCGCGGGGGGTTTCGCCAAACGGGATCTGTCGTCGCGGACCGGGGATTATTTGAGCCGTTTTTCGCTGGAAACCCGCCGGGGAGAATTGGCCCACTGGTTGGCCATGACGGCGGCGCCGTTCTTTTTTTTGTGGAACCGGCCCTGGGTGGGGGGATTGATGGCGGCCTACGCCCTGGCGGGCAACCTGCCCTGCGTCATCGCCCAGCGCTACAACCGCGCGCGGCTGGCGCGGCTCTTGGGCAAAGAATTACTTTAATCGCTCGGTGGCCACGCCGTGGCCGGGGCGCAACTCCAACAACTGTTTGAAAATCAATTTCGCTTCCCCGCCGCGCCCCAATTTTTCAAGGGTGTAGGCCTTGTACAGCAACGCTTCGGGGCGGCCCCAATGGGGCTCCGTGGGGGCGGGTTTTTCGGCGGCGAAAAGCGTTTCGGCGCGGTTCAACAAACGGAGGGCCTCTTCGTATTCCCGCCCCCCGTGATAACGGCACGTGGCCACCAAATAAAGCGCGCGGGGGTTTTCCGGGGCGAGCAGGGCCTGTTTTCCGTGGCGCATGAGCCGCGGGCCCAACCACACCGCCCGTATCGAAGAGTTCTTAATGCGCATGCCGTAGAGCGCGCAGAGCATGGCGTGGACGTCCCGGGCGTCGGGGTTGAGCCGGAGGGCGGCGCGGGCGGCCTCGATCGCGGGCGGCAGGGCGTCGTCCCCGCCGTCGCCCATCAAGACCGTGTGAAAGGCCGCCACGGCGCGCCAATAGGCGAACCCCGCGTCCTTGGGGTTGTTTTTGGAAAGTTCGCCGACCCATTGGCTCACGAGCGAGAGAGTGGGGGCGTCCCAATGGTCGATGGCCTGCCCGACGGCCAAGGCCGGGTCCATGGGGCTCGCGCGCCCCGGGCCCGAAAAGCCCAGGAGCACGGCCAAGGCGGGAACGATCCATCTCGGTTTCATGGTTTCCTTACTATAATAACCCCAAAGACGATGAAATTCAAAATTTCTTTCGGCGTTTTTACATTCGCCCTGGCGGCTTTCTGTGCCGCCGGGGAACCCCGACATTTTTTGATGGGGACAACGCCGATCCATATCTCCAGCGTGTCCTTCCCTTTTTGGACCTTCGCCGACACCCAGGATCAAGATTTGATCTCCATCCACGGCGACGACTTTTTGGGTGTTCCCTGGGATCAATTCGCCAACAACAAGCCCCTCCCGGCCCCCTGGGCCCAACAATGGGCGACCATCGCGAAAAACGCAAGGGACACCGGCAAAGTGCGTTACCTGGCCCTTTCGCCCCTGGGCGGCCGCAAAACCTTAACGAAAAATGTGACCGCGGCCGGGACCTACGACGAAACTTGGGCGCCGGTGGACGCGGACGGCTGTTACCCGTTCTCGACCGATGTAAACGCGGACACCCACCGCCGCGCCTATGTGGCCTACGCCAGTTACCTGATCGATTTGGTTCAGCCCCGTTACTTCAGTCCCGTGATCGAGATGGACATTCAATTTTTCAACTGCCCGGCGCAAAAAGACGCCTTTATCGCCTGGTACGGCGAGGTGCATCGGTCGCTCAAAGCCAGGCACCCGTCGCTGACAATTTTCCCGACATTTCAATTTGAATACCTTTACGGCGTGGCCCTGGGGCCCACCGACCCTTCCACCCCCTGGTGCGGCGGGCCGCGGACGGACGCGTCGCTTCGCGCCTGTTTTGAAAGACATTTGGTTACAGCGCTCACCGTTCCGGGAGACCGGATCGCCTTTTCCATGTACCCGCTGCAATTCCTTTTTCCACCCATCCCGCCCGACAGTTACGCCACGGGCTTTTCCCGGCTCAACGAGGCCTTCACGATCGTCCAGCAGAAAACGGCGCGCAAGATTTGGGTGGCGGAAACCGGCTGGTCGGCGGTGAAAGTGTTGACGAGCTACCAGCACCCGAGCCCGCCTTCCGGCTGTGGCGCGGTGCTCATTGACGACACGGTGGTGGGGGGGGAGGCAAACCTCCGAAATTACCTGGAGGTTTTGCTCAGCCAGGCCCAGGACAAAAAGTTCGAGGCCGTGGTCTGGTGGGAAATGCGCGATCTTTTGAAGGGGGCCGACGCCGACGCCTGCCCTTGCCCGCGCCCCAGCGACACCTGCGCGGTGTTGGACACGTTTTACGCCGTGGGGGGGCAATGGGGAGAGTTGTTGTTGCGCCGGTTCGGCAACATGGGGCTGCGGCGCTTCGACGGGTCGCCCCGATCGGCCCACGAATTGTGGGTTCAAACCTTTCGGCGGCCGCTGGCGACCACCGCCGGGTTTACCCACTTCAAAGGCTTTCCCAATCCTCTGCGCGAAGGGGGGACCGCCACCTTCACCGATTTACCCGGCGACGCGACGCTCAAGATTTTCACTGTGAGCGGCGAATGGGTCCAAACCGTCTACGCCGATTTCACCGGGCAGGCCCTTTGGGACGGCCGCGACCGCGATGGCCGCCCGGCGCCCACCGGGGTGTACTTGGTGCGCGCCGAAAGCCGGGGAGGTCGCAAAACCCTTAAATTTGCCGTCGTGCGGTAGGCTTTTTTGATTTAAAAGCCCAATTTTTGTATCATCCACCCGACCACGCGGCCCACGCCGCGTGTTTGTTTTTTAACCCATTCTGGGGTCGTGGTGTAGCTCGGTTAACACGCCGCCCTGTCAAGGCGGAGACCGCGGGTTCAAATCCCGTCGACCCCGCCACTTTGAACACAAACCCTCCGCCATCGGCGGGGGGTTTTGTTTTCAGGGGTTGCCGGACGGGGCTTGAAGCCGACCCAAGCGCGGCCCTCGGGCAGGAAAAAAACGCCGGTACTTTCGAAAAGGACCCATGAAACCCAAAAACGCCAACGAAGAACGCTTTTACGCCGGTCGCGCGGTGGATCCGTCCCCGCGCATTCGGCTGGAGGACGGGGGTCGGCCCTCACCGTTCGCGCCCTGGACTTGCTGAGTCCCATCGGCATGGGCCAGCGGGGGTACATCGTGGCGCCGCCCGGATCCGGCAAAACCACGTTCTTAAAAGAAATCTGCAACGCCGTGATCAACGGTCAGCCCGCCATCAAACTCTATTGCCTGTTGGTCAACGAGCGGCCGGAGGAAGTCACGGATTTCAAGCGCACCGTGAAGGCGGAGGTGCGGGCGTCGTCGTCGGACAACTCCCAAGAAAAGCACGTTCAAGTGGCCGACGAGCTGATGCGCCAGGTCCTGGGGGAAGTGGTGGAGGGGAAAAACGTCATGGTGGTGATCGATTCCTTAACCCGGCTGGCCCGGGTGCACAATGTCGAACGCCGGTCCAGCGGGCGCACCCTCTCGGGCGGGGTGGACGCCCGGGGGCTGGAAATCCCCCGGCGTATATTCGGGGCGGCGCGAAAAATCGAAAACGGCGGGTCGTTGACCATCCTGGCCACCGTCCTCGTCGAAACCGGCAGCCGCATGGACGACGTGATTTTCGAGGAATTCAAGGGAACGGGGAACATGGAGCTGGTGTTGTCCCGGGAAATCTCGAGCCGGCGGATTTTCCCCGCGGTCGACATCGCTAAAAGCGGCACCCGCAAAGAGGAACTGTTGCTGGATCCCGCCGAACTGAAGGCCGTTCGAACGCTGCGGCGGGCCCTGTCCGGGATGTCCCCCGTGGACGCCGCCCAACAGCTTGTCAACGAACTTCAGGCCACCCGGTCCAACAAAGAGCTCCTCGCCCGCGTCGGGGACATCGCCTAACGCGGGAATCGCCGCAAGCCGCGCGCGCAAAAGCGCGCCGCCCGTTTTCATGCCGCCCGGCTTCCGCAAGAACCGAAAACAATTCCCCGACGGAATGCGGGGCGGTTTTGTTTTGAGTCGTGCGGGCTTCTCACATCACCGGGCTTTCAACGCTTTCGGAAGGGCCTCGATTTTGGCCGCAAGAATAAAGTCCTTATCGGAGAGCCCACCCACCTTGTGTGTCGAGAGAACAATCCGCAATCTTCGGTAATTCGTGAGGTGCAGGTCCGGATGATGATCCTCCGCTTGAGCAACGGGATGAATCGTTTTCATAAACGCGATGGCCGCGGAAAAATCGCGCATGATGTACAACTTTGAAATGCTTTTGCTTTTCTCGTTTAACTTCCACCCCGCAAGCCGCGCCAGCCATTTTCGTGCCTGACTCCTGGGGAGAGGAGATGTCCCCTTGGGACAGGGTCTGCACCTTGTTTTTTCCGGCTTTTCTGGATTCATAAATTCTTCGGCGTCCTTTTAGGAAGTGGCTCGCGTTAATTATTTCCCGCCCGACTTCAAATCCCCGCCGCTCGGCGGCTGGACCGACCGCCCGGCGATAACTTCCTTAAGGAGCCGGGCGCTTCGGTGAAGGGCGCCTCGCTCCCCGTCAGAGAGGTTGGGCAAGAGGGTGGAAACAATCCCGGCGGACCCCACGACCCGCAACAAGGAGAAACTGACATCTCCAAATTCATTGGTCCCCGCTAAAGAAGAAACCGTCAAGACCGCGCGCTCATTATCTCGTATTGCGCTCACGATGCGCGACAAACCCGCGCCGATTCCAAAATACGTGGCTTTTTTCCCTTTAATAATCCGATCGGCCGCGCGCCGCACGCCTTCTTCGATGGCCGTTTGGACCTCGTGGGAAATGCGACGCCCCACCTGCTTAGCAAAATCATTGAGCGGAATACCGCCCACCACGGCGCTTGACCAGGCCAAAACTTCGGACTCGCCGTGCTCGCCCAGCACATACGCGTGAACGGAATGGGAGGACACGCCCAAATGTTCGCCCAAGAGCGTTCGAAAGCGCGCCGTGTCCAGAACGGTCCCGGATCCAATCACCCGTTGGGGGCTAATCCGGAAATGCGGGTCGTCATTTGAGTCAAAATGTCAACCGGATTGGTTGCGACGAGCAACACGGAATCGGGCGCGTGGGAAAGCACCCGAGGAACCACCTCCTGAAAAATGCTGACATTTTTCTCCAACAACTGAAGCCGGTCCTCTCCGGGTTTCTGTCCCACCCCACAGGCCAAAATGACCACCCGTGCGTTGGATAAGTCCTGGAAGGTTCCATCGCGTATTTGAACGGCATTGGAAAAAGGAACAGCATGGGAGATGTCATCGGCTTGAGCTTGAGCGAGGTCCGGGGCGACGTCCACCATGACGATTTCACTGACGGACCCTTGAAGAACCATGGCATAAGCGGCCGTGCTTCCAACAAATCCACATCCAATAATCCCAACTTTCATTTGTGCTCTGTTCTCAACGGTGTGCCTGGCATCGTGGATGACTCCTTATTTTGAAAGGCCGGGAGATCCCCCCGTTGTCCTCTTTTAATTAGGCACTTGAACCCGGGGGAAGGTTACACCGCCCCCGCCGCCCGGCGCCCCCGCCGCCCGGCGCCCCCCCCGAGCGTGACCCCCCGAGGATTTTAGTGCCTGAACTTACAAGGCGGGCGGTTTGCTTGTCCCTCGGCCCATTCGGGGCCTTCTTTCTCCTGAAACAACGAAAAGTCCCGCTTCGTTTTAACGGGACCTCCGGGGACTGGGGAACAACACGAACCCCCCAAACATTGTAACCCTCAGCGGGAAAGGCGTGTCGTACTCGGTTAATTCAGAAAACTGTCGACTCGTGCGGATGTGAGGCATCCAATAAACGTGTGGAACACTTCTGGGAGTTGAGGGAGGAAGGCCATGACGGAAAAACGGATTATGATCGTGGAAAACGAGCGCACCGTGGCAGACGAATTGAAAAGACTGCTGACGAAAATGGGATACGCCGTCACGGGCATTGCCGCCAGCGGAGAGGAAGCCGTTCGGAGCGTTCACGCTTCCCGGCCCGACCTTGTGTTGATGGACATCCGCATCGATGGGCCCCTGGACGGCATCGAGACGGCGGAACACCTCTACGCCGAATTCAACGTTCCCGTCAGCTACCTCACCGCCCACGGGGACGTACGCACCCTGGAGCGAGCCAAGGCGACCATGCCCTTCGGGTACATTCTGAAGCCGCTGGAAGAGCGGTCGCTTCAAGGGGTCATCGAACTGGCCATCCACCGACATAGAATGGAAGTCTTGATGGGCGAGATGGACGGTTGGCACGCCCGCGCCCTTAACAGGTTGACCGACGCCGTGATCGCGGCGGGTGCTCGCGGGGGTGTCACTTTCATGAACAAAGCGGCCGAGGCCCTGACGGGGTGGACCTTGGACGGTTTTTTTGGAATGCCCTTGGCCACGATTCTCGATACGGGAAGCGAGGGGCCGCTTCCTCGGAAGGGGAATTCGGCGCACGAAACCTCGGTCTTGGATAGGCCCGGCACTCTCCGGACCAAGGAGGGGGACAGCGTCTCCGTGATGTACACCCGCGCCGACCGGTTGGGCAAAGACGGCGAGTTGGACCGCGTCTTGATCGTTTTTAAAAAAGCTTAATTCGCTCCGGTCCTTCCTCTCGTTTCGTTACCTTTTCGCCTTTCCCGGCGTCTCATCTCAGCAAGGACTCATTGAGCCCATGGAGGCATTATGAATAGAAGCGAAGATGGGAAGGAAACGACCGCGACTTTGGGGGAAGATTTTCGGGAAGGCGTTTCCCGCACCGCCGAACCGGTCCAACAGGAATTGAAGCCATACTGGGACAACGCCGTGAGCTTGATGAAAAAGCACCCCGGATGGGCCTTGGGACTGGCCGCCTTCGGCGGCGCGTTGGCCGGTGTTGTCGTGGCCCGCAGGATGACCCACCCCCCGAGCGACGCAGAGAAAAAGGTCCGCCATTGGGTTCACAACGCCCAGGACAGTTGGGGACTGCTTCGCGACGGACTGAACCGGGCCGCGGCGGGCGTTCGGGGCCTCCTCAACCTCTCGAAATAATCGAACGAAGAGAGCCTATCGTGGAGTCCGTGGGAAATCCAGGAATGATCGTAGTTTTTACATGGGCCGACCTTCGCCGTTGGTTCCTCGCGTGCACGGCGGTGGGGTTCCTGACGGGCTGGATGATTTGGGCCCTCGGTCGCGCGGTGGATCCGTCCCCGCGCATTCGGCTGGAGGACGGCGGGTCGTTGACCCTCCTGGCCACGGTCCTGTCCGGGATGTCCGCCGTGGACGCGACCCATCAGCTTGTCAACGAACTCCAGGCCACCCGGTCCAACAAAGAGCTCCTCGCCCGCGTGGGGGACATCGCCTAACGCGAAAATCGCCGCAAACCGCGCGGGGATCGGGAAGAATACCCTTGAGAGGTGACGCATTAGGCGTTATCCTGAACGAGAGAACCATGGAAAGCCACACCGAACCGACCTTGTCCCCGCCGTCCACCGGCCCTTCCGGACAGCACGTTGCTGGAATCCCGCAACGCGGCCGTCATGGAGAGTGTGTTAAAGTCAGCGCCGATCATCGTCATCATTTTCGGCATCTTTAGCCTCCTTAACTTTCTGGGGTACTTTCACTCACTTCGTTTCAAGAACACGAACGCCGCGTTGCACATTCCACTTATCTTCATCGATGGGGCCATCGCCGTCGGCGCCTGGGCTTGGGGCCGCCTCGCCCGCCGCAAACGGATTCCCGCCCGGTTCGCCAATTTATCCGTGGCGCTTTTCACGTGGCTGGCCATGGCGACGATCATTTACGCTTCGGTTCAACTCCCCCAATATTACCTTCAGCAACAAACTTTTTTTATGTTGGCGGCCGTTTGGGCGGGGGCCGCGATCCTGTCGCGCCGGTGGTTCCTGGCGGCGGTGATCCCGCCGGCCCTCTTGCTCCTCGCTTGTTACGTTAAAATCATTGAATGGTTCTCGGTCGTGCAGAGCGGCGTGGCGGTCTTTTGTTTCATTTCCTGCGCGTGGATTTTGCATTCCATCCGCTACGCCTATTGGTTCCGCTCCGAACACCTGCGGCAATTGGCGCTGGCGTTGGTCCGGTCCCACAATGAAGCGGAGACCGCCCGGCGATTGGTCCAACACGCCTCCGGGGTGCTGGGAACGCGGTCGTGGGTTTTGCAGACAGGCACAACGGCGGGGGAATTCAGTTACCGTTGCGGACACGGGAAAATGGACGCCTGGGACCCGAGAAAACCGTGGATGGAAAAGCTCTTCGAGCGGGCGCGAGGGAATCCAACCGATTTGAGCCCCCTGAACCCGGCGGGCGAAGCCGGCGTGTGGGGACGCTGGCGCCGTCGGGGGACGGGCGGCGTGTTGGGGATCCCGTTGTCGAACGGAAAAGAACTGCGGGCGGTTGTGTGGTTTGAACGACGGGGTTGGCGTCACTTCAATATCCACGAAATTCAGTTCGCGGGGACCTGCGCGGTCTACGCACGACAGGCTCTGGACGCCATCGGGCTCCACCAGCAGGTGGAACGGTTGGCCACGGTGGACGATTTGACCCAGCTTTTAACCGGCGCCAATTTTTCTTCTTGGCCGATCGGGAACTTCACCGACGGGGCCGCTCCTTCCGTTCCTTGGCCGTGATCATGGCCGACATCGACCATTTTAAAAAGATCAATGACAAGTGGGGTCACCCGGCCGGCGACGCCGTGTTGTCCGAGGTCGCCCGTCGGCTCCAGACCGGTTTGCGGGAAATGGACATTCTCGGTCGCTACGGGGGGGAGGAATTCTCCTTGATGCTTTTGGACACCGAACGGAAAGACGCCTTGGAGGTTGCGGAACGTCTTCGACGCACTGTTGAAATATCACCGGTCCAAATTGGTGGAAACGCCATCCCGGTGACCCTGAGCCTCGGCTTGGCCATGCGGTCGAACGAGGAAGAAATCAAACTCGACGTTTTGATCGCCCGCGCCGACCGGTCTCTTTACCAGGCCAAGGAAACGGGACGAAACCGCGTGGTTTTGGCGGAAGGAACATAATCCGGTCAGGGATTTTATTCCCAGTGGTTGCGGGACAGGGTTGGAAAGTTCAACGGGGTCCCTTTCGGCGGCCTTTCATACCCATCCCACCTTTAACCCACCGCCCGGTTTCCGCGAGGACCGCCAATGGGTTCCCATGGAAAGCCGGGCGGTTTTTTTGGGAATCGAGGGGACGTCCTCGGTTAATCGGTTTTCCCTGACACGACGTTCCATTCCGCATCCGAGGGACAATCTTGTGGCGAACGTTTATTCAACCGGGGCTATACACGAACACCGCAAACCGACAAACGGAGAACGTCCCCCATCCCCCCGGGGGTACCCCTGCCGCGCGGGAGTTCATCCGGTGGGTGGACCCGGAGCATCCCCTGGGTGTGCCGGGAAATCTCGATCAGCGCAATCTGCGGTCGGCAGAAGGTCCTGACGCGGGGGCGACATGGCCTTCCCAACCGAGCCCTCGACTCACCAAAACAAGCATATCGCCCACCCTATGGAGCCCGCCGGCGGCGATTGATTTCGGGACGCGACTGAAGGTGACCACCGGCCCCCAAGGCGTGCAGACTTGACCGCCGTGAGTGTGGCCTGAAAGCTGAAGGTCAATTCCTTTGTCGTGGGCGATGAATAGGGCATCGGGATAATGGGCCAAAAGGATCTTGAAATCGGCCGTGTTCAGATTGGCGAGCGAATCACGGAGAAGCGTTGAATTGGAAGTGTCGGAAATGCCTAGGCCGATGACACTGACGGATGAACCTTCCACCCGAAGAGTTCTCGCGCTCGCCTCGATTAAACCCCAACCCGCGGACTCGGCGAATCGAGGAAGGCCCAATAAGCCGTCGACGTTTCCACCCACACCGAAAGCCCCCGCTTGGTGAGTGAACCCGGCGAAGTAGTCGCGAACGGAAGGAATGAGTGACGGGTGGTTTAAAACGTCCCCCGTAAATAAAAGCAAGTGCGGATCGAAATCATTGAGGCTTGCCGCGCTCGCCGAAGTGTTTTTGAAATCCCGTCCGTCTGAAGATCGGAGAGGTGGGTGATCCGGATCGGACGGGAGACCTTGTGGCTTGTGATGTGAATCCGGGAGACCTGGAGGCGGGAAGGTTCCCAGACCTCCCCATAGAATTTGAAACCGATCAAGAAAGCCGCCAGGAATATTAATCCAGGCCTCCTCCTCTTTTTGGAAAGCCAAAGAAGGGAAACAGGCAAAAGGACGGATCCCACTGTCCACAAGAGCGCGCTATGAAGAAAACACCAAACGGGGAAAAAGCGCCGATACCAACCCAAGAAATCGTTGCAAAGGAAAGGGCGAGAAAAACCGCCAAGGCGGGATGAAGCCGCCGTGAAAAGAAAGCGGTGGCGAAAAATGCGGTTAGGAGAATGCCGCCGTCAATCATCACATTCACCCAGCTCCACGCGTTCCAAGAAAAGCTCATAATAAATCGGCTTGCCGGAATGCGTTCGACATAGGAAGGATTCTATCATTCCAAAAAATAGGGCTGGCCTGTCGGGGTGATTACGGTGGCGGCTACGGCGGTTGAACAACGCCGCGTCTTGTGTGTGGGGAAAAAGTGAAATGGGTAGTTTAGAACGAAGAATTAAACCACTCCGCGAGCTTTTGTTGGCGAAGCAAGTCGAGGAGCCCGTTCAGGTCGTCAGGGATCATCGTTTTACCGATAGGATAGGTCTTAACTAAAATATCTATTTTACAGGAAGTCCCTAAGAAGGCAACATAGGCAGAGAACGGCGCCCTCCGCGGCGCCGGAGCGGCGGGGCGCCCCGCCCAAAACCGATTTGGAGGATTCCCATGAAAACTCACCCCCCGCCCGCCGGGACGGCGGCGACACATTCTCTTTGGCACGCCGAAGACGCGGCGGAAGTGGCGCGCCGGTGGGGCACCGACACGTCCGCCGGCCTGACGTACGCCGAAGCGTCGAAACGCCTGGCGGAACACGGGCCCAACGTTTTGAAGGAAAAGAAAAAAAAGTCCGTCTTCATGATGTTCTTGGATCAATTCAAGGATTTCATGATCATCGTGTTGATGGTCTCGGCGGTTGTCGCGGGCGTCATCGGCGATTTGACCGACACGATCGCCATCGCCGTGATCGTGGTGTTGAACGCGGTGATCGGGTTTGTCCAGGAATACCGCGCGGAGAAGGCCATGGCCGCTCTCAAAAAGATGGCGGCGCCTTCCTCCACGGGCCTCAGGGACGGCAAAGCGGCGACCCTCCCGGCGGGGGATCTCGTGCCGGGGGACGTCGTCTTCCTGGAAGCGGGCAACCTGGTCCCGGCCGACATGCGCCTGTTCAACTCCGCCCACCTGAAAGTCGACGAGTCCGCCTTGACGGGAGAATCCGTGCCCGTTGAAAAATTGACCGCCCCGATCCAAGACACGGGCGCTCCCTTGGGGGACAGGAAGAACATGGCCTACAAGGGAACGTTCGCCACGTACGGACGCGGCGCGGGGATCGTCGTTTCCACCGGCATGGGGACGGAACTGGGTCGGATCGCGACGATGTTGCAAGAAGGCGAAGAGGAAAAGACGCCCCTCCAAAAGCGACTCGCCCTTTTCAGTACGAAACTCGCCTTGATCGTTTTGGCCATTTGCGCCATCGTTTTCGCCGTGGGAATCCTCCGGGGGAGTCCCCCTTGCGTATGCTTCTGACGTCCATTTCCCTGGCCGTCGCGGCGATCCCGGAGGCGCTGCCCGCGGTCGTGACGATCTCGCTGGCGTTCGGCGCCCGCAAAATGGTCCGCCAAAACGCCCTCATCCGCAAACTCCCGGCGATGGAGACCCTGGGGTCCGTCACGTACATCTGTTCCGACAAGACGGGCACGCTCACGCTCAATAAAATGACAGTGGAAGAGTTTTACGTCGACGGCTCCAACGTTCCGACCGCTTCCCTGACGGCCCAACCCGTCCCGACCGCCGCGCTTTTCCATCAACCCCAAGCCTTGCTGATGACCGCGCTGGCGTTGAACAACGACGTGCGCGAGGACTCTTCCGGCCGGAGCCTGGGAGACCCTACCGAAACCGCGCCTTACGACGCGGCCAAAAACGCCGGGTTCAATAAAACCGATCTCGAAAAGAATTCCCCGCGTGGCCGAAATTCCCTTTGACTCCAACCGGAAATGCATGACCACGCTTCACCGGGTGGCTCACGGGAACGGCGGCGTGGAATACGTCGCGTTCACGAAAGGGGCCCCGGATATCCTCTTGAGTAAAACCCAAAACGCCCTGGGGGCTCAGGGCCCGGTTGCCGTGGACGCCGCCGCGATTCACCGGGCCAACGACGCGATGGCCGCGCGGGGGCTTCGGGTCTTGGCCGTCGCTTGGCGTCGGTGGGCGGAGAAACCGGAGGACCTCTCCCCCCAGGCGTTGGAAACCGACTTAACGTTTATCGGGCTGATCGGCATGATGGACCCGCCGCGGGAGGAGGCGAAAGAGGCCATCCGCCTTTGCCGAAGCGCGGGGATTGCCCCGGTGATGATCACCGGCGACCACCCCATCACCGCGCGGGCCATCGCCCGGCGGCTCGGCATGATCGGGGACGATCACGGCGCCATCGTGACCGGCCGCGAACTGGCGAAACTGAGCGTTCAGGACTTCGAGGACCGGGTGGAGCACATCCGCGTTTACGCGCGGGTGGCCCCGGAACAGAAGCTGGATATCATCAAAGCGCTGCAGGACAAGGGGCATTTCGTCGCCATGACCGGCGACGGCGTGAACGACGCCCCCGCCCTTCGGCGGGCCGACATCGGCGTGGCGATGGGCATCACCGGCTCGGATGTGTCCAAAGAAGCCGGTCACATGATCCTCCTGGACGATAACTTCGCGACCATCGTGAAATCCGTCAAAGAGGGTCGCCGAATATTCGACAACATCCGCAAGTTCATCAAATACGCGATGGCCGGCAATTCGGGGGAAATTTGGGCCATCTTCCTCGCCCCCTTCCTGGGTCTGCCGATTCCGCTTTTGCCCATCCACATTCTGTGGATCAATCTGGTGACCGACGGCCTGCCCGGTCTCGCGTTGTCGGCGGAGCCGGCCGAAAAGGGCGTCATGAACCGGCCCCCCCGCCACCCCAAGGAGAGCATTTTCGCCCAAGGGCTTGGCGCGCACACCCTTTGGGTCGGGTTGCTCATGGGGTTCGCGACCATCTTCACCCAGGCCTGGTCCCTCCACACGGGGAACGCCCACTGGCAAACCATGGCCTTCACCGTCCTTTGCTTGAGTCAGATGGGGCACGTGCTGGCCATCCGATCCGACAGCGAGTCCGTTTTTTCCCAGGGGCTCCTGTCGAACAAGCCGCTCGTCGGCGCCTTCCTCCTGACGTTGGGTCTTCAAATGGCGACGATCTACGTTCCTTTCCTTCATCCGATCTTCAAAACGGAAACCTTGACGGCCGGCGAACTGGCGTTCACCCTGGCGCTGTCTTCGGTCGTCTTCATCGCGGTGGAGATCGAAAAGCTCGTCAAAAGGGTGGCGGCCAAAAAAGGCGTCCCCCGTTGCGGGACGCCCGGGTAGGCCGCCGAACCGACAGGTCCGGGCGCGTTGGTTTTCGTTTCTCCAAGTGGCAAAACGCGCTGTGACCGAATTCTTTGATCGATTTAGGCGGGAATTTACGTCCCGCCTTTTCAGAAACCCATAGGGCGTGATTCCCGCCCGAAGCCGACCCGACCCTCTTCACCCGAATTCCCCGGTTGCGACGCGAGATTCGACGGAAAATCCGGCCCTTTTTCCTTCACATAAAAGTTGGTCCGTGGTCCCTGCTGCGACCTGCGCTTTTTTGTTCGTAAAAAAGGGCGGTCTTTTCCATCTCGGTCCTCGCGATCAACTGGGGAATCCGGATTAAAGACATTTTGATACCATACACCCATGGGGACCTTTTGGGGTGTTTTCATTCCGCTGTTCGTGGCGATCGACGTGTTCGGCGCGGTGCTCATTTACTTGAGCATGATGGGGGCATGGAAAAGTCCCGCCGGGCGAAGGTCACCTTCCGGGCCCTGCTCACGGCCATGGGCATTTCCGCCTTGTTCTTATTGGCCGGGCATTCGATTTTCCGTCTCTTGGGCATCACGGCCGATGATTTCCGCATCGGGGGCGGGCTGGTGCTGCTCGTGTTGGCCATCGCCGACCTGCTTTTTTCCCAGAAGACCCAGCGGGACCGCAGCGAAACCGCCGGGGTGGTGCCCCTGGGAACGCCGCTCATCATCGGCCCCGCGGCCTTGACGACGATCTTGATGCTCTCGGACCATTTCGGCACGCTTTGGACGATGCTTTCGTTGGGGGTGAACCTTCTGATCGTTTGGCTCGCCTTCACCTACGCCACGCCGCTAACGCGGTGGGCGAGCCCGGGGGGACTCAAAGCGCTATCCAAAGTGGTCCACATTTTCCTGGCGGCCATCGGCGTGATGATGATCCGCCTTGGGATTATGGGCCTGGCCGGAATTCCGCGATAATCCCAACGAACCCTCCCCATGATGCCCCTCCTCCTTCAAAGGTTACCGTTCCTGCTCCTCTATTCGGTCGGGGTTGCCCTGACTCTTCGAAGGAAAAACATGAGCCGGGAACTGGCTCTTTGGGGAGCCGTTTGTTACGGCGTATTGATTGCTTTATCCATCGTCGGCCTGGTCGAAGTGGCCGCGGTGATTTCGGCTTCTAAACACGGTCTTGGGACGGGTGATTGGCGTTCGTATTTAAAGGTCTGGGGTTATTTTCGGATGGCCGTTTTTTATCTAACTTTCGCCGCCTTGGCCGTCGGCGCCCTCCGCGGCCGTGAAAATACCGGCGACCTGGCCCGATGGCCGCGCCGCCTGGTGGGGGTGTGTCGGTGGCCGTGCTCCTTGTGAATACTGTTTTCGCTCATCGCTTGGTGGGCCTGACCCCGTGGGTCCCTCTGATATACGTATTGAGTTTAGGGTCCACGATCACCCTCATGGTTGCTTTTTTTGGTTGGCGTCCGAACGCGGGGGCATCGGCTCCCGTCGGCTTACCCGCTCTTAGCACGCCGGCTGTCCCCCAACCTTCGGGGGAGGCGGCCGCGAAGGGAATGTTTGAGGAACGCGATTATTTCCCGTTCGTTCTTGGGGTCTCGGTCTTGGGCGGGCTCGTTTGTATTCCCGTGTTCTGGGGGCTGTTCTCCGGGATGGGATATGCCCAGGCGATCTTTCCGTCGCTGGTGTCCTGCGGTATTTTTATTTACGCCCACGACAAACGCGGGAATTTCTCCGTGGTTAAGTTGCTTGTGGGGTATGTCATCGTGTTTATGAGCCTGATGCGCGTGATGGCCAAGGTGGGCCCGGGCGGGGGAAAGCCTTTTTTTGTCGCCGGGGGTTCCTGGGTTTCGTGGTCATGTTCGCCTGCGGCTGGGCGGGGATCGCGGTGGGTCGGCTCCTTCGCCGCAACCCGGCGGACAAACCATAACTTTCCACCCATCGTTTTTGCCGCCAGAGACAACGTCGTCTTTTTCGATTCCATGTGTCCATCGTGCGGACAGGTGGAAATTGTAGAATCCCCCTATATGGTTATTGATACACCCGTTTATGTTCCCCTGGGATTTGCCCATGTCCATCCCCATGTCTTTTTTGATTTTCTCGCCTACACACTCGGGGCAAGACTCTACTTTTGGATGCGCCCAAAAACCGACATGACGAAAAGCCAAAGCTGGGCCATCGCGGGAGGGGCCTTGGCGGGGGCCGCTTTGGGAGCGGTGCTTTTGGCCGTGCTGATGGATCCTTTTCATTGGAAATTGGGAAAAACCATTGTTGGCGGTTTGTTGGGTGGCGTGGCGGGCGTGGAACTGACTAAAAAAGCCGTCCGCTATCGGCGATCAACGGGCGACACGTTTGTTTTTCCGCTTTTAGCGGGCATGGTGGTGGGTCGCTTGGGGTGTTTTTTATCGGGGTTGGCGGACAACACGACCGGGATTGCCACGGGGTTGCCCTGGGGTGTTGACCTCGGCGACGGTGTTCCCCGCCATCCCACGGCGATTTATGAAATCGCTTTTCTTATCGCCATAGGCGGGTTCCTCTTTCGAAGTAAACGAATCCCCCGGGAGCCGGGCGATCTGTTCAAGATATTCATGATTGCGTATCTGGTGTTCCGTCTTTTTATCGACTTTTGAAACCCTACCCGCGACCGTTTTTGGGGTTGGGAGCTCTGCAATTGGCCGCGCTGGCCGGACTCTATTATTACGCGGGAGACGTTCGGCGTTTGGCGGGGAAGACAAGGGCGTCCCATGCCTAACCGGCCCTATCTCTTTTTGGAACTCACCAACAGCGTTTGCTCCATTTGCCTTAAGAAGGTCGAAGCGAAGGTTCTTTTGGAAAACGACAACGTCTTCCTGCAAAAACGGTGCGGGGACCACGGGATGGAGCGCGTGTTGATTTCCACCGACCCCGAATATTACGCAAAAACCCGACGGTACATCAAACAGGCCGAAATGCCCCACCGCTGGAACACGCCCATTCGCTACGGGTGCCCCTACGATTGCGGTCTCTGCCCGGACCACGAACAGCACAGCTGTTTAACAATCCTGGAGATCACCGACCAATGCAACCTCACGTGCCCCACCTGTTACGCCGCGTCCTCACCGGACCGGGGACCGCACCGATCTCTTGAACAGATTTGTCGTATGCTCGACGCGGTGGTCGCCAATGAAAAAGAGCCGGACATCGTGCAAATCAGCGGGGGGGAACCAACGCTGCACCCGCAATTTTTTGACATTTTGGACGCCGCCAAAAAGCGCCCGATCCGGCATCTCATGGTGAACACCAACGGCGTCCGAATTGCCAACGACCCGGATTTCGCAAAAAAACTTAAGACCTATGCCCCCGGATTTGAAATATACCTGCAGTTCGACAGCCGAAAAGCCGACGCCCTGGTGAGTCTGCGCGGGAAAGAATTAAGGGACGTTCGCGAGAAGGCGTTGGCGCAACTCAACAAACACAACATCTCCACCACCTTGGTCGTCACCCTAAAAAAGGAGTCAACGACAATGAAATAGGGGACCTTTTGCGCTACGCGCTGGAGCAACCCTGCGTTCGGGGCGTGACTTTTCAACCCATTCAAGAAGCCGGACGTTTAGAGGATACAACCACGAGCACAATCGATTGACGCTTTCCGAAGTTCGCCAGCGAATCATTGATCAATCGTCCCTTTTCACGGCGGAGGATGTTATCCCCGTTCCGTGCCACCCGGAGTCGCTGGCGATGGCGTACGCCCTGAAAACGGCCAAAGGTCCCATCCCGCTGACCCGCTGGGTCGACCCCAACGATCTGCTGGAGGGGACATCGAACACCATCGTGTTTGAAAAAGACGCGGCCCTCCAGAGGAAATTTTTCTCCCTGTTTTCAACAGCGCATTCGCCCGCCTCCGCGGCCGAATCGCTCAAAACGTTGCTTTGCTGTCTGCCCCAGGTGGACGTCCCCGGGGAAATCACTTACGACAACGTTTTTCGCGTCATCGTGATGCAATTCATGGACGCCCACAGTCTCGACGTGCGGTCCGTGAAAAAATCCTGTGTGCACATCGTCCACCCGGACGGGCGCATCATCCCCTTTGACACGTATAATATATTCTACCGGGACGACAACGAGATGAAACTAAAAAAACTTCAAGAGGCACGCGCATGAATTGGATCCTATCGGCACTGGGCCTGAAGCCCGTATCGGAACCGCTTGTCTGGCTCCAGCGGCGAGAAACCTGGGCCGGAGATCTGAAGGCGAATCTCATCCGAGTGAGCGCCCTTTTTGTTTTTGGCGTGAACGAGATGTTCATCTTTTATTTCCTAAAGGGCGTGTCGGCTTCTTTTCATCGATCCAGCCTGTTGCTGGTCGCGATCTGGTTCGGGGCCGCCGTCGCGCATCAAATGGCTTTAAAAAACCACTGGTTGCCCAGGAGCGGCTCGGTGCTGATGGTGGCCTGTGATGTGTTCCTCCTCACCCGATTGATTCTCGCGGGCGGGGGGCTCGGGAGCTCTCTTGTGGGCGTCTACTTCTTAATCGTGGCTCTATCGGCGCTTCGCTTAAACCCAAAATTTGTGTTGGTGTCCACCGGCTTGTGCGTGTGGGGGTACCTTGCTGTTTTGGGATCCTCCCCGCGACCCATTGGGGATATCGCCCCACTGAGCGTGCGGGCCACCATCACGGTACTGTGTCTGCTTTTCCAAGGGGCGATCCTCTCTCACGGAATCGGTCGTGTGATGGATTTGATGAAAAAATCCCAAACGGGATCTTCCAATGTCTGATCAAAGCGCCTGCGCGCGTTGCGGCGAACCTCGCCACGAGTCCAGCCTCTATTGCTGGGTGTGTTATCAATCCTTCGAAACCGAAAAGTCCCCGTCGCGCTCCCAAACCATAACCATTTCAAATCTCGACCACACGCGTTCGGCGAAAGACATCTCCTTCTATTTTTGGGCATCCATTCCCATCGGGGGCGCTTTTTATCGCCCTTTGGATGACTGCCGTTTTTTCACGTTACTTGTTATCGATCCACCAATTTGTGTTTTGGATGTTGGGATACCTCGCCATTGTTACTCCTATTACTGTCATTGGAAACCTCTTTATTTTTTACAAATCGCCCACGCCGGCCGATACCCTGAAAAAGCCCCGGGGTTTGTGGTTAGGCGTTTTTAAGGGGTTGTTGATCGCGATTGCGGTTCCTGTTCTGTTATACCTTCTCTTTTTTCTCGCATGCGGCGCTGTTATGGCGGTAATTTTCATTTCTTGAAGTACAACCACAGGCTATTCCTCCAACTTCGTTTCCATCCAATCCCTGCGGCAATTAAATTCCGCCAATGAACAACCATAAAAAAATGAACGTGGTCGTGGTGGGCGGGGGCGGGGCGGGGATCATGGCCGCTTTGATCGCCGCCGAATCCGGCGCCGCCGTCACCCTCCTGGAGCGCATGGAGAAACCCGGCAAGAAAATCCTGGTCTGCGGCAACGGCCGTTGCAACATCACCAACATGAGCCAGGACCCCGCCCGCTTCCACGGCGCGCCGGCCGCTTTCACCGACGCGATCCTTCGGGCGTTCACCGTTCAACAAACCCTCGCGTTTTTTGATTCCATCGGGCTCCCCTGCGTCGAAGAAGAAATGGGTCGGGTCTATCCCACCAGCGGCCAGGCCGCCACCGTGCTGGCGGCGCTCCGGTACGAAATGGACCGCCGCAACGTGCGCGTGATGTGCGGGGCGGACGCCGTGCGCCTCGTGAAAAAGGGCGCGGGCTTCGCCGTGGAGACCAAAGACGGCCCGACTTACGAGGCCGACCGCGTGATCATGGCCGCGGGGGGGAAAGCCGGGCCCCAGTACGGGTCCATCGGCACGGGCCTGGAGATGGTGCGCGCGCTGGGGCACACCATCAACCCCCGTCTATCCCGTGCTGGTGATGATCAATTTGGATTCGCCCTATTTGAAAGAAATGGACGGCGTGCGGTTTGAAGGGTCGGCGTCGGTGATCTGCCAGGGCAAGGTGATGCGGGAAGAAAGCGGAGAAATTCAAATCACCGATTACGGCATTTCGGGCATTCCCGCCCTGGACCTGAGCCGCGCGGCGGGGAATGCGTCTATTTCAAACGCGAGGCCAAGTTGGAAATGCGCCTTTTGCCTCGGCGGACGGCCCCACAGATTGGGGAGGACGTGCGCCACCGCCTGGCCAGCCGACCCGACGAAACCCTGGAACGGGCCCTGACGGGCATCGTCCACATGAAGCTGATCCCGCCGCTCATCAAGGCGGCGGGGTTCAAAAACCAGCACATTCCCTGTCGCCAGGCCCCCGAACCCCAAGCCCGGGCCCTGGCAGCGCTCCTGCACAAATGGGCGTTTCCCATCACCGGAACCCAGGACTGGACCCGCGCCCACGTCACGGCGGGCGGGGTCGACGCCTCGGAAATCAACCCCGCGACGATGGAATCAAAACGCGTGCCCGGCCTCTATTTGATCGGCGAGATCGTGGACGTGGACGGCGACTGCGGCGGCTACAACCTGCAATGGGCTTGGTCCTCGGGCGCCCTGGCGGGCCGCGCTTCAGCCAAGTGATCCGCGTCCAGCAAATCCGTCTGTCCGTCAACCACAGCGAGGCCGACCTGCGCCGCGCCGTGGCGACCGCCCTGGGCCTTCCGGGGAAGGACATCCTCTCCGTGCGGATTCACCGCCAGGGCGTCGACGCGCGGCACCCCCGCCGTCTCACGTTCGTCTATTCGGTCGACGTCGAAGTGCGCGACGAAGAGGCCGCCCTCGCCAAACCCCGCCCCAACGTGGCCCGGGCGGCGGACGTGCCCTACACCGTCGTCGCGGAAAAGCGTTCCTGGCCCCAGCGGCCGGTGATCGTGGGCACGGGCCCGGCGGGGCTTTTCGCCGGGTGGCTCCTGGCGCGGGCCGGGGCGCGGCCCTTGTTTTTGGAGCGGGGCCAGCCCATCGAGAAACGCGAACAGGACGTGAAAACACTCGAAACCACGGGGCGTCTCAACCCGGAATCCAACATCCAGTTCGGCGAGGGCGGCGCGGGCACCTTTTCCGACGGGAAGCTCAACACCTCCATCAGCGATCCCCGTTGCCGGTGGGTCCTTGAACAATTGGTGGAGTTCGGAGCGCCGGAAGAAATTTTGATCAAAGCCAAACCCCACGTGGGCACGGACCGCGTGCGCGAAACCGTCAAAAAAATGCGGCGCGCGCTCCTGGACCACGGCGCGGAATTCCGCTTCGGCACGAAAGTCACGGGGCTGGTGGTGAAAGACGGCCGCCTAACGGGCCTGGAGGTCAACGGCGGGGAAACCCTGGACGCTTCGTCGGCGGTCCTGGCCGTGGGGAACGCGGCGCGGGACACCTTTGAAATGCTGCACCGCGCGGGGGTGCGCCTGGAGGCGAAACCCTTTTCCATCGGCGCGCGCATCGAACACACCCGGGCGATGATGGACCGCTGCCTCTACGGCCCCCACGCGGGCAACCCGCGCCTCGGCGCGGCCGATTACAAAATGGCCCACCACGGGCGGGACGGTTACAGCGCCTACACGTTTTGCATGTGCCCCGGCGGCGCCGTGGTGCCCGGCGCGTCGGAAGAGGGCGGCGTGGTGACCAACGGCATGAGCGAATTCGCCCGGGACATGACCAACAGCAACAGCGCGCTCATGGTCGGGGTGGCGGCCAAGGATTTCGGCTTCGAGGGGCCCCTGGCGGGGATGCTCTTTCAACGCAAGTGGGAAGAACGGGCCTACGCCGTGGCGGGCGGCGGCTACCGCGCCCCCGTGCAGAGGGTGGAGGACTTTTTGGCCAGGCGCCCCTCCAAGAAATGGGGCCAAGTGGTCCCGTCGTACCTCCCGGGGGCGACACCGGCCAACCTGTGGGACACCCTGCCAGAATTCATCTGCGAAGGGATCCGCGAGGGCCTGGCGGAGTTCCAACGGCGGATCCGCGATTTCGCCCACCCGGACGCGCTGTTGACGGGGGTGGAGACGCGCAGTTCCTCGCCGGTGCGCATTCCCCGGGACGAAACCTTTCAAACCAACGTTCGCGGCCTTTACCCCGCCGGGGAGGGCGCCGGGCACGCCGGCGGGATCATGTCCTCGGCCGTGGACGGCCTGCGGGCCGCGGAAGCTTTAGTGGTTACTGTCGGATCGGAGGCCCAATGAAAAAAACATGCCTTGCTGTTTTGCTGGCCACGCTGCTGACGGGCTGCGCCAAAGCCCAGGAGCCGTTTCAAGACGTGGGCCCGGCGGAGGCGGCGGCCCTGTTGAAAGACCCGGCCGTGTTCCTTTTGGACGTGCGCACCCCGCCGGAGAACGCGACCGCGCGCATCGCCGGCGACACCCTGGCCCCCGTGCAGACGCTGGAACAACAGCTGAACCTGTTGCCCAAGGACAAAACCCGGCCGGTGTTGATCTATTGCCGCTCGGGCAACCGCTCGGCGGCCGCCGCGCGGATCTTGGCCAAACACGGTCGCACGAACCTCCACAACCTGGCGGGGGGGATGATCGGGTGGCAAAAGGCCGGCCTGCCCATCGAAAGCGGCCCGCGGGAAACGGCCTCGCCTGTGGTAAAATAAGGGCCACGAAAGCTTTTGCGAAAGGCCCGGCCGCCGGAGCGGCGGGGCCTTTTGAATGTGAACCCTGGGGGATATTCCATGAACAGAGCGATCCGTGTGGCGGCCGTCGTGGCCGTATTGCCCGCGATGGCGTTTGGTTTGAACGTGGGCGTCAAGAAAGACCACGTGGGCAAGGTGAAAAACCTGGCCCTCATCAGCGTGTACAGCAACGCCGAGATCATTAAATCGGACTCCCGCGCCGGCGGCGCGGTGGCCGCGCTGGGCTTTTTGAAAAAGAAAAAAGACGAGAAGAACAACCCCGACGCCGGGCATTTCGGCGGCAAGGATTTGGTGCAGCACGCCTTGGAGAGCTTCGCCAAGGAACTGGGCCAGGTGAAGGGGTGGACCGTGAAGGACCCCGCGACCGTGGTCGGCTCGGCGGAATATCAGGCCTTCGTGGAGGAATACAAAAAAGAAGTCGGGCCCAAGGGGCTGGAAATGACGGGGAAGTTCCGCTCGACACCCGAGGGCATGGTGGCCTACCTGTTCTTGAACAACAAGGACAAAAAGAAACTGGCCCAACTGTCCGACCTGTGCGGCAAGCTGGGGGTGGACTCGGTGGCGATCGTGAACTTGGAGCTGTCGCAACGCTCGACCTTCGCGACGGCGGGCGCGGCGGGGAACGTGATCCCCGTGGCTTCGACGACGCTCACCATCGTCACCCAGGACGGCAACGTGGCCGTGGCGGCCATGGGGCCGAAGCTCGACTCGCCGACCCCGGTGAGCATGACGCTGGATAACATCACCGACAGCCCGGCGGCGCGGCAGTCTTACAAGCAGGCCATCGGCAAATCGGCCGAGGACTTCCGCGACACGCTCAACAAAGAACTGCCGTAAGCGAAACCGTTTTCCGGGGCCCGGCCGCGCCAACGCGGCCGGGCCTTTTTTATTCGTCTCGCGAACCGCCGCCCGGGTTTTCCGTCGACTCCCTCGACGCAACGGGGGAATTCGGGTTAAAAGCTTTTTTTCGCTACTTGCTTCTATTTTCCTTCTCGATGTCTTCCAACAGCATGTCCAGAGTCCCGACCGAGATAAACACTTCGATGAGGGAAATCACCAGAGAGCCAATCATTAAAATCAGGGCCAGGGCAAAGACAAACTGACCGGCGACCTGGAGGCCCTTGAAAAGAAAGAACATGCAGAGCGTGCAGAAAAGAAGGCTGGCGATGCCAAGGAACTGCATGGCGCGAACCAGTTGAATCCGGCGGCGCAAATGGTTGATCTGCGCCAAATGAATGGGCTTCGGATCGGCGCGATAATCGGCGTGCAAACGCCGTATAACGGCCGCCAGGCCCAGGAATTTGTTGGTGTAGGCCAGCATCAACAGCGAAACGGCCGGGAACAACAAGGCCGGAACGTTGAGCGTCATCGCCACGCGGTCCTCCTTGAGGCCGCTGGGTTCATGAAGAAACCCGATGGGCAACCACAGGGAATGGATCGGGATTGTTCGCGCGGGGAATTCACGCCATCGGCCCGGGGAATCGCGGGTTGTCGATGCGGGCGAGGCTCTGTTCTTTGTGCAACCGTTCGTCCAGGCCGATTTGGCGGAACAGGTCGGCCAGGTTCGCGAAGTTCCCATAATCGGCGGTGAAATCGCTGACGAAGGGCTCGGTTTCCAGGGACGGATTTTCACGGACGAATTCCATGTATTCGTGCTCCGCGTGGTCTTCGAAATCGGCGTTGAGCGCGTAGCTCCAGGAAGGCCGGAGCACATACAAAAGCCAACTGATGTGGTAGTAGGCGAAGGCCATGAACTGGGGAAGGACGCGCGCGAATAAATACGACTCCCGGATCCCCTTTCGCTGGACCAATTCCTCCAACAACAGGAGATGCCACTGTTCGTTGTCCTGTTGATGGCGGCTTTCTTGAACAAAATCGAAAATCCGCCGGGCGAAGTGGGGTTGGGAGTGGGTGTGGGTCATGGCGATGTAGGCCACATGCTCCCAGGCTTGATAGGGCACCCGCGCGATGATCTCCAGCACTTTGAATTTGCTGAGCGTCCGGCGACGGCCGTAGAGCAGATCCATGGAGAGGAAAAGCAGGCGCGACAATAGCCCGTAGGGCCGCCGGGGGGAGGAAAGAGTCTTTAGTTGTTCGGTGGCGAGCGAGGAATTTTGCGTGGGCACATCGTTATTTTACCAAAACCGTCGATGGAGCGCCCCCGCGCGGAAACAGCGCCCCAAAACCTAGAGAGAGGGAAGACGGGGAAGAAAACCGCCTCAATCGCAGGGCATGCCGGCTTGAATCCATGCCTCCACCTGGGCTTTCCACTCCGCCGGACCGCCTTTGACGGTGTCCTCTTGTTTCTTTTTCTCGGGCAACATCCCGCTCTTCGGGGTCGCGCCCTCCACGCCCCAGAGGACCCGCGGGTCCTCCAGGAGGTGCTTTCTCATTTCTTTGGCGAGCAAGGCCTGGCTTTTAAATTCCGCGTTCATCGCTTTTTTTGTCGATTCGCACGTGTCTTTCGCGTTCATCCCGGAGGTGTAAAGGTTCGGCCGCGCGAACCAGTCTTCGGGATGCTCGAACCCGGTCACGGCCTGGTTATGGCACATCCTGCACGACTCGACCTTTCGACCTTTGTGCGTTGAAAAGGCGATGCCTTTCAATCTCTCCTCGTGGTAATCGTGGCAAGCGGTGCACCCCTTGACTTGGAATTTGGCGTGGAGGTGGGTCGCGAACCGCGCGTCGTCCGCGATGGCGATCGCGGATGTCGTGGTTAAGATGAGCAAAAGAAAGAGGGACCTCATATCTTCCTCCAATTTAACAAACGCGTGCCGGAGATGTTTAAGCCGTTGTCCGATCGTCCGCATTATCGCGTTTTTACGGGGTCTTTGAAACGGGGGGCACGACTGAGAGCCCAAGCCCACGGGCGACCAGGCCGTGCGGCGGCAATGGCACCTGTTTGTCGCGTTGGATTGCAAGTTGAAATCGCTTAGCAATCGCCAATAACTTGCCCCCTTCCTATACAATTCATGTATGATCTGTATATAAAATTACGTTTTCTATACATATAACATACCAAACACATGAATAAACCGCATAAATTAGATTTATTGCCACCATCGATTGATATAGAAAACACCACTATTTTGAAGAAATTGGCCAAGGCCCACCGCTTTTTGGCTGAGTTAAAAGGAATTTCCGCCACAATTCCAAACCAGGCCATTCTCATCAACACGCTGGCCCTGCAGGAAGCCAAGGACAGCTCGGCCATTGAAAACATCGTCACCACCCACGATGAACTTTTCCAACAGGAACTCTTCGCCGAGGCGACCACGAACGCCGCGGCCAAGGAGGTGAGCCGTTATTCCGGCGCCCTGAAAAAGGGGTATCAGCAGGTGATCAAGACGGGATTGCTGACCACCAACCACATCAAGGAAATCCACACCGAACTCGGGGGCGGGAAACCCGGCTTACGGACATTGCCCGGCACGGCGCTCAAAAACAAAGACACCGGCGCCACGGTTTACGTGCCCCCGCAGGAGGGGGAAGAAATCCTTCGCCTGATGGGCAACCTGGAAAAGTACATCAACGACGAATCCTTCTCCGAAGTGGACCCGCTCATCAAAATGGCGGTGGTGCATTACCAGTTCGAGAGCATCCACCCCTTTTACGACGGCAACGGCCGCACGGGACGGATCATCAACATCCTCTACCTGGTTCAAAAGGGGCTGTTGAACATCCCCGTTTTGTACTTAAGCCGGTACATCATCGAAAGGAAAAACGACTACTACCGGCTGCTCCAAGCGGTGCGCGACGGGAACGCCTGGGCGGAGTGGGTGCTGTTCATGCTCGACGGGGTGGAGAGGACCTCCCGGCAAACCATCCGGATTGTTCAGTCCATCGGCGAGGCCATGCTGGATTACAAACACCGAATTCGGGAAAAAATGAAATTCTACAGCCAGGACCTGCTGAACAACCTGTTCAGCCACCCCTACACGAAAATTCAATTCCTGCAAAAAGGGCTGGGCGTCAGCCGCCTGACGGCGACAAAATACCTCGACCTGTTGGCCCAAGAGGGCTTTTTGGTGAAGCACAAATTGGGCCGGTCAAATTTTTACGTGAACACAAAACTGTTCGACATTTTGACCCAGGTCCCCGATGCGGATTAAAACCGGTTTGCCCGATCACGCCCCCACGGGCGACCAGGCCGTGCGGCGCCCCGGGCGCCCCGGCACAGGAGTTTGACATGTGCGCGCAATACATCGTCGATAAGTCGGGGAAGGAACTGGCGCGGCGCTTCGGCGCCCTTTACAAATTGTTGGGGGAGGCCGCGGGCCGCGTGGTCCCCCGGAGCCGCGCCCCGGTGATGGTGTCCGAGGGGGGACAGCGGGCGCTTGTGGCCATGCAGTTCGGCCTGGTGCCGGCCTGGAGCAAGGAACCGCGCGTGAAGTTCGCCACGCACAACGCGCGCCTCCTGTCGGTGGACGAAAAGACCAAGAAGGAAATCCCCATCCACCAAAAGCCCACCTGGCGGGAGCCCTTCGCCCGGCGGCATTGCCTGGTGCCCATGAGCAAATTCATCGAGCCCCTTTACACGGGCCCCAAGGCGGGGAACATGGTGGCCTTTTACCCCCGCGGGGGCGACGTGATGGCCGCCGCCGGCATTTGGGACGAGTGGGTGCAGAAGGAAACGGGGGAAATGCTGACGACCTTCAGCGTGCTGACGGACGAGCCCGTGCCCTACATCGCCCGAATGGGCCACGACCGCACGCCGGTGTTTTTGCCCGAAACCGCCTACGACGAGTGGCTAAACGCCGGCGCCAAAAAACCGGCGGAGTGGATTCCCTTTTTACACCAAAACCACCAACACATCGACTGGACCGAGGACATCGACCGCCCGCTGGCGAAGGGGTGGGAGAAAAAACGATGAACTTTGATTTTAGTCTCGCGTAGGTGACCTTGCCCTCTGGCAACGGAATTGCAATGACGTCACCCGTCTTGAACTTGATCCTTCTTGCTTTGGCCACTTCAAATACTCACGGGACGCGCCCCCGACACCAATTTTTCCGATAAATGATAAAATTCCGTCATGCCTACCAATTGGAATGATGACGACCCGAACCTCGATCCGGTGGAACAAATGCTGGCGCGCCTAAACCGCATGAAAACAGTGGTTGGGGTCAGTCCGAAGGGCATCGGCGCCGTCGTGGGTGGGCTTCTTTTATTGGTGGCCGCTTTCACTTCTTTCTACACCGTTCAACCCAGCGAAGAGGCGGTGGTCCTGCGCTTTGGCCGCTACATTCGGACCGAGACTCCCGGTCTTCGCTTCAAATTTCCGTTCGGCATCGAGCGGGTGATCAAGGTGAAGACCAAAATCATCCACCAGGAAGAATTCGGCTTTCGCTCCACCGGCATGCGTGGTTCTCGCACCGATTATTCCGATGAAACTTTCGGCGCGGAGTCCTTGACCCTGACCGGAGACCTGAACGTGGCCGAAGTGGAATGGATTGTCCAATACCAGATCTCCGACCCCAAAAAGTTTCTTTTCAATACCCGGGAGGTCCTGCAGAACCTTCGGGATGTCACCCAAAGCGTTCTCCGCCGGGTGGTGGGGGACCGGCTGGTGAACGAAGTTTTGACCGTCAGCCGGGCCGAGATCGGCGTGGAAGTCCAACGACTGACCCAGGAAATCCTCGATCGTTACGACATGGGGATCCGGATCGTTACCGTTAAGCTACAGGACGTGAATCCGCCCGCTTCGGTGCGCCCCGCCTTCAACGAAGTCAACTCGGCCAAACAAGAGCAGGAACAGGCGATCAACCAGGCCGAGCGGGAATACAACCGCGTCATCCCCGAGGCCCGCGGCAAGGCCGAACAGGTGATTCGCGATGCGGAAGGCTATGCCGCCGCCGTGGTCAACCGAGCGCAGGGAGAGTCCTCCCGATTTCGGGAGGTCTTGGCCGCCTACCGAACCGCGCCCCAGGTGACCCGCACACGGCTTTATTTGGAAACGCTTGAAATCATCTATGGGCGCGTCAAATCCATGACCATCGTCGACAAATCGGTGGAAGGCCTCCTGCCGGTTTTTGGCGGGACAGCCGCGGCGGAGAAAAAACCATGACATTGCAAAACCCGGTTCGTTTGATTTTGGGGGGCGCTGTGGCCGTGGTCGCTCTCATCCTCATCACCGCTTCTCTTTACGTTCTCCCCGAATGGGAACAAGCGGTGATCACCCAGTTTGGTCGACCCTTGGCGGGGGGGTCCGTGAAAGACCCGGGCCTGCATTTTAAGGTGCCCTTCATTCAAGTCGTCAACCGGTTTGACAAACGCATTTTGAACTGGGACGGGTACCCCAATCAGATTCCGACCAAAGACAAAAAGTATATTTTGGTGGACACCACCGCGCGCTGGCGCATCATCAACCCCCTCGCCTTTCTCCAAACCGTTCAAACCGAACGGGGGGCCCGATCCCGATTGGACGCCATCTTGGACGCGGTCACCCGCGACACCATTTCAAAACACAATTTGGTGGAAGCCGTTCGCAATTCCAACACCATTCTTGAAAACATGAAAGACAAAATGGCTCGGCAAAAAAGCGGCGAACTAAAACCGGGCAACGACCTGGAAGAATTTGTGGGGGAAATTGAACCGGTGACCGTCGGTCGCGAGGCCTTGAGCGCTCAAATTATTCAACAAGCCAAGTCCGGGTTGGACGAGTTCGGCATCGAATTGATCGACGTTCAACTCCGCCGCATCGCTTACGAGGCCAGCGTGGAGGCCAAAGTCTACGAACGCATGATTTCGGAACGACAACGGATCGCTCAGCACATTCGATCGGTGGGGCAGGGCGAGAAAGCCAAGATCGAAGGCAAAATCAGCAAGGACTTAAAAGAGATCGAATCCGAGGCTTACCGACGCGTGGAGATCGCCAAAGGAACGGCCGATGCCAAAGCCATTCGAATCTACGCCCAAGCCATGAACGCCGATCCGGGCCTGTACAAGTTTCTGCGAACGCTGGAAGCCTACCAAAAGGCCATCCCCGAGGGCAGCACCCTTCTTCTTTCCACCGACAGCGAATTTCTCCGCCTTTTGCGCGGAGAATAGGGCTCCTGTCGCGGGCGCTGTTGGTTTTTAATCGAAGCCGTGTCCCCTCAAAAACCCCTGATCCAACCCACGCTTTGACCCACTGGGCTCGCTCCAGTTGTGAATTGAGGCAGGCATCGTTCCATTATAGCCCCGGACGGAGAAGCATCACGCGGACTGTCAAGTCGAGAAATCGCGGTCGAGGATGGGGGGAGTCGATGCCTTGTTTGAGCAAATTGATTTATTGAGAACATCCCCTGTGTCACTGGCGGGAATGGAATTCCAACGAAAATGGGAGCGGCGGGCTTTTGAGTTGGGCGGCGGAAGCTATCGGGCGCCCGCGCAATGGGTGGGGGACTTTTTGGCGCGGCGGCCGACGACGCGATGGGGCGGCGTGGAGCCGAGCTATTTGCCGGGCGCGACGCCCGCCAACCTGTGGGACTGCCTGCCGGAGAAAGTCTGCGAAGGGATAAAGGAATCCTTGGCGGAATTCAACAAACGGATCAAAGATTTCTCCCACCCCGACGCGCTGTTGACCGGGGTGGAGACGCGGAGCTCGTCGCCCGTGCGGATGACCCGCGACGAAGGGCTGCAGAGCAACCTGCGGGGGCTCTACCCCGTGGGCGAAGGCGCGGGCTACGCCGGGGGGATCATGTCGTCCGCGGTGGACGGACTGCGGGCGGCGGAGGCGATTCTCGGGGCGTGTCCCGCATAAGCTTTTCGGCCGCCCCGCAGGCACGCGCTTTTAGCCCGCGGCCCCCTTCGGAGGAGAAATTCCCTCGATTCATCAAAAAGACCGCGGGGGTTTCGCCCCAATCGGCAAAACCCCCGCGCGTTTAAAATAACCCGACGCTAATTCGCGGGTTCGGACAGGGCCTCGAGGATGTTCTTGTCCATCAGGATGATTTCTATCCGTCGGTTCTTCTGGCGACCTTCCGGCGTATCGTTCGGCGCGACGGGACTGTATTCGCCGCGGCCGGAAGCGATCAACCGCTCGGGTTCGACGCCGCCTTTTTCCTGCAGGAAACGCACCACGTTCGTGGCCCGAGTCACGGAAAGTTCCCAATTGGTGGCGAAGGCCAGGCCTTTCTTGAAGGGCACGTTGTCGGTATGGCCGACCACGCGAATGGTTTTATCGGGATACGACTTGAGGGCCTCGGAAAGTTTTGACAGAACGGCCCCGGCCGTGGGCTTCAGGGCCGCCTTGCCCGAATCGAAGAAGATCTGCTCGGCCACGTCCACCGTCAGCATGTTCTTGTATTCGGTCACCTTCAACTCCCCTTTCTGCACTTCCTCGGAAAGTTGGCCCACCAGCTGTTGGTATTGGGCCTGGGATTGCTCGCTCTGTCGGATGAGGGCGTCCTTCTCTTTTTGAACCTCCGCCAACCGCGCTTCCAAATCCGTGGACAGGGCGGTGAGCTCCGCCACCCGCGCGTTCATGGCGTCTCGTTCCGAGACGGTCTTTTTGAATCTCGACGTGCTGACGCAGGCCGACAGAACGACGGCCAGGGCCACGGCCACGGCAAGTTTCGGTGGTTTCAACATGGGTTCAAGTCTCCTTTATTGACATCCAACAAGATGTCCGACCTGGGATGTGAATCAGTATATCTATTTAGGGGATTTTCAAGCCGCCGAATCCCTTCACCGGCCTGAGGGGGATTCCCCCTGTTCCAACCCGCCCAAGCCGCTTCGCCGTTTTAGGAACACACCAGAGGCGGTGGAAAGGTGATAATATATGCGCATAAATGCATGTCTTATTATCGCGGTTGACCGATTTCCACGCGGCGCTCAACGACCCGTTGCGATTGCGGCTGGTGCGCCTGCTCATGGAACGCGAGCTGTGCGTGTGCGAACTGGTGCAGGCGCTGAAAATCCCGCAATACAAAGTGTCCCGCCATTTGGGCCCGCTGAAGAAAGCCGGCCTCGTGCGCGGTTGGCGAGAGGGCACCTGGATCCATTACGAATTGGCCCCGAGCTTGCCCAAACCCTACAAAGTGACAATGCGGTCCCTGCGGGCGCTCTGGGACCTGAATCCCCAAATTCAAAAAGACCTGAAGGCCCTGCGGGGCGCGACGAAACGGACCCCGAACCGGCGTGAACAAATCTGCCGTTGAAAACATTCTCGACCCAAAGGACGAATTCGCTCTGAAAAACGCGGCAACGAAAAAACTGGGATTCTTGGACCGCTACTTAACTCTTTGGATCTTTTTGGCCATGGGGGTGGGGGTGGCCATCGGGCATTTTGTGGAGGGGGCGGAAACGTTCATCAACCGGTTTCAGGCGGGAACGACGAACGTGCCCATCGCGGTGGGGTTGATCCTCATGATGTACCCGCCCTTGGCGCGGGTGAAATACGAAGAGCTGGGGGACGTGTTTAAAAACACCAAGGTGTTGGGGCTGTCGCTTCTGCAGAACTGGGTGGTGGGGCCGCTCTTGATGTTCGCGCTGGCCCTGGTGTTTTTGCGCGACCGGCCGGACTACATGACCGGGCTGATCCTGATCGGGTTGGCGCGGTGCATCGCCATGGTGATTGTGTGGAACGATTTGGCCCAGGGCAACCCGGAGTACGCCGCCGGGTTGGTGGCTTTCAACAGCGTGTTTCAGGTTTTCTTTTACAGCGCCTACGCCTATTTTTTCCTGACGGTGTTGCCGCCGCTCTTCGGCCTCGAGGGCGTGGTGGTGCCGGTGCGGATGGGACAGATCGCCGAGAGCGTGTTCATCTATTTGGGTATTCCCTTTTTAGCGGGGATGCTGACGCGGTGGGTGGCGCTCAAGACCAAAGGCGGCGATTGGTACGAGCGGGCGTTTTTGCCGCGGGTGGCGCCCTTGACCCTGGCGGCGCTCTTGTTCACGATCGTCGTCATGTTCAGCCTCAAGGGGGAGATGATCGTTCAGATTCCGGTCGACGTGTTGCGCATCGCCGTTCCACTCTTGATTTATTTCGTGATCATGTTTTTGGTCAGCTTTTGGATGGGGCGGCGCAATAACGTGAATTATTCAACGGCCTGTACGTTGTCGTTCACCGCGGCGAGCAACAATTTTGAACTGGCCATCGCGGTGGCGGTGGCCGTGTTCGGCATCGATTCCGGGGCGGCCTTCGCGGCGGTGATCGGGCCCTTGGTGGAAGTGCCGGCGCTGATCGGACTCGTGAACGTGTCGCTTTATTTTAAAAAGACCTTTTTCGCCGCCGAACGGGGGGCCTGATCTCTTGGATTTCAAAAAAGAATGGAAAACGTTGATCTGGTTGGCGGCGGCGTTTTTGGTGGCGTACCACCTGCCGGTGGGGACAATCCGCTTTGACGGCGCGCTGATGGAAGGGTTGCACCTGGTGAAAAGCTACGCGCGGGAGCATGTGATCCTGTGCCTGCTGCCGGCGTTTTTTATCGCGGGAGCGATTTCGGTGTTCGTGAGCCAAGGGGCGGTGATGCGGTACCTGGGGAGCCAAGCCCACCCGGCCGTGGCCTACGGCGTGGCGTCAATCTCGGGGACCATTCTGGCGGTTTGTTCCTGCACGGTGTTGCCGCTCTTTGGCGGGATCTATAAGCGCGGGGCGGGGTTGGGCCCGGCGGTGGCGTTCTTGTATTCCGGGCCGGCGATCAACGTGTTGGCCATTGTGTTGACGGCGCGGGTGCTGGGATTGGAAATGGGCGCGGCGCGGACGGGGGGGGCGGTGGCCTTTAGCGTGGCGGCGGGGCTGATCATGCAATTTCTGTTTCGCAAGGAAGAGGCCCAACGGGCCGAGGCGTCGGCCCCAACGCTTCCGGAAATACCGGCGCGCGCTCTCTGGAAAACGACGGTCGTCTTCGCCGCGATGGTGGGGATTTTGGTGCTGGCCAATTGGGGCGCGGCGTCGGGCGGGCTTTCGAGCGCGGTGTTCTCCCACAAATGGCCGCTGACGGCGGGGAGCGCT
Organism: Elusimicrobiota bacterium; assembly: GCA_016706425.1. Classification (NCBI taxonomy): domain Bacteria; kingdom Pseudomonadati; phylum Elusimicrobiota; species Elusimicrobiota bacterium. The sequence goes on from JADJJR010000001.1 coordinate 1,506,729, forward strand.
TTGGGGCTGGGAGCGGGGCTGGTGGCGTGGTTTGGACTATCAAAAGGGAAAGCGCTGGCCATTCTCGTTTCAACTTTCGGGACGTGGGCGGTGTTCCCGGGGAGTTCCACGACCGTGTTCGCCGTGGGACTGGGCGGATTGGCCTGGGCGGCGGCGACCTCCGGGGGCGAATTGGAGGAGTGGTGGGCCGCCACCTGGGACTTTACGAAACAGGTGACGCCGCTTTTGTTGATCGGGGTGTTGGCGGCGGGGGTGTTGCTGGGGCGGCCCGGGCACGAGGGGCTGGTGCCCTCGGCCTGGGTGGCGAAAATGCTGGGTGGAAACGGCGCGGGAGCGAACCTTTTCGCCGCGGTGGCGGGGGCGCTGATGTATTTCGCGACCTTAACGGAAATCCCGATTTTGCAGGGGCTTATGGGCAGCGGCATGGGAAAGGGACCGGCGCTCACGCTGTTGTTGGCGGGGCCGGCGTTGTCGTTGCCGAGCATGCTGGTGTTGCGGAAACTGATGGGAACCCGAAAGACGTCGGCTTACGTGATGGTGGTGGTGGGGCTGTCCGCCGTGACGGGGTGGATGTACGGAATGCTTTTTTAGGAGGCGAGGATGAAAAAGATCCAAGTGTTGGGGACAGGATGTCCCAAATGCCAACGGCTGACGGAAGCGGCCGAGCAGGCCGCGAAAGCCCTGGGCGTGGCCTACACGCTGGAGAAAGTGACGGATATTGAAAAAATCATGGCCTTCGGCGTGATGGCGACGCCGGCTTTGGTGGTGGACGGCGCGGTGAAAGCGGCGGGGCATGTGCCGACCGCGGAGGAATTGAAAAGGATTTTGTCCTAACCAAGGTGAAAACGAAGGTTTTGTTTTTGTGCACGGGGAACTCGTGCCGAAGCCAGATGGCAGAAGGCTGGGCGCGGGCCCTCCTGGGAGAGGCCCTGGAAGCCTATTCCGCCGGGATCGAAGCCCACGGGCTGAATCCCCGCGCCGTGCGGGTGATGGCGGAGGCGGGCGTGGACATTTCGCGCCAATCCTCGAAAACCCTCAAGGAACTGGAAGACGTCGAATTTGACCTGGTGGTGACCGTGTGCGGGCACGCGCGGGAAAAGTGCCCGCGGTTTCCCGGGAAAACGCGGGTACTGCACGCGGGGTTTGACGACCCGCCGGGCTTGGCCGCCGGGGCGACGACGGAAGAAGAGGCGCTGGGTCCCTACCGACGCGTCCGCGACGAGATAAAACAGTACATCCTGGGCTTCCCGCATTCCCTCTAACGACGCCGCGCCGACCGGGGCGGTCGTCGAATGAAGTAAAATCCACGATTCAACCCCCTATGTCCACCCTGATCAGTTGCCAAGGCTTGACCAAAACCTACGGCGCGCGGCCCCTCTTTGAGGGGCTGTCTTTCGGCGTTTTTGCCGGGGAACGCGCGGGGCTCATTGGGCCCAACGGGGCGGGGAAATCCACCTTGCTGAAGATATTGGCCGGGCTGGAAAAACCCGACGAAGGGGAACTGGCCGTGCGGCGGGGGATCCGGGTGGGCTATTTGGCCCAGCAAGACCGCTTCGCCGAAGGGGAAGACATCTCCGTGGGGGCGGAACTCGCCCTCGCGCTGGGGGGGCTGGGCCTGGAGGATTACGAGATCGACATCCGCGTGGAAGACGGGTTGGCGGGGTCGGGTTTCGCCGCCGACCAGCGCGTGAAGGCGCTGTCGGGCGGATGGCGGAAGCGGCTGGCGATCCTGTCCCAGGTTATTCGCCGGCCGGACCTGCTGCTCTTGGACGAGCCCACGAACCACCTGGACGTGGCGGGCGTGCTTTGGCTGGAACAGTTGATGGCGGGGGTGGACTTTTCGTTCGTGGTGGTGACCCACGACCGCCGGTTTTTGGAAGCGGTGTGCAACCGGGTGATCGAATTGAACAAGCGCTACCCGGAAGGCCACTTCAGCAGCGCGGGGAACTACAGCGAGTTCCTGAAAAACCGCGAGGCGCTCTTTAACGTGCAGGCGGCCCGGGAAGACAGCATGCGCAACATCGTCCGCCGGGAGACGGAATGGCTGCGGCGCGGCCCCAAGGCGCGGACCACCAAACAGAAAGCCCGCATCGACCGAGCCGGGGAGCTGATGGGCGAGCTGAAGGAACTGGAATACCGCAACGCCCAGACGAGGTCGGCGGCGATCGATTTCACCGCGAGCGAGCGGAAGACGAAAAAACTCGTCTCGCTGACGCGGGTGGTTAAAAGCCTGGGTGGAAAAAAACTATTCGGGCCCTTGGATTTGGTGTTGGGCCCCGGCGACAAATGGGGCCTCTTGGGCGGAAACGGCAGCGGCAAAAGCACCCTGCTCAAACTGTTGGCGGGGACCCTGGCGCCGGACGCCGGGCGCATCGAGCGGGTGGAGGGGCTGACCGTGGTGACCTTCGACCAGCACCGGGAAACGTTGGACATGGCCATGCCGCTCCGGCGGGCGCTGTGCGAGTCAGGGGAGTTCGTCTATTACAAGGACAAGCCGGTCCACGTGGTCGGCTGGGCGGAGCGGTTTCTTTTCGGCAAGGAACAGTTGGACGCGCCCCTGGGCCGGCTGTCGGGCGGAGAGCAGTCGCGGGTGATGATCGCGCGGCTCATGTTGCGGCCGGCGGACGTGCTGCTGTTGGACGAGCCCACGAACGATTTGGATTTGAATTCCCTGGAAGTGCTGGAGACGAGCCTTATGGACTTCGCGGGGGCGCTGGTGTTGGTGACCCACGACCGGTATTTGTTGGACCGCGTGAGCCAGCGCATTTTGGCGTTGGACGGACGGGGGAACGCGCGCGTGTTCGCCGATTTGGACCAGTGGGAAGAGCGGATGGCCGCGGACGAGATCGACCTGACGCCCCCGTCGCTGCCGCTCGCTCCGACCGTTCCCCCGGCCGCGTTGTCGGCCGCGGAGGCGCGCGAGCTGCGGGGCCTGGAAGAAAAAATCCAAATCGCCGAGGCGCAAACACAGAAAGCCCGGCAGGCGCTTTTGGACCCGGCCATCGCCACCGACGCCCCGGAACTGATGGAGCGCCAAAAGACCGTGGACGCGCTGGCAAAAAAGACGGAGGCTCTCTACCAACGGTGGCACGAGCTGGAAACGAAGGCGGGGAAAAGCGCCGCGGGATAAAATTCTCCGGGAAGACGCGGTTTCGGTGTTATAATGGCGCCATCGACGGGGGAGGACCCATGAGCGGAATAACATTTATTCGTCCTCGCTTGGCCGGCCTGAGCGGGAAGGGACCCTTAAACCAGAACCTAAAAACGCTGCACCGCGCCGTGCGGGAGCGGTTTCCCTACGTGCATCGCATCGCCGTGGCGCTCTACGACGCGCAGACCCACCGCATCAACACCTACCTGGCCTCCGGCGACGAGGGCAAACCCCTGGCCCATTACCAATCCACCCTGCCGGAAGCCGTGTCGCTCAAGAAGGTGTTGCGCGAACGCCGCATCCGCGTGGTGGACGACTTGAACGCCTTTGAGGGGTCCCACCGGGAACACACGCAACGCATCCGCGAGATGGGTTACCGCTCCAGCTGCACGTTCCCGTTGGAGGCGCGGGGAAAAGTGCGCGGGTTCCTCTTTTTCAACTCGCGGAAACGGGCGGCCTTTAAAAAACGGGACATTCCGGTTCTGGAGGCCTACGCCCTTTTGGCCACGGAGGTGGCGACGCGGCATTTGCGTTCGGCCTGCGTGATGCTGGCGGCGATCAAGACGGCGGGGGATTTGATGCACTTCCGCGACCCGGAGACGGGGTACCACCTGGACCGGATGGCGCGGTTTTCGCGGGTGATCGCCCAGGAGCTGGGGCGCGCGGGCTACCGCGACCTGACCGACGAGCGGGTGCAGGCGATTGAAGTCTTCGCCCCCATGCACGACGTGGGGAAGCTGGCCATCCCCGACCACATCCTTAAAAAAGCCGCGGCGCTGACGCCGAAAGAAAAACGCATCATGCGGACCCACGCGCCCCTGGGGCGGCGGATCATCGACGCGATTTTGAAAAATTTCGGCATGGAATCTTTCGAGCGGGCGGACGCGCTGCGGCAGATCGCCGAATCGCACCACGAGACCTTGGACGGCAAGGGGTACCCCCGGGGACTCAAGGGCAAGCGCATCCCCATCGAGGCGCGGATCATTGCGGTGGCGGACGTGTTCGACGCGCTGACCAGCGAGCGGGTGTACAAGAAACCATGGACCAACGACGAAGCGTTTAAGGCGTTGGACAACCTGAGCCGGAACAAGCTGGACCGGCGCTGCGTGGAAGCCTTGAAAAGGAACCGCCCGGCGGTGGAGGACATTCAAGAACGATTTCGCGACGCGCCCCACCGGAAAAAGGGCGGGCCGCCGGTGTTGGAAAAATCCCACCTGCTGACCACCGCGCACCCGTGGTGCTGACGGGGGGGATAAAAATAGGATTTTTTTGTTTCCGATGTATTATTCTTATCTTCATCAAATGAATGGGGCCGTTCACACAACCCAGGAGGAACTCCGATGGAACAACCGCTGGATTGGAACACACTTTTCTTAGATCCCATTTTGGCCATGGCAAAGTCCGTGGTCGGGTTTATTCCCAATCTTATTTCCGCCCTGCTGGTCTTTGCCCTTGGGTACCTGGCGGCCCTTTTGACCCGGGAACTGTTGCGTTTGTTTTTAAAATCATTGTCCTTTGATCGATATTCCCAACAGATCCAAATGCTCCCCGAGCGGTCGGAAGGCGGGGAACCGATCCTCCCCCCCAGCCAATACGCCTCCCGCGTGGCCTATTGGATCGTCCTTTTTTCCTTCTTTCTCGTGGGGCTCGACAAGTTGACCCTCCACGCGCTCTCTCTCCATGGGGGAACGGTGGTGGGTTTTGCGCTGGGGGTGTTGGGGGTGTCCGCCCTGGGTGTGGTGGCCTTGCTTTTAAGCGTGTTGGTCCACCGAATCGTTCGCGGGACCGCCGCGCGCGCGGGTTTTGCCAATCCCGAGATCATGGCGGCGATCGCGCGGGGTTTGGTGCTTGCTTCGGCGGTTTTGTTGGGGTTGCTCCAATTGGGAATTCCGCGGGAAATCCTCTTGATGGTATTGGGCGTCACCTATTTGACGCTTTGCATCACTTTTATCCTGGCGTTCGGCGTCGGCGGGACCGGTTTCGCCTCGGGCCTTTTGGCCCGATTCTTGGAAAAGAAGAAATAGCCGAGACTACGGCGCGGTGACGAGGATGGCGAAGAAGTGAAGGGCGGTGCCGGCGATGACGAACAAATGCCAGATCGTGTGGGCGTATCGCCAACGCGACTCCATGGCGAAAAACACGACGCCCCCCGTGTAGGCCAGCCCGCCCCCCAATAAAAGCAAAAGTCCGACGGGGGGCATTTTTTCCATGAGCGGCTTGGCGGCGACGGCGATGAGCCAGCCCATCAGCACATAAAGCGTCGTGGATAACACCGGGTGGTTGACCTTTCCGAAGGTTTTCATCAGGATTCCGATCAAGGCCAACCCCCACACCACCCCGAACAGGCTCCACCCCCAAGGGCCCTGCAACGCCCCCAACGTGATGGGGGAGTAAGTTCCCGCGATTAAAAAAAACACCAGGGAATGGTCGAGAGTTTGGAAAACACGCTTGGCGCGGCCGGGGGGAAGCCCGTGGTAGAGCGCCGAGGCGAGATACAGCAGAAGAACGCTGGCCGAGAACACCGCAACGCCCACAATGAAAGAAGCGTCCCCGGCCCGGGCGGCGCGGAAGATGAGAAATGGCAAACTCACCAAGGCGCCCAGAAGGCCCACCACGTGGCTCAAGCAATTGGCCCGCTCTTCGGCGGTTGAGGGGGCGCTAGGCGGGGTTGGCATGGGGGGAAGGACGGCGGGGGCGAAACCGGCGCGACAAACCCAGATAATAGTGATCGGTGCGTACCGCCAGGGATACGGTGCCCCGCTGGGTGGGCCAAAAGATCGAGTTGACGGTTTCGCTCGTGGTGTTGAACTCGGTCCGGCGCCACTCGCCGAAGACGTACCAATCGGGCGAAAGGCCCCAGGCGAGCCCGCCGACGATGTAGGGGCTGAAGATGGCCCGGGAAAGGTTTTCGCTGCCGTTGGGCAGAGGAATAACCCCCTTGTACAGGTGGACGGACAACCCTTGGGAATGCACCGAGGCGCGCAAAACCACGCTGGAAACGCCCAGGAAACCGTAGGGTTGCAGGCGGCCGTTGGGAAAACGTTCGCTGGTCCGCAGGGCCGTGCGGGCGGAGAGGAAAAAAGTGATGGGGTAGACCTCGCCGTTCACGACGGGGGATTGGATGTCGAAGGAGGAGACTTCAATGCCGCTGCCGATGGGGTGTTTGCCTTGGCTCCAAAAACCCAGGCGCACGCCGACCCCGGCGCTGGAGGAGGCGTCGCTCACCCCCCGGACCGCGATGGGGGGGCCGCCGGACTGCGTGAGCGTGAACGCGACGCGTTGGGGGCTCGCCCAACCCCCGAAGTGATCGACGTAGCCTTCGGCCTCGCCCGCCGGCCCCCCGGCGGCGCGCGTCGGATAAACCCACAGGGCCAGGAACCCCAGCACCGCAAGTTTTCTTCTCATAGGAGAATTGTAGGATGTGATCACGCGCGTGGCTATAGTGGTTGACTCTTTTCCATTTGAGGATTAGAGAGAAAGAGACTAAACCTTTCGCGACATTGGGGCGTCCTATAATGGGCAATAACATGCGAACCATTGGCCGAGGGATTGGAGTCTTTTTTTTCCTTTTGCCCCTCGTGGCGCGGGGGGAAGACATTCACCGCGACCCCGACGTGATGAAACAGGCCTGCGCGGAATGCCACGAAAGCCCCCACCGCGCGGGTTGGCCCACGAATTGCCGCGAGTGCCATTCGTTGGGGGCGACCTCTTTCCGTGCGGCCGAGGCGAAGGTGTCGCCCGCGCGGCACGGCGCCTTGACGGGATTCCCGCTCACGCCGCCCCACGACGATTTGGATTGTTCCTCCTGTCACAGCCCGGAGTTGCCCTTTAAAGACAGCCACGGCGGCATGTTGCTGGCCGCCTGCGGCGCCTGCCACGACCACCCCCACGGAGAACAGTTCAAGGGACGGCGGACCCATTGCCGGGAATGCCACACCAAACTCCAAGCGGGGGAGTTCCGCCTGGCGGACCACCGCGCCTTTCCGCTGGACAACGAACACCGGGCCGTGGCCTGCCAGATGTGCCACCCCAAGGACAAAAAAACCGGGTCGCGGCGGTTTGTCGGCACGCCGCGCGACTGCAGCGCTTGCCACACCCTCCCCCACGGAAAAACCACGTCCTGGCCCCTGTCGCGGCCCCACGCGCGCGCGGCCTGCGGGCGTTGCCACACGGACCGGGGCCCGGCGCGGGATTTCGCCCGGCGGGGGTGCGGCGGCTGTCACGTGGACCCGCACGCGGCACAAAACGGGCCCTCATGCGAGAAATGCCACGACACGGAGGCGCGCTTTTGGCGCGTGCGCTCGGACGTGGCCGGACACGACCGGACGCGCTTTCCCCTGTCCGGGGTGCACCTCGCCATGGCCTGCGAGAAGTGCCACGGCCGCGCCGCCCTGGGGGATTACCGCGGCCTCCGCCCGGATTGTTACGGTTGTCACGCCGATCGCTACGCCGCGGCGCCCAACCACATCGACAACAACTTCCCCCGGGATTGCGAGCGGTGCCACACGACCAGCGATTTCAAAAACGTGCGGCCTTTCCACGTGCCGGGAAGCCGGTGCATCGATTGCCACGCGGGCGTTTTTCCCCAGGGGCCGAAACACACGAAACCGGGATTCCCCACGGACTGCCTGCGCTGTCACGTGGGGTTCCCGCCGGCGGACTTCACCGGCGCGACCATGAACCACAACGGCCTTTCCAACTGTTACGCCTGCCATGACGACGAATTCAATTCGGCGGCGGCCACGGACCACGCCGCGCGAAGCTACCCCACCAATTGCGGCGGTTGCCACAACACGACGACCTTCGCGCGCGGGGGCTTGACCCACCCGGCCTTTGTTTACCAGGGTGAGACGGCCCCTTCGAGCGGGCCCAACCACCGCGGTTTTTCGGGACAGTTCTTTTCTTGCAGCGTCTGCCACACGACGCGCTCGACCACGGCCGTGCGCTGTGACCGGTGCCATGATTTCCCGCCGGATTGACGTTCGCCGGGGACTGTCCCTGGCGCTGGCCCTGTTGCCCGGCGCCCTGTGGGCGGAGGGGCAGCGGGTGCGCGCCCGCGTGCTCTACGCGACCGTGGATGAAATCTACATCGACGCGGGGACCCTGGCCGGTTTGAGCCCGGGCGACCCCGGCGCCCTGGAAGGCGGCGGACCCCCCCGGACCCGGGTCGAGGTGGTGGACGCCTCGCGCGCGTCGGCGCGGTTGCGGGTGTTGGGACCCGCCGCCGAAACGGTGCGGGCCGGGGACACGGTGGTGATGGAAGCGAGCTTCCGGGAAAAGCCGATACCGCCGAGCGATGATTTCGTGCCCCTTTTATCGCCCCGGGCCGGAAAGGCCCCGGTCCCGGCGGCCAGGGAATCCCGGTTTCATGGGTCGTTGCGGCTGCGCCATTTGGCGCAACAGGACGAGGACGACCGGTCGTCCTACGGTTTGTCGCGGTTGGAGTTGAACAGCGGCGTGACGCGCGTCGGCGGGTCGTCGTGGTCTTTTATGGTGGACGGCAACGTGTCGTACCGGACGGGGGAGGCCTTTCGGGATTCGTTGGACTACCGGGAGGCCCGGTACGACGCCTACCGGCTGGTGGCCGAAGGCCCCCTGGGCGGACACGGCACCGCGCGGTTCGGACGCTTTGCCCCGGCGGAACTGCCGGGGTTCGGGTTTATCGACGGTCTTTTACTTCAGGCCCGCGCGGGACGGACGCGTTGGGGCCTGGTGGGCGGGGCGCGCCCCCGGGGGGCGGACCGACGCCCTTCGGGGGAACGTCCGGCGGCGGGCCTCTACGTCGCCCACGTCGCCCCGGACGCCGCCCGCCTGCGGCACGAAGGAACGGTGGGGGTTTTGGTCAACACCCACAAAGGGGAGTTGGACCGGCTGGCCCTGCTGTGCGACGAGCGACTGCGATTGTCGTCCCGCTGGTCGGCGGGGCTGTCCCTGGAGGCCGATAAACGCGTGGACCCTTCCACGGGCACGCCCGCGGCGCAATTGACGCGATTGAATGTCCACGCGCGGTGGACGCCCGGAAAAAACTTTTCCCTGAGCGGCGGCGCGGACCGCCACCAGGACTCGCTGACGCGCCCCAGCGACACGAGCGCCGCGTCCAACCGCCGCTATCTGCGCTATTGGGCGGGCGCGGGGCAATATTTGGGCGCGGGTTGGCGGGCGGAGGGCGATGTGTCTTTTTACGCCGCCACCCAGGACGAAAGCCCCACGCTGTGGCGGGGCGGGCTGACCAAGACCGGGCTGCCGGGATTGCGCGGGGGCTATGTGACCGCCAACATTTACAACCTGGGGGGAGGGGGATTGGAGGGACTGGGGGCCCAGGCCTCGGCGGGATTGCCGTTTTGGCGGGGACGAGTGTACTTGGCCCCTTCGGTGCGCGCGCGCGACGCCGCCCGGACGGGGGAAGAAAGAAAATGGACCGTTCTGGATTACGGGGCGCGCGCCGATTGGCGGGCGGACCCCCTCACCTTTTACGCCGGAGGAACGCGCACCGAGGAAGACGGGGCGAACGCCACGCTGGTCGAAGCGGGGGTGGATTTCCGCTGGTAAAGAGAGTATCGTTTCTCGATGCCGAACATTTCGAGTCGACGTTTTTTTGTGTCCCGGGGCCTGGGATAAACGCATGAAAAAGCCGTTCTTTTCGATCACCGATCTGGTTGTGGTGGCGATCCTCCTCGTCTCGGGAACGGCGGCCTGGCGACGGTTGGAGCTATCGAATCGGTGGGCCTGGGCGCGCGAGTCCCGGAAGGCCGAAACGGGGGAGGGCGCCGTGTTTGAATACCAGCGGATCGAAAACTGCCCCCTGGGACAAGGCCGGACGGAGAAAAAGTTACGGCGCACGGTGGGAAACCCGGGAACGGAGGGCACGACTTTCAAGCTCCACGAAACGCCCCCCGGCCGGACGGGGCCCCGGGCCCGGCGTCCCCACGTTTACTCGATGTTCTTTCCCTCTTCCTACGCGGACGCCACCCGGGACGGGGACAGGGACCTCGTCGCGCTGGCGGCCCGTCCATTGGAATTGCCGACAGGCACGTACTTCACCGTGCGGCGGTCGCGGGAGGGGAACATGTCGCACGGGGACACGGAAGGGTCCCACCCGCACCGGACCGTCACCTACGAATGGTATTCGCCCCGATCGCCGGCGGCGTTGTTGACCTACACCCGGGAGGCCGGCACGGCGGGCATGGACAACCCGCCGACGCGGCTCGAAGACCTGCCCGAAAACGTTTACTACGAATGGGAAATGCTGGAATCCGTTCGATCATCGGACAGCGGCGGGGACGAACCGGCCGAAATGGAACCGATATCCCACGCGGAGGGAGAAACGCAATGACGATGCCGACGCGCGTGTTTTGTTGGGCGGGGGTGGGCGGGGCGGCGGCTTTGTCGCCGATGCGATTCGGCAAGACGCCGGCGTGAACACCTTGTTGTAAATCCCCGTCGCCGGGGGGTGTTTTATTTCCCCCGTGATAATCCCATCAGCCCCAAAACACCGACGACGATCCCGCCCACAAACAGCCAGACGGTTTTGTTGGTCGGCGAACCGGTAAAAAAGCGCGACACATCGGACCGGAACGAATCGGACGCGTTCATCCCGTACATAATCAAAACACCCCCCCCGACCAAGAGCGCGATCGAGAAGATTTTATGGGTGGACATGTGTTGCCTCCTGGAGGCGCGGTTCCCGGAAAGCGCCGCCGATCGGCGCCTCGAGGGGACCGCGTTTTTGTATCGACATTCCCGCCGTGAAAACCAGACGGCTGGCGTCTTCGATGGACATATTGACGGGTTCCAGCGCCGACCGTGGGACCAGGGCCATGTACCCGCCGATCTGGTAACTCATGGGTAGGTAAACAATGACCATGTCCGCTGTCCCGGTCAGCGCGGGCATGGAAAAAAGGTTTTCCTGGGTGACAAAACCGATCAGCCGCAGGCCGGATTCTTTTAGGGTTAAGGAAACCACCTTGTTGAACTTTTTTGTTTTTGTGCTGGAGAGGAAGAGCACCGTGTCTTGCACGGCGCCGTAAATGGATTTTATGAATGGAATTCGCCCCATCAGATGCTCCCAGCAGTCCGATAAACGCTGAACCACCCGGGTGTTCATGACCAACCCCACCGCGTAAATCACCGCCGTTAAAAAAACGACGCCCAAGCCCGGGAAGTAAAAGGTTTTCGGCAGGACCCGCCGAAGGGCCGAGGCGGTGATGGACTCCAAACCGGTAAACACCCCGAGGGTCACCGCGCCGATGATTAAAACGGGGGTGACGACCCGAAGTCCCTTGGCGATGGTTTTTTTAAACGCGTATTCGCTTTTCATGGCGTGGGGATCGAAACGCCGGGCGCCAGGGCGGCCCGGCTTCGCGCCAATTGTTGGCGCAAGGGTTCGTCGCCCGGGGCGGCGAGGGATTCGGCTTCGTCCAATAAAAGCGTCGCTTCGGGGAAGCGTCCTTCGATTGTGTAAAGGCGGGCCAGGGTTTCCAAAGCGTAGGGCCGAACGGCCCCGCCCCGGTCGATCGCCTTCCGGGCGAGTTGTTCCGCCAACTTATAACGGTCCCCACGCTCCAAGTAAACCATGGCCAGGTTGTTGGCGGCCACGGCGTTGTCGGGGTCCAGCCGCAGGGCGCGGCGAAAACAGGACTCGGCTTTTTTAAAATCCCGGCTCGTGAAGGCGATGTTGCCCCGCGCCATCCATCCCGGCGGGTCACGCCGGTCGCCACGAATGGCCGCGTCGAATTGTTCAATAGCCAAGGCGGTCAACCCCTGGGATTCGTAGGACACGCCGAGTTCCCGATGCTGTTCCGCGGTCAAAGGGTCGGTGACCCGCGCGCGCCGGGGCGACAAAGCGGAACACCCCAGGGCGAACGCCAAGACCCATGGATATATTGGGAACCACGAATTGCGTTTCAGTGGAATCATCGCTCCGCGCCTCCTTTAAGGGACCGGGCCATCAATGCGCAGCGTTGTGCGGCTGGTTTTTTCCCATTGTTTTAAAAAACGCGAGGTGGGGACGAACCGATTCGGGGTGTCCCCCGAATGGACGAAAAGGCCCCGACGGCTTTCGCTGTAACCGGTGACGACAACGTAATGCCCGATGGGGAACATCCGCGTTCCGCGGTTGATAAAAGCGATGATCGGGCGTCCTTCCCGCACCTGGGTTTTGAGGTCCTCGATGTCGCCCTCGTACAATTGCGCCTGGAAGCCCCGGTCCTGGGCGGCGATCAGCAGATCGATCGCGAGAGCCCCTTTGAGGTGCGCGAGATAGATCTCTTTTTTTAAGGTGCGCGCGTCCACGCCCCGTCCCCAAAAAGACAAGACGCTGGCCAGGGCGGCGGGCCCGCATTGGTCGGTTTTGTCCGGGTAAAAGGGGACCACCAGCGAGCGTGGATCGCCCGCGGGGTCCGCCTGAGGCGCGGGGAGGGGCGCGCGGGGTTGGAAACCCGCGCACCCCAAACCCCACAGTCCGAGAAGACCGCCGACAAGCCAGGTCGGCTTTCTCGAACCGGTGGGAAGGGACATGGGAATGCCTTATCCTATATCCGCCGGAACACGTAGAAGAATATACCCACCAGAATCGCCACCAACAGCACCGTGATCAACAAACCGCCCGCGTCGCCACCGGGATTTATCGATTTGATCCGCGAGGCGGTTTGATGCAGTTGAGCGTCGGAAAGGCGGCTCAATCGCGCGTCGATTTGTTCCGGGCTTAGCTTGAGGTCCGCGAGGCGTTCCCGGAGAATTTTGGATTCCAACGATTTTTGGATGGTTTTAAGATCTTCAGCCCGGGTGGAGGTCGCGTTCTTCCCTTCGCCCATCGCTTCGACAGGCGCCAGCATGGCCCAGGCACGCGGGGGCAAGGTCATGGTCAAGGTCGTCGTCAGCACCAACGTTCCGACCAAGGACTTTTTAAAAAACAACACGGTTTCTTTTATCATGAGGGTCTCCTTTTTAAATCCCTTTCATGGGTAGGACACACGAAATGGAATCCGGGTTACAGTCCACGCCCGGGGAAGATTCACCCCCGCCAAGGAAATGAAAGGGCGCCGGGGCGCCCGCCGATCGATTTATGGTTTTCACGGAAAGCGTGTGCTATATTCGGGACGCCATGACCGAAACCGCGATATGAAGGGAAGGGGATTGTCATGAAAAGGTCCGGACGAAGGGCCCCACGGGGTTGGTTCTGGGGGGCGGGGTATTTTTTTGTTTTGGCCATCCCGGTGACGGTGGCTTATCTTGAAGGGGGGCTTCCCGGGCGGGGGTTTTGGATTGATTTGGCGGTGGCGGCGGGGGCGGTGGCTTTTTTTTGTTTTTGCGGACAGTTCGTTTTGACGGCGCGGTTTTTGCCCCTGGGGCGTTCGCTGGGGGTGGACGCGGAGTTGCGCTTCCACGGGCGGATGGGAACGCTGGGCGCGGGGTTGGTGTTGGTCCACGCGGGGATCTTGATCGCCGTGGCGCCGGGCAACCTGGGTTATATGAACCCGGGCCTGGGCGCGCCGGGGGGATTGATTTTGTACGGGGCCCTGTTGGCCCTGGGACTGCTGGCTCTGTCAACCCTGGGGCGAAGGGCGCTGAAAATTCCCTACGACCTCTGGCGGCTGACCCACGGCCTGCTGGCCGGGGTTGTGGTGGTGACGGGCGCCGTTCACATTTTGGCGGTGGGGTTTTGGACCTCGAACCCCTTGAATCGAATTTTGGTGATGGGGACGGCGGCCCTGGCCCTGTACGCCTTGGCGCACATTCGCCTCGTGAAACCCCTGATGGCCCTGCGGCGCCCCTGGGTGGTTTCCGAGGTGCGCTACGAAGCGCCCAAGGTGTGGACCCTGGCCGTGCAAGCCTTGCGCCACGACGGCCTGCGCTTCGCCCCGGGCCAATACGCCTGGTTGACCCTGGGCCGGAACCCCTTTCGGCTGGAACAGCACCCGTTCACCATCGCGTCGTCGGCGGAACGGAACGACCGGCTGGAGTTTGTGATTAAAGAGTTGGGGGATTTCACCTCGAAAATGTCGTCGGTGGCGCCGGACACCACGGCCTATGTGGAAGGCCCCTGCGGCGGCATGCCCTGGGACACCGCCCCGCGGGGCGTGGTGTTTTTGGCGGGGGGGGTCGGGATCACCCCGGCCTTGTCGATGGCGCGGACCCTGCGGGACCGAAGGGACCGGCGGCCGTTTGTATTATTCTACGCGGCGTCGAGCGAGGGAAAATTGGTGTTCCGGGAGGAACTGGAGCGGCTGCGGGGGGAACTGGCGTTGACGGTCGTTCCCGTTTTGGAAACGCCGCCCCCCGGGTGGACGGGGGAGACGGGCTATATTTCCCGGGAGATCCTGGACCGCCATCTGCCCCGGGAAGGGCGAAACGAATGGGACTACCTGATTTGCGGACCGGACCCGATGATCGAACAAATGCACGCCCATTTGACCGCCCTGGGCGTGCCGCGCCGCCGGCAACGGTCGGAGCGGTTTAACTGGGTTTGAACCGGATTTTGATCGAGCGGGCAAAGCCCCGCCGCGAAAGCGGCGGGGCTTTTTTATTTGAGGTTGAGCGGGTCCGGATTGGTCCGCAATTCGAACCAGGCGATGGACTGCACGCCGTGGGGGTGGCCTTCGACCGGATATACGTTTTGGCCTTTGATGGCGTACCAGGGCACGGTTTCGGGCGCGCGTTGGGGGTGGTGGGGCGTGGGGTAAAGTTTGTGGTCGTCCTTGACCACGTACCAGGGGTGGGGGTCGGCCCCGTCGGAATGGTGCACGGTGGTGAAGACGCCGCCGTCGCGGATGGCGAAGGTGGGAAAGGGGTGCGCGCCCTTGGGGTGGTTTTCGGTATTGTAGAGGAATTGGTCGGCGGCCATGTTATTGTCCTTGGCCCTCGGGCAGGGGCGGGTGGTAGGGTTCGGAAAGCTTGTCGTTGTAGGTGTCCCACAGAGAGAGGGTGGCTTGCAGGACGGGCATCATGCACACCAAAAGGACCACCGCGGTGACCAGGCGGGAGACGTTGTTGGTGCGGCCTTCGCGCCGGGCGCGGGAGAGACTGCGGATTTCCAATCCCAGAAGCACGAGCGCCAGGGCGATGATGGCGCAACAAATCAGATAGGGAATGTTGTTGAAACGGTAGCTTTCCGTTTTATAAAAGGAGAAGGAGGAGACGTAGGCGTTCCAGTCGAGGTGCTGCCAAAACAGCAGGAACACAAGGACGAACACGGCCGTCCGAAGGATCAACCGGCCGGTGGCGTGGGTTTTGCCTTCGTACCGGGCGCGGGCGATGCCCAGGAACTCGTAAAAGGCGATGAGCAATGCCGCGCTCAAACACGTGAATAGGAAAAAGTTCATGGCGTCCCCTTTGACGATTTTAATAGGTTATAACTTATACCCGTGGAACCGCACAAGACGGAGAAAACCATGAACGACCGCGCCCTTGCCCGCGGACCCGCCATGCCCCGGGCGGTGTGGGCCCTGGGGTTTGTGAGCCTGGGGATGGACGTGTCGTCGGAAATGATCCACGGGCTGTTGCCGGCCTTCATGACCACCGTGCTTTTGGCCAACCCCCTCGTGATCGGCGCCGTGGAGGGCCTCGCGGAGGCCACGTCGCTGATCGTAAAGGTTTTCTCGGGCGCGTTGAGCGACCGGATGCAACGGCGCAAAGTCTGGGCCCTGGTGGGCTACGGCCTGGCCGCGGCGTCGAAACCCTTCATCGCGACGGCGGGTTCGGTGGCGATGCTGACGGGCGCGCGCTTCGCCGACCGGGTGGGCAAGGGCCTGCGCGGGGCGCCCCGGGACGCCCTGCTGACCGAGGTGACGCCGCCGGAAATCCGCGGGGCCGCCTTCGGCCTGCGGCAATCCCTGGACACGGTGGGGGCGGTGCTGGGCCCGTTGATCGCCATGGGGCTCATGGTGTTGTGGGCGGGGGATTTCCGAAAAGTGTTTTGGGTGGCGGCCTTGCCCGCGGGTTTGGCGGTGGTCATTTTGTGGCTGGGGGTGAAGGAACCTCCGGTCGACGGTAAAAAAGCGACCCGGCCCCTCGAATGGCGCCGACCGGGAACGATGGGAAAAGCCTTTTGGTTGGTCGTGGCCCTGGGCGCGCTGATCACCCTGGCGCGCTTCAGCGAGGCGTTTTTGCTGTTGGCCGGACAGGCGCGGGGTTTGCCCGTGGCCGCGACGCCGTTGATCCTGGTGGGCCTGAATTTGGTTTACACCCTGACGGCCTACCCGGCGGGCAAGCGGGCCGATCGCGGCGACAAGAATCGTTTGCTCGTGACGGGCATGGCGGTGTTGGTTTTGGGAGCGCTCCTGGTGGGATGGATCGATCGTTGGTGGGGGTTGGCCCTCGGGGTGGTTTTGTGGGGGTTGCATTTGGGATTGACCCAGGGCCTGTTGGCGGCGATGGTCGCGGAAACCGCCCCGCCCGACGCGCGCGGCACGGCCTTCGGCCTCTTCCACTTCGTGTCGGGGATCGGGATGCTGGTGTCGAACGTGTTGGCGGGTTGGCTATGGAAATCCGCGGGCCCCCGGGCGACCTTCACGGCCGGGGCCGCCTTCGCCCTCGCGACCCTCCTGTGGATGGCCGCGACCCAAAAATCCCGGCGGCGCGAAGGCGGGAGCGATCCGCGGACCCCCCGGCGCGTGGACGGGGCCCCGTCGTGAGCGCGGCGGGGAAGCGGTCGACGAAAGTGGTTTTGACCGGGGCGACGGGCTACGTCGGCGGGCGGCTGCTGAAGGACTTGGAGTCCGCCGGGCACCGCGTGCGCTGCCTGGTCCGGCGGCCCGAATTGTTGCGGGGCCGCGCGGACGCGGGGACCGAGATCGTGCGCTCGGACCTGTCCGACTACACCACCCTCGTGGAGGCGCTGCGGGGCGCGGAGGCGGCGTATTATTTGGTCCACGCCATGGGGGCACCCGTCGATTTTGAAAACGAGGACCGACGGCTGGCGGACGTTTTTTCCCGTGCGGCGCGGGCCGCCGGGGTGGGACGCCTGATTTACCTGGGGGGCATTTGCCCGGCCCAGGGGGAAAAACTCTCGGCCCACCTGCGCAGTCGCCAGGAGGTCGGTCGCCTTTTCCACGCCTCCGGCGTGCCCACCCTGGAACTGCGCGCGTCGATCATTTTGGGGTCCGGCAGTCTTTCCTTTGAAATCATCCGCAGTCTGGTCGAGCGTTTGCCCGTGATGGTCACCCCCCGATGGGTGCGGGTGAGGGCCCAGCCGATTTTTATCGACGACGTGTTGGCGTACCTGCTGCAGTCCTTGGAGGTGCCCCTGCCCGCGTCGCGGGTGTACGAGATCGGCGGCGCGGAAGTCATGTCCTACGGCGCGCTCATGAACGAGTACGCCCGCCAGCGGGGATTGCGGCGGTGGATGATCCCCGTCCCGGTGTTGACGCCCCGGCTGTCGGGCATTTGGCTGAATCTGGTGGCGCCGGTTTACGCGCGCGTCGGCCGAAAGCTGGTGGAAAGCATACGCCACGCGACCGTGGTGGAGCGCGCCGACGCCCTGCGGGATTTCCCCGTGCGTCCGGTCGGGGTGCGGGAGGCGCTGGCGCGCGTCCTGATGGGGGAGGAGCGGCACTTCAACGCGACGCGCTGGGCCGACGCGGTGTCGAGCCAGGCCAACGAACGCGCTTGGCGCGACGCCCGCTGGGGCGTGCGCATCGTGGATTACCGCGTGACCGAATCGGGCGGGTCGGTGGAAAACGCGTTCCGCCACATCGAGCGCATCGGGGGGAAGAACGGGTGGTATTTTTGGAATTTCCTGTGGCGATGGCGCGGGTGGCTGGACGCCCTGGTGGGCGGCGTGGGGCTCCGCCGCGGCCGACGGGACCCCCACCGATTGCGGGTCGGGGACGCCTTGGATTATTGGCGCGTGGAGTTGATCGAACCGGGGCGGCGGTTGCGCCTCCGGGCGGAAATGAAGCTTCCCGGGCGGGCGTGGCTGGAATTTGACGTGAAACCCAAGGCCGAAGGGTGCGAAATCCACCAGACCGCGATTTTCGACCCTTTGGGGTTGTGGGGACTGGTGTATTGGTACGCCCTCTTGCCCGTGCACAAATGGATTTTTTCAGGTATGCTACGCGCCATCGCGCGGCGCGCCGGGGAAACCCGGCGCCACGCGGGTTAGGGGGGGACTTGGGTCGAATTGCCGTTTCCATAGACAACCGCTGGGGCCCGTACGAACACCCGGCGTGTTTCGCCTCCGACTGGGGCGCGATCGGGCCGCGCCTGCGCATCGGCGGCGCGCACGACCCCGGCGCCCTGTTCCGCATGTTGGTGGTGCCGATGACGGGGCCCTTTGTGGCCACCTACGTCCTGCACACGCCCCGCACCGACGCCCGCCCCGGCCGTTACCGCAGCCCCATGATGACCCTGGGGGAATTGCGTATTTTCTTTGAACGGTTTCAATCATTTTTGAACGGGGACGGGCGGCACGATTTCCTCATCGAAGCGCCCAAAGAACCCGCGACCGTCCTGTGGGACCGTCACGACCTGATCTTTGTCGAAGGGAACTTGGATCACGCCCTGGAGGTACTGACCACGCTGGAATTCCAGCGGGGGGAACTCGCCGTGCCAACGCCCCACCGCCACATGATCGATGAAACCCGCAACCAGGAAGAAACGGATTTGTTGATGGTGATGGACTGGCAATGGGCGGAGCTGTTGCTGGCCGACCGGGAGTGACCGGCGGGGGTCTACGTCGTTTGGGCGGCGTTGGCCAGTTGGCGGATGAGCGGGTCGGGGTCCTCGCGGAAGGTCCGCAGGCGCTGTTGGGCCGCCGTCGAACCGATTTGAACCAGGGCCCAGGCCGCCCGGGCGCGCAGAAGGTCCGACGAGGTTTTGCGGCCGAGACCGAAGGCTTTCGTTTTCCCGGCGACGATCCGGAACAACGGCTCCACCGCCGATTCGGCCCGCAGGCGGCCCAGCGCGATGCTGGCGGCTTCCATTTCCGCCTCGGGGCCGTCCTCCAGCAACTCCAATAACCGGCCGATGGCGCGTTTCCAACCGTAATTCCCCACGACGTCGATGGCCGTTTGGCGGACCCCCGCGTCGCTGTCGTAAAGGAACCGTTCGGCGATGCCCATGGCGTCGTCGCCGGAGAGTTTTTGAAGCACGCGCACCAGGGCGCGGCGAACGTCGGGGTCGGGGTAAAAGACCATGGCCCCGATGCCCGGCACCAGGGCCGGGTTGGCCAACAAAGGGATGACGCTGGTCACGTTGAGGATGACCTGGGAGGTGTTGTGGATGTCGAGCTCGGCCGCCAGGGCGGCGGCGCCCTGCTCGGGGTAACGGGCCAAGCGCGCCGCGGCCCACTGCCGCAGGCGCGGGTTGGGGGAGTTGCGCACCAGGGCCACGAACACGCGGATGCCCCGCTCGCCCACGTGTTCCAGCAGTTTTTCGGCGGGGGCCTTGCGATCCGGCGCGTCGGACGACAGGTCGTCCACGAGGACATCCAGCAATTCCTCGAGGATGTCCTGCAGGGCGGCCGACGCTTCGGCCCGGCGGCCTTCCAAATAGGGGGACTCGGTTTCGGCGTGCTTGCGCAACAGGCGGAGCGTCCGCTCCGCCGGGCCGAAGGCCTTTGAACGGAAATCGTGCAAGGCCGCGTGCACCAGGGCGTGCCGGAGTTCTTTGTAGACCGCGGACTGGCGCTCCTCGTCGGCCTGGGCGCGGAGGGCGCTGTTCATTTTTTCGGCTTCCTCCTCGAGGCGATTTTCCCAGAGGATGGCCTGGAGCGGGTGGGCCACCTGCACCGCCTCGGTCCGGAGCGTGGTTTCGGCCTCGCGGACCAGGTGGCTGATGCGCTCGATGAACGTCGGCACGCGGTCCGAAAGGCCCACGGCGAGCATGCGCTCAATGAAGGGGGCGAGGCCCTTTCCCCGCAGACCCTGGAGGAATTTGGCGTCGTTGCCCTGCAAAAGGACGTCGGCCTGGACGTCCAGCGGCTCTTCGACGGCGACCGCCGCCGCCGTGTCGGGCACGGCGTCGATCAATCGGCTTTTTTGCAGGTCTTCGTAGATCGGCCGGGGCACGTTGGCGGCCGCCGGGGATTTCAGCAGGAACGACACGAACTCCCGCAGGCGGGCGCGTTCCGGATTGTCGGCCGAGCCGTCGGCGGCGCGTTCAATTTTTTTGGCCCAGCGGCAGACCTCGTTGAGGATTTCCAGCATGCGGCCGCCCGAGACCGCCTCCAAAAAGGGCTGTTTGAGGGAATTTTCTCCGCCTTCGGCGAACTGGCCTTTTTCCACCAGGTCCATGATGACGTCGGACTTGAGGGAAGCCATGCGGACCGCCAGCTGTTGGCGCAGGTGTTGGCGGTGGGTTTCCTCGGGGATCTTGTCGATGTAGTCGATGGCGCTCATGACCGAGGATTTGACGTCCTGTTGAGCGGAAATGTCCTGAAATTGGAAAAAGCCGCGGCCCACGACGGTCTGCTCCTCCGTCAACTGCACGACGGTGCGGTCGTTGGTTTCCACGTGGGTGACGCCGGCGGTCGACAGGGCTTCGGAAAACGTGGAACCGTCGGTGCGTTTGCGGGCGAGGCAGGCCACCAGGGCGTCGGCCTCTTCGATGGTGAACCCCTTAACGAAACGCAGGCTTTGGACGCCGGCGGCCTCGTAAAGCTCCGCGATGGCGTCGGCCTGGGGAATTTCCTCCAGGTCGAGGAACATTTTTCCCTCGTTGCGGGTGAGGCGGACTTCTTCACGGGTGAGCATGAGCTCGAGAACCGCCTGGTGCAAGAGGGCGATGGCCTGCCGGACCGTGACGCTCGTGGTCGGGTAGATGCGGTATTTCATCACCGCGGCACGGAACGCCGTGGCGATTGGCGATTGCGCGTTGTTCGCCGGCATAGTCGGTTCCTCCTTTCCTGGAATCCCGCTTTCCAAGGTGTCAAGTTACACCCTTCGAGAATGCAACAAACCGACCGAAAGGTGAAACGGACTGTCTATCAATGGTTATTATAAACCAGATCGGGGTAACAAGGTCGTAAATTCTGTTTGTTTTCGATTTGAAAAACGGGGCTAATGGTGTTATAGTTGGATTATGAGGAAACCAAAGCGATTGCGGGTCGGCGGGAGATCGATTTCGAAGACGAAATGGGGGTTCACCCTCATCGAATTGATGATCGTCGTGGCCATCATCGGGGTTTTGGCCGCGATCGCGATTCCCAAATTCGCCGACATGGTGCGCAGGGGCAACTGGGCGCCGTGCGCAGCGCCATTTCAATTTACTACGCCGACAACGAGGGCGTCTTCCCGACCGTGCCCCTGGGCTTTGACCGAACCGAATTGATCACCACCCTGACCGCCAACACCAAATACCTGCAGCGATGGGTTCCCCTGTCGGTGCCGAAACACCACGGCCCCGTCTGGACCATCGACCAGGTCGCCCACGACGACTTTTTCGCCATCGACGCCATATGCGACGGGGAATTCGTGTACGTCGCGCCCCGGACAGCTGCGGCCTGGGGAAAATTGGCCATTGAGTGTTACCACACCGACCTCAAAGGCTCCACCTGGTCGACGTTTTAAAACCCCTCCCTACCAGTCGAACGTCACCCCGCCGGACAGCGCGTGATCCGTGAACCCCTGGAGCGGGGAGGTCGGTGAATTGATGTTGGAATCCTGGCTGTCGAAGTCGTAGCGGGCGTGGACCTTCCAGCGGGCGCCAAGCGGTTGGGCCGCCTTGATCGTCGCCCGGGGGAGGGACACCCGCCGCTGGGTGGCGTCGACCAGGGACAACGTTTGCACGTCGTAGCCCCGGGTGGCCCAGGACGCCCTGCCGCTCAATTCCGTTTTGGAAGGGAAGCGGTGTTTTCCCTTCACGTAAATTCCCGCCTCTTTGTATCCGAAATAATTCTGAAAACCGTCATCGCGGACCGTCGCCGTTAATCCCAACTCCCAACGGACGCCGGGACGGGGGCGTTTTTCCCAGGCCAGGGCGAGGTGATGATCGGTGTGGCTTCGCAAAGTGCCGTTGGGGTCTTGGTCGCCTTCCAGAGCGGCGGGTCCGCCCAAACGGGCGATGTAATCGTCGTAGTCGCGCATTTCCACTTCGTATTCGAACCAGGCGGCCGTTTGGGACGAATAATTCTGCAGAAGGCGCAGGCCGAATTTGTTTTGCGAATAGTCCTGGGATTGCACGTTGGTGGAAATCGGCGTTTCGTAGTCCGCGGCGCGGTGGCTGAGGGTGAAACGAACTTCGCTCAGGCCCAGGTCGTCGAAAACGGGGCCCTTCCATTCCACGCGGGGGGAAATCTCAAAAGCGGAATAGGTGTAGGTTTGTGAGAGCGGCAGGCCGTCCACGTCCACCCCGCGCTCCCGGCGCGATTCCCAATAGCCGGCGGTGGAAAGTTCCCAGCGGTCGTTGAGCGGGTGGCGGTATTGCGCCCAAACGTCGGTGCCGTAGCGGTTCATGAGGTTGTGGGAGGAAAAACGGATTTCCTCGTGGGCCACGGACAGGTCGACGCGCCGCCCCGCCGGGAAACGCCAGGCCAGGTCGACGCCGGCTTCGTACCTTAAAAAGGTGTCGTCCTTGACCGGCTCGGTCGTTCCCGCGAACGTGTCGGGGGACTGGAACACGTTGGACTCGAAACCCGCTTCCAGCGTGGCGAAGGGCGAGACAACCGGCTTGGCCGCGTAAAGGGAACCGCTCAACAAGGTCAAGAGCACCGCGGGCAACGTCTTCATGACTTCTCCTTGCGTAACTTGGTTTTAAGAAAAGGCGGGGGAGCGTCGCCGCTCCCCCGCCTGGGGTCAAACGATGGTGTTTCGATTATTCCCGGGTCCGCGTGCGGGTGCGGGTCCGGTGCGTGGCCGAGTCGTCGGTGGAATCCCCGGGCGTGTCGTCGACGCCCGCGATTTTGGCCTGCACTTTCTCAATGTTTTTTTCGAGTTCCGCGATCTTCGCCGTTTTGCCGGCGGCGCGGGCCTCTTCCAGGCGGGCCTGGAGGCGCTCCCGCTTTTCCTGCAGGCGCTCCCGGTGACGGACCTGGTCGCGGCCGCGCTGACGGTGGGTGTCGACGCCGGTCACGCTGTCGTCCGTGGCGTCGTGGGAGGGATCGTCGTCGTGGTGCTTGCGGCGGTCTTCCCGGCGGTCTTCGCGACGGGTTTGGTCACGGTCTTCCTGCCGGTCTTCCTGACGGTCCTCTTGGCGAATGTCGTCATCGGATCCGTCGTCGGAACCGTCACCGCCGCCGCTGCCGCTCGAACCCCCGTCGTCTCCCCCGTGGCGGGCCCAGCTCCCTTGCGGGCTGGTAACCATAAGGCCCATCGCCATCAGGCTCAACAGGAACAGTTTCAACTCTTTCATATTTTTCCTCCGTATTTTATTGGCTTGACCTTGTGGGGTCGATACGGATGAGACGCCGGGAACCGGGAAAAGGTTTAGTCGTGGTCGGAGCCCCGGTCGTCGCGGCCGTCCCGGTCCCGTTCGCGGTCATCGGAACGGTCGCCTTTCTTTTCGTCCTCTTTGTCCTTTTTGTCGGCGTCGCGGTCGTCGCGGCGGTCCTCGCGGCGGTCGTCGCGGTCGTCGCGGCCGCGGGGGTCCCCGTCCTCGGGGCGACCGCTTTTGTCCGACTTCCAGCGTTCCACCTTTTCTTTCAAGGCGCGTTTTTCGTCGTCGGACAATTTCTGAAAGCGGTCCCAACGGTCGCGGATCTCGGCCTGGCGTTCGGGCGGCAGGGCGCGGAAGCGTTCCCAGCGCTCGCGGATTTTTTCGCGCTCGCCGGCGTCGAGGGACTTCCAGGTTTCGTAATTCTTGAGGGCGCGCTCGCGCTCTTCGGCGGGCATTTGCTCCCAGCGTTGGAGGGCCTTGTCGTCGGCGCGCAGAGGGGCCGGGGCCCCGACGCCACAAACCAGGAGGGCCAGAAGGGCCCGGCGAACCCAAAGGTTATTTCGATTTTGTCGACGCATGGCCCCTCTCCTTGCCCGGTCGCGCCTTGGGTTTGACTTCTTTCGGCGCGGTCGAATCGTCATCCAACAACAAATCCATCGACTTGAAAAATTCCAGATTCTCCAGCAACTCGCGCGGCGGCGCGTCGAGCGATTTGACGCCGACCGCGAAGAACAGGACCGCCAGGCCCCAGGCGCTACGCGCGGTCATGGGATTCCATGTCGGCCCAGGCTTCAAGCATGTCCATGTTTTGAATCATTTCCAAATTGCGCACGAGCTCGGCCGGGGCCGGCCGGGGCCGCTGCGACCAGGAAAAATAGACGCCCAGGAGCAGCGCCGCCGCCATGCCCGTGGCCCAGGGCCACCGGGCGGGGAAAAACCGCGGCGCGGCGGGCGTTTCGATCCTCTCCATGATCGCGGCCCGTTGCCGTGCGAAAAAAGCGTTGGGGGGGAGGTCCCCCTGGGGCAGGGCACGCACGAAGGCCCGCAGGGCCTCCAACTCTTGGCGGCAGGCCGGGCACCCCGCGAGGTGGGCCGACATTTCCGCCGAAAGAGGGGAGTCGCCGTGGGCGTTGACCACCATCCCCCTTTGCGCGTCCTGACAGTTCATCGGTGCTCCTCCAGTGTCTTCCTCAATTTGGCCAGCGCGTGAAACAAATGCGCTTTGACCGTGCCTTCCGCCACGTTCATCACCCGCGCGATGTCCGCGAGGGGCAACCCCTGCTCGTGGCGCAACAAAAATACCATCTTTTCTTTGGGCGGCAATAGGGCGACCGCCCCGTTTGTTTTTTCCCTTAGCTCCCCGGCGTCGACCGCGCGTTGCGGGTCGGCGTCGAGGCGCGAATCCTTAAGCCGTTCCTCCGGGGCGCGGGGGGTTTCGTCGTCTTCGCGGACCCAACCGAAGGCCCGCTCGCGCAACCGGCGGATTTTTTCACGCCGGCCCCAACCGCGGAGGACGTTCAAACCGATTTGAAAGAGCCACGTTTGAAACCGGCTTTCGCTTCGAAATCCTTTTAATCCGCGCCAGGCCTTTAAAAACGCCTCCTGCGTCAATTCGTCGGCGACATCCCCTCGGCCGACGTAGGAAAGCAAGAAACCGTAAAGCTTCCCTTGGTAAACTGCAACCAATTGACCAAAGGCGACCGCCGACCCGGCCTGGGCTTCACAAATCCATTGTTCTTCCATACTCGCGTTTTCATCCATAGGACGCTCCCGCCACGGAAAAGGTTTAGTTCAGAGGGAGCGAAAAACCATTTTAATTGATTTTTAGCGGATTTTAATAGGTGAAGGAGGCTATTGGAGGCGACAAACGCCGTTTTGGCAGATTTGTGTTTGGGAGACGCCGGGGGGAACGCGAAGTTCTTTTAAATGCGGTAGGCGGGCCCCCAACAACGCCTGCTGGGGGCCTTGATCCGCCTGAAGGATTATCGCGTCCGGGCGGAAGGAACGGCGTTCCGACGCCAGGCGGGCTTGGGTGCCGGGCTCTTCGGGGCGTCCGACAACCACCACTTCCGCCGGGGGGTTGAGGGCCGCCCATTCGGCCGAGGCGAACGCGGCGTAGGCCCGGGGGGACCGCAGGGCCGCCGGGCGGACGGCCACGGCCAGGTCCTCCGCCGAACGAAGGAAATCGGCCCGGTCGAAAAGGCGCCCGAGACGCAGGAAATTGAGCGCGGCCACCGAGGAGGACGCGGGTTCGACGTTGTCGCCTTCGTCGCGGGCGCGGATGGAAAGGTGCGGGTCGTGGCCGGCGGCGGAAACGTGCACGACGCCGGGGGGGCCGTCCATGAACCGCTGAAGGAAGAGCGCCAACAATTCCTCGGCCCAGAAAAGCCAATTTGGATCGCCCGTGGCGTTGTATACCTCCACGGCGGCGTGGGCCGTGAAAGCGTAATCGTCCGCCAATCCGGGCACGGCGCGTTCGCTCTCGCGCCAGCGGCGGTAGAGCGTTTGGGTGGAGGCGTCCCAAAGATTCCCTTTAAGGAACTGGAGGGCGCGTCGCGCCACGTCGCCGTAGGACGCCTCCAAGGCCGCGCCTTGGGCAAAAGCCGTCGCGGCCAGGGCGTTCCAGGACGTGATCACTTTGTCGTCTAAAAAAGGGCGGGGGCGAAGGGCCCGGGCGGTGAATAACTTATTTACCTCGGCCGTAAAATCCCCGTCTTGGGCGCGGAACAAAATATTGTGGCCGGCGAACTCACCGAAGGGATCGGACCGGGCGTTCCCGTCGGGGAGGACACCGAACGCCGCGCTGAAGGCGGCGGCGCGGTCGCCCAGGAGGGCGTTGATTTCGGCCTGGGTCCACAGGTAAAAGGCGCCCTCTTTTTTCTCGGCGCCGCCGGGGACCAGGCTGTCGGCGTCCTCCCCCGAAGCGAAACCGCCGCCCGGCAGGCCCAGGGCGTCCCGCGTGTAATCCAGGGTGCGGCGGGCGATGGATTCGAAAAAAGCGTCCCCCGTGGCCCGGTGGGCTTCGATGCAATTGACGGCGAGTTGGGCGTTGTCGTAAAGCATTTTTTCGAAATGGGGCACGTGCCAGTCGCCGTCGGTGGAATAGCGGTGGAAACCGCCGCCCACCTGGTCGAAGAGGCCGCCCCGGGCCATGGCGCGCAACGTCGTGGTGAGCATTTTGAGGGTGTCGGCGCGGCGATCGCCCGCCATTTCGGCGGCGAGGCACCGCAAAAGGAAGTGGGGGTACACCGGCATCGGGAATTTGGGCGCGGGGGAAAAACCGCCGCGGAGATCGTCGTGGGCGTCGCGAAGCGCGGTCCACACGCCGTCCACAACGGCGCGGGCGTCGCCTTCGGCCGAGGTCGGGGCCGCGGTGAGCAGTTCGGCGACGGCGTCGTGCAGACGCTCGCCCCTTTCGAGCATTTGCGCGCGGTGTTCCGGCGTGCGCCAGGCGGCGCCCACGCGTTGGACGAGCGTGGCCCACCCCGGTCGGCCGCCGCGGTCGGCGGGGGGGAAATAAGTACCGCCCAGGAACGGTTTGCCCTCCGGCGTGAGGAACATGTTGAGCGGCCAGCCGCCTTGGCCCGTCAAGGCTTGCAGGGCCGTCATGTGAACGCGATCGACGTCGGGGCGCTCCTCGCGGTCCACTTTGACACAGACGAGTTCGCGGTTCATGAGGGCGGCCACGGCGGGGTCTTCGAAGGACTCCCGCTCCATTACATGGCACCAATGGCACGTCGCGTAGCCGATGGAGACCAAGAGGGGTTTGTCCTCGGCGCGGGCTTTTTCAAAAGCCGCCGGGCCCCAGGGGTACCAGTCGACCGGGTTGCGGGCGTGCTGAAGGAGATACGGGCTTTTTTCGCCGGCGAGGCGGTTAGGCACTGAGCAATTCAACTTCGAAAAGCAGCGTGGCGTTGGGCGGAATGACGCGCCCGGCGCCCCGCGCGCCGTAGGCGAGGGACGGCGGGATCACGAGAGTGCGCTTGCCGCCGGGTTTCATGCCGGCCACGCCTTCGTCCCAGCCGCGGATCACCTCGCCGGCGCCGAGCGCGAAATCAAAGGGCTCGTTGCGGTCTTTGCTCGAATCGAATTTTGACCCTTTTTTGCCCTCAATATACAACCAGCCGGTGTAGTGAACCAACACCCGGCGGCCCGCCTCGGCGGCGGCGCCTTCACCGATGACTACGTCTTCGTATTGCAATCCGGAGGGAGTGGTTTTCATAGCAAGTCCTTTTAGAGGGTATGGACATCATCTTGCAATTTTTCAGAAAAACATACTAGACTTGTCACCATTCCAATGAACAACGCGGTCGCCCTTTCGCATGACAACGAACCCACCGACATCGGTCGGTACGGGATGTGGTTTTTCATCCTCTCGGAAATCATGCTCTTTGGCGCCTTTATCGCCGCCTACGTGATGTTGCGCTGGGGCAGCTCGGTGTGCGCGTTGGGCGCACCGGCTTGGCCAAAAACCGGGTATTTGGGCGGGTTGACTTTGGCCACCATTAACACCCTCTTGTTAATCACCAGCTCTTTCACGATGGTCCGCGCGGTCTTGGCCTCCGAGGAGAAAAACAGCGTCGCTTTTCGCCGCTTCATGGGCGCGACGTTGCTTTTGGGATTGGGGTTTCTCGCTGTGAAAATCTTCGAGTATTACCTCAAGATTCACCACGGGTATTACCCGAGGAGCGAATTCATGGAAGCCACGCCCGGCCTAAACATCTTTATCTCGTTTTATTTCGTTTTAACGGGGTTTCACGGGTTGCACGTTTTGATCGGTGTCCTTTGGAATTTCTTCTTATTTAAACGCGGGAAAGGCCCTCTGGACGAGCGGTTCGGTCGCAAAGTCGAATACGCCGGACTTTATTGGCATTTCGTCGACGCGGTGTGGGTGTTTATGTTTCCGCTCTTCTACCTTATATGAGTGAAAAATCCATTTCCAACACCCTCTTCGCCGGACTTATCACGATCACCCTTATTAGCGTGGCGGCGTCGCGCCTGCACTTCGGTCGAGAATTGGCCGTGGCCGTCGCCTTGGGCTTTGCCGCCGTTAAAGCCGCGCTGATCGGCTGGTTTTTCATGCGACTGCGGCACGAAGGGTGGATCGTTCGCGGCGCGGTGTTGGTGGGCGTTTTCGCCGTCTTGGTCATGGCGGTGGGAATCCTCCCGGACATCGCCATCCAGTTGAAATGAAATCCTCCACTCGCTGGATTTTTCTCGCCCTGGGCGTCGCGACTTTGGCTTTCGGAAGTTTGATTTGGCGGTCGGTGTCGCGGGCAAATTCGGCCGACGAGCCGCTGGGAAACGTTCCCGACTTTTCGCTGCCCGGCACCACAGCGGAGGGGGATATGCCCCTGAGCCGCGCGGATTTGGCCGGCCGGTTTTGGATCGCCAATTTCATTTTCACCCGGTGTTCGGGGCCCTGCCCCATCATGACCGGCAAGCTGGCGATGCTGCAGCCCGTGTTGCCGGCCGACGTCCTGTTCGTGAGTTTTTCCGTCGACCCGGACCGCGACGACCTGGATTCACTTCGGCGGTACGCGCGGCAATTTGAGGCCGATCCGAAACGGTGGCGGTTTGTTCGGCCTGAGAAGGGCGATTTGTATCGGATCGCCTACGAAGGATTTCGGTTGCCCGTCATGGAAGACCCGGCCGCGCCTTCGGGTTATCGGGTGACACACAGCACAAAGTTCGTTTTGGTGGATGGCGAAGGACGGATTCGCGGGTATTTTGATTCGGACGCGGCCGATGTGGGCGAGCGCATCAACGCCGCCCTCGGCCGATTGCGGAGGTCTTTGTGAAGCGTTTGCGCGCGTTGGTCATCATTCTTGGAAGCGCGACCATTTTCAGCCTCGGGTTGGGATGGTTGTTCAGCGCCTACCCCATGATGCCCCTGGCCGCCAGCCAGGAGGCCGTGCGGGTTGACCGCGCGTTCAACGGTCTGCTTTGGCTTTCGATCCCGATTTACGCTTTGGTGATGTGTTCGTTGATTTACTCTCTTTCCGCGTTTAAATCCTCCGATGACAAAGCGCGGGGTGAAGAATTCGAACACAGCCGGGGACGCTGGGTGGAAGGTCTCTGGCTTGGCGTGAGCTTGGTTTTGACCCTGGGTTTGGCGGGGTTTGGTTCCTATGAATTGAAGCACATCCTGGCCGATCAAAAACACGCCGACATGGAAATCCAAGTCAACGCCTCGCAGTTTTCCTGGGAATTTTTTTATCCCGAACACGAGGCTTACAAACCCCAATTGTATTTGCCCGTCAACAAAAAGGTGCGGTTGATTTTAAAATCCGCCGATGTCCTCCACTCGTTTTGGGTTCCTGAATTCCGTTTAAAACAAGATGTGCTCCCTAATCGGGTCACTCAAATGGTGATCACACCAACGGTGAAAGGCGATTACCAATTACGGTGCTCCGAGTTGTGCGGCCTCGATCACACAATCATGACCGCCCAAGTGCATGTGGTGGATGACGAAACCTACGCCAAACAATTTACGGAAGGAGAGAGCTGGTGAACCTGGGACTCGTGCGAGGCATCGCCGCCGGCGTCGCGGCGTTTTTGGCGCTGTATTTCGGACTCAAAACAAAATTACCCCATGAAGGGTCGGCGACCATCGCTTACGTGGTCTCACTCGTTGTTTACCTCGCGGTCGGCGGCGGATGGGCAGCGTTTCAGCGTTGGCTCAACGGCACCGAGGAACCGGAAATTCATGGTCCCCGCCGTTATTTTGATTTCACCACCGACCACAAAGTCGTCGGGATCCAATACCTTTGCGCGGCGTTTTTCCTGTTTTTCTACGCGGGAATTTTGGCTTTGATTATGCGCACCGAATTGGCGAAACCCGGGGAACAGGTCATCGGTTTCCAAACCTACAACACCCTTGTCGGTATGCACGGCATCGGCATGGTGATTGTGGCCCTGACAGCCATAATCGGCGGTTTTGGAAATTACTTCGTCCCGCTGCAAATTGGAGCGAAGGACATGGCCTTCCCCCGGTTGAACGCTCTGAGTTTCTGGTTGGTCCCACCCGCGGCCTTGATTTTGATAGCCGCCCTCTTTAACGGTGGGGTGGATTTCGGTTGGACGGCCTACGCGCCCTTGAGCACGCGGGGCCCCATGGGAAAATTGTTTTTCTTGCTGGCTTTCGCGACGGCGGGGTTTTCCTCGGTTTTCGGAGCCATCAATCTCCTCGTCACAATAATTCGGATGCGAGCCAAGGGCCTGACTTTTTGGCGATTGCCAATTTTTGTGCATTCCATCGGGGCGTCATCCGCCATCACGCTCATCGCCACCTCTGTCGTGGCCAGTTCGCTCTTCCTCGTGATTTTTGACCGGGTGTTGGGGACATCCTTTTTTGACGCTACGCGGGGAGGAAGTGCTCTCCTTTACCAACATCTTTTTTGGTTTTATTCGCACCCCGCCGTTTATATCATGGCCCTTCCAGGGTTCGGTTTAATGCTTGAAATCCTGCCGGTCTTCGCCAGGAAACCTCTTTTTATCTATCGCTGGGTTGTGGTATCCTTCTGGGCCATTGTGATCCTCAGTTGCATCGTCTGGGCGCATCACTTGTTCACCAGCGGCATGTGGGCCCTTCTAAATTTCCCTTTCATGATCACGACCGAATTGATTTCGGTTCCCACCGGCATCGTCTTTTTGTCGGCGCTGGGAACAATATGGCGCGGGAGCATCCGTATCACCCCGGCTTTTCTTTTTGCAGCTTCGATCGTGGCCAATTTCATGATCGGCGGGTTGACGGGTATTTTTCTGGCCGATGTTCCAACCGATCTGCATATGCACGACACTCTTTTCGTCACTGCCCACTTTCATTTCACTATTGTGGGCGCTGCAATTTTTGCCCTTTTTGCCGGCTTTTATTTTTGGTTCCCCAAATTTACGGGGAAAACCATGAATGCCAAGTGGGGAATGGTCCATTTTTGGAGTTTTTTCGCGTCGTTTAACGCCACCTTCATTCCGATGTTTTGGACCGGCTCCC
The DNA here is from genome assembly GCA_016706425.1 of Elusimicrobiota bacterium. Lineage (NCBI taxonomy): Bacteria > Pseudomonadati > Elusimicrobiota > Elusimicrobiota bacterium. The sequence continues at coordinate 1,538,183 of JADJJR010000001.1, forward strand.
ATGGCTTACGAAGACGAGTGGCGGATTACAGCGTCGATATGAGCGGAGTCCAAATGTGGATTTCCTGCTCGGCCTTTTTTATCTTTCTGGCTACTTTGATTTTTTTGGTTAACGTTTTGCGATCAATGCGTAAGGGGGCTGCAGCTCCGGAAAACCCTTGGAACGCGGGCACTTTGGAGTGGACGCTTCCCTCGCCACCCCCTGTTCACAATTTTAACCGCCCCCCCGAAGTAATCCGATCGCCCTACACGCGGGTTGTTTGAACACACATCATAAGATAAAATATCAGTAGGAATTTTTGCCGAGGTAGCTCAATCGGTAGAGCAATCGCTTCGTAAGCGATAGGTTGTCGGTTCAAGTCCGATCCTCGGCTTATTATTTCACACCAATGATCTCTTCTTCCTTAGCCAAGCCCCCCACCGTCTACCCGACCACAGTCGGCTGGGGGGAAGTGTTTTCCAGAATAGTATCCTGGATATTGCCGGTGACATTTTTCCTTGTTACCGTTTCCTTCTATTTAAAGACATACGATTCCGCCCAAATTAAAATCACTTTAACTCAGATCGGATGCGGCGCGGTTGCCTTCTTCTGGGCACTCCAACTTCTCTTCGAAAAACGTTGGCCTTTTACGAAAAAAGATTTGCCCATCGTGGCTCCCTTTTTGGCCATTCTCACATCGGGCGTTGTCTCTTACCTTCAATCGTCTTTCCGCGAGGGCAGTTTGGACGAGTTTTCTCGTCGTGTTTTTTACAGTCTCATGGCCCTTGTGGTGATTTCGGATTTTCGGGGATTGGACCGGCAGCGAAGATTGTTGCGTTGGATGGTCGCCGCCTTTGGCGTAACCGTCTTTTACGGATTTGTGCAGTATTTTGACAACCGCCTGTTCCCTCCGGGCATGGGGGGGGTGGGATTGGATCCTTTCATTTGGCGGCAAGCTTTTTCGCAAAGAGTGTTTTCGAGTTTTGGCAATCCCAATTTTTATGGAAATTTCCTCGTTATCATTACTCCCATACTTTTGACGTTGTATTTCCGTAGCGGGGGGCCTCTTTTGCGCCCCTTCACCGCCCTTCTGCTCTTCATTCCCCTGGTTGTGTTGACGGATAAAATGTTCATCAACCAATACGGGGGGATCACCGCCCTCAATCAGAATTGGGTCGCGCTTGGGTTGTTTTGTTGTTTTTGTTTGGTGGGGGTGTTGGTTTGGTGGAAGAGCCCCTCCGTTGTAACCAGCGGACTTTTTGTATTTTTTACAGCCACTTTCATCAACATTTATGCGACAGCAACTAAAGGCGCCTGGGTCGGCTTTGTGGGAACACTCGTGGCCTTTTCGATTTTAGTCGGATTGTTCCTCGTAGGAAAGCGCGCTCGCCGTTTGACCTACACGCTACTGGCCATAGCGGCGATTGTGGGTACGACGGGGTTTTTTGTGGTTAAGCGCTTTGCCCTCAAGCAACGGCAATCGGTCGATTTCCGTGTTTTCACTTGGATCGGGACCTGGGACATGATTCGACAACAGCCGGTCTTGGGCACCGGGATCGGATCTTTTAAATGGGCCTACCCGGCCTACCGTCGACCCGAGATTATCCTTCTGGAAGGACGATCCAACACCGAAACCGATCACGCCGAGAATGAATACCTCGAGATATGGTTCGACGAAGGGCTTGTGGGATTTGGCATCTTCCTTTGGCTGTTTGTATCGGTCAGCGCCTTGGGACTCCGCGCGATGAACCGGTTAACGCGGGATGGTCCGCGCCCCCCCCCGGCCCACGCCTTTGACGACCGTGTTTATAAAATCATCGCTTTCTTGGGGGCTTGGTGGGGGGCCTTGCTCCATTGGACCATGGACGTCTCCGTTCGTTTCGTGTCCTCGGGAATTTTTTCCCTGGTGCTCCCCGCAGTGATTGTTGGAATAGTCCGCAACGACCCCACTCCCGAACAACAAGACAAACCCGCCCCCGTTGATACCTGGATCCGACTCGGCACGGCCTTGGGGGGCGTCCTCTTTTTTTCATGGGCCCATATCCCTGTCGCTCACGCGCTTCTTGCCGGTTCTTTGCTCATAGTCATCGGCGAACTGATGGAGCATCGGCTCACCTCCGACACCCCCACTTGGCAAGCGGGGCCTTTTCTGGTTGCGGGAGGGATGTGCGCGGCTGCCCAAATCCTCTCCATGATTGATCCCACCCGCGACGCCGGAGTTTTTCATTTTATCCGATTGATCCTTTCCATTGCTTTTTTCTTGATCGGCTGGGGAATTCGCTCATCCGGCCGCTCCCTCTTTCCCGCCATCGAATGGACCCGCGTAACCAACCAAAAGGTCACTGTTTTTCAATGGGCGGGGGCCGCGGGCCTTTCGGTTTGCTTTGTCTATGGGATGATGGTGTGGCGCGGCTATTTTATTGGGGACATATACCACAACGTCGCCATATTCTTTTCCAAACAAAGCGTGTGGACGAATTCACCCGAGTTTGACGCTCGCGTGCAATCCCCCGAATTCCCTTTGGAAATGAGAAAGGCATACGAAAAGGTCGGGGGGGCCCTCGACCATTACGAAAAAACCGCGCTTCTCAACCCCGCTTTTCCCATGTCCCGGTATTTTGTCGGCAATGTTTATAACGATTGGGGATCCAATTTTTCCGAGCGGGCGAAGGAAGCCCTCGGCAAAAGGGACATCGAGGTGGCTGAAAAATTACGGGACAAGGCCGAGGAGTATTGGTCGAAATCCCTCGCCGCCTACGACAAGGTCAAAGCCTTCGCGCCCAATTACGTCCAGACCCACCATCAAGTGGGATTGATTTACACCAAGAAGGGAGATTTGGAAACCCTCTGGGGGAACAAGGACAAAGCGGCGGAATATTGGGATAAAGCTCTTGAAAACTTTCGCCTCTACCAACAGTTGGATCCCGTCTTCCCCGCGAATTACTATCGAATTTCTTACGTGCACTTCATGCGGGGGGAGTTGGACAAAGCCGAAGAGGCTTATTGGGGCGCCCTGCGCTACAATTCCGCCAACGTTGTCGGCCGGATTTACCACAACCGCAACGCCGAAACCTACGGCAATCTCGGTCGACTTTACTACATCCAGCTGGTCAATCGATTCCCCACGCCGACGCGCGCGATGCTCAGCGACCCCTTGTTCTTGAAGTCCATAGAGTATTATGAAAAAGCGATGGAGGCCGCGCGACTTTCGGGTCAAGAAGCCGAGGTGGGGTTTGAACCGACGAAAGCCCTGGCGGTCTTGTATTCCCGCGCCGGGAATGAAACCCTCTCCCGAACGCTTTGGAACAAACTCCGCGAATGGAACCCCCAAGACCCCGACGTGCGCCGGGTCTTTGCCCCGCCCTCCCCCGCCAATCCCTAATCGTGGCCCCGCCCGCCCCACGGTCCGCGCGCGTTGCCGTTGAACGTTGGGTTTCTCGCGGCGTTCTTTTTTTGGGTCCTCTCCTGTTCTTCACGAACCGGACTGAAAATCCATACAGCGTCCAAATCGCTTGGGTCCAATCCGGTGTGGGAGTCCTCCTGGGCCTAAAAGCCTTTTCTTACCTCAAATCGCACACCGTCACATTCTGGCGAACCCCTCTCGACACACCGTTTCTGATTCTGGGAAGCGCCATGGCGATTTCGACCCTGGCCTCCTGGTGGGGCCATCCGGATTTTTTCCGCGCGGCGATCGCGGTGGGGGGGGTGCGCGCGCTGGGTTTTGCCACCGCTGTTTTCGGCGGGGCGTATTTTCTTTCCACCCAGACAACCGACCCCGTGGATCGCCGCGTCGCCGGGAGGCTTGTGGTTGGTGGGGTGACCCTTGCCGCGGTTTATGGCTTGCTTCAATTCGCCGGGTGGGACCCTTTTTGGAAAGACCTCAAGGCTTTTGGGCATCGGCCGATTTCCACTTTCGGAAATCCCAATTTTTTATCAACCGCCGTGGTGATGGTCCTTCCAATAACCGTTCAAAAGGTCCTGGCGCAACCTTCGCGGTGGGCAGCTGCGGGAGCCGGAATTGTCGTCCTGATTCAATTCGCGGCTTTGCTCGCGACAATGACGCGCTCTTCGTGGTTGGGCGCGACAGCGGGGCTCCTGGTTTTTTCCTTTCTCCATCGTCCGGTGTTGGCCAAGGGGGGATTGCGCGCGCTCATTCTGCTCGTGCTGGGGATTGGTTTGGTGTGGCTTTGGCCCTCGATCACCCAGGGGCGGGGTGTTTCGGTCCTCTCCCACGGGAGCGCCCTCTGGTCGGGAATCCGGGGCGCCTCTCTTTATCCCTCTTGGCATCAACGGCTCTTGATTTGGGTCGCGTCGCTTGACCTTTGGCGGGACGCCCCGTGGTGGGGCAAGGGCTGGGGGGCTTTTGATGTCTTTTACCCGTTTGCCCAAGCGCGATGGCTTGTTTGGCCAACGCTCGCGGGCCTGCGCACCCACGCCAACAACGCCCACCAAATATTCCTGGAATTCGCGGCTCAGAGCGGAGGGATCGGTCTTGGGTTGTTTCTTTGGATTTTGGCCGTGGGGGGCGCGTGGACGTGGTTCCATCGGCGGACATTTCAGCGGGCGGAGCGGGGCGCGGCCGCCGCCGGTCTCGCGGGGTTTGCCGGGGTCCTGGTCGACAACGCGTTGGGCAACGTCTCTCTCTTTTTCACCGGTCCCGCGCTGCTCGCCTTTTGGACTTTTGGCCAATCCCTCTCGGATCTCCACCGGGATCCCGTGGTCCTCCCCCGCACACGAACACGAAGGGGGGGGGCGGGGGCCCTCGCGGCCTTGTCGGTCTTCTTGACCGTCGTTCCCTGGCTTCGATTCAGTGAAGAAGTCGAACATTTCCGAGGACGCCGCGCTCTGGAAAAAGGGGACTCCGCCTTGGCCCTGACCGCCTTCCAAAGGGCCGCCCGCTGGGGGTCCGATGTTCGCTTTGAATTCGACAGGGGGAATGTTCTTGCCCAGCGCTCCCGGGAAGCGGCCCAACGGGGCCTTCCGCACGAAACTTTCGAAAGAGCCAAAGAGGCCGTCGCGGCCTTTTCCCGCGCGCAGCGCCTGAACCCGGGCTACGACGAAATCGCCCTCAATCGCTCCGCCCAATGGGCACTCCTCGGGGATGAAGGCGCGGCCTTTCAAGACCGACGGTTCGCTTGGTTCATCAATCCCACCGACAAGGGCACTGCGTTTCATCTGGTGGGCCATCCCCTTTTTCGAGAATTGCGAATCACGGATAAAGAAAACATCCTTGCCACCGCCCAACGGTTTTTTCCGTTTGAACCGCTTTTTTACCGGGCCTGGGCCGCGGAACTTGAAAAAGCGGGGCGCCCCACCGAGGCGGCGTCCGCCCACGAGCGGGTTCTCCGTCTCGATCTTGACGACGCGAACGCGTGGGACGCTCTTCGGCGTCTTCGCCCCGGCGGAATCCCCGCCCCGTTGCGGGAAGCCCGAGAGCTCCTCCGCGGCCTCCGCCTTGAGAACCCGACCGATCCCCGCCGCCGGGCGCGGGCCCTCGGCCTCGTTCTGGTGTTGCGGGGCCTGTTGCCCGATTTCCCTCTGCCCCTCTTAATCCACGCCGACCTCTTGTTGCTTGACGATAAAGCGGAGGAAGCCGAACGGCTCTACCGGGATTTTTTATCCCGCGTGCCCGCTCACGACGGGGCCCGCCGGAACTGGAATCGGGCGCTACGCGCCTTGGGGCGATCGCCCACCACCCCGCTTGACGCCGACGATCCCCGGTGGTAAGATCAGATTCGTGCTAAGGCGTTGGGCCTTTGACAAACGGCGGTACCGCGGACATCGATCCGAAGGCCGCGCCATTTCCCGCGGTTGACATGATCGACGCCTTCGCCGCGGACCGAAAACACCCCCTCGCCTCTTTCTTCCGCCAACCCGGCCGTCCCGGCCTGCGAACGCGCCTCCTTTTCTTTTTCACGCTGAGCTTGATGATACCCATCCTCGCGGCGGGTACCATCGTTTGGCTCACCATGCACCGGGCCCGTCGCCAAAGCCTCTTCCGCGAACAACGGGAGCTGTCCCGCCGCATCGCCGACCGCGCCGCCGCCCACGTGGAAAGCACCCGTCGAGGCCTGGCCGCCTTGACCGCCCAACATCGCTTCGCCAACGCCCTGCCCGGCCAACAATCCGCCGCGCTCCGCGACCTGCTGGAAACCTACCCCGATTTAATGGAAGCCGTGCTGTACGACGCCAACGGCCGGGGGCTCACCCGGGCGGCGCGCCGCAACGGCCGCGTGACCTGGGGCAAGGATAGTTCCGATCGGTCCCGGCGCGAAGAGTTTCAACAGGCAGCGGCGGGCCGCTCCTACATCGGTCCGGTGTTTTTTACGTCGCGGGACCGCGTGCCGCAAATGTTCTTGTCCGTCCCTTTGGGGGGCAGCCGCGGGGTTCTGTTGGCGCGCCTCGGTTTGGGCAACCTCTGGGACCAAGTGGCGGAAGCTTCCAATCTCAGCTCCCGCGTTTTCGTCGTCGACACCGAAGGCCGCCTTCTGGCGCACCCCAATCGCGAGCGCGTTTTGGGCCACGAGAATTGGGGGGAGCGCGCCCTGGTTCTTCCCTTTATGAAAGGGACCGGAAAGGAGAACGCCCCCATGGACATTGGGGAAGGCGCCCAGCGGACACTGGCCGTTTTTCACCGCGTCCGCGGATTGCCTTGGGCGGTGTTCGCCGAGATGCCCTACCGTCCCGCTTTCGCGCCCGTGCGGCACATGGCCTTCGGCGCTCTGACGGCGATCGTTTTGCTCGGGGCGGGATTCATGGCTTTGGGGTTCGCGCTCGTTGAAAAAATCCTGCGTCCCCTGCGGGAGATGCGCGACGGCCTCGAACGCATCGGACGGGGGGAATTGTCCCACCGCCTCGATATCCGCACCGGCGACGAGCTTCAACAGGTCGCCCAAGCGTTGAACGGCATGGCCGAATCCTTGAGCGCCCTGGAAACCACCAAACGCGATCTGACGCACATGATCGTCCATGATTTAAAGAGCCCCCTGTCGGCCACGCTCGGCTCGATCGATTACGTCCTGATGCTGGCCCAAGACACGCTGCCCCCCGATCAAAAAAAGCTATTGACGCTGGGGGCCAAATCCGGCCGCGACCTCCTGCGCCTGATTCAAAACCTCCTGGACGTCGCCAAAATGGAGGAGGGCAAGCTTCAATTGCGGCGGGAGATCTTTTCCCTTTTGGAATTGGCGGGCCAGTGCGTTGACGATTTGGAAGCCCAAATCGTTCGCGAGAACAAAGTGATTTCGGTCGAGGTCGCCAAAGACCTTCCCAAAGTGTGGGCGGACCGCGATTTGGTGCATCGGGTTTTGGCCAACCTATTGACCAACGCTTTGAAACACACACCGCCCCGCACGGAAATTTCCATCCACGTCGGCGCCACGCCGGATCGACAAACCGTGGTGATGAGCGTCCGCGATAACGGCGAGGGCATTCCCAAGGAATTCCTCACGCGGATCTTTGAAAAGTTCAGCCAGGCCGAAGTGAAGCGCCAAGCCCACCGGGTGGGCAGCGGGTTGGGGTTGACCTTCTGCAAGCTGGCCGTCGAAGCCCACGGGGGGAAAATCTGGGTGGAATCCGAACCCGGATTGGGGAGTGAATTCTTTTTCAGCGTCCCCCTGGTTAAACCGCCGGAGTCCTCCGTTCCGGTCGCGTCGCCCGGCGAACACAAAAACGTCGTCCACGCTTAAAAGTCCTTTCCCAATCTTTGTATAATACGGCCTTCCCCATGGCCAACGAACCCAACATCGCCGACCTGGAATCCCTTTGCGTCAACGCGCTGCGCTTTTTGGCGGTGGACGCCGTGGAGAAAGCGAACTCGGGCCACCCGGGCACGCCCATGGAAGCCGCCGCCCTGGGCCACGTGCTCTGGACAAAACTCCTGCGGCACAACCCCCACAACCCCGTTTGGGCCAACCGCGATCGTTTCATCCTCTCCTGCGGCCACGCCTCCGCGCTGCTCTACGGTTTGTTGCATTTGACGGGTTATCCTGTCACCCTCGACGATCTCAAACAATTCCGCCAATGGGGTTCGCTCACCCCCGGCCACCCGGAACACGCCCACACAGCCGGCGTGGAAACCACCACGGGCCCCCTGGGGCAGGGCTTCGCCACCGGGGTGGGCATGGCCATCGCGGCGCGCCATTTGGCCGCCCGGTTCAACCGCCCCGATTTCCCGATCGTCGACCACAAGGTGTGGGCGTTCGTTTCCGATGGCGACATCATGGAAGGGTTGTCTTCCGAGGCGGCCTCGCTCGCCGGCCACCTGCGACTCGCGGCCCTCAAGTACGTTTATCTCGACAACCGCATCACCATCGAGGGGGGCACGGACCTCGCTTTTTCCGAGGACGTCGAAGCCCGCTTCGTCGCCCAGGGGTGGCGCGTGCTTCGCCTGGCCAACGCCGAGAATCTTTTTGAGGTACGCGCCGTTCTTGAAAAAGCCCTTGCCGAAAACGTGCGGCCCACGCTGGTGATCGCGCGCACGCACATCGGTTACGGCGCGCCCAACAAGCAAGACACCGCCAAAGCCCACGGGGAACCCCTGGGCCCGGTGGAGACCCTCCAGGCCAAACAAAAGCTTGGCTGGCCGACCGAACCCGCTTTTCACGTGCCCCCCGCGGTCCTTCGCAACAAGACCGCGGTGATTGAGCGCGGCGCGGCGGCCGAAGCGGCGTGGAACGATTTGCTGGCCCGCTACCGGGTTGCCCACCCCGAGATCGCGGCGCAATGGGACGCCCTCACCAAAAACGGCCCCCTCCCCGCGGACTGGGAAAAAAGCTTGCCGGCCTTCGGCCCGAACGACGCCATGGCCACCCGGCAGGCTTCGGGAAAAACCCTCAACGCCCTCGCGAAAGCCCTCCCTTTCTTGCTGGGGGGATCCGCCGATCTTGGCCCCTCCAACAACAGCCGCATCGAGGCCGAACGCTCTTTCAGCGCCCAGACCCCCGAGGGACGGAATCTGCATTTCGGGATTCGCGAACACGCCATGGGCGCCATTTTGAACGGGTTGGCGCTGTCCGGGCGGGTGATCCCCTACGGGGCGACGTTCCTGACCTTCGCCGACTACATGCGCCCGGCCATCCGATTGGCCGCGCTGATGAAATTGGGCGTGGTCTACATTTTCACCCACGACAGCATCGGCCTCGGGGAGGACGGGCCGACCCACCAGCCCGTCGAGCACTTGGCGAGTCTTCGCGCGATTCCCGGCTTGGTGGTCCTGCGGCCCGCGGACGCCAATGAAACCGTCCAAGCCTGGCGCGTCGCGCTTGAGCGTCGGGACGGGCCCACCGCCCTGGTGCTCTCGCGGCAAAAATTGCCGATGGTTACCACCGGAAAAACCTCCACCTTCCGCGGCGCCTACCGCCTGTTCGGTGGCGACGCCGAGGTCCTGCTTATGGGCACCGGATCGGAAGTGGCGTTGGCCGTGAAATCGCGCGAGGCTTTGGCGGCCAAAGGCATTCGGGCCGACGTCGTGAGCGTGCCGAGCTGGGAACTCTTCTGGTCCCAAGACGCCGCCCACCGCGACGCGGTTTTGCCCCCGGCGCTGACCGCCCGCGTCGCGATCGAAGCCGGCGTGTCCTTGGGGTGGCACCGGTTCGTGGGCGATAAAGGCGTCCTGGTCACGCTCGACCGTTTCGGCGCCTCGGCCCCCGGCGATGTGGTCATGGAAAAAATGGGTTTCACCGTGGACCGCGTGGTTCAAGCGGCCCAACAAGCGTTGGGGAGGATGGCGTGAATCGTTTGCACGAATTGTTCCATAAGCACGGACAAAGCCTCTGGCTGGACAACATCCGCCGGGGCATGTTGACGGGGGGGGAACTGCGCGGCTTGATCGCCGACGGTTTGCGCGGCATGACCTCCAACCCCACGATTTTTGAAAAAGCCATCTCCTCCGGCGCCGAGTACGACGAACCCATCCGCCGACTCCTGGCGGCGAAGAAGAACGTCGCTCAAATTTTCGACGCCCTGGCCATCGAGGACGTCCAAGGGGCGGCGGATCAATTCCGCCCCCTCTACGACGCCTCCGAAGGGGCCGACGGCTTCGTTTCGATCGAAGTCGCGCCCCAGCACGCGCGCGACACAAAAACCACTCTGGCCGAAGCCCACCGGCTTTGGAAAGCCGTCAATCGCCCCAACGCGATGGTCAAAATCCCCGCCACCGTCGAGGGCATTCCCGCCATCCAACAGGCACTGACCGACGGCATCAACATCAACATCACCTTGATCTTCGCGGTGGACCGCTACCGGGACGTTCTCAACGCCTACCGGCGCGCGCTGGAAGCCCGGGCCATGGGAGGACTCTCGTTGAAAGTGGCGAGCGTGGCAAGTTTTTTTGTCAGCCGTATCGATTCCGCGGTGGACAAGATTTTGCAGGAAAAAATCCAGGCCGCGACGCGTCCCGAAGAAAAGGACGCGCTCTTGGAATTGCTGGGAAAGGTGGCCGTGGCCAACGCCCGGGTGGCCTACCAAACGTTTCTTGATTTCGTCGCCAACCCGGCCTGGAACGAATTGCGCAAACTGGGAGCGCGGGTCCAGCGTCCGCTGTGGGCCAGCACGGGAACCAAAAACCCGCATTACCCCGACCTGCTGTATGTGGACAACCTCATCGGCCGGGACACGGTCAACACGCTCCCGCCGGCCACTCTGGAGGCCTTCCGCGACCACGGCGTCGTCGCGGAGACGTTGACAAACCAAGCGGACGAAGCCCGCGGGATTTTGGAAAAATTAAAGACGTTCAAGATTGATCTACGACGCGTCACCGACGCCCTGGAGGCCGACGGCCTCAAGCAATTTGTTGAATCCTACGACAAACTACTGGCCGGCCTCACCGCCAAAAAAGACCAGTTGCACACCGCCAGCGCCAAGCGCTAGAAAGACGACCCCCATGACAACCGCCCTGCCCGATTTGCCCTCCCTCTTCGAGGAGTTGGAAGAAGAAAACGTCGTTGATCGCCTGTGGGCGAAGGACCCGTCCCTCTGGACCTCCGATCCGGTCGTCCAGGGAACGATCCGTCAACGCCTTGGATGGTTGGATTTGCCCGGGTTCATGGCCGACGCCGTGCCCGAAATCGGCGCCTTTGTGAAGGACGTCAAAAAAGCCGGTTTCAAGGACGTCGTGTTGCTCGGCATGGGCGGGTCAAGCCTCTGCCCCGAAGTGCTGCGGCAGACCTTCGGAAGAGCCCCCGGGGGATTAAAGCTGCACGTGCTGGACACGACGGACCCGGGCGCCATCGCCGCGGCCTCCGCCAAAATCGTCCTCAAGAAAACCCTCTTCCTCGTGGCGAGCAAATCCGGCGGCACCATCGAGGTCATGTCGCTCTTCAAGCATTTTTGGGGCCGCCTCGAAAAAGCCGGCGTCAAAACGCCCGGCGCGCAATTCGTCGCGATCACCGACCCCGGGACCTCCCTGGAAAAGCTCGCCCGCGACCACGCCTTCCGCAAAACCTTCATCAGCCGGGCCGATGTGGGGGGCCGCTTTTCGGCGCTCACCTTCTTCGGTCTGGTGCCCGCCGCCTTGATCGGGGTGAGCGTTGAAAAATTGCTGGACCGATCCGCTCGACAGGCCAACGCCTGCCGTGAAAAAGGCGAAGCCAACCCGGGGTTGTCCCTGGGCGCGTGGTTGGGCGCCGCCATGGAGGCCGGTCGCGACAAAATGACCATCGTCACCTCCAAGAAACTCGCCGGCTTCGGCGTCTGGGTCGAACAGCTGGTCGCCGAAAGCACCGGCAAACAGGGGACCGGGGTCGTGCCCATCGACGGGGAAACCCTCGGCGCGCCGACGGACTACGGCGCGGACCGGGTTTTTGTGCATTTGAAATTGGCGGGATCCGCCGACCGACCGATGGAGAAAAAGCTCGACGCCTTGGTGTCCGCGGGACACCCCGTCCTCACCCTTCCCCTGGCCACGCCCCTGGACCTCGCGCAGGAGTTTTTCCGCTGGGAGTTCGCCACCGCCGTGGTCGGCCAAATCCTGGGGATCAACCCGTTCGACGAACCGAACGTCTCCGAAAGCAAGGCCAACACCACCCGCATTCTTCAGCGCTTCGAATCCGCCGGGGCCTTGCCCGAACCCGCGCCCACCCTGACGGAGAGCGGCGTGCGCGTCTGGGCGCCGACGGGTAAGCCCGCTTCCCTGTCCGCCGCGTTGAACGATTTTCTGGCCCGGCGACAACCGGGGGATTACGTGGCCCTGATGGCCTACTTGACCCCCGCGCCGGTCCTCCACCGCGCTCTTCAAACGATCCGCGCCCGCATCGCCCGCGCGACCGGTTTGGCGACCACCCTGGGGTACGGACCGCGTTACCTCCACTCCACGGGGCAGTTGCACAAGGGCGGCGCGGGCAACGGGCTCTTCATTCAATTCACCGGTCTCGACGCCAAGGATCTCGACGTGCCCGGCGCGGCCTACGGGTTTTCGATATTGAAACGGGCGCAGGCGCTGGGCGACTTTGAAGCCCTGGGCAACCACAAATTGCGTGCCATCCGTTTCGACCTATCCAAAAACGCGGCGAAGGATTTGGCGCGTTTCGCCGTCAGCGTGAATTAACGGAGGTTTCCATGGAAATCGGTTTCGTCGGGCTGGGCCGCATGGGCGCCAACATGGTGGAGCGCCTCCTGCGGGGCAAACACAGCGTCGTCGCTTTCAACCGATCCCCCGAGAAGACCCGGGAAATCATGAAACACGGCGCCGAAGGGGCCTTCGCCCTCCACGAATTGGTTTCGAAATTGAGCGCGCCCCGGGTGGTCTGGGTGATGGTCCCGGCCGGCGACGCCACCGAGGCGACGATCAACGACCTGGCCGCTCTTTTGTCGCCGGGCGACATCGTCGTGGATGGGGGGAACGCGCGCTACACCGACTCGCTGCGACGCGGCGAAACCTTGGCAAAAAAAGGCATCGGTTTTATGGACGCCGGAACCTCCGGCGGGGTTTGGGGACTTGAAAAAGGCTACTGCCTGATGGTGGGCGGCGCGCCCGAGGTTTTTCAACGCCTCGAACCCGCGCTCAAAACCCTCGCCCCCAACGCCGAGGGCTACCTCCACGCGGGCCCCGTGGGCGCGGGGCACTTCACCAAAATGGTCCACAACGGCATCGAATACGCCCTCATGCAAGGATACGCCGAGGGTTTTGAAATCCTGCGGGCGGCGCCCTTTCCGCTTAACCTGCACGCCACGGCCCAATTGTGGAACCAATCGAGCGTCGTTCGTTCTTGGTTGTTGGAACTCCTGGAACGCGCCTTGTCCAAAGACGGGGATTTGACGGGACTCAAAGGTTATGTCGACGACTCCGGCGAGGGCCGTTGGACCGTGGAGCAAGCGATCCAAACCGCCGTCCCGGCGCCGACCATCGCGCTCTCCCTCTTCGCCCGTTTCGCCTCGCGGCAGGACGACTCCTTCGCCGCGAAAGTCCTCGCCGCCTTGCGCAACGAGTTCGGCGGCCACGCGGTCAAAACCCATCCCCAACCGTGAACGATCCGCGGACTTCCGGCGTGTTTCGCACGAAGGTCCAGGAACGTTTCTGCATCGAAACGCGCCCCGACCCCTGCGGGGTCATCCTTTTTGGCGCCTCGGGGGACCTGGCCGAACGTAAACTTTACCCGTCCCTGTTTCATCTCAAGCTTCTCAAACAATTGCCCGACCGTTTTTACGTGGTCGGCGTTGGGCGCACCGCCCTGAGCGACGACGCCTTCCGCGAAAAAGTTCGCGGTTCGTTGAAGGGCGGCACCGCGGCCGACCGGTCCGAATTCCTGGAACGTTTTTATTACCACCCCTTGCGCTACGACCAACCCGCCGACTACACGGCCCTGTGCGCCCGCCTCGACCAATGGGACGCGCGTTGGAACACCCGGGGCAACCGTTTGATGTACCTCGCCCTGCCGCCGACCCTTTATGAAAAGGTCGTCGAACAATTGGGAAAAGCCGAATTCGACAAGGAACGGGAAGGCGGCCGCGGCTGGTCGCGCTTGGTCATCGAAAAACCCTTCGGCCGCGACCGGGCCTCCGCCCAGGCCCTGGCGCGCAAGCTGCGGCACGTTTTTGACGAGACGCAAACCTACCGCATCGACCATTACCTCGGCAAGGAAACGGTCCAAAACATCCTGGTGCTGCGTTTCGCCAACATTCTGTTCGAACCCGTGTGGAACCGATCCTTCGTCGACCACGTCCAGATCACCGTGGCCGAAAGCCTCGGCGTGGGCCACCGCGCGGGGTACTACGAAGAAGCCGGCTGCCTCCGCGACATGTTCCAAAATCATCTTCTCCAGTTGTTGTGCGTGACCGCCATGGAAACCCCGGCGGGATTTCAGGCCGACCGGGTGCGGGACGAATCGGTCAAAGCCCTCCGCGCCGTCCGACCGTGGACCACCGCGACCGTGGATAAAACCATCGTGCGAGGGCAATACACCGCGGGCGCCGTGGACGGGCATCCCGTTCCGGGCTACCGGCAAGAACCCGATGTCCCGGCCGAAAGCCGAACGGAAACCTTCGTCGCCATGAAACTCCGGGTCGACAATTGGCGTTGGCAAGGGGTGCCTTTTTACCTCCGTTCGGGAAAACGATTGGCCGAGCGCCGCTCCGAGATCGTGGTTCAATTCAAGCACGTCCCTCATTCCCTGTTTCAACCCCTGCAACCCACCGATTTGGGAGCCAACCGGCTGATTCTCCGCATCCAACCCCGTGAGGGAATTTCCCTGACGTTCGACACCAAACACCCCGGCCCCAAACTCTGCATGAGCACCGTCGAGATGGATTTCGACTACGAAGAATCCTTCGGAGAGCCGCCGGAGGCCTACGAGCGGCTTTTCCTCGACGCCATGGCGGGGGATCAAACGCTTTTCACCCGCTCCGATTGGATCGATCTGTCGTGGGCCCTTCTCGATCCGGTTCACGCCCGCTGGGCGGACACCGGGGGCCCGGCGCCCTACGCGGCCGGCGGGTGGGGCCCGGAGGCGGCCGACCGGCTGCTGGCCGCCGACGAGCGCGCCTGGGCCCTTTGAACCCCACCGTCTTCGAGACCCCCGCCGCCCTCTTTGACTCCCTCGCGGAAGCCGTGCGTCGGATTCTCGTCGCCGCGCAGTCCGCCCGAGGGGAAGCGAGCATCGTTTTGGCGGGCGGAACCACCCCCGCGGCGGTTTACCGCCGTTTGGGGGAGAATCCCGGCGCCGTGGATCCCCGCCGCGTGGGCTTCTTCTGGGGCGACGAGCGATGGGCGCCGGTCGACGACCCCCAACGCAACGAACGACTCGCCCGCCAAACCTGGCTGGCCCCCTGGGGCGTGCCCGAGACCAACGTCCATCCGCTCATCGATCGATTGGACGACCCGCGCGCCGCCGCGCAACGGGCGGACGGGCGACTGGCTCGGCAGCCGGATTTCGACCTCGTCCTGTTGGGGGTGGGGGAAGACGGGCACACCGCCTCTCTATTCCCCGGCCACTCCGTCAATCCCAACGCTCAAGTGATCGCCGTTCTTGACGCCCCCAAGCCCCCGCCGGTCCGTCTCACCCTCACCCCCCGCGCCCTCGCCCGGGGCCGGTCAATTTTTGTGCTTGCCGCCGGGGAGGAGAAATCCATCCTCTTCCGCAGACTGAGGAACGGGGAAAAGGGAATCCCCGTGGCTCCGTTCTTGGATCTCCCGGGCACGCGTCTGTTTGTCGACCGCGCCGCCTGGGGCTCGGAAAACCTTCCTTCGGTCGTCAATAAATCCTAAAATTTCGTCAGATTTCATCGAAAGGAAACCCCATGTCACGCAAACCCCTTATGGCCGGCAATTGGAAAATGCACAAAACCATCGCCGAGTCCGTTGACCTTGTTAAGAAATTGGCGTCCTTGACCGGCGCGCCGACCGACCGCGAAATTCTGGTCTGCCCGCCCTTCACGGCGCTCGCCGCCGCCGCCCAGGCCGCCAAGGGCACGGCCGTTCAAGTCGGCGGCCAAAACATGAACGACAATCTCCAGGGCGCCTTCACCGGCGAAGTGGCTCCCGGCATGGTCAAAGACGCCGGGGCGACCCACGTCATCCTGGGCCACTCGGAACGCCGCCAGTTTTACGGGGAGACGGACGCGCTCATCAACAAGAAAGTCCGTTTGGCGCTGGAGCAGGCCCTCACCCCGATTCTTTGCGTGGGCGAAACCCTCTCCGAGCGGGAATCCGCCAAAACTTTCGCCGTCGTGGAACGCCACTTGACGGAAGGCCTCAAAGGGCTGTCGGCCTCCGACGTCGCCCGCGTCGTGATCGCCTATGAACCCGTCTGGGCCATCGGGACGGGGAAAACCGCGACCCCCGAACAAGCCCAGGAAATCCACGGTTTCATTCGCCGCAAACTCGAAGCGCTTTTTGGCAGCGCGGCGGAAAAAGTCCGCGTGCTCTACGGCGGCAGCGTCAAACCCGACAACGTCGACGCTCTCATGGCCCAGCCCGACATCGACGGCGGCCTGGTCGGCGGCGCGAGCCTCAAAGCCGAGGATTTCGCCCGCATCGTCCTTTTCCAAGCGGCCCCGACCCCCGCGCGATGAGAATCGCCCTCGGGGCGGACCACGGGGGTTTCCCGGCCAAGGACGCCCTGGCGCGTCGTTTGATCCGGGCCGGTCACGCGGTCGTGGATTTCGGCACCGACAGCGAAGCCTCCACCGATTACCCCGACTACGCCCGCGCCGTGGGGCGCGCCGTGGCCCGCGGCCGGGTGGACCGCGGCGTTCTGATCTGCGGCACCGGCATCGGCATGAGCATCGCGGCGAACAAAGTGCCGGGGGTTCGGGCGGCGGTGGTCTGGAACGACAAAACAGCGGCCCTCGCCGCCGAGCACAACGGGGCCAACGTCCTTTGCTTGGGCGGCCGCGTGCATTCCAAGGCCGCCATCGCGCGGATGGTGGCCGTCTGGTTGGCGACCCCTTTTGGCGAAGGCCGCCACGCGCGCCGCTTACGGAAAATCGCTCGAATGGAAAAAGGGGGGGACCGATGAAACGACTTATCTCGTGCATCGCTATTGTCGCCGCGACGGCTCTGAACGCGGCCTCTTCGGATTTGCTGAAGGAGGGGCTCCGTCAGGCCAACGCGGGCCAGACCGACCAGGCCCTGGCCACCCTGCGTCAGGCCGCCTCCGCGGACAAAGGCGACGCCGCCGCCCAAACGGCCCTGGGCCTCGTGGCCCTGCAACGTCAACAGTACGCCGAGGCGCAAGCCGCCCTCGAGCGGGCGCTCTCCCTGGACCCCCGATCCGAAACCGCGCTTTTTGCCCTCGGTCTGCTTTTTGAAAAGCAACGCCAACCCGGCGCCGCGCGCTCGGCCTGGCAACGCTTGGCGGCCCTCACCCAGTCCTCCGATTTAAGGGAAATGGCCCAGCGCCATTTGGAACGGCTCGAGTGAAGCGTCTCGCGCTCTCCCTGCTCCTCGCGCTGACAAGCGCTTGCGTCGCCCCGACGCGGGTGGCGACCCGGGCCGGAACCGATTTCAGCCGCGTCCAAACCGTCCTCCTACTCGATTCCGCCACGGCCAGCCGGGCCGTGACCGACGCCTTCGCCCGCGCCCTTCTCGACAAGGGGTACCGCGTGCGCGTCGGCGGTCCCGACAACGGGTCCGCCGATCTTTGGATGGAGGCGGCCGTCACCCAATTTACCCCCGACCGGAAATACCTGGTGCCGCTGCAGGGGAACGGAGGGATCGTGCTGTACCCGGTTCAGGAAATTTCGGGACGCAGCCTTTACCCATCGCCCACCGCCGCCAGCTTGCCGGACGCCCAGGTGGTGATTTCCAACGCCGCCGTTTCGCTCTCGGTCCGCCTTCTGGAACCGCGCACCGGGGACTTGCTTTGGACCGGAGCGGTCACCTACGAGGGCCTGGACATGGACGCCGCGGTGGAGGGTTCGGTCGCCAGCCTTCTCAAGCGGTTTCCCTTAAAGGGGGCGCCGTAAGCCGCTTCCCTATTATTAAGGTTGAAACGGGGAAAAACTTCATACATACTCGAAGAGGAGGATGCCCCACCGCCCGAGCGGCCGCGGCGTCCCCGGGTCCGGAAACACCACGGGGAACGTGGTTGAAACATCACACACAAGGAGGCCACCTTGGCCGTTGACATCAACAAGCTGTTTCAAACCATGATCCGAAGCGGAATCTCGGACATCCATTTCAAGGCGGGCACGCCCCCGATGGTCCGTATCCACGGGAAACTCATGTCCTCCGGGTTCAACAAAATGGGCGCGGAGCACATTGAGGAGCTGGCGAACCTGCTCATGTCCGACAGCCAACGCGAACAGTTCCACGCGGAAAACGAGCTGGACATGTCCTACCACGTTCCCGAACTATCGCGGTTCCGCGTCAACATCTACCGCCAAAAAGGCAGCGTGGCCCTCTCCTTGCGGGTGGTGCCCCTCCAAGTCCAAACCTTCGAGGAACTCAACCTTCCGGGCGACACCCTGCGCAAACTTTGCCAAAACACCCGCGGCATGATCCTCGTGGCGGGCATCACGGGCGCCGGCAAAACCACAACGCTCAACTCGATGGTGGACTACATCAACAAAAATTTCGCCTACAACATGATCACCATCGAAGATCCCATCGAGTATTACCACACGAACGACAAATCCTCCATCGCCCAGCGGGAGGTCAACCACGACACGCCGTCCTTCTCCTCGGCGGTCAAACACCTGTTGCGGCAGGACCCCGACGTTGTCGTCCTGGGGGAAATGCGCGACGTCGAATCCATCCAAGCCGGCATCACCGCCGCCGAGACGGGCCACCTGGTCCTGGGCACCATCCACACCATGGACGCGGCCCAAACCATGGGACGCCTTTTGGAATCGTACCACGCGGCCGAACAGGCGGGCGCCAAAACACGCATCGCCAACGTCCTCCGCGGCATCGTCGCCCAGCGCCTTTTGGAGTCGGCCGACGGCCGCGAGAGGTTCCCGGCCACCGAGATCCTCGTGGTCACGTCCCTCATCCGCAAGCTTTTGATGGAGGACAAATCCGTCGAGGTCAACAAGGCCATTGAGCAGGGGCAATATTACGGCATGCACTCTTTCGATCAGGACATCATCCGGTTGTTCAACGAACACAAGATCACCAAAGAAGAGGCCCTCGACGCATCCACCAATCCGGACGATCTCATGGTCAAAATGAACACGCTCCGCATCGGAGACGTGTAGGATTTCACGCGACATCACGGAATGCGGGCGGAGACCGGTCCATGAGCATTGAACGCTGGGAAATGCTTCTCTCCACGCGGGCGGACAGTTATCTTCTGAAGATTCGCGGACCGCGGGAAGACGTCGAGAAAATCGTGCAAGCGCACCCCGACGTCTGTGGGGAAATTCAGGAAATCACCGACGACACCTTTCAATGGGCCGTTTTTGTGGTGGACGCGCCCCTGAAGGAACGTTTGGCCATTCAAAACGTTGTCATGTCCATGACACGTGACCCCGGCGCGGGGCCGACGGCATCCCACGAATTGGGGAATTTGTTGGACGGGTTAAGCGGCGCTCTGGAAGGCCTCACCAATTTAACCGAAGACGAGCAATCCTTCGTCATGAAGAAGGTGGCTCAAATGCAGGAGGGGGCAATCTCCCCGGGCCCCTTAATTCCACCCGGGATAAAAATCGGTGGTGGCGCTTCCAAGGCCGTGGTGCCCCCGTTGAAACCGGTGGAGAAACCGGCGGCGGCCAAACCGCCGACACCGCCCCCGTCCATGCCCCGTTCCGAAACGCCGGGGCCGGCCCGAACCACTCCTCCCATGCCGCCGGCCGCTCCCCCGCCGCCATCGATTGTGCGCCCGGTTCAGGCGCCGTCTTCCATCCCCAAGGCGCCGCCTCCTTTCTCTCCCAAGGGAACGCCGGCACCGGCCGCCCACGCAGCGCCCCCGCCCCCGTCGGCGACTCAGATACCGCCCCCGCCAATGCGGATACCGCCCCCTCCACCACCGGTCGCGCCCGTCGCGGCTCCGCCTCCTCGGGACATGCCCTCTCCCGCCCCAACCTTCGCTCCGCCGCCGGTGGCCAAGTCGCCGCCCCCTCCGCCCGCTCGGGAGGCGCCTCCGCCTCCCGTTCGCGAAACGCCGCCGCCACCGGCCCCCAAGGCGCCGGCGGTCGAGAACCCGAACGCCAGCGGACGGTTTCAAATCGATTTTGGTTACAACACATCGCCCACACCCCCCGTTGACCCATCGGAGGCCTCGACTCCTGCGATAGAACAGGCCATCGACTCGGGGGGTTTTCAAATCGAAATTACCAACGATTATGGCGAACCCATGGGGGCGACCCATCCGCCCGCCGCAAAATCCCCGGCGCCCCCCCGTACGCCGGGCGTGGAACCCTTGGCCAGCGGCCCGAACGCGGCCCCTGTCGAACCCGTGAAACCGGTGGTGACCCCCTTCGGACCCGCCGCCATCTTGGCCGGCGACAGCGCCCCCGCCAAACCGGCGCCCGTCGCGCCCACCCCGGAGGACACGGCCCTGGCCTCGGCCATCTTTTATCCGGAGGGCACTGAAACAAGCCGCGACAAGTTCGTGCAAATATTGGCGGACATCGCCCAAAAAAAAGCGAAGAAGCCCATCAATTTCCGGTGGGTGAACACCCAGGCGGTGGAAATCGCCCTGGACCACGCCGTGGAATGGATTTGGACGGCCAAAGCGAACGGCGCGGAGTGTTTCTTCGTGATCCTGCCTTCCAACGTACCGCCCGAGGAAATGGAAGGTGTCGTTGTCGAGGCCCAACACGCGGGCATGAAATGCTTCCTGGTTCCGATGTCCGAAATCGGATCCAAGTTGCTTTACATGAACCTGATGGTGGAATTGATGTTGGTCAAGAAGAAAGGCCGTTGACGTCGATGGCGCGCCCCGAGCGGGGAGGGATCCCTTGGTCGAACCCAAGCCCACGTCCACGAACCCGATGAGCTCCGCCGATGAAGCCGCGCCGGCGGCCGGGGCGGGCGACGCCCGTTTGGTGCCGGCGTACCTGTTCGAGGAATTCGTCGTCGGCGCCCACAACCGTTTCCCGCACGCGGCGGCCCTGGCCGTCTCGGAAAACCTCGGAAAGGCCTACAACCCCCTGTTCATCTACGGCCCCGTCGGAATCGGCAAAACCCACCTGATGCAAGCGGTGGGCCACCGCGTCCTCCAGCGGGCCCCCAACACCCGCGTTCTCTACGTCACCGCCCAACAATTCATGACCGAAGTCATCGAACTCCTTCAGGCGGGGAAACTTCAAACCCTGCGCGAACGCTACCGCGCCCTCGATCTGCTGTTGGTGGACGACATCCAATTCCTGGCCACTTCCGAGGCCACCCAGGAGGAGTTCTTTCACACCTTCAACGATCTGCACGCCAGCGGCAAACAGATCATCATGACGTCGGACCGCCCTCCCAAAATGCTCACCACGCTGGAGGACCGCCTGCGCAGCCGTTTTGAATGGGGTCTTATCGCGGACGTGAAACCCACCAATTTGGAAACCCGCATGGCCATTCTGCGGAAAAAAGAGCTTCATCTGAAAGGTCTTCACCTTCCGGACGAAATCATTTTGTACATCGCCACCCGCCTCAAATCGAACGTGCGCGAATTGGAGGGTTTTCTTCGGCGCATACAGGCCTACACCCAATTGAACGCCCAGGAAATCACCTTGCCTCTGGTCCAGGAAATCCTCAAGGAACTGTTGCCTCCGGAGGATTGGACCGACGAAGGGGGAAAAACACCGGCCCCGGCCGAGATCGCGTCGCCGCCCCCCGCCTCGTTTTCGCAGGACATTGAAGAGGCCACGGAGGAAAAGAACCCCGCCTCCCCGCCCCCCGCGGAACAGGTCCGCGTTCCACCCCCCCCCCCCCCGGGGGGGGGGGGGGGCCCCCCCCCCCCGGGGGGGGGCCCCCCGCCTCCGCCGCCCCTGGAGATCAAAGCGCCCCCGCCCCCGGAGGTGCCGGCGGAACCCATGGCCATTCCGGAATTGCCCGATGGTCTCGGGGAAGAAGCCCCGCCCCCCCAAACGCCCAAGATTGTCCATCCGGCCAGGGCGCCGTTCACCCCGGCGCCCATTGTAAGACCGGCACAACCGCCGCGCGTGGAAAGCGGTCCGACACCCAAACCGACTCTTCCAACGATGATGCCGGGCAAGCCCACGCCCTTGCCCGGATCGTCGGGCCCGATGCCGTCCGCTGTGCCTTCACTGCGCCCCGGCGGCCTGAGCGGGGGCCCCCCCCCCATGGCCCCGCGACAGCCCATGCCGCCCGTCAAACCGCCCTCACCGCCGGGCGCGGCCCCCCCGCCGATGGGCCCCGGCGTTTCCGTCCCGGGCGCGCTGTCGCCAAACGCGGCGGCCATCCCCGTCGCCTTTTTCTTTCCCCAAAGCCAGGAAAAAGAACTCGACCGCATGCGCAAAAAATTTGAGGAAATAATTAAGAAACACAAACTCAAATTCACCCTTCATTCCGCCGTGGAGTCGCCTTACCCCCTGGACGCCTCCTTGAACTACGACGACTTCCTTTCCAAATGCACCGAGGCCCAGGTGTCCATCGCCATCGTTCTCGGCCCACCACCGGAAAGCGCCATTCAAGAAACCGTCTTTTTCAACCAACTGCAGGAGGCTCTGGACAAGAACCGGGTCTCCCTTCAAATGGTGCCCTGGGACGAATTGGGGAAGGATTACCGGTTTTTAAACCTCGCCCTCGACATCACCCTGCTGCGCATCAAACAAAAGAAACCATAATCCAATCTTGTCAGGGTCGCTCAAATCTCCTAAAATACGTTTCTGGGTTAGGCTTCCCTGGTGCGGTACCCAAGTGGCCTAAGGGGGAAGTCTGCAAAACTTCTATTCGCCGGTTCAAATCCGGCCCGCACCTCCAATTCGCAGGGACACACGGTGAAAAAAAAGATTCAACGACCGCGCGCGTACACGCAAACCCACGCCCGGTCCGGCGTCGACGCCGCCTTGCCGACGATCGATGTGTTTGAAAATCAGTACCCCGGCTACAGCATCGCGCTGGCCTTCCCGGAATTCACCTCCGTGTGCCCGAAAACGGGTTTACCCGATTTCGGTACCATCACGATTCGATACCAACCGAACCGTTGGTGCCTTGAGACGAAGTCCTTGAAACTCTATTTGAACGCGTTTCGGAATCTGGGCATCTTCACGGAGAATGTGGTGAACCGGGTTTTGGCGTCCGTGGTCAAAGACGCCCGGCCCGTTTGGACGGAGGTGGAAGGCCGGTTCGCTTCACGGGGCGGCATTGAAGCCCGCATCACCGCCCGGCACGGCCGCGTTCGTTGATTTCGTTCTCTTTACTCTTTACGCTCGGTTAGCTCAGTTGGTTAGAGTACCTCCTTGACATGGAGGGGGTCACAGGTTCGAGTCCTGTACCGAGCAGATTTACAAATTCCCTGAAGGGGAATTTGTAAATCTGAAGGGTCCCTGGCATCGGACCTCCGGCGGTTTGCGCCGAGGTTCGGGCGGTACGGCCGACCGTGTCGGCCGCATCCATCAGGGGGGATTCCTCCCGGCGTCGCGGGGGAGCGAAGTCCTGGACCCAAATTCCCTGAAGGGGAATTTGTAAATCGGATGGGTCCCTGGCATCGGACCTCCGGCGGTGTGGGGCGAGGTTCGGGCGGTTCGGGCGGTCCGGCCGACCGTGTCGGCCGCGTCCATCAGGGGGTTTCCTCCCCGCGTCCGCGGGGGGCGAAGTCCTGTAAACCGCCTTAAAGGCGCAATCTCTTTTTCAATTTTCAGGAAAACGGCACCCATGTCCCAACAAACGACCGGCACGCTCAATCGGGAAGATTACCTTTACAAGCTCCGCCATTCCACGACCCACGTCATGGCCCAGGCGGTCCAGGACTTGTTTCCCGGCACCAAATTGACCATCGGCCCGCCGGTGGACGACGGGTTCTATTACGATTTCGACTCGGAACACCGCTTCACCCCCGAGGACCTCGAAAAAATCGAAAAACGCATGCGCGCCATTGTCGAGGGCAACCACCCGTTCGCCATGAGCACCCACAACGCCGGCGAATCCCGGGCCTTCTGGGAAAAGCGGGGGGAGAAATACAAAGTCGAAATCATCGACGACCTCAAAGAACCCACCGTCACCCATTGTTCCCACGACGCTTTCGTCGATCTTTGCCGCGGGCACCACGTCGACACCACCCGGGACATCCGCCACTTCAAACTGACCAAAATCGCCGGCGCCTACTGGCGGGGGGATGAAAAACGCGAACGTCTCCAGCGCATCTACGGCACCGCCTGGCCGTCCGAACAGGAATTGAAGGATTACCTCACTCGTCTCGAAGAAGCCAAAAAACGGGACCACCGGGAATTGGGCCCCCGCCTCGGTCTCTTCTCCATCGAACACGACGAAGGCGGGTCCGGTTTGATTTACTGGCTCCCCAAGGGCACCGCCACCCGACGCATCATCGAAGACACGCTCAAGGACTACCTCACCGCCCACGGCTACGACTTCGTTTGCACCCCGCACGTGGCGCGATCGACCCTTTGGAAAACCTCGGGCCATCTGGATTATTACCGGGACAACATGTACCCCGCCATGGATTTGGAGAACCAGGAGTTCCTCCTCAAACCCATGAACTGCCCGGGCCACATCCTGATTTACAAATCCACCCTCCACTCCTACCGGGAACTGCCGCTCCGCTACGCCGAATTCGGCACCGTCTACCGGTTCGAACGCAGTGGCGTTCTGCACGGCCTCATGCGCGTGCGCGGGTTCACGCAAGACGACGCGCACATCTTTTGCCGCCCCGACCAGGTGGAGGGGGAAGTGGTCGAAATCCTTAAAATCATCACCGACATCCTGGCGATGTTCGGCTTTAAGGATTACGACATCAAATTGTCCACCCGGCCCGAAAAATACTCCGGCACCCTCGAAGGCTGGGCCCAGGCCGAGGGGGCCCTGCGCAAGGCGCTCGAGACCGTGGGGCTCGCTTACACCATCGACCCGGGCGAAGGGGTGTTCTACGGCCCCAAAATCGATTTAAAGATCAAGGATTCTCTTGGCCGCCAGTGGCAATGCTCCACCGTCCAAGTCGATTTCAACAACCCGCAGCGGTTCAACATCACCTACCGCGATGAAAAAGGCGGGGAAACCCAGGTCTTCATGATCCACCGGGCGCTGTTGGGCTCCCTGGAGCGTTTTTTCGGGGTCCTGATCGAGCATTACGCCGGGGCCTTCCCGCTGTGGCTCGCCCCCGTGCAAGCGACGGTGCTGCCCATCTCCGAAAAGTTCCAGGGCTACGCCGACGAGGTCTTGGCCGAATTAAAAAAGGCCGGTCTGCGCGCGACGGTCAACGACGCGGCCGACAAAATCGGCGCCAAGATCCGCGAAGCCACGGTTCAAAAAATCCCTTACATGCTCGTCGTCGGCGGCCGCGAGGCCGAAACGCGCGCCGTGTCCCTGCGCACCCGCGACGGCAAGGACCTCGGCCCCCGGCCCCTGGCCGAAGCCATCCCCTTTTTGCGCGACGAAGTTCAGCGCCGCGCCTAACGCACCGACAAGAGGAGAATACACATGAGCGACGTCGTTCGAGTGGGTCAAACGGTTCCGGATTTCGAGTTGGAGATTTTCGATCCCAAGAAAAACGAGTTCGGGAAAATGGCCTTGGCGGATCTGAAAAAACAAGGCAAGTGGACCGTCTTGGTGTTCTACCCCGCCGACTACACCTTCGTCTGCCCGACCGAATTGGCCGACGTGGCCGACCAGTACGCCGAATTGCAGGCCGCCGGGGCGGAAGTGATCTCGGTGTCCACCGACACCAAGTTCGTGCACCTCGCCTGGCAGCGCGAGGAGAAACTCCTGAAAGACGTGAAATACCCCATGGGCGCGGACACCACCGGCAAGGTCTCCCGCCTCTTCGGCGTGTACGACGAAGCCTCGGGCCTCGCCCTGCGCGGCACCTTCATCATCAATCCCGACGGTAAGTTGGCGTCGAGCGAGGTAAACTTTTACAACGTCGGCCGCAGCGCGGCGGAACTCCTCCGCAAAACCCAGGCCAACGCCCACCTCGCCAAGAACCCCAACGAAGTCTGCCCGGCGAACTGGTCCAAGGGCGGGAAAACGCTCAAGAACCCCGGCGCCGCCATGGTCGGCCGCGTCGCGGAAGCCTTGAAGTAAGGAGAGCGAAAATTCAAACCCACCCTCCCCCGGTGTGACCCGGGGGAGGGTGTTTTTTCATCGACCATGCCAACGGAAATTGAAGACATCGGAACCGAACGTCCCCAGGTCCTCGTGATCGGGGGGGGCTTCGCCGGCGCGGCCGCGGCGGCCCGCCTGGCGGAAGGCGGTCTCGCGGTGACGCTCCTCGAGGAGCGGCCCATTCTCGGCGGTCGCGCCACCTCGTTCAAAGACGGGGTAACCAAACAGGACGTCGACAACGGCCAACACCTCTTTCTCGGGGCCTACCGCGACACGCAGGCGTTTTTGAAACGCTTGGGGGTCCTGGACCGCCTGCGGTTCGAAAAAAACATCGCCGTGACGTTCATCAACCGCGCCGGCCGTCGTTCGCGGCTCGCGCCGCGCCTTTTGCCCGGCCGCCTGGGCCTTCTCTTGGGTGTGTTCCTTTTCCGCGAACTGCGTTTAATAGACAAGCTTTCCCTCCTCTGGGGCCTGTTGCGGGCCCGTCCGCCCCGGGGGGAGGCCGCCTCGAGTCAAACCGTTTCCCGTTGGCTGTCGGCACTCCACCAAACGCCGGGGGCCCGCCGCGCTTTTTGGGATCCCTTGTGCTACGCCGCGCTCAACGAACGCCCCGACCGGGCCTCCGCCGCCGCCTTCGCCGCGGCCCTCAAGGAAGGCTTTCTCGCCTCCGGAAGCGCCAGCGGCTTGGGCCACAGCACCCTGCCTTTGGGGCGATTGTGGACGGTGGAACTGGCGGAGTATTTGAAACGCCGGGGGGGCCGCGTGGCCGCCCGTCTAAAAGCCACGCGCTTGCACATCGAAGGCGATCGTGTCACGGCCGTCGACGTGGAAGGCGAACCGCCCGTGCGGGTCGACGCCGTGGTCCTGGCCACCCCGGTCCGGGAAAGCTGGGACCTGTTGCCGGACTCCCTCAAAAACCGACACCCCCTTTTGGCCCAGGCCGAAGCCTCGCCCATTTTGGCCATCAACCTCTGGTTCTCCCGGTCGCCCTTCGAAGCCCCCTTCGTGGCGCTTTTGGACATGGACCTCCAATGGCTTTTTAACCGCGAGGCCCTGTGGGGACCGGCCGGCCGGGGACAAATCAGCGCCGTTCTTAGCGCGGCGCGAGCGCACGAACAACGCCCCAACGAGGAGTTGATCGCCCTGGCCCTGGCCGACCTGCGGCGCGCCTTCCCCCGTTTCACCGAAGACCCGCGACACGCCACCGTGCTTTGGGAGCGTCGCGCCACACCGTCGCCCACGCCGGCCTTTTGGGCCGCGCGGCCGCCCATCGCCACACCGCTGACCAACTTGGTTTTGGCGGGGGACTGGACCGACGTCGGCCTGCCGCCGACCATCGAAGCCGCCTGTCGCAGCGGTCACCGGGCGGCGGAAGAGTTGCTCCGCACCGTCCAACACACCCCGGAAGCCGCCCGTGCTTAAAGCGATTATCTTCGACTGCGACGGCGTCATCGCCGATTCGGAACACCTGCATTTTTCCCTGTTTCAAAAAGTGTTGGCCGAAGTGGGCGTGCCGCTCACCCAAAAAGAATACGTGGACCACTACCTCGCCATGGACGACAAGGGCTGTTACCGCGCCCTCTTCGCCGCCCACAACAAACCGCTGACCGACTCGGAAATGCACCGCCTCATCGCCCGCAAAACCGACCTTTACAAAAAGACCGCCGCCCAGAGCCTGGTGATCCTGCCGGGCGTGGTGGAGTTCGTCATGGCGGTCTCCCAAAAATACCCGTTGGCCATGGCCTCGGGCGCCCTGCGCGACGAGGTCAAGCTCATGATCGGGGCCGCCGGCATCGACTCCTTTTTCGACGTGGTCGTCGCCGCGGAGGACGTCGTGAACGGCAAACCCGCTCCCGACGCCTATCTCAAAGCGCTCGCGGGGCTCAACGCCAAACACCCCGACCGGCGCATTCAGCCCGGGGAATGCCTGGTGGTGGAAGATTCCAAACACGGCCTGTTGTCGGCGCGCGCCGCCGGCATGAAGTGCGTGGCCGTGACGACCACCTACGCCGCCGAGGAGTTGTCGGCCGCCGACAAAGTGGTGCCCGTGCTCACGGCCGTGCGGGTGAAGGATTTGGAGGCCCTCTTCGCGTGAACCCCGCCGGCTCCCGCCAAGAATTCGCGCGCCTCATCCGCCTCAACGCGGACCGGCTTGATTTGGCCCGGGCGGCCCTGCTTGTCGCCGCGGAGGAATACCCGCTCCTCGACCCCCGGCCTTACCTCGACCGCCTGGACAAATGGGCTTACCGCGTCGTGGAAACCCTGGGCGGCGGCCGGGGCGATCCCCTCGCCACCGTGGCGGCCTTGAACCATGTCCTTTTCGACGAGGAGCGCCTCCGCGGCAACATCAAGGATTACTACGACCCCCGCAACAGTTTCGTCAACGAGGTGATGGACCGCCGCCTGGGCATCCCGATTTCGCTGTCGCTGGTTTATTTGGAAGTGGCCCGGCGCGCGGACCTGCCGGTGGCGGGGGTGGGCCTGCCGGGGCATTTCATCGTGGGCGTGAAAACGCCGGCCCGCACGGTGTTCGTGGACCCGTTCCACGAGGGCGCGGTGTTGACGGAGAAAGATTGCGCCGGGCGTGTGGCGAAGATTTTCGGGGGGCGGATGGCCCTGCGGCCGGAACACCTGGAGCCGGTGTCGCCCCAGTCGGTCCTGGTGCGCCTTTTGAACAACCTCAAAAACATCTACGTGGAATCGCGCTCCCACGCCAAGGCCCACGCGGTGATCGACAAATTGGTCCTGTTGACGCCCGACGATTGGGCCATCGTCCGCGACCGCGGGCTCGTCCGCTTCAACATGAAACAGTTCAAGAGCGCCCTGGCGGACTTGGAGTCCTACCTCAACAACACCGCCGAAGCGCCCGACCGTTCCGCCATTCTCAAGCTCTCCAAATCCATCGCCCGCACCATCGAAAAAAAAGGCTGACTCTCTTTATTCCGGCCCTTTCCATTCCCGTTCCGCGCGTCGCGCGCGGCGGTTGACCCACCGCGCCAACACAAACAGGTAATCCGACAGGCGGTTGATGTAGATCTGGGCCTCCCGCAGGGTGGGGTCGCTTTGCAAAAGGGGGGTGAGCGACCGTTCCGCCCGTCGGGCCACGGTGCGCGCCACGTGAAGGGACGCCCCCGCGGGCGATCCGCCCGGCAGGATAAAATGACGCAGGGGGGGGAGGTCTTCGGAAAGGCGGTCGATTTCCCGTTCGAGCCGGGCGATGTTGTCGGCGGTGATCCGCGGCACGTTTCGGGGGGCGTGACCGCCCCGGCGCGGCGCCGAGAGGTCCGCGCCCAAAACGAACAGTTCCCGCTGGACGTCCAACAGGATCGCGCGCAGAGTCGCGTCGGTCCCCAAGGCCGCGGTCAAACCCAACACGCCGTTCAGTTCGTCCACGTCCCCGTAGGCCTTGACCCGGGGATGGTTTTTCCGGACCCGGACCCCATCGAGCAAAAACGTGTTGCCGCCGTCGCCCACCTTGGTGTAGATTTTCATGGGGCCATTTTAACCGTTCCGCCGTCCGGCGGAAAGCGGTAAAATGCCGTCCATGGCCCCCGACGTTCCCCGCCTGCTGGCCGCGCTGCACCGCCTCTACGACGGGGCGGACTGCGCCCTCCGACACCGGAACGCCTTCGAACTGCTCGTCGCCACGATCCTCTCGGCCCAATGCACGGACGAGCGCGTGAACAAGGTGACTCCCGCCCTCTTCCGCCGATACCCAACCCCCGCAAAAATGGCGAGAGCGCCGCTGAATGACCTGGAGGAGCTCATCCGCTCCACGGGGTTTTTCCGACAAAAAGCCAAATCCCTTTCGGTCACGGCCCAGCGCCTTGCGAC
Organism: Elusimicrobiota bacterium; assembly: GCA_016706425.1. Classification (NCBI taxonomy): domain Bacteria; kingdom Pseudomonadati; phylum Elusimicrobiota; species Elusimicrobiota bacterium. The sequence continues at coordinate 1,568,103 of JADJJR010000001.1, forward strand.
GGACCACCGTGGGGAAGTGCCCCGCACCCTGGAGGCCCTGCTGGCGCTGCGGGGCGTCGCCCGCAAGACGGCCAACGTGGTCCTGGGGAACGCTTACGGCATCGCCTCCGGCGTGGTGGTCGACACCCACGTGGGACGGTTGTCACGCCGCCTGGGGCTGACCCGACACACCGACCCCGTCAAAATCGAAAAAGATTTGACAAAGAAAATCCCGACGGCGGACTGGATCTGGTTTTCGCACGCCCTCATCACGCACGGGCGAGCGCTCTGCCTCGCCCGGCGGCCCCGCTGCGGGGACTGCCCGTTGCGGGCCCTCTGCCCCTCGGCGGGGAACGTGTAGTGGACCCGCGCCACCGCGAAGCCGTCGCGCGCTTCAACCGCGGCGACTATTTCGAGGCCCACGACGCCTGGGAAGAAATTTGGAACGAAGCCCCGGAGGCGGAGCGGGGGTTTTACCAGGGCCTCATCCAGGTGACCACGGCGCTCCACCACATGACCCTCGGCAACATGCGGGGGGCCAAACTCCTGCACGGATCGGCCCACGAGCTCCTTTCGCCCTACGGCGATTTCCACGGGGGGGTGGATCTCAAAACCCTGCGCGCCCGGTTCGACGCCGCCCTGGGCGAAATCCTCAAACGACCGTTGGAGTCCCTGGCCGGTCGCGGCCGGCCGGATCTTTTTAAAATCCCGCTCACGGCGGAAAGGCGGTTCCACATTGAGCTTCGTTGACATTTTGCCCCCGCGGTTGGAAAAGAAAATCGAAGAGTCTTTCACGGTGGGGGGGCTGCCCAAAACCTGGTGGCGCGCCTGGGCGGACGACATCCGCCACTGCCGGCGTTGCGGGGGAAAGTTGTTTTGGAAACCGGTGCGGGCGGAAGGGCGGCGGCGCTACGTTTGCGAGCGTTGCGATCGCGTCTCTTACCAAAACCCCAAGATCGTGGCGGCCACCCTGCCCGAACGGAAGGGAAAAATTTTCCTGCTGCGCCGCGCCATCGAACCGGCGCGGGGCCTGTGGACCTTCCCGGCCGGGTTCATGGAGCTGGCGGAAACCGTGGAAGAGGCCGCCCGAAGGGAGACCCGCGAGGAAATTTGCTGCCGCGTGCGGCTTTTCGACGCGCCCCGCGTTTACTCCTACGAGGACGCCGCGGTCGTGACCATTGTCCACCGGGCCCGGGTGGAGGGGCGGGCGCCCCGGCCGGGGGTGGAATCGCTGGAGGTCCGCGCCTTCGCCCCCCGGGACATCCCCTGGGAACAGCTCGCCTTCCGCAGCACTTTTCACGCCCTGCGCGACTGGGCGCGGGGCCTTTGAAAATTAGAAAAAAGTTCGAATCAGGCTGGTGACTTTTCCGACCACCGCGATGTTCCCGCGCAGGATCGGGTAGGCGGGGTTGATGGGTTCCAAAAAGTATTCGCGCCCGCCGCGCCGGAGGCGTTTGACGGTGGATTCGCCGTCGTCCACGGTGGCGACCACGATGTCGCCGTTGTCGGCCACCGGCGTGTGTTGCACCAGCACCATGTCGCTGTCCAAGAGCATCGGCGCCATGCTGTCGCCTTTGACCCGCAGGACGAAATTGGCGCGTTTGGCCATGGCTTCGTCCACCGCGAGGTAGTCCTCAACGTCGGCGATGGCCTCGAGCGGCACGCCCGCGGGCACGCGTCCCAAAATGGGCAGCCTCAGGCTGGCCGTGACCAACCCCCGGGCTTCGAGCACCAGGCCCCGCGCGCGCTCCTGCACCCGCCGCAACACGCCTTTTCGCTCCAGGGCGGCCAGGTGGTCCTGCACCGCCTTGGGGAACACGCGGAAATGACGGGCGATCTCGCGCACGGTGGGGGGAAAGCCCCGGGACTGGATTTGTTGCTGGACGAACTGATAGATTTGGTTTTGACGTTCGGTTAAAGGTTCCATATCAACCACTATACAAAAGAACACATGATTTGCAAGCCCCTTTTGTGTGGCCTTATGCTCGCCCTCGCGCTCGGCGCCCTGGGAGCGGCGACGCTCCACGCCGCCATCGACGGACCGCCGATCTCGGACAACGACTACCGCCTGGCCATCTTGCCGACGGTCACCGTCGGCTCGGCCCGCAAGGTCGCGCTGGGCGGCGCCTACGTGGCCGTGGCCGAAGGGGTCGAAAGCCTTTGGGAAAACCCGGCCGGCGCCGCCTACCGCCGCCCCCGCCAAACCGGCCGCTGGGGCTACGACGCCACGCTCGGGTCCTTCCTCGTCGACGGCGACGACATCGACAACAACGGCAGCCTCTCCGACGTTCAAAAACGCAACGCCGTCCTCAACGTCGGCGGCCTGCTCCGCCACAAGGGGTTCGGCTTCGGTTTTTTCACCGTGGCCCAGCAATACGACGTCGAAACCCCCGGCGGGCTTCAGCGCTTCCACTTCAACGTCTCCGCCATCGATTTCGCTTGGCGCACCCGGAGCCAGGAATTTTTCTACGGACTGGGGATCCGCCCCTTCAGCCTCGAGGCGCGCCCGCGGGGCGGGGGATCGCGCTTTTTGCGGTTGTCCGGCTCGGCGGCCACGGCGGGCGTCCTTTGGAACCCCCGGCGTGGCCCCTGGCGCGTGGGGTTCTCCTACGCCGGCTCGGTCAAGGACGACGGCCGCTTTCCCGCCGACGCCACGAGCACCGTCGTGGTGGAAGGGCTCGTCGTCCCGCGGGAAATCACGATTCCCGTCACCGCCGCCCTGGGCGTGTCCCACACGCGGCGAAACGGGCCCTATTGGGAAAACCGCCCCCTGCTCCTCACCGCGCAGATCGACGTGACGGGGAAAACCCGGGACACCGTGGGCATCGAATCTTTCCTCGAACAAAAGCGCCAGCCCACGGGCCGGCGCGTCACGTTAAACCCCCGGGCCGGGGCCGAATGGGAGTTCCGGCCCCGCCGCCTGCGCCTGCGCGCGGGCACGTACTTTGAGGCGAGCCGCTTCGCGGGCGTGCCGGGGCGGTTGCACGGCACGGGGGGCTTTCAACTGCGCCTGTTCCGGTTTCGTTTCCTCGGCGAGCACCACGTGGCCTTCAACTACGCCGTCGACGGCGCCGCCCGTTATTTCACGCAGTTCTTCGGCCTGGGTTTCTGGGCTTTCTAACCCGTTTAGAATTTCGTCCCGGCAGCGCCTCCACAATTCCAAATATTTCTTGACGTCCCATTCCGCCGCCTCGTCGGCGACGAAGGCCAGGGGCGTGGCCCGGGCCTCGGCGATCTTGTCGCCGGCGGCGGCGATCAAGTAACGCACGGTCTCGCCCGGCCGCAGGCGCACGCCCGACGCCGCCAGGCGGCGCGCGGCCACCGCCGACGGACCGGCGCCCCGGTAATCGGCGGGGTCCCGCGAGAGGGAAAACGTCACCGCCAACTCGTCGGCCGACGCGCGGCCCGCGGCGAGGCGTTCGCGCACGGCCTCGGCAATCGCGGTCAGGCGCCCCGCCCGGGCGCGGCAACCCGCCAAATCGTCGGCCTCGGCCAGCGCCGCCAGCATCTCGTTTTGCATGGCTTTGAATATCGCCGGCGTGTCCCGCCGCCGCAACGCCAGACCCCGGACCTTCAGCGTCCCATCGGCAAAAGCCCCGAAATAGCGGTTCGGAACACCCGACAGCGGGTCCGTCTTGGACGGACAGAACCGCAACCACTTGTAGACGCCCTCAAGGCCCACCGGGGCGCCGACAAAGGACTCCAGGTCGCGCCGCACCGTTTCGCGATCGAGTTCCGCGGGCCCGCGGACCCACACGCAGTCGACGTTGGCGTGCAGCACGCGGAACCCCCGCGCCTCCACGAAATCTTTCGCGCGCAGGAGCGACTCGCGCCCCCAGGCCGTCACGGACTCGTGGGCTTCGATCTTGCCGAAGCGGGCGTTCTTGTAACCGAGGTAGCCGAAACAGGTCACGAGGGTCCATTTGTGCGCGTCGGCGCGGGCCTTGTAGAGGGCGGCCCGGGGGTGGTCCGTTTTGGCGAGACGCTTGTAGGCGGCGCGTTTCTCAAGAATCGGCGCGAGCACCTCGGGGACCAGCCCGCGCCGGCGGCGGCACAGGCGGTGGCCGATCTCCGGCACGACGTCCGCGTCGGCCGGGTCGCAACAGGAACAGTTGACCGTCTCGGGGGAAATGTTGCGGCGCACCATGAGCGTGGGGTACATGGACACGAAATCGTACTCCGCGACCCCCTCGAACCAACCCACGTCCGGCTCGTACACCAGCCCGCCCTTGTCGGCCCGCACCAGATCCGACGCCGGGCGGAAGTCCTCCGTCTGGGCCTTGTCGAGGGGCACCAGGAGCCCCCGCCGGAGCGCGACGTCCAATTGCATCGAGGAGAGCGCGGTGCCGATGCTCACGCGCGCCGTCCGCTGAACGGGGATTTTGGCGATGCGGGCGATTTCAAAGAGGCCGGCGAAACCCGACTCTTTGAAAAAAAAACTGTTCTTCAAATCCAGGTGCCAGCGGCCGAACAGGCGTTGCGCCCCGGCGCGGAACACGGTCTGCCCGTAGGCGACGTAACTGCGTCCGCCGCGCCCCAGGGCGTTGCGGTCCGGGTCCCGCGACAGGCGCAGCGGCCGCCCCGCGCGGCGGGCCCACGCCAGGAGACGGGGGATCAAATAATCGTCGCCCCAATCGGTGGTCAGCACGTCCGGGTCCCATTCGCGGAGGCGGCGATCAAGGCTCTCCAGTTGTTCGGCGGGGTCGCCCTCCAGGGCGTGGGTCAGCCCCTCGTGCCGCAGCACCAGCCCGCCCCGCGCGGCGTGGGCGGGGTTGATCGCGCCGGCGAACTCCGACCCGGCCAAGGCCAGGTGAACGAAGCGCAGCGGCGGCAGCGCGTAATCGCGCGCCCAGGGGTCGTCCCGGAGGCGAAAACCGCGGAGTCGGTCGCCGTCGACGTCGAAATCGCCGAAGGCCAGGGGGAAATGGCCCCGCTCATAGTGGTGGTGCTGTTCGGGAGGGAAATCGGCGTTGTAAAGCGTGAGCCCCGCGCGCTTCAGCCGGTGAACAACGGCGGCGTGACGCGGGGGGGAAACCCGCGCGACCACGACCGGGCGGACCCGCTCGGAATAAAGATCGCTGCCTTCGCCGGGCGCGGCGTCCAGCGGCGCCGGAAACCCCGCCAGCGCTTTTTGCGCCCGCGGCCAATCGGCCGCGTCCACCGCGAAGGGGGCGCGCCAGGGGTCGAAGAAACACGCGCGCGCGCCGTCGGCCATGATCGCCCACAGGCGCATCCCGTCCTCGACGGGATAAACGTCAAAGATCCACCCGCGCCGCGTCACCGGGGGCCTCCCCGTCCGCGACCCGCGCGGCCACGCCCAACAGCATCGCCATAAAAATGCCCTCCATGGGCACCGGCCGGCTCGCCATGGACAGAGGCGCCGCGTGCCGCCGGGCGTAGCGCCACAGACGGTCCCAGGCGGCGCGGTCTTCCTTGCGCAGGGCGCGGCGGAAATCCCGCCACAGGTCCTCCTCCGCGTGGAGCGTTTGGACGATGGTCGGCAACGTGCGGCCCATCAGTGGCTCCCCGCCGACGCCCGCGCGACGCTCCGCGCCCCGGCCAGCAGGCGCGGCGCGAAATCCCCGCGCCCCGGCGGGGCCCGGCGCTCGACCAACAGCGCTAGGACCGGCCGCGCCGTCGCCGCCAGGGCGTCGCGCCAGCGCGTGAAGGCGCGCCGCGCGTCCTCCAGCGGCAAATCGTCATCGTAAAAAGGGGCCAGGGGGTCGGCCAGCACGGCCGGCCCGGCGGGCATCCCCGGCAACCGGCCGACCACGAGCGAGGTCAATTGAAACGCGTTGAAAGTTCGGGCGATCTGAATTTTGGGGAGAACGGCGCGGGGGTCCAGGCGTTGCCGCTGGGCCGCCTTGGCCAGGGCCGGCGCGTCGAAAGTGTTGGCCGCGTCGATCCAGTAAACGGTCGCGGCGTCCGCCAGCCACGGGGCGATGGCCTCCAGCGCCCAGGTGCAGACGCCCCGGGGCCCGGTGAGCGCGTGCAGACCGCCCGGGGCCTCCAGCCGCTCGGAAATCCATCGGATCGGCGCGGGAAGGCGGCTCATTCTTTAACTATACATTTGTACACTATAAAAGACAAGCCAGCGACGACATCGTATAATAGCCACGTGCCGACACCGCCCGCCCCCGCGCGGGACGCGTGACTTTCGCGTTCCCGTTCCGAAAGGCGCGCGCGCCCGAACCGATTCCCGCGCGCGCCCGCGCGTTGTTGCGCGCCCACGTGGCCCCCTACCGCCGCCTCGACGCGGCGGGACGGGAAGCCTTGGAGCGCGCCGCCGCCCGCCTGCGACGGGAAAAGCACGTCCAAGGTTGCGGCGGGTTTCGCGTGACGGAGCGGGCGCGCTGGACCATCGCCGGCCACGCGGCCCTCTTGCTGTTGGGCCGCGACATGGACGGGTTGCCCGGCTGGCGAACGACCCTGGTCTACCCCGCCGGTTACCGCGCGCGGGGCGCGCGGCACCTCGGCGCGGGCGTCGTGGGGGAAGAGGCGGAAGAACGCGCGGGCGAGGCAACGCGGGACGTGATCGTGCTTTCCTGGAGCGACGCGGTCGCGGACGAGGGGCGGCTGGTGCTGCACGAAACGGCGCACCAGGTGGATTTCCATTTCGGACTGACGGAGCATCTGCTGGACCGCACGGCGGCGGACCTCACGCCCTGGCAGCGGGCCTGGCGGCGGGCCTACCGCGCGTTCCGCGCGTCGGTCGCGCGGGGCGGGCGGCCCGGCCTCGACCCCTACGCCGCCGAGGACCCGGCGGAGTTCTTCGCGGTGGCGACGGAAGATTTTTTTACGGCGCCGCGGCGATGGGCGCGGCGGTTCCCGCGCCTCCACGCCCTGTTGCGCGACGTCTACCGGTTCGACCCGCTCGCCGGATCGGGGGGGAGCGCCAACGTTTCCAGCGTCAGACCGGGGAAATAGGCCCCGAGAATTTCCCGGAACCCGAACCCCGCCCGGGCGCGCCCGGCCGCGCCGTGCTGACACAGGCCCACCCCGTGGCCCAGGCCGCGCCCCGCGAAAACGTAACGATCGCCCCACCGCCGCATATTGAACCGCGTGCTCTTGAGTTCGTGCCACCCACGCCGGCGGCCCCAGCGCAAATAAAGAGCCTCCCCGCTTAAAACGCGGCTTCCCCAGCGCAATTGCTTCACGCGGCTCGAGCGGTCCCGGGCGGCGACGCTCAAGCCCCGGTCCTTGGCGCCTTTTCCGTCAAGCAGGCGCGCCAATTCGTCCGCGCGGATCTCCGTCCGCCACCGGTGGTGGGGGGACGCCTCGCAGAAATCCCGCCCGCCGTTGTCGTCCCGCACGCCGCTCTGGCCCGCCCCGCCCCGGGGCCACACGTCCTCGGCCCAGGCGGTGTGGCCGCCGCAGTCCGCGTGAAAAAACACCTCCGCCGGGCGACCGCCGCCCGTGAGCACGAGGCCCGCCGTCTCCGGCGCGGCCCGCTCGACGTTCCCGCGCACGCCCCGTCCCCGGTACACTTGGCAGTGGGCCAAATCGCAGTAGTCGGCCTCATCGCGCCAATGGCGGCCCCGGTTCCGCGCGACGAACGTCCGCCCGACCACCAACTGGGCTTTGATCGCCTCCGTGGGCCAGTCGCTCGGGACTTCCTGGGCGGTGACGGAAAACAAGAGCGGCTCCTCCCCGAGGGTGTTGACCACGCGCAGACGCCCCGCCGCGCGATCCACGGTCACGCGGCCTTCGTAGTCGGCCTCGAACCCCCGGGGCGTGCGCAGGCGAAGGGCGCTCCCCACCGGCCGCAACACCAGCTTCGCCGCGACGCCGCGCGCGGTCCCGTCGGTCCAGGACACGCCCGCCGCCGTGCTTTGCAAGGACAGTCGCTGGGCGCGGCGCCCCTCTTTGCCGTCGATTTCCAAGACCAGCGGGGCGGTGATCTCCACCGCGTTCGGCAATTCTTTTTGAAACAAAAGGACGCGCACTTCGGCGCGAAGCGCCCCGGCGGCGAACGCCAAAAGAAACAACCACCGCTTCACGGCCGCACCACGAATTCCACCTGGTCCAGCCGTCCGCGCGAATCCGTCACGACGACGCGGTGTCGGCCCGGCCGGGGGTCGATGGCGAGCGGCTCATCGGGCCGGGCGCGGCCCAACAAAAAGCCGTCGAGGTACCAGTACACCGGCTCGTCCCGGCGGGACACCGCCTTCAGGGAAATCTTTTGCCGCGCGGACGAGAGCGCCTCCGTCACGCGGTAACCGCCGCCCGCGCGCGGGCTTTGGATTTTCAGCTCCGCCGCGTCGTCCACGGCGGAACAGCGCGGGTTGTGCCGCGGCGGCGCCGACCCCGACCGGCCCTGCCCGCGCAAGAACGCCGCCACTTCCGGCGGCCAATAACGCACGACCCGCTCGGCGTAATCCGAACGCCGTCCCGTCATGCATACCCGGCACACTTCGCGGCCCGTGCGTTTCTCCACCGTCACCACCCGGTGGAGCCCGCAGGGGGACGGGTCGCTCCGGCCCGGAATGTAAACGTCCTCGCGGGAATTCCCGCACCCCGGCCCCCACGGCTCGCCGCTTTCGGCGCAAACTTTCCGCGCGGCGACGCCGGCGGGTCGCGCGAACCACACGTCGCGGTGGCGCGTCCACTCGTTCAGGATTTCGGTCAAAAGGGGCGCCGCGGCCTTGGACCCGACCAATTGGCTCGAGCCCCGCGCGTCGACGTTTCCGAACCACACGCCCACGGTCACCTCCGGTGTGAAACCCACGCTCCAGGCGTCGCGCAGTCCGAAGGACGTGCCGGTTTTGTAGGCGAACCGGCCGCGGTTGGCCGTGAACTCCCAGGATTGGGGCAAATCGGGCCGAAGGAGGGTCGACAACATGGAGGCCGTGATGTGCGCCGCCTCGGGGGAGAGAACCGGCCGCCCCACCGGGTCGGTCGCGCCCGCGAAAAATTGCAGGGGCCGCAGCCGGCCGCCGTCCGCCAGGGCGGCGTAGAGGGAGACGGCTTCCTCCAGGCTCACGGGAAACGCGCCCAGGACCACCGACAGGCCCGGGTCCGCCCGGCGCAACCGCGCGCCGAAAAGGCGGGTCTCTTCCAAAAACCCGGCGAGCCCCCGCGCCCCCAAGCGCCACTCCATATCCACGGCGGGGGTGTTGAGGGACAGGGCCAGTGCCTCCTCGGCGGGGATCGGCCCCCAGGCGCGCCGTTCGAAATTGGCCGGCTCGTAGCCGTCGTACTGGCGTTCCACGTCGTGAACCAGCCGCCGGGGGGTGATCAGCCCCTCCTCCACCGCGCGGGCGTAAAGGAAGGGCTTCAACAACGAACCCGGGGATCGCGGGATCGCCGCGCCGTTCACCTGCCCGCCGTGCCCGGCGTCCTCGAAATCCGGGGACCCGACATAGGCCAGCACGCGGCGGGTGGCGTTCTCCACCACGATCACCGCGCCGTTGTGAACGCCGTGCCGCCGCAGGCGGCGCGCGGCCCGGGCCAGGCGGTCTTCGCAGAACGCCTGGAGTTGGGGGTCCACGGTGTAACGGCGGACCCCCGCGGTCGTTTCCCGGCGGGCGCGCTCCACCAGATGGGGCAAACGGCGCGGGTTGGGAAAGCGCTTCGTCGGAAGCGGCGCGGTGAGCGCGGCGGCGCGGTCCGCGGCCGAGAGGCCCAGCCGTTCGCCCACGCGCGCCAGCACTTTCTCGCGCTGGGCGCGCGCCGCCTCGGGCCGCCGGTCCGGGCGGAACAACGCGGGGGACTTGGGCAGGCCCACCAACAGCGCGCTCTCGGCCGGGCTCAGGGCCGCCGGGGGTTTGCCGAAATAGAGGTAGGCCGCCGCGCCGACCCCTTCGATGTTCCCGCCCAGGGGGACGCTGTTCAGGTAAACCTCGAGAAGTTCGTCCTTGCCGAAGGCGCGCTCCAATTGAAAAGCCCGAAAGATTTCCACGCATTTGCCGCCCAGGGTGCGCCGCTTGGGCTCCATCAGCTTGGCGACCTGCATGGAAATCGTCGATCCGCCCATCAGGACGCGCCCGCGACGGAGGTTCGACAGGGCGGCGCGCCCCAGGGCCACGGGGTTGACGCCGGGGTGGCGGTAAAAATGCCGGTCTTCGTAGAGGAGGAAGCCCCGCACGAGAAAGGGGGACATGTCGGACAGGCGAAGGCGCAGACGGTATTTTTCGCCGGGGGAAAGGTCCAGCCGCGCGAGGCCGCCGTCGCGGTCCAGGTGGAGCGTGGAGTAATCCGTCTCCAGGAACTCCCGGGGCAGGGGGAAAACGACGTTCGCGAGGGTCCAGAACAACGCCCACAGACTCCCGGCGAGCAGCGGCGCCGCCGCCCAGGCCCAACGACGGCGGTTACGGTTTGACGTCGGCCACCACAAGGGGCTTGTCTTCCGATCCTTCGCCGCGGACGTCCGGGTCGTACATGGCCTCGGCGAAGGGGTTGGGCACGACGTAGCGGCCCGGCGTCACGGCGCGCACGGCGTAGGAAAAGGCGCGTTCGCCCGTGAACCCCTCGGTGAAGAGCAGGATCCGGTCGTCGCGGATGTCCTGGTAGGCCGCGTTAAATCCGCCGGGCGGATCGAACCCCAAATCCCCGCGCGACCGCAGGCGGGGGTTTTCAATTTCAAAGCCGCCGGGCAGGAGGTCCACCACGACCACGTTGCGGGCTTCCTTCGCCGCCGTCACGAGCAGGGACACGACCACCAACTCGCCCTGGGGCACGTTGGACAGGTTCACCTCGCGTCCCTGGACGTCGCGGTAAACGCGGGTCACCGAGAGGCCCGCCGCGCGGGGTTTCGTCGCCTTGGCCAAGGGCGTGCCCTCCGCCATCAGGTGATAATAGGCCGTGGCCGCGCCCGTGTTCGTCAGCTTCAATTTTTTGCCGGTCAATCCGACGTCCGCCACGGAGAGGTCCCGCCCCTCCAGCGTTCGGTAAGGCTGGCCGTTGGCGGTCACCGCCACCTTCACGGCGGCGTTGGACGCCGCGAAGGCCCGCCCCAGGGCCATCAGGGCCCAGGCGTTCTCCTGCGTCGATCCAAAATGGCCGTTCTTCATAAGGCCCCCGAGGTAATCGACGATTTGCGTCACCCGCGGCGAGGCGGGATCGGCCTCGGCCAAGGCGGCGAGATAAAGCGCCGTGTTGCGTGCGGGGGAGTTGAAATCCCCGAACTGCTGTCGGTAGAGCCAACGGCTTTTGAAATCGGGCGTCAGCAATTTCAAGGCCGTACCCTTGTCGCCCAGGCGGCTGTACGCCAGGGACAACAGGGTCCGCTCCGTTTCGCTGATCTGGTCGGGCTTGCGGCCCGCGACGACGGTCATGGATTCACGGTCCGGCTGGCCCAGCAACGCTTTCAGGTAAAGCAAGTACGGGTCCAACGCCAACCGGCTTTGGTCTTCCCGGCCGCGGCGGTCCAAACGGCTCTCCGCCATATCGGCCGCCAACGGGGCGGACAAGGGGGCGGGCGGCGCCTCCTCGCCTTCGCTTTCGTACGCGCCGTCGCCTTCGTACTCCCCCTCGACCTGATCGTCCCGCCCCTCGGCCATCTCTTGAATATCTTCCCAGGGGATTTCCACCACGCCCTTGGTCAACAGCGTCCGCAGGCGGGACATCACGACCGGGTTCACCCGGTACCCCTGGCTCTGGGCCTCAATCAGGAAATGCGACACGTAGTAGGTGAGCCAGCGACCGCCCGAGCGTCCGCCCGGCCAAAAGGAAAACTCACCGTTGGGCAACTGCAATTTCTGCAAGCGGTCCACGGCGCCCTGCACATGGGTGTCGATGGCGTTGGCCCGTTCCCCGAAACGCCCGGTGGAAAAGCCCAGGTCTTTCAAGTACAAAAGCGGAAAGGCCTGGCTCGTCGTCTGTTCGGCGCAACCGTAGGGGTAGGCGATCAATTGATCCAAGGCCCCCAGGTAACGGAACATCGGGTTGGCGGAGAGGTTGAGCCGCAGCCGCTGGCCGAAGGGGATAAAGCCCCCCGGCACGTCCAACTCCACCGAGGCCCCGGGTTGGAGGGCGCCCTGCTTCATCACGGTCTGGAGGGACGCCGCCGGCCGGACGCTCAATTCCTCAACGGTGCGCGCGGTCTTGTCGTTGCCCTGGGCGATGATCGTGATTTTGGCGACCCCGGCGTCGGCCGCCGCCCGGAGGGGGAAGGCGATCCGCGTCTGGCCGTCCTTCGCAAGATCGACCTTTTGCGTGGACGCGGTCGTCGCCACGGGGCCTTCGGTTTTGAGGGTCACGGTGAAGGTCCCGGCCCGGCCCGTCTTGTTGAACACGTCCACCGGGACTTGGAACTCGTCGCCCGGGGCCGCGAAACGCGGGAAAGACGGCTGGAGAACGATGGGGTCGGCCACTTCCACCGAACGGGCGGCGGAACCGAAGCGGTCGCCGCGCACCACCAGGGCCATGACGCGCACCTCGCCGTTGAAGCCCGGCGTGTCCACGTGCCAGCGCACGCGCCCGGCCGCGTCGGGGGACAGGAGGCCCGACACCACCGCCATGGATTTCTTCTTCTTGGCCTGCACCGGGTTCAAGTGCCGCCGTGTGAACTCGCCGCCGTCGCCGCCGCCCAGGGCGAGCTTGCGGGCCTCGAGGTCGGGCAGCAACAGGTCCATCAGGCTGTACGTTTGCGTCGTCAGCCCGTTCTTGCGGTAGAAGAAAGCGAGCGGGTCCGGCGTTTCGAAACCGGTCACCTGCAACACCCCTTCGTCGACCGCCGCCAAGACCACGTTCGTGCGCGCGGGATCGCCGTCAACGGAAAGCGCCACGTCGATGCCGTCGGCGGAGGTGGCGACCGTCGGCGTGTCCCAGGCCACGGGGATGGCCCGGGCCTTCGTCTCGACGCTGAGCGGCACGACGCCGAAGGACTCCATGGGCAGGGTGTCGAGCCGGTCGTCCGGCGGCCGGACGATGAGCCCCACCACGTACATGTTGGGAATGTAATCCGGCTTCACGGGCAGGCGCACCGTCGTTTCGCGGCCGGTCATTTCGATCACGCGGGTTTCGTAGACCCGCTCCCGCTCAATCGTGAGGAACAGCTTGCCGGGGAAGGGCGCGCGCACCAACGCCGTGACCTCCTCGCCCACTTTGTAATCCTCTTTATCAAGAACGATCTGGAGATTTTGGGGCGTCTGGAGGTTCGCGGGTTCCGATCCGGAACCCAAGATGTTCACCGTCACGCTGGAACGCACGCCGCTGGGGCCCACGAGGAGGACGGTGTACTCGCCTTCCTGCGTGGGCTTAAAGACGGAAGCCGTCGGTTTCGCGGGCAGGTCCTTCATCTCGTTCAAAACGACCTCTTCGTAGCTGGCGGACTGGTAATAGTTCCGTCCCCAGGACCCGGCCCGGAAGATGGAGTACCAGGATTTCCGGCGAATGACCACGCGCGCTTTTTCGACCGTCACCGGCCGCCCGGCCGGGTCCACCGCGAGCAGATTGAATTTCACGTCCTGCCCCACGCGGCGGGGACCCGCGGCGTCCAGCTTGAGCCCCAGATAGTGGGGGTACACATGGACATCCACCGTTCCCGCGGCGCTCACGGGCCGACCGCCCGAGTCAAAAACTTCGCTGTAAATGTACGCCCGCAGGGCCGAGGGCGGTTTCATTTCCGGAATGGGAAGCGCGTAAACCTTTTCGCCCTTTTCATCGGTCGCGGCGTCGCCCAGATCCACGGATTCGTCGGAAAACGATCGGTTCGCGTCCTGGAACACGTAATCCGGGTAGGCCGGGGCGGAAAAGATCCGCGAATAAAAACGCACCGTGCTCACCACCCGGTGGTTGACCGCCGGGGGGCCGAACATTTGCCGGGCGCGGACGGTGAAGGTCAGCGGCTGTCCCGGCGCCACGTCCTCGGCGGGGGGGGCCACGGCGACCTTCAATTTATCCGGAATGAATTCCTCCACTTTAAGGGACGTCGATCCCAGGGGGCGCGGCACACCCGGCTGCTCCAAACGGACGTCGTAGGCGCCCGTGAGGGCGTCCAAGGGAAACGCGACGTTGAAAACGTACATGCCGTTCGCGTTGAGCCGGGCGTCGGTCCGCGCGTACTCCGTTCCGCGCGGGTCGGTCACGACCAATTGCACGGGCACGTCCGGCGGCAATTGCCGGTCGGCCGTGCGCACCACGGTCGTCAGGAAAGCCGTCTCGCCGGGCCGGTAAACCCCGCGTTCCGGCGTCAAAAAGGCCTCCAGGCCCGTCCGCTGGAACGGGTCGCCGCCGATGGGGAACTGGTAGGCGTTCTTTTCGGTCCGCTGGAAAAATAGGAAGGAAAAGTCGTCCTCGCGCCGCGCCACGAGGAAATAGGGGTTGAACTTGTAGGGGTGCTTGCGCCAGTTTTCGAACACGGCCCGTCCCGCCGCGTCCGTGACCTGGCTGTCCATCGCTTGGTTCGTGTCGCTCATCAGGTCCACTTTCACGCCTTCGGCCGCGCGCACGTCTTTCACCGTCACCGCCCACACCCACAGGTCGTCGCCGGACTGTTTGGCCACCAACCCCAAGTCGGTGCAGAGGAACCAGCCCGTTTCCCGACGGTAATACTCCTTGGGATCGTAGACCTCCACCTGGAACAACCCTTTGTAGGGTTCTTTCTGGAACGCCGCGAGGCCGATGCGTTGGCTCACCTCTTCGTTGATCTCGCCGCTCTCCACCCGGTAAACGCCGTCGTACACCTGTTTGGCGAAGGGGGCGCCGTACTCGTTGTTCAAGAACGGCAGCAGATTGTTGCGGAAAATCTTGGAGATCCGCACCCCCACCGTGTCGAGGTTGACGGTCTTGACGGCCAAAACTTGCGGTCCGGACAAGGAAAGAATGTTGCCGCGCCGCGCGAAGGCGATGGACGGCGGCAGGTCCGCGATGCGGACCTGGGCGGTGTGGGGCAACGGCATCCTTTCGCCGCTCTTGGCCACGAGGCCGGAGGACACATACACCCTGTAGTTGACGTTCGGCTTGAAGGGCCCCCGCAGGAGCGCCATGGCGTACTCGGTCTGGATGTCCAGGGGCAGGGGCGGGTCGACGAACAAATGCCGGGCCACCTGCTCTTTGGAGATCGGGGTGTTGAAAAGCACGCTCACCAGCGTGTTCCCGGGCTCGTGCCAGAGGCGGACTTCCGTGACCTGGGGTTTGGGTTTTTCGGGAAGGGCCATCAAGGTTTCGTAATCTTTTTCCAAGGGCTCGGTGCCGTCCACGCAGGGCAGGCCGGCGGGCAGGAAAAGGCGGATTTTTTGCGGCCGCGCCGCGGGTTTGACGCCTTCGCTTCGGAAATAAAAGCGCGTGGGTTCGAGGGCCCGCTCCCAAAAAACGGGCAACGGGAGGTCGTCCTTGGTCACCTTGGCGTCGCGCCGCAGGATGTCCAGGGCCACGGGGTGGTTGAAGGTCACCTCGCCGACGACCTCCATGTCCTGGGCGGTGATGGCGTCGACGTTGTAATAGACCCGCGCGCCCGTCACGTTGAAAAATTCTGTGTGGAATTCCGTCGACGCGCTCCCCTGGACCCGTTTCGCCGTCGACACCAGGCCCGTTCCATCGAACTCGACCCGGTAACGGGTGGAGGGCTTGAGAGGCCCCGCGGGCACGAACACGACGGAGGTGGGGGAATCCTGCCGGTACGAGCCTTCGAGCGGGGGGGTGATCTTAAAGCAGTCCAAGCGGCGGGCGTCGCCCAGGCGGGGTTTCACCTCGCCGGAAAAAGCCACGCGGATCGCGACCCGGTCGGCGACCTGCCCTTTCGGCGTGAACTCGACGACGGTCACGTGCGTCCATCGGTAAAGGAAACGCCCCGCCGGGATCAGGACCGCGAGGGCCCCGAGGGTCACCAGCGCGCGGCGAACCCCCGTTCGATGCCCCGCCAGGGCCCCGGCGCCCCGCGCCCACAGAGCGCCGCCCCAACGATCAAGCGCACGGCCCGTTCCCGCCAGGGCCTCGCGGGCCTTCGCCGCCGACCCGAACCGGTCGCGCGCGAGGGCCGTCCAGCGGGCGGCCCGGGCCCAGGGTTCGCGTCCGCCCTCGACCTCGGCCCTTTTCCAGGCCTCCCAACCGCCTTTGAAAAACCCGATCAATTCTTCCCAATAAACATGAACCCAGGGAACGGTGAAAAAGAAAAAGAGCGCGCCGTGGCGCGCGCCGTCAAGGAAGGGGCGAAGGAGCACCCACCCCGTCGCGAGAAGCGCCAGGCCGACGACATAGCGCAACGGCCGGGCGAAAAAACGTCGACGGAGAAGTCCGGCGGCGAGGGGAAGGAGCAGGGTCAGCCAATAAAAATGACCGGCGATCCAGGCGCGGTTCTGCGCGGCCGCGCGGGGGAACAAAAAACGAAACGCCAAAAATCCGAGAGTCGCGGCCAGAACGTACCCCAGAACCGGCCGCCAACGCCCCGTGGTTTTGGCGCGTTCCACCCCGTGCTTGACCAGCGCCAATAACGGATCCAGGGCAAACAGGACCAGAAGAGACGCCACGAACAGGAAGGTGAGGACGAAAAGGAGCGTGGGGGCGGCGCCCCCGGGGAAGAGACGGGAATCGAACACCAGCGCCTTCAACAGGAGGACGAACAGAACCGACGACACGGGCCGCGCGGTCGCGCCCGCGAGGAACCGTCGCGCGACCGCGGCGAGCAGGCCGGCTCCCGCGGCGACCATCCACCCGTGGGCCAGGAAAAAACGCAACAGCGCCACGCCGTCGCCCCACCGCGCCCAGGCCAAAGCCCCGCCGTAGAGGGCCCCGAACAACGTCCCCGCCGCGCCGAATCCTTTTTTCATAAATCGCCTCGTGATTGGAATGAACAGTGAACGACGGGGGAATCATAACAAAAACCCGGTCCCGCCGAAGACCGGGATCAAAACGCGGGGATCGAGACGGGAACGGCGGGATCGACCGCCAAAACGATCTTGCCGAAATTGCGGCGCTCCTCAAGACGCCGTTGGGCCGCGCCCAGGTCCGCGAGAGGGAATACGCTGTCGATCACCGGATGAACGTGCCCCTCGCGCCAGAGGCGCGCGGCCTCGGCCAAGGCGTGGGCGACCCGGAGGTTCACCGGATCCAACCGGAGCAGGCCGAGCCCGAACACCACGCGGGAGGCGTTCATCATCTCCAAGGGCCAGAACACGGGAAAGCGAAGCAGGTTGATGAGGCTTTTTAAAAGGTGAAATTTACGGTGGACGACAAAGGAGCTCGCGCCGTACAGCCCCAATCGCCCGAAGGGGGCCAGCAAACGGTAACTCCGCCGCAGGTCCCCGCCCCCGATGGAATCAAAGACGACATCAAAACCGTCGCCCCCAACGGCCCGCCGCGCCGCGGTCGCCCAATCCTCGGTGTGGGTGAAACAGGCCTCGGCCCCCAGGGCCCGCAGGCGCTCGTGCTTGCCCGACCCCGCAACACAAAAAACCCGCGCCCCCGCGCGCCGGCAAAACTGCAAAAGCGCCAACCCCACCCCGCCGCCGGCGGGGCGCAACAACACCGTTTCGCCCGACGCGATGTGGGCCTGGGCGTGCAAGAGCAAATAGGCCGTCAAGAAATTAACGGGAAACGCCGCGCCCTCCACGAAGGAAAACTCATCGGGCAAAGCCCGAACGAGTTCCGGCCGACAAACGACTCTTTCAGCGAAACCGCCGTGGCCCGGCAAAAAGGCGCACACCCGCTCGCCCGGCGGGAAGAAACCGCCGGCGGGCGCCGTCTCCACCACGCCGGCGACTTCCATGCCGTGAACGGCGGGGGGGCGGGGTGAGTCCTTGTGCAGCCCCTGGCGTATAAGGACATCCCCGAAATTGAGCCCCGCGGCGTGGACGCGAATTCCCAACTCCCCCGGACGGGGAACGGGATCGGGCACATCGCTATAAACCAGGCGGTGGATATCCCCGTATTTAGTCAAAACAACGGCTTTCATCGGTGTCTCATTCTAACAATTTAGTTTTGTCGGGAACTTTTGGGGGCCAAAAGCGTATGTATCTAAATCAGAGGTCATATATGACTCGTTTTAGTATAATTCGATTTCGGCCGCCATTCACGACCGGCGAGCCGGTGGAGGAATCATGAAAAAATCATTCGTCTGGGCCTTCGCGGCCGTTGTGGCGCTCGGGGTATCCGTCCGAGCCATGTGCGGTAAATGCGAAGGAAAGGATTGTGAAAGCAAGAAAGCCGAGATGGTGTCGACCCGCGTCGGCGAATTGAAGAGCCAATTGAACCTCACGGCCGACCAGGAAGCGAAAGTGAAAGCCGCCATCGAGGCCGAAGTCGCCGAGAAATGCGACCACAAAAAAGCCATGCATAAAAAGATGGACCACACCCACGCGGACGCCGGCGCCAAAATCAAGGCCGTCCTCACCCCCGAGCAACAGGCGAAACTGGATGAAATCCACGGCAAAGGCGTGATGCCTTGTTGTCTGGAAGCCGCCAGAAAAGGGGAGAAGTGCGAGAAATGCGCCATGAAGGGCCCCAAACCCTGCTGTCTGGAAGCCGCCAAAAAAGGGGAGAAATGTGAAATGTGCGCTGAAGTCGGCCTGAAACCCTGCTGCCTCGAAGCCGCCAAGAAGGGGGAAGCCTGCAAGAAATGCCCGCCGAAGAAAGCCGGCTCCTGCTGCCCCATGACGGGGGAATCGAAGAAGAAATAGTTCGCATTGTTTTTCAGTCCCCCACCCCTTCGGGGGTGGGGGTTTTTTTTATCCACAGACCCCCGCGTTGGACGCGTTTCTTTATTTTCTGTACAATTTGAGTGCATTAAGTGGTTTTTAATTTGGTTTTCTGCTCATTTATGAACAGAAAAAGGGTGGATAACTGTGGATAGACTTAAAATACGGTTCCGATCGGGCGAGCGGGAATTCGAAGCGGAAGGGGAAAAAGACACGGTCCGCGCCCATTGGGAAGAGGCCCGCGCCTGGCTATTTAAGGAAGAAACCAATGAAAAAGGCCGCAGCGCTCTCCCCCCGCCAAGGGAAGAAAAGCCGCTCCCAAACACTCTCTTTGACGTGGACCCGGGGCGCGGCGCGGTCCGCCTGCGGGTCCTCCCCCCAGGCGGACCGGGAGGGGAAAGGCTTTCCAAGGCTTTGCTGTTGTTGCTCCATGGCTATCGCGACCTCCTCGCTCAAAACGAAGTTCCGGCCATTCGACTGGCCGAGGATCTGCGCGTGTCGGGCTTCGCGGGCGTACGACGCCTCTCCCGCGCCTTCGCGACCCTCGAACAAAAAGGGCTCGCGATTCGCGCCGGCGCGGGCAAGGGGTCGCGGTACAGGGCGACCAACCCGGGACTGGCAGAAGCCCAGTCCATCCTCAATACCCTCGCCTCTTAATTTTTCAATTGTCTCAGGAAGTCCAAACGGGGTGATGTTCTACCAACGAGGTAAAGCCTAGGGCCTAAATCGGGATTCGTCAAGGGCCAGGGCCAATTTGGAGCCGATTCGATAGTGTCCGATAATATATATTATGTTAAATTATATCGACCAACGACCACAAAACGAGACCAACAATCAAACGTATGTTTGTAGTGTAAATTGTTGATTATCAATAAATATTGTTTATGAATTGATGTTAATTGAAGTTTTTTTAAATTGGCGGTCTTTTCCCGAATTCAAATCGATATTTTTCCGAAATCTTTCGATTTAACTCGGGTTACGACTTGACAATATTTTTTAGAAACAACATGATTTGGATCATGGCTTTCTGTCGCGGAATAAATTTAGATATAGCTGCAACCATAGCTTAGGAGGCTACCTTGTTCACCATCGGCGAGTTCAAAGGCAATATGGTCATCAGCATAAAGCAAAACGAATCCGACCGCTTTGGCGTGACGTTTGGTCTCACCAAGGCCAAATTGATTTTGGATCACATCGAGGACATTCGGAAGTTCTACGAGGAAAACAAAGAA
The DNA here is from genome assembly GCA_016706425.1 of Elusimicrobiota bacterium. Lineage (NCBI taxonomy): Bacteria > Pseudomonadati > Elusimicrobiota > Elusimicrobiota bacterium. The sequence goes on from JADJJR010000001.1 coordinate 1,587,889, forward strand.
AAGATTCAGCGCCGCACAAAACCCGCCGCTTAAGGCGCGGCGGGAGGATAATTAAGCCGCCCCCCCCTCCAACAACCGAAGAAGGTACTGGCCGTATTCGTTTTTCTTCATGGGTTCGGCCAGCCGGCGGACATCCTCGGCGTTAATATACCCCTGAGCCAAGGCGATCTCCTCCAAGCAGGCCACTTTGAGGCCCTGCCGTTCCTGAATCGTCTGGATAAAAACCGCCGATTGCAAAAGCGACTCGTGGGTCCCGGTGTCCAGCCAGGCGACACCGCGACCCAGGCGTTCCACATTCAATTTCCCCTGGGCCAAATAGGACCGGTTGACGTCCGTGATTTCCAATTCACCCCGGGCGGAAGGCCGCAAACCCGCGGCAATGTCCAGAACCCGATTGTCGTAGAAATACAAACCGGTCACGGCGAAGGATGACTTCGGTTTGGCCGGCTTTTCCTCGATTGAAACCGCCCGGCCGGCGGTGTCAAACTCAACGACCCCGTAGGCTTCGGGATTGCGCACCGGGTAGGCAAAGACCGTGGCGCCATTCTCCAGAGCCGCCGCCAAACGAAGCCGCCCCGCAAAACCGTGACCATAAAAAATATTGTCACCTAAAATCATTGAAACACAATCATTTCCAACAAATTTACGGCCAACGATAAAAGCCTGAGCCAGCCCCTCCGGGCGCGGCTGAACGGCGTATTGGATATTCAACCCCAGCCAGGATCCATCCCCCAGGAGACGAACAAACCCATCCTGTTCGTGGGGGGTCGTTATAATAAGGATATCTCGTATTCCCGCCAACATGAGGACCGATAGGGGGTAATAAATCATCGGTTTATCGTAAACGGGCACCAATTGTTTGCTGATGCCGCGGGTCAGGGGGTAGAGGCGGGTGCCGGAACCTCCGGCCAGGAGAATGCCTTTCATAGCGTGGGGGATGATATCATTTCACCGGGGTCCGGTGCCCCGGACGCAGCAAATCCGTGATGGTTTTGACGGGGTGGAAGAACCCGGCCGGCATTTCGACGAAAACGGTGTTCCAGCCCGCCATGGAGCCGTTCCACAGACCGGGCCGCTCCAGGACGCGGATCGGTCGCCCTTCGTACTTTTTGGCCGATACGATGGCGGCCGATTCGTCCACGTACCGCCGCAGCGGAAGGGGTCGTCCGTCGGGGCCCCGCGTCGAAACCGCCATGTCGACGGGATTGAAGTAACGCGACCGTTGAAAGATGGCCCGCTGGGCGGGCGAGGACGCGACCTGGGCCTCTTCGACGATTTGCCGCGTCGCCCCTTCGACGCCTTTCACCCAAAAGGGACCGCCGCCCGGCTCGCCCCGGTTGGGGACCACGCCGCAGACACGCCAGGGGCGCTGCAATTCCCGCCGCAACCACTTTCGAAGATTCGCCCCTCGGGGCGGGCGCCGTCCCAGCGTGGCCTCAAGAAAAAGAGCCGCTTCCCGCTCGGCGGCCGGTTCCCCCCGGGCCAAGCCGCGATCCAAAGCGCGGGACGCTTCCACCAGGGAGATCAAGCGGCCGGCCAGGGCCCGCCGCCAGAGCCGAGCGCGGCCCCGGTGGGCCCCCCGCCCGACGTTGTCGATGTTCCGGATGAAAATGGCGTCCGCCCGCAGGGCGTTGAGGTTGTCCAAAAGCGCGCCGTGGCCCCCCGGACGAAACAACAAACCCCCGTCGGAACGGCGGGCCCAGCGCCCGGCTTCCGTTAACGAAAGCGTGTCGGTGGCGGGGTTTTGGATGGAAAAGGAGACCGGGACCCCCGGAACCGACCGGGCCGCCCGCCGGAAGGCCGCGTGGTGAGAGGGCGACACGGTGAAATGCGCGTGCGATCGGCGCGGGGCGGTGGCCCCGGCGTCGCGCAGGTGTTCTTCGAAGGCGGTGCGAATTCCGCCGCGGTGCCCGTGAAAGGGCAACAAACCTTTGGGGTGGTGCGCCAGGCCGCCCGGCGCCAGCAATTCCTCCAAAATCGGCCCCCATTCCCGGGCGCGCAGCAAACGGGACACGGCCAATCCCCGCCGACGCAACCGACGGGCCAGAACCTTGTGAAGGGCCAAGGCGGGCAACGCGCGAAAGAAACGGGCGGCGTCCCCCCGGGCGAGGCGATGGGGCGGAACCCCGGTCCGTCGGGAATCCCGAAACAGGGCTTCCAGGGGAGCGAACAAACGGGAGGAGGCGCCGGAAGCGGGCGTAAAAAAAGCCAGGCGCCATCCCGCGGCGCGAGCGGCCCAAAGGCGGCGGTCCGACGGGGACCAACGCTCGACGCCGTCCCCGACCGCGCAGGGGCGATCCAGCCGTAAAGCGGACGGGGGACGCAGGAGAAGCGCGGCTTGACGAACCGCTTCCGTGGGGCTGAGGCCCCGGCGGCGAAGGTCACGACGATCCCGCGGGGTGAGGGCGGGCGCGCGGAGCACTACGCTTCGACGGGAAGGGCGGCGATGTCGATGGAGTTGGTCCAAAGGGTGTGACAGACGCCGCATTCGAAATATTTCACATCGCGGCCCTTGTCACTGCGGGATTGTTTCACTTTCACGTTGCCTTTGGCGTTGCATTTGGGGCAGGGGGTGTCGGACATGGTCAGTTCTCCTTCGGGGCCGGGGCGGCCCCGTCGTCGCTCACGAAACGGAATTCGATTTCGTCCGGCGCCACAAAACCGAATTCACGGCGCGCCGCCATCTCAATGAAAGCGGCGTCGTTCTCGGCGCGGTCCCGCCGCGCTTCCAGCTCAGCCACGCGGCGACGCGCGTCGGTCAGGCGGAGGGACAACCGGTCCAATTCCCGCTGCCGGGTCCAAAAGTTCCGCACGGCGCCCCCGGAGACGGCGATGGCCAACAGGGCGAAGCCCGCGGCCCACCACACCGTTCGCCGGCGCCGCACCGGGTTTTACCCCCGCTTGAAGGCGGCGACGCCCGAAAAGGAGGCGGCCGCGCCGAGGGATTCCTCAAGGCGGAGCAATTGGTTGTACTTCGCGATGCGCTCCGAACGCGAAGCCGATCCCGTCTTGATCTGTCCGGCGTTCAGCGCCACGGCCAAATCGGCGATGAAGGCGTCTTCCGTTTCGCCGGAGCGGTGCGAGATGATCACGCCGTAGCCGGCCTTTTGGGCCATTTGCACGGCGTCCACGGTCTCGGACAGGCTGCCGATCTGGTTGACTTTGACGAGGATGGCGTTGGCCACGCCCCGCTGGATGCCGTCGGACAACCGCTTCGTGTTCGTCACGAACAAATCGTCGCCCACCAACTGGACTTTGCCGCCGATCTTTTCGGTCAGGCGCTTCCAGCCGGACCAATCGTCCTCCGCCAGGCCGTCCTCGATGGAGACGATGGGGTACTTGTCCACCCACTCTTTGTAGAAGGCGATCATTTCGTCGGCGGAGCGGTCGCGGATGGCCACTTCCCCCTCCAACCGGTACTGGTCGTTGGCGAAGAATTCGTTCGAGGCGCAGTCCAGGGCGAGGAAAATGTCCTTGCCGGGCTTGTAACCGGCGTTCTGGATGGCCTGCAGGATCACCTGGATGGCCTCCTCGTTCGATTTCAAGTTCGGCGCGAACCCGCCCTCGTCGCCGACGCCCGTGTTGTATTTATTGTCCTTGAGAACCTTTTTCAGGGCGTGAAACACCTCCGCGCCGGCGCGCAGGGCCTCCCGGAACGATCCGCCCGCCACGGGCATGATCATAAACTCCTGCATATCCACGTTGTTGTCGGCGTGGGCCCCGCCGTTCAAAATGTTCATGAGGGGCACGGGGAAAACGTACTCTTTCGACTTGATGCCGAACGTCCGCCGGAGGTGCGTGTGGAGCGGGACCCGCGCCGCGACCGCGGCCGCCCGCGCCACCGCCATGGAAACGCCCAAAATCGAGTTGGCGCCGAGCTTGGATTTGGTCTCGGTGCCGTCGGCCGCCAACATCACGCCGTCGAGGGCGCGTTGGTCCGCCGCGGCTTTTCCCTTGAGCGCCGGGGCCAACACCGTGTTCACGTTCGCGACGGCTTTGCGCACGCCGCGCCCCAGATAACGGTTTTTGTCCCCGTCGCGTAATTCCAGCGCCTCGTGGGCGCCGGTCGAGGCCCCCGAGGGGACCGCCGCCCGGCCGGTCGAGCCGTCCGTCAGGACCACATCGACTTCCACCGTCGGGTTTCCCCGGGAATCCAAAATTTCACGGGCGAACACGCCCTTCACGCGCGCGCCGGCGGACGCCGCGGTTTTCTTGCTGACGGTTTTCTTTTTGGCCATCGGGGATCTCCTCAAGAAGAATGAAATTTATTTCGCGGCGCTCACGCCGGCCAACACCCGGCCGGCTTTTTCCAGCGCCTTAAGCTTGGCGGTGTCCTGGGTTTCCAGGTAGACCCGCACCACGGGTTCCGTGCCGGACAGGCGCACGCCGATCCAACTGCCGTCCGTCAGGATGAATTTGTGGCCGTCCGTTTCGACGATGCGGCGCACGGGGAATTCGCCCAGGCGGGTCGGCGGGTTGTGCGCCAGCTTTTTGCGCAGGTCGTTCATTTTTTCCGCGGTCAGGTGGAAATTCAAGCGTTCCGTGTGGAAGGTCCCGACCTCTTTGGCCAACAGTTCGATGGATTTCCGCAGCGGGCGTTTGGTGATGGCGACGATTTCCGCCGCGAGCAGACAGCCCAAAACGCCGTCCTTTTCGGGCACGTGGCCCCGGATGGAGAGACCGCCCGACTCCTCGCCGCCGAGGACGAAATGCCCCCCCCGCGAGGGATAGACGCTGTTTTCGTGGGCCATGACATCGCCGATAAATTTGAAGCCCACGGGCGTCTCCTGAACGGTCAGCCCGTGTTTCTTGGCCACCGCGTCGAGGAAATGGGACGTCATGACGCTGCGCGCCACCACGCCTTTCCAACCGCGCGTCTTGACCATGTGGTCAAGCAGGAGCGGCAAAAACTCGTTGGGTTGAATCATCGTGCCGTCCGCGTCGACGATACCGAAACGGTCGGCGTCGCCGTCCGTGGCGAGGCCGAGGGGGGCTTTTTCTTTCGCCATCACGGCTCTGAGTTCCGCCAGGATCTCCGGTTCGGGGGAGGGGCTGTGTCCGCCGAACAACACGTCGCGGTTCATGTGCAACCCCACCACCTGCACGCCCGATTCTTTCAAGAAGGCGTCGAGGTAGCCGCGGCCCGCGCCCCAGAGACCGTCCACCGCCACTTTCAGTTTCCCCTTTTTGAGGATCGAGCGGTCGATCAGGCTTTCCAATTGTTTGAAGTAGGCCGGCTGCGGGTCGTGGGGCACGATCAGTCGCTTTTTGATGCCGACCGCCTCCCGGCCGGTTTTGGGATGGGCCTCCCCCGACAAATAGGGCTCGCAGCCCGCCTCGATACGCTGGGTGATCTGGGGGAGCGCCGGACCGCCCCAGGCCGAGTTGAATTTGAGACCGTTGTAAGTCGGGGGGTTGTGGCTCGCGGTGATTATGATCCCGCCCGCGGCTTTTTTGTGAAGCACTTCAAAGGCCACCACGGGGGTGGGCGTGTCGCGGACGCACAACAAGCTCTCCATGCCGTTGGCCGCCAGGACCCCGGCCGCGGTCTTCGCGAAATCCTCGGACAAAAACCGGGTGTCGTAGCCGATCACGACGGGCTTGTTGTGGAGCCGCTCCTCCTTCAAATAGTCGGCGATCGCCTGGACGGCGATGCGGACCCGAGGGAACGTGAACTCGTCGGCGAGGATGGCCCGCCAACCGGAAGTGCCGAATTTTATGGCCATGGAATGGACGCTTTCTTGACGATAAATGAACGCGGGGGCATGGTAGCACACGGCCCCCCGCCTGTCAATTTGTAACGGTCTAAGGAATGTGTCGACGGAGCCGGCGGATCAGGGCGAGCTCCCAACGCAGGCGCCAGGGCAACGCCCGCTCTTTTTGGCGCAGGCGCGCCACGACGGCCGCGTCCGGCGCGGCCCGCGGCGGCGTCGACAAAAAATAAAAAAAATCCACGAAGGCGCTCGCCACGGCCTCAAAGGGCCGATGGATTTCCTCCCGCGCCAGGGAAACCACCGTCGAAATCGGGAAGGCCGCGTCCAGGGAAAGCGCGTAATCGCGCAGGGTGAGGGGGGGGGCCCAGCGGGCGAGGTCCTGGACGAGGAGGCGCCGGGTCACGGCGGATTTGAGAAGGCCGAAATCGAAGAAATACACCCCCCCCTCCGGCGCAAGGAGGTCGTTGATCCGACAGAAAACGCGCCGCAGGTCCGCCTCGGAGGCGGCGTGGTGGAGGGCCTGGGTCGACAGCACCAACCCCACGCTGCCCGCGCGCAAACCCGGCATCTCCCGCGGGTCTTCCTCCACCGTGTGCACGTTTTTGAGGTGGAGTTCCCGCGCTTTTTTCTTGATTTGATCCAGAAGGGGCGCCGACCGATCCACCGCCAGAAACCGGGCGGAGGGATACAGGCGCGCCAATTCCCACAACAGGGGGCCGGGGCCGCACCCGAGGTCCACCACCGTGTCGTTCGGGCGGATCAAGGCGCTCAGCCGCTCCAGATGGTGTTGGGTCATGGCCGAAGTGGAGCCGCCCCATTCGTACCCCTTGAGGTAGGCCGCCACCTGGGCCTCGCCGTCCATGGTTTCCCGGGGTTCGGGCACCCGCAGGGGCCGGGCGGTGGTCCGCTTTTCCGACCACAAGACGGGCAGGAGGGGGATCACGGGCGGGAACGGGCGGGAGTGGCCGCCACGCGCATGGGAGCGCTCATAAGGTTCCCATCGTATCTTTCCCCTCTACGGAAGGCAAGAACGACCCGCCCCGGGCCTCGAACGAGGCTAGGAACTCCAAAAACTCCGCGTGCCGCTCGATGCGGTTGGCCGCGCCGCGAAAGGCCGCCGCGTGAGGCAGGCCGTGCACGTAGGACGGTAAATATTTCCTCAACCGCCGAAGGCCCAACGATTCCCCGTAGTATTCCACGATCAGGCGCGCGTGCTCGCGCAAAAGGTCGAACCGCTCCCGCAAGGAGAGCGGCGCGGCGTGGCCCGCCGCGGCGCTCAAGAGCTCGCGGAAAAAAAAGGGATTGCCCACCGCGGCCTGTCCCACCAGAACCCCGGCGCACCCCGCGTCCAACATGCGGCGCGCGTCTTCAATGGAACGCACCCCCCCGTTGCCGAACACGGGGAGGCGCACCGCGCGGGTCACCGCGGCCAGTGCCTCCAAGTCCGGCGCGCCGGCGTGGCGCTCCTCGCGGGATCGCGCGTGGACGGCGACCGCCGCGGCGCCCGCTTCCTCCGCGATCCGGGCGAACCGGGGCGCGTGGTTTTCCCCCCGGGCGAACCCCAGGCGCATTTTGACCGTGACGGGCACGCGCACCGCCCGCGCCATGGCCGCCACGCAGCGCGCGAACAGCGACTCGTCGCGCATCAGGCTCACCCCGCCGCCGGATTTTGTGATTTTGGGCACGGGGCAACCGCAATTGAGATCGACGATGTCCGCCCCCGCCGCCTCCGCGGCCCGCGCCGCCGCGGCCAAGCGATCGGGGTCGTTGCCGAAGATTTGCAGGCTGACGGGGTGTTCGTCCGGGTAGGTTTGCAGCATGCGACGGGACCGCTCGTCGTCGAAATGGAGGGCGTTGGCGGAGACCATCTCCGCGCAGACGAGCGCGGCGCCCCCCCGCCGGCACAACCGCCGGTAAGGGGGGTCGCCGATGCCCGCCATGGGCGACAGCACGAAGGGATTGTCCAACCGGACCGGCCCAATGGCCGGGGTGGGCAGGGGAGCGGTCAGCGCCAATTCGCGACCGCGAGCGTGGAATTCACGATCAACGGTTCGGCGTCGAATTTCTTTTTCGTCTGGTGAAGGTATTTGTAATACCCCGCCACGGCGATCATCACGCCGTTGTCGGTGCACAGGAGCGGTGAGGCCATGTGGATCTTGTGGGTTTTGTGTTGCGCGGTGAACGCCGCGCGCAGGGCGCTGTTGGCGGCCACCCCCCCGCAGACGGCGATGTGTTTCAACCCGACCTTGTCGGCGGCGGCGAGCGTCTTTTTGACCAACACTTCGACGACCGCGGCCTGGAAGCTCGCGCACACATCGGCCATTTTCTTCTTGGACGCCATCACTTCCGGGTTGTCGCGCAGATAATATACGACCGCGGTTTTCAACCCCGAGAAAGAGAAATCGAACCCCCCGTCCATGAGCGCCCGCGGAAACGCGATCGCCCGCGAACTGCCTTTGTGGGCCATGCGGTCGATCACGGGCCCGCCGGGGTAACCCAAACCCATCAGCTTCGACACCTTGTCGAAGGCTTCGCCCGCCGCGTCGTCGCGCGTGCGCCCGAGAATATGGTACCGGCCGTAGTCTTGGACGTGGATCAATTCCGTGTGGCCGCCCGAAACGACCAACGCCAGATAGGGCGGCTCCAAGTCCGGATGCCCCGGCAGGATGGAGAGCAGGTGCCCCTCCAAATGGTTCACGCCGATGAGCGGCTTTTGATAAACCCAAGCGAGCATTTCGGCGACCACTTTACCAACCAGCAAGGAGCCCATGAGCCCCGGGCCGACGGTGGCGGCGATCACATCCACCGGCAACGTTTTGGGGAAGGGAGGCAAACCCCGCCCCGTTTGCCCCTTCAGGGCGGCCTCGATGACGGCTTGCGCGTTCTCCACGTGGGCGCGGCTCGCCAACTCCGGGACCACCCCGCCGTAGGGTTGGTGCACGGGCACCTGGCTCGTCACCACGTTCGATAAAATGTGCCGGCCGTTTTCGACCACCGCCGCGGCCGTTTCATCGCACGACGTTTCCACTCCCAACACGCGCAACACTTTGGACATCGTCCCTCCCGGAAATTACGACAAAATAAAAATCAGACGCTGATAGATCCGTGCCCCTTCGCCCAGTTCCAAGAGCCACCGGCCCGCTGTCGGGGCGTCGTTCAAAACGACCAAGCGTTCGTGGTGGAGGCGGGGAGCCAGTCGCGCCAAAAATCGCCCCGACGAAAAACCCCGCCGCGCGCGGATCTCCAGGGTGCTTTCCACCCAAACGGAATCCCCCTCCCGCCGCTCGGCGTTGTAGGCTTTGAGAACGTCCGCGTCGCCCACGCCGGCGTCGGACAGGAACGCCCGCACCCACCCTTGGGTCGCCGCCGCGCGCGCCCCCCAGTCCCGCTCGGGCGCCCCCGGCACGGTGGGGGCGGTCGCCCCCGGGACGGCGCGCTTCAGCGAAGGTGCCCAGCGCGCCCGGGACACCCACAGGGCGATCCCCCCCGCGCACAAGGCGGCGATGAGGAACAAATCCAAAAGGATTCCGCCCCGGGAGGCGCGCGGCGCCTTCATTTCCCCGCGTGGAAAACCGCTTCGGCCTTCAGGATTTGCACCGCGCGCTCCAAAACCTCGTCCTTGACGCGGTCTTCGTCCTTCACGACGGAGCGGGGCGCTTTGTCCTTGGAATAAATCTCGTCGGCCTGGGCGTACAATTTGGCCTCGGTTTCCTTGCTCACGGCGATGACGATGTCGGGCGTGACGCCGCCGGCTTTGGTTTTCTCGTCCCGGTGGATGGAACGCCCGGCGGGCGTGTAGTACTTGGCCACGGTCAAACGCAGAGCCGAGCCGTCCTCCAGGGGGATGACGGATTGCACGCTGCCTTTGCCGAAAGTCTCGGAGCCGATGATCACCCCGCGCCGATGGTCCTGCACGGCCCCCGTCACGATTTCCGAGGCGGAGGCGGATCCGCCGTTCACCAAGACGGCCAGGGGCACGTCCCCGAACGGCGCCCGGCTGTCGGCCAGGAAATCCTGCCGGGGCTGGACGCGGCCCTGCGTGTAAACGATCAACTTCCCATCGGCCAGAAACAACTTGGACACGTCCACCGCCGACGACAAAAGACCGCCGGGGTTGTTGCGAAGATCCAGCACCAAGGAGCGCATGCCCTTCGCCTTCAACTCCTTGAGCGCTTTGCCCAAGTCCGCGGCGCTCGTCTCAATGAACTCGCTGAGACGGATGTAACCGATGGCCGGTTCCACCAAAACCGATCGAACGCTTTGAATTTTGATGATCTCCCGGGTGATGGTGAACACGCGGGGTTCCTTGTCGCCCTCGCGGGCGATGTGCACCGTCACTTTCGTGCCGGGTTTTCCGCGCAGCAGGTTGACGGCGTCCTCCACCCCCATCCCCTGGGTGGAGGTGTTTTCGATTTGAATGATTTTGTCCCCCGGCAACACCCCGAGGCGGTAGGCGGGGGTGTCGGGCATGGGGGTGATCACCGTGAGCCAGTTGTCGCGCACGGCGATGCGGATGCCGAGACCGCCGAACTGGCCCTGGGTCTCGGTGCGCATTTCTTTCAGCGCCGCGGGCTCCATGAACTGGCTGAAGGGATCCAACACGCGGGCCATGCCCGCCGCGGCCCCGTAGACCACCGTCTTCTGCTCGACGTCGTCGACGTATTGCTCCCGAATCGTTTGAAGAATGTCCACCAACAAAGCGATTTGACGAAACCCGTCCTCCACGGCGGAGCGCGCCGGGGCGATCCACGCCCCCGCGACGATCCCCGCCGCCAAAACCAACCCGCTCCACTTTTTATTTCGGCTCATGTTCCGCTCCTCATCTCACCCAACGTTCCGGGTCCACGGGATCGCCGTCCACCCGCATTTCAAAATACACCACGGGGCGCCCCGCGTCGTCGCGCCCCGCGCGCCCGACGGCCTGCCCCTCGGCCACTTTTTGGCCCGCCGCCACCGTCAACTCGCCCAGGTTCGCGTAGATCGTGTGCAACCCATCGGCGTGGCTGACCAGCGCCATCAAACCGTAATTCATGAACGGACCCGCGAAGAGCACCTCGCCGGGCTCGACGGCGACCACGGCGCTCGTCGCGGCGGGGCGCAACCGCACGCCGTTGGAAATCACGAAGGTGTCCAATTCAGGGTGGTGCGTCCGCCCAAAACTCTCGACCACCGGCCCCGCCACCGGCCATCCCACGCGACCCCGCCAGCGGTCCGCGGCGGCCGCGCTCTTGGGACGCGCCGTCGCGCGGTCCCGGCGCTCCTTCTCCAGCAAATCGTGAATCATGCGCTCAAAGCGCTGGGCCGAGGCGCGCAAATCGTCGATCTGCCGCGCGAGCAGCGCGCGGCGACCCTCCTCGGTCCGCGCCATACTCCGCATTTGGTCGCGCGCGGATTCAATGCGGCGCTCATCGCGGGTCTTGGTCACGCGCAGGTTGCGCAATTCCTCTTCGATCCCCAACAGTTGGTCCCGGATCGCCACCACGCCGGCGTGGTTCTCGACGGCGAAGGCCAAACCCGTGACGCGGTCGCTCAGGACCGCGGCCTCGTACACCCACACCGGGAACAAGCCTTCGGCGCCCACCGTCCGCGCGCGATAATGCGCCGCGAGGAGCCCGGACAGCTTGTCCTCCCACGTCCCCAAACTGCGGCGCGAGGCCCGCATGCGTTCCTCCGTCGCGGCGCGCTTGCGTTCCGTTTCCAGCAGTTGGCCTTCGGTCGACTCGAGCGCGCGGCGCGCGCCGTCCAATTCGCGTCCGATGCGGTCGGCCTCATCCCGCAATGTGCGGGCCCGCCGGTCCGCCTGGTCTTTTTCACGGCCTTTTCGCTCCAGTTCCGATTGCACGCGCCGCAAACGTTCGCGTTGCTCCTCGACCGTCTCGGCGGCGCGTCCGGGGCCGGTCCACATCATCAAGGCCACCAAGGCCCACGCCCAGCGGTGGATCAAACGGCGCGCCCCAGCGCCGCCAGCGCGCCCACGAGCGGCGCGGCGATCAACGCGGCGGGATCAAATCCCCCCACCCAGGCCCACGCCGCCCCCCCGCCCAAAACCCCGCCCAAGGCGGCGATGCCGGCGCCCCACAAAGGGTCCCGCCATGGGAACGGAGCCAAGGTCCAAAACAAGAGGCGGGCCGCCCAAAAGAGAAGGACCCCCGCGGCCGCCGCGAGCGCGGACTGAACGCCGAAACGGAATTGTTCCCGCAGCCGTCTCAAAAGGGCCAACCGCTCGAGCCGGGAACGATCGTACCCCACTTCGGCCACGCCGTCCAAACCGGCCACCCGATCGCTCAAGGGGGTCAACAGGTCGGGCCGGAGCATCGCGGCGTCCCACTCGATTTCAAACGAATCGGGCAACGGGTTTCGCGCCGTGAGGTCCAATCCATCGGCCAGAGCCGGCCACCGTCGAGCGCGCTCCAGGGCTTCTTCTTTGGAGACGAAGCGAGACAATCGCACCCCGGGGTTGGCCAACAAACGCCCTTCGAGGAACGGGCGGTCGGCGTGCTCGTTTAAAAAAACCACCCAACGGAAATCCCGGGCCTCGCGCGCCAGAAACGCGTCCGTGAGCGTTTGGGTTTGACGCAAAAGACCGCCTCCAAACCCGGCGGCCGCGCCCAAAAGGGCCACGCCCGCCCAGAACGCGCGGCGCGCCGGACGCGCGACAAGGCGCGGCGCGCTGAGAGGATGGCGCTCGGAAGGCGTGAAAAGGGGCGAGGGCATTGGAAAACCACCCCTATTTTATAATTTTTGGTTAAGAGATTAACGACGACGATAAACCCCGCGCCAGATCCGACAAGGCCGCCCGGGCCGACACGGCGCGCGACGCGGGGTCCACCGGGGGATGGGCCGACGCCCGTCGAAGGGCGGTCGCCAGCGACTCCGCGGTCCAATCGCCCGGCCTGAGAACGGGGGCCCCCATCTCCTCCCCCAAAAGGGCCACCTTGCCGTGGGCCGCCAGCGCGACCACCGGTCTCTCCGCCAAGGCGGCCAACACCAAACCGTGGTAACGCATCGAAACCACGACGTCCGCCTCCATCAACCGTCGGGGGATTTCCTCGGGGGCGGCCCAGGCCCATGTTTCGACCTCCCCTCGCAAACGCCCGCGCAACGCCCGCAAGGGCTCCTCGTCCTGGGGGGGGTGCAAAGGCAGGAGCGCGTGCTCGAAATCGGTGAGACCGTTGATTACCGCCGCCAATCGCTCCACGGTGGTGGCGCCGTCGGGAAAACGCGGAATCCACAAAACCCGACGGGATCTCCCCCCCGGCGCGGCCGGGGCGGAAACGGGCAAAGCCCAAACCGTGTCGGCCATCACGACGCTGGCGACCCCGAGCCCGGCGAGGGCCGTCCGGGAAGCTTCATCCCGCACCCAAACCCCGCGGGCCCGGCGCAGCGCCGCCGCGGTGGCGCGCAAGGCGAGCGGCGGCAAATCGGGATCCACCCCCACGCCGAACACCCAGAAGGGTTTGCCGAGAATCCCCATCGCCGCGGGCAGGGCCAGATACGCCGCGAGGCTCCGCCGACTGGTGCGGATCTGAAAGAGTTCCCCCCCGCCCAGAACCAGCCCGCGGGCGTCGCGCAGGGCGGACAGAACCGCGCCGGGATGGTGTCGGGAAACTCCGCCGGGAAAGGCGGGGCGCGGTCCGGCCAGATACCGCAAGCCGGCCCCCGCGACGGGGAGCAGCGCCTCGCGCAGCAGGCGAAGGATCAATTCATCGCCGGCGTTGCCGTAACCAAAATAACCGGCGAGCAGGATCAGGGGAGGTTTTGCCAACGCCGTTCCGCCCACCGAAGGAGGTGAATCAGGGTTCCCCCCAACAGGGCGCCGATCCACAACCCATGATAGACGCGCAGGAAAGACACCGACAAAGGCGTGTGGGCGTGGCAGAACGTGTTGATCACGGACAGTTGACCGATCAAACCGGCCAACAGGAACGGCCGATGGTCGTGGAAAAGAAAATGCAGAGTTTGGGCGGCGGGACCGGCCCCTTCCGGAAGGCGAAACCCGCCCCCCCGGGCCTTTAAATAAAACCCCACAAGGAGCAACGGATGGCCGATCAGGAATTCTTTAAACCGCGGACGCACGCCGAACAACGATTCCAGCGCCCCGCGAACGTTCAATTCGATCCCCGAGGCGGACAGGAAATCGTTGCCGCTGCGCACGACGTACACCCCCAGCACGCCCAAGGCGATCAACCCGAAACCGAGGCGCCCGACGGTGATGGGCTCGTGCAAGAAATGGCGGATCTCCTTGGCCTGGAAGAGGAGGAAAAGGCCCGCCAGAAGCGGAACCACGAGGGCCACCTTGACCCCGCGAAACACCGCCACCCCCATGAGAAAATCGGGGGTCGCCAGGAGGGCCCCCAGCACGAGCGCCGTGAGGAGAGTGACACCCATCAAACGCAGGGGCGCTTCTTCGGGGGACCAGCGCCGCACCGCCAGGAAAAATCCCAACCAGGGCCCGCCGATGGCCAACAACAACGCCAGCGCTTGGCGGACACCGGTCGGCAGGGGCGCCAGGGCGCGCGGCCAGGCCCCGCTTCGGGGCTGGGCCGCTTCCGTCCGGAACCCGTCGGCGCGCAGGGCCGTCGCCAGATCCACAACAAAAGCGGCGTTGGCGCGGGAGGACAATCCGGGGAACAAACGCACGTACAAAAACCGGACGCCGCGCTCCCGCACGGCGCGGCGAAAACGCGCGAGAACGACGCGTGGGTTGGATTTGGCGATCTCCTCCTCGGTCAGGCCGTGGCCCCGTATCAAACGGTGCGGAAACCGCCGCGCCAATTCGGCGAGGCCCCGTTGACGGGAGAACTCCATCCACGGCAGATAAAAAGCGTTGGTTGAAATCCAAGACGCCACGGGGGAGAGATCGGGATACCCCAGAACGGACGCGCCCGTGAAAAGAACCCCCCGCACCGCCGGCCCCTTGGACCAGGGCCGGGACGTCCGATCCCACCGGGATTGCCAGTCGGTGAACGGGGCGGCCTCGGGCCGCAGAGTCACCGCCAGGCCGTCGGGCAGCCGCGGGGCCCACTCCTCGAGCCGCTCGCGCAAGCGATATCCGGGGTCCCAATAGACGCCGACACTCGACACCCCCGCTTCGGCCAGTCTCTCCAAGAAAATCCGCGTGCCGTCCACGTCGTCCTCGCCGAACATTTGCAGAACGTCGGACCCGTCCAGGCAGATTTCGACGCCCGCGTCCCGTTCCCACAGGGCCCGCGACAAGAGACCGTGGACCACAAAAAGCGAAGCCCAAAACGCCACCAAAAAGATGGCCGCGCCGCGGGCGGTCCACGAACGGGAACGCCCGATCCAAGACCGCAGTGTGGTTTTCACGCCGCCTCCGCTTTTTTGAGCGCCCGCGCCTTTTCATACAGTTCCAGGTAACGGGCCACCGAAGCCGTCCAATCCAGGGTCAAGGCCATGCCCCGCTTTTGAATCTCGCGCCAGCGGCGGGGGTCCGCCCCGTGGAAAGCCACCGCCCGGCGCAACGCGTCCCGGAAAAACACCGTCTCCACCCGGTCCGCGACAAACCCCACGCCGGCCTGGCCATCGGCCGACACGTTTTCAACGGTGTCCTTCAAACCGCCCGTCGGCGTGACGACCGGCACGGCGCCGTAACGCAGGGCGATCAACTGGCCCAAGCCACAGGGTTCGAAGCGGGAGGGCATGAGGAAAACATCGATGCCGCCGTAAATTTTGTGCGCCAGGGGCTCGTTGAAATCATGGAACGACGCCACCCGCCGGGGGTGCTTGCGGGCGAATGTTTTGAGACCGGCTTGATAAGACGGCGTCCCCGCGCCCAGGAAGACCGCCTGGCACCCGTTTTCAATAAATTCGCTAAGAATGTCCAAAACAATATCGAACCCTTTTTGGGGGTCCAGGCGGGACACCATTCCAAAAATCGGAGCCCGCGGATCGACGCTGAGACCGGCGAACTTTTGAAGGTCCTCTTTGCAGGCCGCGCGCCCCCCCAGGCTTTTGGCCGAATACCGCTTGGCCAAGTGCGGGTCCCGGGCGGGGTTCCAAACGCGGGTGTCCAATCCGTTCAGGACCCCGAAAAAGCGGTCCGTCCGAAGGCGTAAAAAACCGTCCACGCCGCGGCCGAACTCTTCGGATTGAACTTCCCGCGCGTACGTGGGGCTGACGGTGGTGATAATTTGGGAAAAGGCGACCCCCGCTTTGAGGAAATTGATGCGATCGTAAAATTCCAGTTTCTCTTTGGTGAAAGAATCCCAACTCAAACCGGCCAACCCCAGGGTTTCCTTGGGGAACACCCCCTGGTAGGCCAAATTATGGATACTGAACACCGAGGCCGTGGGAATGAAAAAGGCGTCTTGGCGGTAAGCGTCGGCCAAAAGCGCGGGCACCAATCCGCTCTGCCAATCGTGGGTGTGCAACACGTCCGGGCGAAACCCGACGGCTTTGCACAATTCAAGCACCGCCCGCGAAAAAACGATGTAGCGCACATCGTTGTCGGCGAAATCCCGGCCTTCGGCGTCGCAGTAAACGCCGTCGCGTTCGAAATGGAGCGGGCTGTCGATCAGGTAGGCCGGCACGCGGGGCCCGAACCGGGTTTCCCAGACCCGCACGGGGATTTCCGTCCCCCCGAGGGGAACGCGCAGGGTGAACGGCAGGGGCGTCAACGGGTGGGGCGTTTGCCGGATGTCCCGGTATTTCGGCAGGACCACGCGCACGTCGTGGCGTTGGCGTTTCAACGCCTCCGCGAGGGCGCCGACCACGTCGCCCAACCCGCCGGTTTTTATGAAGGGAACCGCTTCGCTGGCCGCGAAGAGGATTTTCATGGACGGATCAGGGTTTGGCTTCCCTCAAGTACAGGGCGGCCTGTTCCGGGGGCGTGGGGTTGATGTAAAACCCCGCGCCCCACTCAAAGCCCGCGGTGTGCACGATCTTGGGCATGAGCTCAATGTGCCAATGGTAGTGGGCAACCCCGTGACTTTTGAGGGGCTCGGAGTGGATGACGAAATTGTAGGCGGGGTTGTCCAACACCCCGTTCATTCGCCCCAACACGCTTTTGAGGATCCGCGCGAGGGACAGATACTTTTCCTCGCTCAACGACGCGTAATCGGACCCGTGGTGGCGGGGCAGGATCCAGGTTTCAAAGGGAAACCGGCTCGCGAACGGTGCAAGCACGACGAAATCTTCGTTCATTTCCACGATGCGTTCTTTCTTTTCGGTCTCCGCGCGAAGAATGTCGCAGTAGATGCACCGGCCTTTTTGCTCGAAATACTCCTCGGCGCCGCGCAGTTCCTGTTTGACGCGGATCGGCACCATGGGGGTGGCGATCAATTGGGAATGGGCGTGGGCCAGGCTCGCGCCGGCGGCGCTGCCGTTGTTTTTAAACACAAGGATGTATTCGAACCGCGGGTCTTTTTTTAAATCCAAAATGCGATCCCGGTAAGCCCACAGAACGTCCCGAACCCGGGATTCGTCCAGATCCTCCAGGCGGCGGGAGTGGTCTTCCGTCTCGATAATGACCTCGTGAGCGCCCAGCCCGTCCATTTTATCGAACAAGTCCTCGCCCGTGCGGTGGAGGTCGCCTTCGATTTGCAGGGCCGGGTATTTGTTGGGCACGACCCGCACCCACCAGCCGGGGGCATTGGCGGGACGTCCCTTGGGCGCGAACGCCATGATCTCCGCGGGCGTCTTGTCCTCGTTGCCGGCGCAAAAGGGGCAGGGCACCGAACCCTGGGTTTCCCGGGGGGACGGCGCTCCCCCGGGCCGGCGGGAGCGCTCCGTCGAAATGATGACCCAACGACCGATGATTGGATCGCGGCGAAGCTCAGGCATGGGGGGCCTCCGGGTTGTCGCCCGCGGCGTTCACGGCCGCGGGCGCGGCGTCCACCGGGGGAGCCGCGGGGGCGGCCTCTTCCGAGGGGATCAATTCGTCCAAGCGGGGCAGCTCGTCCAACGACCTCAGCCCGAACTGCCGCATAAAATCCGTCGTGGTGCCGTAAAGGAGCGGGCGCCCCAGGGCCTCCTTGCGTCCCACGATTTTAATGAGTTTTCGCTCCAGCAGGGTCTCGACGACGCCCGTCACGTCGACGCCGCGAATGTCCTCGATTTCCCCCCGGGTGAGGGGTTGCTTGTAGGCGATGATCGACAGGGTCTCGAGCGCGGAGGGCGACAGCCGCAACGCGGTTTTTTCCTTGTAAAGCCGCCGGACCCATTGGCTGAAGGCGGGCCGCGACGCCAATTGGTACCCCTGGGCGATTTCCACCACTTGCATCGGGGATTGGCGCTCATCGAGCTCCCGGCCGAGCTGGGCCAGATCGTCCCGCAGTTCCATTTCCAGGGGGGCGTCGTCGCCCAACACGCGGAGCAACTCGGCCGGCTTGAGCGGCCGATCGGTCATCCAAAGCAACAATTCCAACACCTTGCGGCGTTCGTCACGTTCCATGAATCATCCCTCCGTGGGGGGCGGTGGTTCGTCCGGCAGGGGCGCCGCGGGCGTCGGTTCGGCCTCGGCGGTCGCGTACTCGACGGTCAATTCCCGGGGCAAGGCTTCCGCCCGGTACACCCGGATGTCGCCGAACGATTCCATCTGCCGCGCCACAATCTGGCGCAGGCGGATCAATTCCAACACCGCCAAAAAAGTCGAAATCAACGCGCGCCGGGTCCGTTCACGCGTCAGAATTTCCTTGAAGGTCGCGTAGGGGCGGTCGGCCAAATAACCGAGGATGTCCTTGATTTTGACCTCGAGGGGGACGTCTTCCGAATCGATTTCCCGAACGCGCGGCTTGAGATTCTCCAACACCTCGCGGAAGGCGTCGAGCAAATCAAACAGGGACGCTTCCATGGTGTAGTCCCCGTCGGCCAACAGCGGGGCGCCCCGGTAGTGGACGTCTTTGTGCGACTGCAACTTTTGTTCCAAATGCTTGGCGGCTTCTTTGTAACGCTGGTATTCCAAAAGGCGTTCAACGAGGTTGGCCCGCGGGTCCATTTCCTCCTCGGCCTCGCTGGAGGGCGCGGGCAGGAGCGCCCGGGCCTTGATTTGCATGAGGGTCGCGGCCGTCACGAGGAATTCCCCGGCGGCGTTCAGGTTCAAATCCTTCAACACCTCGACAATGGCCAGGTAATCGGCGGTGATGCGGGAAATGGGGATGTCGCGGATGTTGAGGTCGTTCTTCTTGATGAGGTACAAAAGCAGGTCGAGGGGACCCTCAAAGACCTCCAACTTGACTTCGTGGGCGGTGAACATGGTCATGGCGGCGCGGCGACGGACTCGTCGCGGTGTGCGATGGTCGCTCCTTTGGTGACGATTACGACCGCGGGCGCAGGCCCATGGCGGCCTGGGCTTCGGCGAGGGTGGCCTGGGCCACCGCGCGGGCGCGCCGGGAACCTTCCTCCAGCACGTCCCGCACCAACCCGGGCTTCCGGGCCAGCGCGGCCCGGCGTTCTTGAATGGCCTGAAGCGGTTCCAGCAAGGTGAGCAAATGTTTTTTACAGGCCACGCAACCGATGCGGCCGTCCCGGCATTCTTGCTCCCGGGCCGTCGCGTCGGGATTATAGATCTTGTGAAGGGCGAACACAACGCACCCCTCGGGATGGCCGGGGCTGTCCGCCTTGGTTTTCCGGGGATCGGTGTACATCTGTTGGATTTTTTTCCACAAAACATCGGGGGCGTCGCTCAATTCGACCGCGTTGCCGTAGGACTTGGACATTTTGCGTCCGTCCAACCCGGGCACCTTGGGGGCTTTGCCGAGGATGGCCTTGGGCTCGGGGAACACCGCGCCGTAGAGGCGGTTGAACCGTCGGGCGATTTCCTGGGTGAGTTCCAGATGGGACAGCTGGTCCTCGCCCACGGGGACGGCCTGGGCCTTGTAAAGCAGGATGTCGGCGGCCTGGAGCACCGGGTACCCCAAAAATCCGTGGGTGGTGATTTCCCGCCCGGTGATTTCCCGCAACTGCTCTTTATAGGTGGGGATACGCTCCAACCAGCCCAGCGGCGTGATCATGGAAAGCAAGAGGGCCAATTCCGAGTGCTCCGTCACCCGGGATTGAACGAAAATCACGGACTTCTCGGGGTCCAGGCCGGCGGCCAACCAGTCCAGCACCATGTCCTCGGTGCTGGCGGCGATGCCGCTTGTGTCTTCGTAACCGGTCGTGAGGGCGTGCAGGTCGGCGACCATAAAAAAACACCGGTGTAGTCCCCCGTTTTGAATTTGTATCCACGGGACCAACGCGCCCCAATAGTTGCCGAGGTGCAATTTGCCCGTGGGGCGCATGCCGGAAAGTACGGGAATGAGGTGGCTCATAGGAAAACCTTTTGAGGGAATGGGCCGGGATTTAACGCGTTTGCATCCACTCGGCGAACCTCCGATCGCGGGCTTTAAGGTGCCGGAGAACGCGTTCCGAAAGGAAACGACCGACGACCTCGGCCGAAACGAAGTTTTCATGGAACAGCGAGACCATGCCGCGCACATCGGTTACCAAGCTTGCGTGTTCCGCCCGATGCGCGGGCAAGTCCGGATAACCCGCCGATTCCATCCGCTCCTCCTCGGACTGAAAATGAGTCAAAACGTGGTGGAGCAAAAAATGCAGGGCCTTCACGGCGCCGTCGTGGCCATCCCCGTCACGCCGAACGCGTTCAAATTCGTGAAAACACGCCATCAATTCCTGATGCTCCCGGTCAATCCGGGGATCGCCCGTCGCCGCGGGCGCGGGGTAGGCCAGATCGTTCACATCGTTCATGGTGTTCCTTTCAATAACGAGAGGGTTATTCTCTGAAGCGCGCCCGGCGTGTCGTGACGTTTCAGCCAGGCCTCCGCCGCCCCCGGTCGCCGGGACAACAAGGCGGCCAACCGCTCCGGCAGCGGATCGATCGTCTCCGGGCCGCAAACGGGGAAATCCACCGGCCACGCCCAGGACGGGTCCCAATATTTCCAAAATCCCCAGTCCCATAGCAAGCGCAAAGCGGGCGCGGGGTCCTTCTCGCGAAGCAAATGAAACAATTCGTTGCGGCGTCGGACCGGACTGATCGCGCCGACCCGGTCGTCGTTCCCCGCTTGTTCGATCAACGCCCGGGTCGCCGGTTCGACGGTCCAACCGAACCGGCCGGCGTAACGCGCCGCCCGAAAGACGCGCGTGGGGTCATCGATAAAACTGCGCGGATGAAGGGCGCGGATCCAACCGCGTTCCAAATCCACCAAACCCCCCAGGGGGTCCCACAGGTCGCCCGAATCGACCGGCAGCCGCAAATAAAGCGTGTTCACGGTGAAGTCCCGGCGGCGCGCGTCCTCCGAGAGAGTCGCCGGACGAACGCGGGGCAGGGCCCCCGGGGACGCGTAAATCTCGGTCCGCGCCGTGGCCACGTCCAAAGTCGTTCCATCGGGGTAGGTGAGGGTGTGGGTCCCGAACGCCGCGTGGCTTTTGAGGCGCGCGCCCTCCACCGTGGCCAACGCCCGGACCACCGGCCCCGTGTCGCCTTCGACCACCACGTCCCAATCCTTCGAGGCGCGGCCCAGGATCAGATCGCGGACCCATCCGCCGACGACGGCGGAGGGGCGATCGCCGGCCTGGTCTCCCAACCGACGCAGACGGTCGCGCCAGAGGGCGGGAACGCGGGGCCAGAGGGCCGCGGCGTCCATCACCGGTTCTTGGGCATGCCGCTCAAGGCCCGCCGCCACTCTTCGTTCGTCGGATCGAACCGAACGGCCAACCGCAACGACGAACGAGCGGCCGCGAAGTTCCCGACGTCGAGCGCGATGCGGCCCAGCGTCCCGTGGACGGCCGCGTAAAAGGGCCGAATTTCCAGGGCCTGCTGAAGAACGTCCTGGCCCTCTTCGTAGCGGCCGTCCTCGTAATAAATTTCCCCCAAAACGACGAGAGGTTCGGCGTAGTCCGGATTTTTTTCGATGGCGCGCTTGAGCAATTCCTCGGCCGCCTCGGGGCGCTCCGAGCGCAAATGGGCGCGGGCCAGCCGGGTCAGGGCGACGCCGTTATCGGGGGACGCTTCGACAACTTTCTTGTATTGCGCGGCGGCGGCGGCCCCGCTTTGCTTCAACAAGCGGTCCCCCGCGCGCAGGGCCTCGAGGGCAGCGGATCCGACCAGGGTCGCCTCATCGAAATCCCCGATGACCCACACGGGGCCCAAGGCCCCCCGGGCGTTGTCCGTCGGTTTTTCAGTCAGATCGGCCAGCGAATCCCGCCAGGCTTTCTCCAGTTCGGCCTCCCCCAGGCCCAGCGTGTGGGAAAAAACCTCGGCCCGGGGTTGTTGATGAAAAGACGCCAGCAGGGTCGCGACTTTCTCCACGCCGAATTCTTTGACCAGGAAAGCGACGGCGTCCGATGTCTGGGCAAAAGCAAGATCCGTTCGTTCGGCGTTTTCCAAACCCAGGAACGACCCTTCCATGCGGGAGAACGGGATCAAACCGTCATCCAACGCGGCCCGGGTGAGCAAGGCCTTCGCGTGGGGCGTGTGCCGAAATCCCTCCGGACGTCGCCAAGCGATTTCCAGGTAACGCGCCACCCCTTCGCTCAACCAGGCGGGACACAACCCGCCCGACACCCGCCGGATGTGCCAATGGGCGTACTCGTGGACCAGGGCATCGATCCATCGGTAACCCAGGGCCGGCACGGACGGTGAAAGCGCCATCACGCGGTTGAAGCGGACGGTGGCGACCGCGCCGGTGCGCAATATTTTTTCTTTGGGGATTCCCGAGGCCCAGGCGTAGGCCTCGACCGAAGGCAAGATCTCGATGATCACCGGAGCGCTCGGGGTGGACCCGAAAAAATCCTCCACCCGTCCGTGGGCGCCGTCCAAAGCCGGGCGGGCATAGGAAACGAGGAACGCGTCGGCTTCGGGCGTGCGAAAAACGAAACGATCGTCGGGGATTTCCGTGAAGGCGCGTCCCCGCTCCACGAGCCCCTCCACCAGGGCGCGCCGCGTCTGCAGCCAGGCGTCTTTTTTTTCAACGAGTTCGAGGGCCTGAAGGGCGCCGACGTTGTTGCCGGCGTAAATTTCCTCCAACACGCGCAATCGGTTCGCCCCTTCGGTTTTGCCCGCGGCGACGAGGGCCTCCCGGTGGGCGGCCACGGGCAAAAACGCCTGGGCGTCCAAAAACGATTCGGCCAGGGAGAGGGGAACCGTCGACCGGGCCAGGGCGGCGGCGGGATCGGCCCAGTCGGCCAACGAGGGAGCCGACCGGACGGACGCCGCGCCCGCAAACAAGGAGGCCAAAACAAAAAACCGTTTCACAATCCGAGGCCGAACACCCGCCGGACCAGGGCGCCGATGGCGCCGGTGACGGTCACGGACAAAGCGATGATGAACAGATTCAAGGCGATGCGACGACGGACGGCCATCCCCGACAGAAACGCGAGGACCGAGGACACAACGATCGCGGCGACGGCGCCCGCCGCGATCGAAACCGCCGGCCCCTTGGCCCCCAGAAGGACGGGCAACACGGGGACGGTCGCACCGACGAAATAACTCACCCCCACGATCGCCCCGGCGGCGCCGGCCGACCCGGGGTCTTCGGCGGTGTGATCCTTTCCCAAAAAGCGGGCTTTCCCCTTCTGGACGAACCGGATTTCCCGCTCCGAGCTGGTGGCGGCGTAGGCGCCCGCCGCCATGGACAGCGCGCCGGCGACCGCCACGGCAACGCTGGCCCCGACCACCGCCCCCGGGGCCCGCAGCGCGGCGTAGAAACCGCTCACCGCGCCCAGGATTTCGACCAACCCGTCGTTGAACCCGAGAAATATGCCCCGAACCCGCTCCGGGTTCAACTTTCGGGCCGTGTAGGCCGAGACGATTTCGTCTTCGTGCTCGAATTCATCGCGGAGGATGCCCTGCAGGGCCTCCCCGAACGGGGTGTCTTTATAGGCGTCCCACAGCCGCAGGTATTTCCGAATGCCGTAAATTTCAATGCCCTCGAGGACCAAATGGATCGACGCGGGCCCCGCGAACCGGCAGCCGAGGGCCAACGTTCCCAATTTGAGACGGCGGCCCCAGTCCAACCGGTCGCGCCGCACGCCGAAAAAATCCTGCCAAAACGCGTGATGTTGGACTTCCACGGCCACGAGCTTGCCGAGCATCGCGGCCAGGGACCCCGTGGAAAGGTCGCGCAATCGCTCGTACAGGCGGAGGTCGAACAACTCGTCCAAAACCAAATCCTCGCCGTGGGCGCGGACGACTTTTTCGCGGTCGAAAACCATGCGCCCATTTTAGCAGTTTGATAAAGTGCCATTATGGCCTCGCGATCGGCGGCGGTGTTGGTGAGCGGCGGGTGGGACAGCTTGGTCCTGCTCGCCTGGGCCCTCCCCCGCCACGCCCGGGTTTTCCCCATTTATGTCCGTTGCGGACTGCGGTGGGAACGGCCCGAGCTCCACCGCTTGCGTCGCTTCCTGCGGGAATACCGCCCCCGGGGCCTCGCCCCGCTGACGGTCTTGGACCTCCCCATGGCCGACGTCTACGGGCATCACTGGAGCCGCACCGGACGCGGCGTGCCGGGAACGCGCTCCCGGGACGCCGCCGTTTACCTCCCCGGGCGCAACGCCCTTTTGCTGACGAAAGCGGGTGTGTTCGCCGCCACCCGGGGAATCGACGTTTTGTACATGGGGATTTTGTCGGCCAACCCCTTCGGCGACGCGAGCCCGGCCTTTCTCCAATCCCAGGAACGCGCCCTCTCGCTGGCCCTCGGAAAGCCGCTTCGGGTGCGGGCGCCTTTTCGACGAAAGACCAAAGCCGACTTGGCGCGCTGGGCCCGGGGACTTCCCCTGCGCCACGTTTTTTCGTGTTTGAATCCGCGGGGTCTGTCCCCCTGCGGGCGCTGCAACAAGTGCGCGGAATTGCAACGGATATTGGTAAAATAGCGCCCCATGAGCGATCGTCCGTTTCACGTCAGCGTGTTGGGCGCCGGTTCCGCCTACGGCGTCTACCTGGTCAAATGGGCCTTCCAACTTTTGCGGGACCCCCACGCCAACCGGGAAGGCCTGAGCCTGCCGGCCCTCGGATCGATCAGCTACTCCAACACCGACGCGCGAAACACCGCCCTCGTCTCGGAAGTGTTGCTGGACGACCTGCACCAAATGGCGGGCTTTGAGAACCTCACCGCCGATGACCTCCGCCGCCACGTTCGCCCCTACGAGCGCTGGCGGGAGATGGTTGAAAAAGAAAAACCCGATGTGGTCGTCCTGTGCTCTCCAACGGACACCCACGTCGCCATCGTCCGGGAATTGATCACCGGGTTCGGCGTCAAAAACATCCTGTGCGAAAACCCCGTCACCACCTTGACCGACGCCGACAGCCTTCCGGGGCTGACGAAACTCGTCCGCGAAGCCGGGGTGGTTTTCGGCGTGAACCAGCAATACGCCGCCCTGCCCGAGTTTTTAAAAGACCTGCGGTTGGATCCGGGCGCGCCCCAGGCGCCCACCTTCGGCCAGGTCTTCGAAAAAGCCGACGCCGCCCACATCACGTTCATCACCCACGGCACCCGCCCCTGGCGGCGGTTCGGTCACATCGGGGAATTGATTATTCTTGAGGACCTCGGCGCTCACGCTCTTCGCCTCATTCCCCCGGCGCTCTGGTCGCAACCTTTGACCGTTAAAAACGTCGTCCGGGAAGGCGACAACGTGTTTTTGAACCTGGTGGAGTACGAATTGCGTTTCGGCGCGGCGCCGGTGACCCTGGTGTTGGGCTATCGCCGGAAACTCAAAAGCCTTAAAATGGTTTACGGGAACGGCGACCGGGAATACGATTTTCACGTTACCGGCACGGTCTCGACGCCCACCGGCGAATTCACCCGGGGCATCGAAGGGAAGAATTACGCTTTCCCGTTCCGCTACGCCCTCCGAACCGACCTGGTAAAATACGCTTTCATGCGGTCGCTCGCGGGCCGCCCCCTGGTTCCCCTCGAGGACGCCCTCCGCTGCCAGGATCTCCTGCGGCGAATTTACGAAGGGTCCTCCCGGATCAAATGAGACGCGGGATCGCGGCGCTGACCCTCGCGCTTATTGTCCATGGATCGGGATTGAACGCGGGCGCCCCGCGGGTGCGACGACCGGATCTCTTTTTAAAAGTGTGGCGGCCTTTCCGCGCGGCGGTCCTCGCCGAAAACCCCGAAGGCATCAAACCGTTGACACGTTTCCCCGTTCAATTCATTTCCGAGAGCGGAACCGAGAAACGCTCGGCCAAAGACCTCGCGTCATGGTTTCCCATCCTGCTCAAATCCCCCTCCGGCGTGAAACCCCGCCAATCCGTCAAGCAGTACGTTTCGGAAAAAGAGGATTTGTCGGGACCGGAATTGGACGCCCTGCGCACCGGCGAAGTGGCCTTGGGCCCGCTGGTGTTCCGGCGCTTTGGGGAAAAATGGCTCTTTGCGGCGGCGCGGGTGGACGGGTCGGCCCCTCCGGAAGTTCCGACCTATTCCCCGCGCGTCCAAGAAAAAGAAACGGTCAACACGGCGGACATCGAAAGCGCGCCCCCCCCGGAGCCGGCGGCCCCGGTCGTGGAAATCATCGATGAAACGATTCCCTCCGGCATTCCCGCCGAGGAACCCGCGCCGGCCACGCCCCCGGCCCCACCGGTCCCGAAACCCGCGGCCCCCGCCAAACCGGCTTCGGCGCCCGCCGCACCGACGACCGAAAGCGGATTTCGCGGGTATTGGCGGTCGTTCCGCGACGCGGTGCTCGCCAACGATGTGCCGATGGTGAAAACAATGACAAAATTTTCCTTCGAGACCCGGGGGACCCAGGACGCCAGCCCCCTCAAGAAGCACGGCGCGCGGGATTTTGATTTGCTTTACCCCCGACTGCTCCAGGCCGATCCGAAAACCGGCCCGCTGCGGGACAGCATGCGGGAATTGATTTGGCGCAAACAGGATTTGACGGTCAACGAAATCGGCACCGCGGACAGCCTGGGCGAGATCCACGTCGGGGTGTTCGTTTTCAGGCGGGTGAAAAACCGCTGGGCCTTCGTCCGCGCCAACGTGGACGATTAAAGTCCCTTCACCATAAACTCCAGGCTTGTCCCTTCGTGTCCAGAAGGTCTCCCCAAGGAGGCGTCGGCTTTATCGCGTGCGTCTTAATGCTCGCCCGGAGGGGCCCCCCGCTCCCGATAAAAAATTCCAATAACTGGGGAACGGCGAGGCCGTGTGCACAGGGGGGTAATCCGGCGGCACGGTGGCTTTGGAGTTATACGACATCGCCATAAAAGGGTTTCCGTACAACTCCATCGCCGTGTAGGAAACGCTCCCCGCGCCCGAATAGCGCGGTGGACGGAAAACGAGCCTATCGAAATCCACATATTTTCCATGCAGATGGTAAATGCCTCGGGTCACCAGAGGAGAAAGGTTGTGGTACTTCGGATAAAGTCCTTCATTGTCCGCGTAATAAATCGAGAGCGCCGATCGAAGGACCCCCAGGTTCCCCTTCATGGCGGCCTCCCGGGATTTGTCGATCAAGTCCGCAAATTTTGGGATCGCAATGGCGGCCAACAGGGCCACGATCGCCACAACCAACATCAACTCAATGAGGGTGAATCCCCCCGTGGGAGGCGCGACGGGCTTTTTAGTGGTGGGAAGGGGTTTCATAGGATAACCCTATTTTTAAGGATATCCCCGCACGTCATTAATGACAAGGATTTTAGTACGGGAAATCGGATCTAAATTTTGGACACCGGCCTCTTGTACCACAACCGGCAAAGCGCCCGCACCCGAACCGCCCCCGGTACGGACAAGAGCAGAAGGTGGCCCAGCATCCGGGCCGGGCTGTACCAACGAAACTTCCGGCCCGAGGTGACCACGGCCGGGGCCGCCATCACCCGGAACCTTTGCCCGTGTCGGCGGGCCCAGCGCTGAAGCCGTCGGGAAAACCAAATTTCCTCGGAAGCGTAGAACCCCTCATCGAACCCTCCCGTCTCGATCCACGCGATGCGACGGCAGAACAGGAAACACCCGGCCGCCCAATTCAACCGAAGCGAAACGCGGTTCCAGAGGGCCGTCAAACCCCGGGCGATGCGGGGGGGCGGTTCCGCGAACATCACCGGCGCGCCCCCGCCGGCGATGTCGGTCCGGGCCATGGCCCGCAACGCGGCCGCCAGAAGGTCCGGGGACAATCGCGTGTCCGCGTCGATAAAGAGCAGCCACTCGCCCCGTGCTTCACCGGCCGCCCGGTTGCGCGCCCGGGCGATTTGATTGTGGGGCTCGAACACCACGCGGGCGCCGCTTCGGGCGGCGATGTCCGCCGTATCGTCGGTGGAGTTGTTGTCGCAAACGATCAATTCCCAATCGGACCAACCGACGGATTCGACCGCGGCGCGGACGCGCGCCAAGGTCTCGGGAAGCTCAACCGCTTCGTTGTAGGCGGGGATCAGTATGGACAGATTCACGTTATCCCTCATAAAACAAAAAAGCCGCGGAGAGTGTCAATCTCAGCGGCGTCCTTTGTTGCGATAGATGGAAATTCAAAAACCATTATCTTCTCCTTCCCAAATATCGCCCACAACTACTGGGACAATTTCCGCCTCACGCGGGAGTTCTACGTCCGTCCGGCTGAGCCGGTGAACCGCCAAGGGGTGTAGTTGCCCAATTCATTGGGCACCCAAATCGGGCCGCGTTTGAATTCCCCTCGCCCGCGTGCGGGAGAGGGTGCCCCGGACGGGGCAGGAGAGGGCGGACGTTCCCCTCGCCCCTTGGGAGAGGGTGGCCGAAGGCCGGGTGAGGGGCCGATTTTTCCGTCGGGAATTCATCCTTCACCTTTCAAAATTGAATTTGTGACGGTTATACCCGCCGCCTTTCAGCGCGCGACACACCGCGACGCGTCGTCTTCGCTGATCACGCATGACGAGAAGGGACGGCGCTCCGCGCCTCACGATCCCATCAGTCACACCGCCGCATCGTCGTCACTGCGAAGCATGACGAGAGGATGGACAAAGCCGCCGCCTCCCGTTGTCCATCCGACATCCCGCCGCGTCGTCGTTCTTGACGGCGGCGTCATCGTTGGCGGGGACAGAACCCGCCGCCATGTCACGGCGGGAAGGACGCCACAACCACACGCCGACATGATCCCGCCGCCCGTCCTCGTCGTCCCGCCGGATGGATGGACACCGCCGACGGGCGTCGTCTTCGTCCCGGCCGGAGGGATGACGGTCCCGGCTGTCGTCCCCTGGAAAACCGGAAGCCACCGCCGCCGAACGCCGGGACGATCTTTCCCGGCGGCTACGCCGCCGGGGAAAACCCCCGCCCTGTTTCGTGAATCGGGACCGGGGATCGTCATTCGGGCGCGTGGGGATGATCCCGCCCGGTTTCGTTTTCCCGACGGATGGACGCCGCCCGCCGCGAAAACCAGAAGAAGCCATCCCCCGGAAAGAAGCGGGTCCCGCGCCTGGAAAGAAAACCCGGGCGCTTGAGCATGGCTGGGGAAAGGCGGGGCGAACGTGGCGCTCCGCCGGAAAACCCCGGCGCTGTGCCGCTGGCGGGGAGAGGGGACCATCGCCCTGGCGCTCGAACAAAAACCCCCGCCCTGTGTCGTCCGGTGGAAAGACAAGGCCGCCCGCCCGGCCCGGCACGAGAAACGTGCGCCGGTCCAGGCGGGCTCGTTGGTCGCTGGCGGTGGAGTCGTCCGGCCGGGAGAGTGACGCTGTCCGCTCCGGTTTTCGGAGAAAACCCCGGCGCTGTGTCTCTGGCGGGGAAAGGGAACCATCGCCCCGGCGCTCGGACAGAAACCCCCGCCCTGTGTCGTCCGGCGGAGAATCCCGGCCGCGGCCCGGCCCGCCACAAGAACCGCGCGGCGGTCCAGGCCGCTCGTCTGGTGCTGGCGGTGGAATCGTCCGGCGGGAAAGTGACGCTGTCCGCTCCGATCTTCGGCCAAACCAAACCACCCCCCCGCAGAGTGTCGCCCTCCCGGACTTGACCCGCCGTCGCCCGGTGCAGGTCACGCCCCCGCCCGCCGTTGGCGGGCCCGCTGTCCGGGCCGGGGGGCCGGGCCGTTGGCCGGTGGCCTTTTGGGGGGGCGCGCGCACATAGGCCTTACCCTTCCTTTCATGTTTTCCTTCAAATGGCGTCCGCAGTTGGGGGGCTTGGGCTCACTCAGCGAGGGAGCCAGGCCCCCCGCCTTTGGACATCCTTTAAAGGCGGTCTTGCGTGGCCATGAGGCTCGGCCGCCAAGTCCGCCAGGTTTCCCCGCCGCCGGGAGAGATCCACCCTTCCGGCGGCGGGCGCGATTATTCCGACCATCCGACGATTTTGACCTGATGGCCATCAATCCAGGTTTTACCGCTTCCCGCCGTCGGCTCGATCAAGTAGTCCACCGCGTTTGGCTTCGGCCGCACGTCACGGATGATGACGGAGACCTCCAAGCCCCCGGTCTGGATGATCCCCTCCCGCCCAACTACCCGCTGCTCCTCGCTCAGACCCATTGACCCCTCCATTATATGTAATACATAATGCAGTATATAATGAGTCAAAAAAAACCGGCTACGATTTCTTCGCCTCTTTTTCGAGCAACCAGCGAACGAAATTTGAAATGCTCCGCTGATCTTTCTTGGCGAGAGCCCGTAGGGTTTTGACCTCTTCTTCGGTCATGCGGATCGTCACCGCTTTAACCCGTGGGTTACTGCTGGTCCTTACCACTTATAAAAAGTGTGACATAATGCATTACATAAAACAACGGGGTGCCACATTAAAAGTAACCTCAAAACCTTCTTTGGGCACTTTTCCTCGCCGTTGAACCATTCGTCATGGTCCTTGGGACCGAGGAAGACCGGGCACCGGTCGTGCCCGAAGCTTTTGATGTAGGGACGCGGTTCATAGGAAGACCAGCGGCGAAACGGCGGGTCTCCCGGTTTGGCGGATAGGTAATTATTTTACTTTTAACCTTGGCAAACGAGGTAAGGGCGTGAGGCCGCGAGTTGGTCTCGCTGAAAATGTTCACGACGTGGACGTTCCGTATCGTGAGAGCGTCCGCGATTAGGGAACGGTGGCACCGCCATGGCACCGCCTCGGCGCAGACAATGACGGTCGGCTTTTTTGCGGCCAGGTCCAGCAGTTTCCGGATCCCGGCTTCAAACGCCGGCGTCTGCATATAATCGGCGTAACCACGGAAGGATTTGTTCCTGAATCCTTGGTTCACGGAATCAACGCGCGCGTGCCGCAAACCGCCCAGCGATTTCATATGCCGATAATTGATTCGACGGTTCCGGAGGAATTTACCGAGCGTTTCCTTATTGAACTGCGGATTGTGCCGGGATCGCGGGATCGTCCGCACATCCACAAGCCTCCGAACGCCGTACGCCCGAAGTATTTTCACCAACTCATCTAGCGATCGGGTCGAATGGCCGAGAGTGAATATCTCCTGGCGTCGAGCCATCCTTATCTCGTGGTATTTTGCGTCAGCGCGGTTCCCAGCCGCACAGAAACAACGTCCCAATCGATATTCTTAAAATACGCTTCCAAATAAGCCGCTCTCCCCGCGCCCGCCGCCGAAGAAGACCCGTAATCCAAAACATACGCATGCTCCCACACGTCCATGACCAGGACGGGGATGAAGCCGGCGACGTTTCCCGATTCGTGGTCCGTGATCCAGAAGTTTTGGAGCCTCCCCGCCAGCGGGTCGTAGCTCAAGACGACCCATCCCACGCCTCGGAACTTTCCGATTTCCATGAACTGTTTTTTCCATCGGTCGACTCCGCCGAAATCCTCTTTCAACTTCGAAACCAACGGGGAGGAGGGCGAAAGTTCCACGCCCTTCCTCATGGCCCCGAAATAGTATTCATGAAGGACCATCCCGTTGTATTCAAACCCCAATCGTCTTTGGATTTCGGAATGCGCGGCGTTATTCAATTCCTCCTTTGCCTCCGCCACATCCCAGATCAACTTATTGAGCAGGTTAACGTTGGTGACATAGCCCTCGTAAAGTTTCCAATGCTCGTCGATCAATTTACCGGACAACCCGACGAGGCCTTTCGGCTTCAGGTCTTGTCGGACTTGATACGCCGCGTAGCGGTTCTGTCGTATTTGACTCATCTATTCCTCCTTAAGATCGAATCATGACCAAGAGCATTTTGAATGGTCTCACGGCGTTCAAGGCGTGGGGCTTCCCGGCGGGCAGGACGATCATTTCCCCGGCCTTCACCGCGTGCTTATTCCCGGAGATGGAAATCTCCGCCTCACCGTCCAAAACATAAACCAGCGCGTCGAAGGGGGCTGTGTGCTCACTCAACCCCTGCCCTTCGGCGAAGGCGAACGCGGTGACGGTACCCGTCGGTTTGCGCAGGACTTCCCGGCTCACCACGGAGCCCGCCTGGTAGTTCGCCCAATCCTTTAATACGAAAGCGTGCGCCGGCGCTGCCGCTGACGTTTCAGGATTCATGTTCCCGCCTCTCTTGATTTCTTAAACGACCACCCCGCCGCCACTCCAACGATGAACAACACAATCGCCGCGGCGCCCAGGGCAAAAACCGTGTCACCCGGGACCCGCATCCACCGGACGAATTTCAGGACCGGCGACTGCAAGAACTCGGCGCTTCGCGCGGACCAATAACCGTTGCGCACCGACTCCCACGTCTGGGCCAGACCCACCGGCAGAAGGCTCAGGAGGCACATCATCAGGAGTCCGACGTTCATGCCCCAGAACCCGGTCTGGAGCAGTCCCTCGCGCCATTCGCCTTGGGGCTTGTATACCCGCAGGCAAAAAAGCATCAAGCCGATCCCCAGCATGCCGTATACCCCGAACAGCGCCGCGTGACCGTGCAAAGGCGTGGTGTTGAGTCCCTGCATGTAATACAGCGCGATCGGCGGGTTAATCAGGAACCCGAACAATCCCGCTCCAACCAGATTCCAGAAACCCACAGCCAGGAAGAAATAGATGGGCCATTTGTATTTGGCCGCCCACGGCGCCACGTGACCGATGCGCCAGTTCTCCCAGGCCTCGAAACCCACCAGCACCAGAGGGACGATTTCCAAGGCGCTGAAAACCGCGCCCAAAGCGAGGGCGATGGTCGGCGTGCCGGCGAAATAGAGATGGTGCAGGGTCCCGATGACGCCGCCCGTCAGGTAGATCGTCGCCGTAAACAGCGCCGCCCAAGCCGCCGCGCGGGGGTTCACCAGCCCCAATTGCGCGAAGAGGAAGGCGATGACCGCCACGGCGAAGACCTCGAAGAAACCTTCGACCCAAAGATGGAC
Organism: Elusimicrobiota bacterium; assembly: GCA_016706425.1. NCBI lineage: Bacteria > Pseudomonadati > Elusimicrobiota > Elusimicrobiota bacterium. The sequence continues at coordinate 1,620,737 of JADJJR010000001.1, forward strand.
CACCCACCAACGCCAATACTCGACGATGGACAAGGGCGTGTGCTGCCCCCACATAAACCCCGCGCCGTAAAAGAGCGCGATGGCCGCCGTGGAGAAGACGAACAGGCCGAGGAGCGGTCTCTTCTCGTCGGTTCGCCGCAGGGCCGGAAGGACGGACCGGACCACCAGGAACAGCCACAGGAGCAATCCCCCGAAGAGCGCCGCTTGCCAGACTCGGCCAAGGTCCACATATTCATACCCCTGGTGTCCCCACAGGAACGAAGCTTTGGCGCTGGAGAACTTGTGGAACACGCTCGCCCATTCACCGGCCAGTGATCCCACCACCACCAGAACGAGCGCTCCCAAGAGAGCCCACACGCCGATGGCCTGCCCTTTCGGCTCGCCACCGCCCACCACCGGCCCGATGAAAAGACCCGAGGCCAACCAGGCCGTGGCGATCCAGAAGAGGCCCAACTGAACGTGCCAAGTCCTCGTCACGACGTAGGGCAACCACTTGTCCAGGGGGAATCCGTAGAAACCGTTCCCTTCCACGCCGTAGTGGGCCGTGACGACTCCCACCCCGATCTGCGCCAACAGCAACCCCGCCACAACCAAGAAATAGGGAAGGGTTGCTTTTTGGGACGGAGTCGGCGAGAAACGAGCGAGCGGATCCTCTTTCGAGACCGTGTGGACGTCATGACCCTGCCCGTATTTCCCTGCGTAGAACCACACCAATAGGCCGATTCCCGCCAACAAGAGGATGACGCTGGCCACCGAGGAAACCAGGATGGCGGGCGTCGGTTGGTTTCCGATCAGGGGTTCGTGGGGCCAATTATTGGTGTAGCTGTGCCCGGTCCCGGGCCGGACAGCGGCCGTGGCCCATGCCGTCCAAAAAATGAATGCCGAAAGTTCCCTCAGCTTGACCGGATCCGTCAGCGCACCGGCGGGAATGGCGTATTCCGTTCGACCCGACGAGAAAACGTCGGAGAGGTGGGTGCGCACGGCGTCCGCGGCAAGGGCACGGACCGGCGAAACGGTCAACGTCTTCGAAACCGAATTGTAATCGTTCCGGCGATAAAGCTCGGTCAGCCGGGCCTGCAGCGCCGCGCGCTTCTCGAGGTGCAATCCCTCGAAGTTCGCCGCGCCTTCCGCTTTCGCCCATTCGTCCAAGACGGCGACCAGTTCGCGGTGCAGCCAATCCGCCGACCAGTCAGGGGCGACGTAGCTGCCGTGACCCCAAATGGACCCCGTCTCCATCCCGCCAAGGGACTGCCACACATTTTGACCCCGCGCGATCTCGCCGGAGGCGATCACCGTCGACCCGTCCGTGCTGAGGACCGTCTCGGGGATCGGGGGCGCTTTTTGATAAATCTCGTAACCGACCCAGCCCAACACGCCGAACGAAATCCCCGTCACGGCGACGAAGGCGATCCACAATTTCTTCATTTTCTTTCTCCTTGATCCGAGAGGTCTTGACATCTGTAACCAGGCCGATGAAAATCTGATTCTATACTCTCCGAAGGACGTCCGGCGCCTGATTCCGCTCCTCCGGCGCCAGAGGGAGAGGCGAAAACAACCCGACCCGCCAACTCGCAACCCCGGCGTCCGGGAACGCAAAGGCCCTTGAGCTTCAGGCAATTACCCGAGGCCGCATCAATGTGAGGGCATTCAAAGGACACCTGCTTTGGCCTCCGCCATTCCATCCAACATCGTATTCAACAGGTCCTTTGTGCGGTCGAAAGTCGCGGCCGCGCGCATCGCGGCGGGAGCCTGGACGAAAGGCCCCGGCGCCATGCCGTCCACGAGCGCCAGCCACCCATCGATGTCCGACGGGCGGACTTCCCAATGGAACTGCAGCCCGACCGCTCTTCCCTCGTTCAATGAAAATCCCTGGTTCAGACAGGCGGAGCTTGATACTACGCGTTGGGCCCCGTCCGGTATCGCGAAGGTATCCCCGTGCCAATGGAAAGCGGGAACGATCTCAGGGAACCTAAAGAATGGGCTTGACTGAAGAGCCTCCCGAGTCATCGAAACGGGAAACCAGCCGATTTCCCGCTGAAGGTTACGCGTCACCCGCGCTCCCAGGGCTTTCGCCATCAACTGGGCGCCCAGGCATATCCCCAGGGTCCGGACCCCTTTCGCCAACGAAAGCCGAATGAACCTCGTTTCCTCCTCCAACCAGGGGTATTTGTCTTCCTCATAAACATTCATGGGTCCGCCCATGACGACAAGCCATTCCAGATCCCGGAGGTCCGGCAATAAATCCCCGCGAAAAAGGCGGACTTCCCTCAACGTGTGCCCCCGCCGCTCCGCCCATTCGGCGATCAACCCCGGCCCTTCATGAGGGACATGCATCAGGCAATGAATATTCAACTGTTCGCCTCACTCAAATTATAAATGGTAATGGAAAGGACCCGCGGGATAGGGGGCAACGCGCGATTCAGGCGCTCCGCCCAAGGCGCGGGGACGCTTTCTTAAACGACCGGGCGACATGAACCAACGCGCGCCAGGGATGATGCCACGGCATCCGAGGTCCCGCGTAGCGCATGGCTTCCCGGATGCGATCCCGCATGTCCGGTTTATAACAATGGACCGAGCAATCGGCGCAAACGGGTTTCCCCTCGCCGAAAGGACAGCGGTCCAGCCTCGCGTGGGCGTAAGCCAGCAACTCTCCACACGAGGGACAAAGCTCCTCAGAGCCGTGTCGCCCGGAGCAAAACAGGCGCACCATGGCGCCAACGGTCTCTTTTTCTCTCCAAAGGATACTCATCCTTTCCCCCGCCTTATAGAATTTTGTGACAGGCCCGGCGAAAGTCAGTGGCCGCAGCCGCCGAAACAACCCGGCGACTGAGCGGAACGCCCGGAAACCTCGGCGGGATATCGTAGACCCATCTCCTCGGCCACTTTCTCGTATTTCTGACGCGCTCCCGCGTCATCCTTCTCCGTTTCCTCAAACAAACCCAAGAGGGAATTTCTCTCTTCATCGTTCATGGATTGGTCCGCCATGGGGAACAGGATTCCATCCTCTTTCCGGATGTGCCCGCGAAGCAAGAGCGAAAAGGAACGGGAGGCATCGATGAACTTCGACGGTTCGCCGGACTCCAGGGAGGCGGCCATCGCGCGAACTAAGGCCCTGCCTTGTTCATGCTCGGCGAGCATGACGGCGATGGGCCCGGCATGTTCCGGCCAGCCCTTGTCTTTGACGAGGAATGGAAATAGGAAGGTCTCCTCCTTGGCGTGGTGGCGTTTATCCGCGTATTCCCGAAGGAAATCTATCGCGAGGACAGCGTCGCCGTCGATGGAATTCGTTTTTTCGGCCCGTTCGGTCAACCCGTCCAAAGCGCCCAAAACCTTTTCGATCACGCGATGCTCGGACGACAACACGTCGGTCGGTTTCATCAATTTCCCCCTTTCATATCCGGCCGAGGGCGACATCCGCCAAGGTCGTTTGCGACAAAAATCGATCGAAGGCCCTCCGGACCGGCCGCCATCGACATTGAATCCGGCACGACGCGTTGTCGGGGCAAGGCCGATCCCTGAACAAACATTCGGACGGTCCGGGAAAACGTTCCACCGGACCCAAAAGGTCCCGGAGAGTGATCCTTTCGGGGCTCCCGCCCAGACGGAACCCGCCCCCCTTGCCTTTTTTCGATTCCAAAACGCCCCGACGGCTCAACGCCTGGAGAATCTTCGACAAATACAGGGGGCGCGCACCGATAATCTGGGAGATTTTATCCGCGCCCGCATGGCTTCCCTTCGGGAGGCCTCGCAAAATGAGGCAGGCGCGGACGGCGTCGCGGGCGGTTTTTGAAAGCATACTCTCCCCACATAATCGGATACAGATGTCCTATTATATACGGGACAACTATTTTGTCAAGCGAACCGGCTCGTTCAACCTCGCGCCGAGAAGATTTTTTACAAGGGGAGATCGTCTCCATGCTATCCCATCGGCGGCCCCATGAAATTCGTTGACGAATACCGCGACCCGGCACTGGTCCATCAACTGGCGGATCGGATCGGACGGGAAGCGCGCCCCGGCCGCTCCTACCGGTTCATGGAATTCTGTGGAGGGCACACCCACACGATCCATCGGTTTGGGTTGTCGGAACTGCTCCCCCCCTCCATCAAGCTCGTCCACGGTCCGGGATGTCCCGTGTGCGTCCTCCCCGCCGGGCGGATCCAGGCGGCCGTCCGTCTGGCCGTGGGAGAAAGGGTCGTCGTCTGTTCCTACGGCGATGTCCTTCGGGCTCCCGCCGCCGACGGGGAGAGCCTTCTTTCGGCCCGGGCTCGCGGGGCGGACGCGCGGGTCATCTACGCCGCCGCCGACGCGATGGCGATGGCCGCGCGCGAGCCGTCCCGCCCTTTCGTCTTTTTCGCCGCCGGGTTCGAGACGACCGTCCCCGCCACGGCGTGGGTCCTTTTGGAGGCCCGCCGCCGGGGCCTCGCCAACTTCTCCGTCTACTGCAACCACGTCCTGACCCCTCCGGCCCTCCACAACATCCTGGACAGCCCCGCCGTCCGCGCCCACGGCGGACGGCCTTCCCTGGACGGTTTCATCGGTCCTTCCCACGTGAGCGCCATCATCGGCACCCGGCCCTATGATTATTTCGCCCGGGAATTCCAAAAACCCGTCGTTGTCGCCGGGTTCGAGCCGGTGGATGTGATGACCTCCGTCCTGTGGCTCGTCCGGCAAATCAACGAGGGCCGTTATGAAGTGGAGAACGAATACTCCCGCGCCGTCGTCCGCGACGGGAACCTTCCCGCTCAGCGGATGGCGGCGGAAGTCTTCGAACTGAGGAAGATTTTTGAGTGGCGGGGACTTGGGCCCGTCCCCTACGGCGGCCTCCGTATTCGGCGGGCCTTCCGGGAATGGGACGCGGAGGCCCGTTTTGACCTTGCCGCGCCGGCCGTACCGGAACCGCCGGGGTGTCTGTGCGGGGCTATCCTGCGCGGGATGGGCGAACCCCTGGAATGCCCCCTGTTCGGAACCGCCTGCACGCCGGAACGGCCCGTCGGGTCCTGCATGGTTTCCTCGGAAGGCGCTTGCGCCGCTCTTTATCGACACAGTCCCCGGAGGCCGGTCCGGTGAAAATCCTGCTCCTCTGCCACTCCTTCAACAGCCTCGCCCAGCGGCTCCACGTGGAACTCCGAGAACGCGGCCACGAGGCCACCGTGGAATTTGACGTTTCGGACGCCGTCACCGAGGAAGCCGTCCGTCTATTCCGCCCGGACGTCGTTTTGGCGCCATTCCTCAAACGCGCGATCCCGGAAAGCGTCTGGAGGGGCCTCCCATGCCTCGTCGTCCACCCGGGGATTATCGGCGACCGGGGTCCCTCGGCTCTGGACTGGGCCGTCCTCCGTGGAGAGGGGGAATGGGGCGCGACAGTGCTCCAGGCGAACGGAGTCTTTGACGGGGGAGACGTGTGGGCGGAAAAATGTTTCAAAATGAGGGAGGCGACGAAGGGAAGCCTCTACCGCCGCGAAGTCGCCGAGGCCGCCGTCGCGGCCGTCCTGGAAGCGTTGGATAAATTCGCCGACGGGGCGCGGCCCGCACCCCTGGACTATTCCCGGCCCGGCGTTCATGGCCGACCACTTCCTCCCTGTCGATCCGCCGACCGCGCCGTGGACTGGCGGCGCCACGGGGTCGAGGAAGTTCTCCGTCGCGTCCGCGCATCGGACGGGATTCCCGGCGCTCCGGGGAATTTGGCTGGCATCTCGTTGCGCCTTTTCGACGCGCACCCGGCAACCGGAAGCCCCCGTCGAGTCCTGAAGCCCGACGACGCCGGGAAAATCCTAGCCCGGCGGCTCGGCGCGGTCCTGGTCGGCGCCGCGGATGGCGCCGTTTGGATCGGCAGACTACGGCCGGAACCCGACGGAAGCGGACCGCCCCCCTTGAAACTCCCTGCCGTCCGAGTCCTCGGAGTTGCGGTCCTGGCGGGGGTTCCGACGGCCGGCCCGGAAGAGGGCCTGCCGGACATGTCCTACGAGGAACGGAGTCGGGTGGATCCGTTTCCCCTTTTACAACGGGGCCATGGGGACGGCGGATTGCCGGCGGCTCCGGGGACTCCTCCGCCGGGCGAAAAAGGGCCCGGCGAAGGTCCTGGTCCTGGCGGGAGGCCCCGATTATTGGAGCAACGGGATCGACCTTGCCCGGATCGAAGCGGCCGAGAGCCCGGCGGAGGAATCCCTGCGGAACATCATCGCCATGGACGACCTCGCTTTGGAAATCTTGACGACGACGGACCAACTCGTCGTGTCGGCCTTGGGCGGTGACGCGGGCGCGGGAGGGGCCTTCCTGGCCTTGGCGGCGGACCTGGTTTGGATGAGAACGGGGGCGATCATCAACCCCCATTACGCCGCCATGGGAAACCTTTTCGGCTCTGAATACTGGACGTACACCCTGCCGAGGCGAGTGGGGAGCGAGCGGGCCGGCGAACTGGCATCGGTCCTGTGGCCCGTGGGAAGCGCGCAGGCGAGGCGATGGGGACTGGCGGACGATGCCTTCGGCGGAAACGTCGAGGATTTCTTTGCGGAGGCGCATCGGCGCGCGTTGGACTTGGCGAAGGACCCGGTGCTGGTCCGCCTGATCGACGAGAAACGCGTCCGCCGCGCGGCGGAGGAAGCCGCCAAGCCCCTTGCGGAATACCGCCGGGAGGAACTCGACCGGATGCGGATGAACTTCTTCGGCTTCGACCCCAGTTACCACGTCGCGCGCTACAACTTCATTCGAAAAATCCCCAAGTCCAGGACGCCTTCCCACTTGGCCGTCCATCGGAGGATCCTCAGGGGGGTGTGAATGGCGTGGCCGTATGTCGATCCGGTAAGGCGCGGGACAAGCGCTCCTTCCCCGGTGTCAACGGCCAGGATCTGGCTGGTCGCCTTTGGGCTCTGGTGCCTACGCTCGGCTGCCCGCAGCGGGGCGCACGGCGCCCAAATCCTGTTCAGCCTTCACGTCCGCAATGATAATCGGGAAGGCACGCTGCCCTTGGTGTCGCTCAAAGCCATCTGCGGCCCCGGCGATGATGGGTCGCCCACCATCTGCGTCATGCGGTTATGTTCTTAAGAACATAAAAGCAGGACGGTAATGACCGGCTCCGCATCATCGCCGGGGCCGCAGATGGCCTTGAGCGTGACGAGCGGGGGCATGCCTGCCCGGTTATCATTGCGGACGTGGAGATGAAACCTGAGGTAATCCCCGGTGGCGGAACTGCGGATGGCGTGGCGGAGCATGAACAACAGATCCCAAAGCCGCCCATGAAGATCCTGCCCCCACACTCCTTGCGGAACCTCGACATACCGATCCCACACTGCCCGAGTAAGAGCAATGGGGAAGCGGAACCGAAGCTCCTTGTACTCCGACGAATCAGACACGTCAACCAAGAACCCATCCTCAATGGCCTGGGCGCGAGTATAAACGCTGATGACCGGCGCGTCACTGAACAATCCCTGCTTTTGCGTGTGCATGTGTTTCCTCCTTAAGCCGCTTTCCGCGGTGTTTGGGAGAAAAGGAACAACGAGCCTGGGAGGTCCGTCACGCCGGGAGGGGTTGGATCGAAGGAAGGGGACGGGCCTCACCTTAGGCCCCGCACCATCGAGCCCCGGCGCGAAGTGGAGCGAAGCGACCGTAGAGGGTCCGGCCAGGAATAAATGGCCGAAGGCCGTTTCTTTTATGCCTGGGCCGGAGCCCTTGACGTGACCACCTCAGGCCGTTGTTAAACTGAAAAGACACAGGACGGAAAGCGCAAAATCTTGGATCGGCCGGGCTACCGGCCGTCCGCTCCGGGAAGGTTCCCCCCCGGAAAGGATTCCCACATATCGGGAACACGGCCATGACTCCGGCCGTGGAACCCTTAAAGGTCGTGGCTGATTGTGCCGAGCGGCCCAATCTCATTGAGCGGTGATTTCTGCCGCTCAATGGGACGCGAGACCCAATCCGAGAGACGGGAATTTTTCCGTCCTGGCGGACGGCGAAGGCCGGGAGCCGACGGAAAAACCGCAGTATGCCGCCGCCGAAGGCGGACGACGGCCGAGGCCGGGTGGAACCCCGGGCCTCCTGGCCGTCCTGGCCGAAAACTTGGAGGCGCATCCTGCGGCCGGATCGAGGGAACAGCCGCGACCGGTTTTAGTAAAAAGGCCTTAAATTGGATCGCGGATGGGCGAAGTTGGATTGATTTTCAGGCTGTCTGGATTTGTTTGAAAGCTGATGTCAATGAACTGCGGTTTTGGTCCGCCCATGTGATGGCGTCACTTTTTTGAGCTGTGGGGACAACAGCTTTTCTTTTGTAGCCGTCCCTTCGATCTCGCCAAATTTCAAATAGGTTGGGAACTCCCACCATCTTGAGACGCTCCGGGTTGCGATCGGGGAATCGAAGTCCAAGGCGCTCGAACATACCAATAAATCGGTCTTCAACAAATTTGCTTAACTGTGAAATCTCCTGGCACTCACTGCAACACGCCAGGGATGCCGCCTTACCCTCCGTCTTGTTGCTGATGCTTGTCGCGCGTGAAATGAGGGAGTCCCTTCGGTCAAATGGTATTTTTTTGGTTTTCCTATTCATGTTTTCCACATTGGTCATTTCTTGAATGTCCGCGCGGAATTTCGCCAAGGTTTTTGATCCCGGGAAAATCTGATTTGTTTGAGCTCTAAATCCAACGAACTCAACGCCATCGGAGTTTGTTCGCCTGATTTTTGTTTTTGCCTTCGGGTCAGATGAAAGCTCATGCATGTTCAGACCCATCGAAATCAGAAGATCTCGCGCCAGGGTATATGCGCTTTTGGCCCGTTCCTCTGTTTCAGCAAAGATGATTATGTCGTCAGCGTACCGCAGCATCTCCCAACCAGCATCGGTCATTTTTAGATCGAAGTGGGACAAGTATAGGTTGGCGAGAAGAGGGGAAAGCGCGCTCCCCTGAGGAATCCCTCTATCGTCATTTTCGAACAGGGCCTTATCATTATCGGCCACCATCGGACCGATATTTGTTTCGAGGTCTATCGCCTCTTGGAGAAGACTGTCCAGTGAGGAGAGTCTTTGCACTTTAAAGAGGGCCTTCGACAGTCGCTCTTTATCCACCGTTTCAAAATAACTTTGGATGTCCGCTTCCAGAACGAAATCGTATCGCATACCCAGTTCTCGGGCGTGTTCAATAGCGCGGAAAACACCGCCCTGGTCTTTATTATGATCCTTGCTTTTATACGCATAGCTGAATGGTGCGTTCAGGGGGGAAAGTCGTGGCTCAAGAAATATTTGGAGCGCCTTCAATACTATTCGATCTTTAACAGTAGGAATTCTCAGGGGGCGAGATGTCCCATCCGCTTTCGGAATCGTAACGCCCTTTAAAGGCTGGAACTTGAAGGTCTCATTTTTAAGGTCTTGGGATAGTGAGCGCAACTTCGGGCGGAGCTGATCGGCAAAATGCTTGATAGTCTCCCCGTCAATGCCGGGCGCTCGGGAAGAGCGATTTATTCTATACCAGGCGAGTTCAAGAAAATCTGCCCGGGCGAGCTGTTGGAAGGATGGGATAGCCATATGCTTGGAAATTGGGGGGTTGGTTTAAGCACGGCGCCAACTACAGACTTCCTCCTGTTGCCGTTCGCCTGCTTCCTGGCCAGGATTTCTCCCTGCCCGTCTGCAAGCTCCCGGTCGGTCGGCCCATCGTAGGAACCTCCCCGAGCCTTCAGCCATGCCGCTGGCCCGGAGGGTCCAAACGAGGTGCCCATAGGTTCCGCTGAAACTTCCGGTAACGACTAACGCAAGAAACAGGGCGTGAGCCGCCACCGGAGCCCGCACGGAAACCGCGAACCCAGCTTCGAATTCCATCTTACCACGGCGCGTTTTTTCGTCAAGGCTCCTCCATGTGCGCGACACAACGGCGATTCGTCTACCGAGTGGTCAGCGCGACACGACGGGCCGCAGGGTTCACTGCCCGGACGTCGTTTGAAGTGCCCGCCCGTCGGGAAGGTCTTCCCCGCCCGGGCCTGCGCGCCCCGCCTCGCTTGATTCTCTTCACTAGCCAACAGCACCAACCCCTTGTGCCGGCAGTTGTCAGCTGGTTGAGACTTCGGATGAGCCTGTTGCCGTTCGCCTGCTTCCTGGCCAGGATTTCTCCCTGCCCGTCTGCAAGCTCCCGGTCGGTCGGCCCATCGTAGGAACCTCCCCGAGCCTTCAGCCATGCCGCTGGCCCGGATGATCCCAACGAGGTGGAACGGGTTTATTCTATCATTCCTGACCATAGTGCGCAAAACAACAATAATTAGAAATACTGTTATTGTTATTCATAACGCCGCCGCCGAAGGCGGACGACGGCCGAGGCCGGGTGGAACCCCGGGCATCCTGGCCGTCCTGGCCAAAAACTTGGAGGCGCATCCTGCGGCAGGATCGAGGGAACAGCCGCGACCGGTTTTCCAGCTTCGGCGTATTGGTTTTGTTCCCCCCTGTTGAAAGGTTGTAAAATCGTTTGAAGAAATTAGGGACGGTGTCCATCCTGAATTCTCCGGGGAATTCTTTCTATGGTCCGACGTTCTTGGTCATGGCGGGGGGTCTTGGACGGGTCGAAAGGAGGGTGGCGGCTTGTTCTCCCCCTTGTTTTCGCCTTCGGTGCCTTGCCTGTCCCCAATGTTCACGGGGCCGACCGGACCCTGATCGGTTATTTCGACACGGGCAAGCGGACGGCTTTGGAGGATTTTGAAGAAGAAGGGCTGGACGACGAGTACACCTACCGGAATTATCACCTCAAATACAACGACTCCCCCGCCGACAACCTCGAATACGAAGTGAGCACCTTCCAGAAGTTCCGGGACTACAAAGACACGAACGCGCTGGACAACCGATCCTCGACCTACAAGGGGAAGGCGGCCTATGACTTGGCGGGGGAGAAGAAACAGACCCGGCAAGTGGGCCTGGAAGTGAAACACCGGGAGAAACGGTTCAACGACACCCCTCGGAATGAGTTTGAGCAAAACAGCGCGTCGTCCTTTTTCACCAAGGCCGCGAAAGACCTGTATCGGTTGACGGTGGAAGGCGGGATGGATGCCTACCGATACGAACACGCGGAGGAGAAGGACGAAACCACCTGGATCGGACGGATCAACGGGAACCGCTATTTCGACGGAAACAGGGTGAATCTCACGTCGTCCTATAGCATCGCCAGGACGGAAAAGGAACGGGCCTTCAAAAAACGAACTAAACAGGCCTGGACGGGGAAAGGGGCCTACAAATTCGACAATCCGATGATCAACAAAGCGACGCTTCGGGCGAACGTGGGCCAACGGGACACCAAGGAAGATGACGAGTCGGACATTGATTACGATTACCGTTATTGGACCGTCAACGGACAGACCTATCACGACATCGGGGAGAACACGGACACAACCCTCGAATACGAACACTTTGAGAAGAATTACCTCTTTTACAACCGGGACCATCGGGGGTATTCGATCCAGAACGAATGGAAGCGGGTCTTCGTGAAAAACGAGAAGGCGCGATGGTGGGCGTCCGTCCTGGTGGGGCATCGGGAAGCTAAATTCGCGTTGATCTCCGGCAACAACTTAAAAAGGAAACCGTCGAGTTGAAAACGGTCTATTGGCGGAAAAAGACGTGGACGGCGACGCTCCTGGCCGAGGTCAACACCTACTATTACCGGGATTCTCAAAAGGACAAGAAGCGATACAAGACGACGATGATTTGGGATAAGGATTTGGCGGAGGGCTTAGAGATTTCCTTGGAAGGGAAATACACCTTCACGGATTACAGGGCCAAGAACAACACGGAGCGGGCGGCCTTCCGGGTGAGTTTCAGTTACGGGTTTTAACCGAGGCATTAACGAGGGAACCTTCGGAGCGGAGAACCGGACCATGACGGACAACTTCATCACCTACAAGGGCGGCTACAAATACCAACTGAAACGCCCCTATGTCGTTCGCGTTTCCCTTGTCCCCCCCGCCGCGATTCGGACCGACTACGTTTCGCTCGACACCACGGGGGAATTGAGAATCAAAGAGGGTTACGCCTGGGACGGCCCCTCCGGCCCAACGGTGGACACGCTTTCTTTTATGCGGGGTTCCCTCGTCCATGACGCCCTCTATCAATTGATGCGGCTCGGCCACCTGGACCCCGCCGTTGACCGCGTGGCGGCGGACAAGACGCTCCGGGTTCTGTGTCTGGAAGACGGCATGTGGTCGGTATGGGCTTGGTTAGTTTACTACGGGGTCCGGTGGTTTGCGGACTACGCCGCCGATCCGGCGGAAGAGAAACCTTTAACCTACGCGCCGAAGGGCGCGAAATCGTAAGGAGGAGACATCTATGGGGCATCCCCCATCCGAAGTAACGGCCAATGAGGCGTTGGGCAAGGCGGTTGTGTTGTCTGATTGGGTGAATTATCAGCAGGGCTCCGTCGTGAGCCGGGAGATCATTCGGAAAAACACGGGGACGGTCACTGTGTTCGCTTTCGATGAGGGGCAGGGCTTGAGCGAGCATACCGCCCCCTTCAACGCGTTGGTCCACGTTTTGGACGGCGAGGCGGAGATCACGATTACCGGGAAATCACACGCGGTCAAGGCCGGGGAGATCATCATCCTGCCCGCCGGGCAGCCCCACGCCCTTAATGCCGTGAAGAGATTTAAGATGATGCTTGTAATGATCCGATCATAGGAGGCTGGAAAATGAAACCACATGGATTGTTTGGCTTTCTTTTGGCGGTTGGCGCCCTGGCCACGCCGCATATTGCCTCAGCCCATTGCGACACGATGAACGGGCCGGTGGTAACGACAGCGAAAGCGGCCTTGGACAAGGGAGACGTCACCCCCGTGCTTAAATGGGTGAAGAGGGACGACGAAGCGGAAATCCGGCGAGCGTTCAAGGAAACCCTGGCCGTACGGAAGAATGGGCCGGAGGCCAAAGACTTGGCGGACCGTTTCTTCTTTGAAACGTTGGTGCGAATCCATCGGGCCGGAGAGGGGGCGCCCTTCACCGGTTTGAAATCCGTAGAGCCAGGTGAGGCGGTAGAGGCGGCGGACAAGGCGCTGGAAACCGGGTCGGTGGATTCCCTGGCGAAAGAAGTCTCCGAGTCGGCGGGGAAGGGCATCCGAGATCGTTTTCAAAGGGCGTTGGAGAAGATGAAACACGCCGACGAAAGCGTGGAGGCGGGGCGGGAGTATGTCGAAGCCTACATTGAGTATGTCCATTACGTTGAACGCCTCCACGGGGACATCCTAAGGTCGGGGGGAGAGCACGAAGGAAATCATGAGGGCGGCGAGATTCACGCCCATTGAACCGATAGGAGGCCTTATGCCGAAAAACGCGACGGACATTTTAGAAGCCGAACACGTCTTCATCCTCAAAGTGGTGGCCGCGATGGTGGCCATGACCGAGAAACTCGAAAAGGGCGGAGACGTAAGCCCGGACACCCTGCGCCGGACCGTGGAGTTCTTACGGACCTACGCGGACAAGTTCCACCATGGGAAAGAGGAGGCGCATCTGTTCACGCTTCTCGAAAAAAAGGGGGTTCCGACAACAGGTTGTCCTCTTGCCGCGCTGATGTTCGAGCACAAGTCGGGGCGGTCGTTGGTCGGAAAGTTCGCTGAGGCTGTTGAATCCTACGCCAAGGACCCTCAAGCCGGGCGCGTGGGTCTCGCCGCCAGCATGAAACCGCTTGCGACGCTCTATCCAAACCACATTTGGAAGGAGGACTATTTGCTGTCGCCCATGACAGGCAAGGTTTTAAATGCGGCGGAACAAAAGATTCTTTTGGAGAAGTTCATTGCGGTGGAGAAGGAGTTGGGTGAGGAAACACATCGGGAATGGGAAAGGTTCGCGGAGGAATTGGGAAACATGGTTTGAGGGCGACACCGAAGGGGAGCCCGAGCGTCGGGACGACGCCGGGCCGAAGCCCCGAGGGCGAGGTCCACGGTGGAGTCCTCCGAGACTCCGAGCGAAGCGAGGAGGCGAGATGCCTTTGGTGGGAAAACGCAAAGGAAGGCTGAAAAATGAAATCGCGGTCTGGCGGTTGGTATTCAAGGACCCCGCGACACCGAAGATTGCCAAATGGTTTCTTGGTTTGGCGGTGGGATACCTGCTTTCGCCTGTGGATTTGATCCCGGATTTCATCCCCGTGTTGGGATATCTGGACGATTTGATCGTGGTCCCGGCGTTGTTCTTTGTCGCGTTCCTGCTGGTGCCAAAGGATGTTAGGCTCCGGTGTCGGGAGGCGGTGGAAGCTTCCGAGACTCCAAGCGTAGTGAGGAGGCGAGATGCCTAAAGATTCCGTATTGACGACGACGGGATACAACAAGCTCGTCGATGATTTGAACAAGATCATCAACGAGGGCCGGGCGCGGGTGAAAACCGCCGCGAACATGGAGCTTGTGCGGACCTATTGGGCAGTGGGCCGCCGGATCGAGGAAGAGGGGTTGACCGAGACCGCCGGGTACGGCGATGCCATCATGGAAAAGTTGGCGGTCGCCCTGAAAACGGACCGCTCCACCCTGGTCCGGTGCATTCAGTTCTACAACTTTTACCAGAAGGGAGCGCCAGAAAGCTCCATCCCTTGGACGTCGTGGCGTCTCCTCTTGACCGTTGGGAACGAGAAAGAGCGCGCCTATTACATCGAGAAAGTGGAGAAAGAGCATTGGAGTTACGAAAAGCTCGTGGAGGCGGTCAAAGACGACTCCGCCGTCACCCCGTCGGGTAAGGGCGGGAAGAAGTTGACCCGCCCGACTGGCGGCCCCTTTACCTACGTCGCCACCATCCTCCGCGTCGTGGACGGCGACACCCTGCTTGTAATGGCCGATCTCGGGTTTGAGGTCTGGAAGGAACAGCGGCTCCGGCTGGCCTGTGTGGACACCCCGGCTTTGGGTGAAGACGGCGGGCCGGAGGCCCAAGAGTATGTCCTGAGCCAACTGGCGAAGGCCAAGAGGGTGGTGATTCGGACGGGGAAGGTGGACGCCCACGGTCGTTATGTGGCGCATGTTTTCTACACCCTGGACCCGGAGATGGCGCGGGAGAAGGTATTCGAGGAAGGGAATTGGCTGAACCAGGAACTGATAAACCGGGGGTTGGCGAGAGCGGTATCGGGTTTCTGATTTTCGGGCGGGAGCCCGGAGAAAATCAGAGGTAGACGCCGGTGAGGAGAGGGTTTCCCCACCGGCGTCTTGTTTTTTGGCCGTCGCGCGGGGTTGGCGCGGACGGCGAGCCCGTCGCGCCGATGGCGCGAGGGTGAGCTGTCTGGGCGATCCCTGGGGTTGGGGAGCCGTCGTCATGGGCGCGGCCGGGGAGGTTTTCCCCCGGCGAGAAAGAAGGCCGAGACCCTGGAAGGGTGAGGCCGCAAGACGCGGAGCGTCGAGAGGGTTTCCGCAAGGGCAACCCCGAAGGGCGAGCCCAAGCAGTCTGGACGGCGCCGGGCCGAAGCCCGGAGGGCGAGGCCACTGGCGAAGACTTCCGAGAATCCGAGAGGAACGAGGATTCGAGGATAGCCGCCGGGTTGATCTTGACCCCGGTGTCCCTGGCGGCCAAGCCGGGCGGCCGACGGTTTTCCGGCTGGCCCTGGCATGGCCACCGTGTAATGGATGGCTTTTCCACCCGCAGACGCGGCGCTCCGGCGCATGGTTCCCGCGCCCGAGTGCGCCCAAGTGCGTCGAGGACGTTACGCGCAGATTTTGCGCGCGGCCTCTGGCCGGGATTGTCATGGGGTGGGCACGGGGGAGGGGGGTTGCGCCCCGGTGGGCTGCGCCCCCGCCCCGTGCGCGGCCGTTTTTTGGCCGCGCACCTGGCCGGGCCGTCGGTGACGAAGCGGAGACGAACGAAAGCGGATGAGATGAACCCAAACCCACCGACGGAACTACGGAGCAAAGCCCGGGGGGAGGGGGCGCGTTTAGACCACCGCAAATAGATCCGAGCTTGCGATGGCAACCACTTCTGATTTTGTAGTGAAGCGACCCCCCCCTTTGGACGAAATACCCCCCCAGAGTATTTCCCCCCGCCCCGGCGGATTCCGGCACATGGCTCCGGCGGGTTGCGCCGCACCTTTTGGGAGCTGTGAAGAGAAACCCGCCTGGGAGACGGCACCAAAAACACCGAACAAATAGTGCCTGACAGGCACAACTAAACGACCCCTGTCGGGGCGGTTTTCAGCCCCGACACCGATGGCCGGGCCGGGGGGCCGCTTCCACTTTGGGTTTAGGTTTGCGCGCGCCCCCCCAAAAGGCCACCGGCCAACGGCCCGGCCCCCCGGCCCGGACAGCGGGCCCGCCAACGGCGGGCGGGGGCGTGACCTGCACCGGGCGACGGCGGGTCAAGTCCGGGAGGGCGACACTCTGCGGGGGGGTGGTTTGGTTTGGCCGAAGATCGGAGCGGACAGCGTCACTTTCCCGCCGGACGATTCCACCGCCAGCACCAGACGAGCGGCCTGGACCGCCGCGCGGTTCTTGTGGCGGGCCGGGCCGCGGCCGGGATTCTCCGCCGGACGACACAGGGCGGGGGTTTCTGTCCGAGCGCCGGGGCGATGGTTCCCTTTCCCCGCCAGAGACACAGCGCCGGGGTTTTCTCCGAAAACCGGAGCGGACAGCGTCACTCTCCCGGCCGGACGACTCCACCGCCAGCGACCAACGAGCCCGCCTGGACCGGCGCACGTTTCTCGTGCCGGGCCGGGCGGGCGGCCTTGTCTTTCCACCGGACGACACAGGGCGGGGTTTTTGTTCGAGCGCCAGGGCGATGGTCCCCTCTCCCCGCCAGCGGCACAGCGCCGGGGTTTTCCGGCGGAGCGCCACGTTCGCCCCGCCTTTCCCCAGCCATGCTCAAGCGCCCGGGTTTTCTTTCCAGGCGCGGGACCCGCTTCTTTCCGGGGGATGGCTTCTTCTGGTTTTCGCGGCGGGCGGCGTCCATCCGTCGGGAAAACGAAACCGGGCGGGATCATCCCCACGCGCCCGAATGACGATCCCCGGTCCCGATTCACGAAACAGGGCGGGGGTTTTCCCCGGCGGCGTAGCCGCCGGGAAAGATCGTCCCGGCGTTCGGCGGCGGTGGCTTCCGGTTTTCCAGGGGACGACAGCCGGGACCGTCATCCCTCCGGCCGGGACGAAGACGACGCCCGTCGGCGGTGTCCATCCATCCGGCGGGACGACGAGGACGGGCGGCGGGATCATGTCGGCGTGTGGTTGTGGCGTCCTTCCCGCCGTGACATGGCGGCGGGTTCTGTCCCCGCCAACGATGACGCCGCCGTCAAGAACGACGACGCGGCGGGATGTCGGATGGACAACGGGAGGCGGCGGCTTTGTCCATCCTCTCGTCATGCTTCGCAGTGACGACGATGCGGCGGTGTGACTGATGGGATCGTGAGGCGCGGAGCGCCGTCCCTTCTCGTCATGCGTGATCAGCGAAGACGACGCGTCGCGGTGTGTCGCGCGCTGAAAGGCGGCGGGTATAACCGTCACAAATTCAATTTTGAAAGGTGAAGGATGAATTCCCGACGGAAAAATCGGCCCCTCACCCGGCCTTCGGCCACCCTCTCCCAAGGGGCGAGGGGAACGTCCGCCCTCTCCTGCCCCGTCCGGGGCACCCTCTCCCGCACGCGGGCGAGGGGAATTCAAACGCGGCCCGATTTGGGTGCCCAATGAATTGGGCAACTACACCCCTTGGCGGTTCACCGGCTCAGCCGGACGGACGTAGAACTCCCGCGTGAGGCGGAAATTGTCCCAGTAGTTGTGGGCGATATTTGGGAAGGAGAAGATAATGGTTTTTGAATTTCCATCTATCGCAAGATTTCGATCGGTATCTAACCACGAAGAGGAGTCCGTCCCTATGTGGGGGACGGGCTCTTTTTTTTTGCGGGTGGCGGAGTCGTCCGCCGCGAACCC
Source organism: Elusimicrobiota bacterium (assembly GCA_016706425.1). NCBI lineage: Bacteria > Pseudomonadati > Elusimicrobiota > Elusimicrobiota bacterium. The sequence continues at coordinate 1,638,561 of JADJJR010000001.1, forward strand.
GGAGGACCGGGAAATGTCGGCTGGACGGCCTTCTCCATTCAACGAAGGACGGCGGAGTCCGTCCCCATCCCGACCCGGAGACGTCTCCTCATGATCGGACGACGGACTCTTTTCTCCGTCGGAAAACGACGTCAACGGCAGGGGACGGCGGCCCTCGACCTCGACCGCCTCACCCCCGGAGGAGAGGGCCGGGCGGCGGAGGTCCGCACCGGCATAGACGAACTCCACCGAGATCGTCTTTTGCGAATACTCCACCTTTTTGATCCATCGCCGAACCTCAAGAGTCTTTTCAATTCCAACACCGCGCGCGAAACCCAACCCCGAAAAGGTAGCCCCCACCCTGCCTCCCGCCCCCGGCGTGGGCGGGACAGCCGGAGCCCTTCTCCCGGCCTCTTCCCCGCCGGGGAAGAGGAGAAAATCAAGAAGGTGGGAATCCTCTCTAATCAAAGACCCGAACCAAGGTCAAAAGCTGGAAAGGCTTTCGCGCCCGGAAACCAATGGCCCGCTAAGCGAACCCTTTTTCGCGCCCGAAATCCAGAGGCCCGCTACCGCCATTTGCCGGTTCTCGGGAACCGGCAAACCGTGGTGAAAGTTAATCTTTTACGAAGATGTTCGGTTATCGACGCAATCCAAAAGTGAGGAGCCAATAATGAAAACATCGAATACGCTGACCCTCGACGCCCCCGAAATACAAAAGCCCGCGAAACCCGTCCGTTGCGCGGTCTACACCCGCGTTTCCACCGACCAACAGGCGGAGGTGAAATTTAATTCGTGCGAGGCCCAGGAGGAACGCATCAAGTCGTTCATCGCCAGCCAGGAGAACTTCGTCCTGTCGAAAGTCTATTCCGACCCCGGTTTCACGGGGGCCAACACGGACAGGCCCGGCCTTCAAAAGATGCTTCAAGACATCCGTTCCGATTCCGTGGATATGGTCGTCACTTACAAGATCGACCGGCTCACGCGTTCGCCCCGCGATTTCTACCAGTTGATAGAGCTTTTTGAGGCCCATCACGCGGGGTTCATTTCGGTGACGGAACGTTTCGACACCTCCACGCCCGCGGGACGCCTCCTCCGCAACATCATGCTGACCTTCGCCCAATTCGAGAGGGAGTTGACCTCCGAGCGAATCCGCGACAAGGTTTTGCAACGGGCGCAGAGGGGGCTTTATACCGGCGGTCATGCGCCCTTCGGTTACGTAATCCAGGAGGGGAGAATCACCATTGAAAAGAAACGGGCCGACATCATCCGCGCCATTTATGACCTGTACGTCGAATCCCGCTCCGTTCAACAGATCGTCAAAATGCTTGCGGACAAGGCCATCCTTTCCCGAAACGGCAAGCCGCTTAACGACACCTTCGTCTACCACGTCCTGAAATGCCGGGTCTATACGGGCCATATCGTCCACAAGAAAAAGGTCTATCCGGGGAAACATGAACCCATCATTTCGGCGGAGCTTTTCAACCACGTCCAAACCCTGATCGAAACGGAGCCCCGGAAAAAAGGAGCAACCCCCGGTCGAGTCCTCCCGTTCGCGGGCCTCATCCGTTGTTCGGAGTGCGGGTCAACGATGAGCGCTTCCTTTATAGATAAGATGAACAAGTCCGGCCCGCGCCGGTATTTTTACTATCGGTGTTCGTCTTTGAGCCACAAAGGATGGAAGGCTTGTTCAACGAGGGAAATCAACGCGGACAGGTTCAGCGACATGTTTTACAGGGACATGTTGAGGGTCTCCATGGACCCCGAATACCTCAAAAACCTCATTTTTTCGAGGAATTACCAAACTCGCCCCCGTACGGGGGTAGGATTTGAACCGTTCCATGAAAACGGCGATTTGACCCCCGAAAAGCTCCAGGAAAACCTAAAAGCATTTGTAAAAGCATATGCGCGCAAAACCGGAATTGAAAAGACTCTTGAGGTTCGGCGATGGATCAAAAAGGTGGAGTATTCGCAAAAGACGATCTCGGTGGAGTTCGTCTATGCCGGTGCGGACCTCCGCCGCCCGGCCCTCTCCTCCGGGGGTGAGGCGGTCGAGGTCGAGGGCCGCCGTCCCCTGCCGTTGACGTCGTTTTCCGACGGAGAAAAGAGTCCGTCGTCCGATCATGAGGAGACGTCTCCGGGTCGGGATGGGGACGGACTCCGCCGTCCTTCGTTGAATGGAGAAGGCCGTCCAGCCGACATTTCCCGGTCCTCCGGGTTCGCGGCGGACGACTCCGCCACCCGCAAAAAAAAAGAGCCCGTCCCCCACATAGGGACGGACTCCTCTTCGTGGTTAGATACCGATCGAAATCTTGCGGGGGTAGGATTTGAACCTACGACCTCGAGGTTATGAGCCTCGCGAGCTACCAGGCTGCTCCACCCCGCAACGGGATTGTAGCAAATACGGCGATGCCGGGGTCAAGACAATATTCAAGAGCGCGCCAAAAGTTTGAAATGAACGGGGGGATCACCGGCATCGGTTTATTCAAATCGAAGGGTGAACCGCGCCCGCAACGGTCGCAACGCCCCCGCCATGCGATCCACCGTCAACTTGTCGATGCCAAATCCCAGCGATCCGTTTTCAAGCGCGTCGATGAAAATCGAGAGGGCGCCGTAGGCCCCTTCGGTGGTCACTTCGATATTTCGCGTCGAGGAACCGGGCAAGGGACGAAGGTCACGTATGGAAACCCCGCACCGACGCGCCAGCCGTTCCACATTTTTCAGCCCATCCTCTCGGGAAAGGACGGCCGCCCCCTGTCCAGGAGACAAACGCTTGTGAGCCTCCTTGATGGCGGAACGCGCCGCCCACAACCGCTCCAGACGGCGGATCCGCGCCGTCTTCCGGACGATTTGCGCGTCCAAAAATTGCCGGCGATCCCGGTGCGGACCCCAAAGAAATCGTTGAAGGAAAAACACACCGCCGACCACCATCACAAGAGACACCGCCACCCGTTCGCGGCGGGTCATGGCCCCGCCACCGAAGACCCATCGCCCAAAGAACCGTCCACTTGGAATTTTGTCCGCTCCCGCCCCTGATTCGGCTCGACATCGCTCCCGCGCAACTCGACATTTCGAAAAACCCCCGTCTTCTCCAGCGCCGCGACCACCCCGAGGGATTCGTTCAGCGTCGGAGCCTCCCCGTGAAGCTGGACGCGCCGTCCCCGCTCGTAGACCAGACGTTCTAGGGAAACGCCGGCGGGCAGAGCGCCTTCCAGCGCCCGCAATATGTTCCCGGCGGAGGATTCGCGCGTCGCCGCCGCGCGCCGGTCGAGGGCCTCGGCCATCCCCGCCACCGGAGCGACAAGCGCAGACAGTTTTTTTTCTTCCCGGGTCAGGGCGGCCAAACGATCCTCCCGCCGAAACGAGCGGAACAGTTCCAGCCCCATCGCCGCGGCGAGAACCGCCGCCAGCAAGAAACCGGCACGTCGCCGTCCCTGACGGTGGACCGCCTTCGACAAAAGTTCCCGCTCCTCCCGCGGCAAAAGGCCGGGACCGACGGCGCCCCGGGCCGCCGACAGGGCCAAATCGGCGGGGTCCGTTTTCTCCCATTCGATCGCCGAGGAAACGTCGGCGGCGCGGCGGAGAGCGTCGGCCGCCGCCGAGCCGGCGTCGATTCCCGCCAAACGCATCGACCCCCACCCGCGGCCCGGCTCTGCTCGACGGAGGGCGGACAAAGAGGCGGACACCTCCGCGGCCAGATCCGCGGCGTCCCCACCCCAGGGGAATCCCCGGAGCATCACGGGCGCGCCGTTTTCCCAAACGCCGATTTGCGCCTCGCCGGGAACCACCCGGACGACGACGCCGTCCGCCGTCGCGCCGGCCGCCACAAGCAGGTCGAGGAGGATGGATTCGACCGCCAGCCCCGCTTCGCCGCAAAGCGCCAAGGCGGTTTGAATTTCGGACCGGCGAACCACCATCAACAAAACGCGGGATGTCCCATCGACGTTCCTTCGGAGGAGACGGTGGCCGGTGGCGATCTCCTCCGGCGACAGGGGCAGCAGTCGCCCCGCCTGGAGGACCGCCATGGAGGCGATTTCACGCTCGTTCCGGGACGGCAAATCCAAAACCCGGCAGACGGCCAGGCGTTGCGGCAGGACCAAAACGGCGCGTCGAGCCGAAAAACCGTGCGCGCGCAAAAAAGCCCGAAAAGCCCCGGCCGCGTCTTCCGCCGGCAGGTCAAAAACCGCGGGGGCCCCTTCGCCGGAGGACGCCACCGTCCACCGCGCCCCCCGCACAACAACGCCCAGGCGGGGCTCCCCCCCGCGCCGTCGTCCCGTCGTCATCCGCCGCCTCCCTCTCTCCACGCGCCGATCCCCTTTCCGTCCGTCGTCACCACCACCCGCAACCGGGGAACGCCTGCCGACGCGGGGAAATCCAATCGATAAGCGCTCCCGCGCACCGAAAGAAACGGCGCCAGGGCATTCCACCGTCGGAGTTCATTTTCCGGCAAAAAATCAGGCGCCTCGTTCCGGCGCCGAAACACGCCGTCGTCCACCGTTCCCCACCGTCCGTCCGGTCCCCGGCGGAAGGCCGCCACTCTTTCAGCCGTCCCGGCGGAGAAACCCAGATCCCGCAACGTGTCCGACGAAACGGTGTTGAGGTTGATCTTCCCGTCGCCCCAGACGGTGACCCGCTCCTTCACCCGCTCGTACAGGGCGGGCGTCACGCCCTTGATCAGCAAAAGTTCCTCGACCGCGGCCAAGGGGCCGTTGTGGCACGGGTACGGCCGGCCCAAAGACGCGTAGTAGGTTTTTTCGGCTCCGTCAAAACGGGGGCGATCGTCCGCGTCGCGCCAATCGCCGACGCCCGCCGCGGCCGTGTCCGAGCCCAGGAGGCGTCGCAGGGTGTCCGTGGACGCCGTGTTGAGGTTAATTCGCGACGATTCATCCAAAATCGAGACGCCCTCCCCCGCCTCCGCCGACCACCGCGCCAATTCCCCGGCCGTGGTGACGGAAGCCGTGGACGCCGCCCACAGACTTTCCAAAAGAAGAACGGCCTTCTTCGCTTCCTGGTTTCGCCGAGCCGTCTTCCACCGGCGGTCGGTCAATCGGGCGCTCTCCCGCGCCGCCGACGACAGCGAAAGTCCGACGAGGCCCAAAAGCGACACAAGCCACAACGCGGCGACCAGGACCGAACCGCCGTTCCGGGAGGGCCGCTGGGTCATGGAAAGCCGGTCGCGTAACGCGCCGTCACGCCATCCTCCGTCAATTCCAAAAGAACCCCGATCCGGCCGGTGTGTTGAAACCGAAGACGTCCCGGGACCGCGCTTCGGCGGGGCGGCAGCGCCTCGGGCGTCGGCGAGAGAGGTTCCTCTTCCCGCTCGACCGTCGACACGCCGTCCACGTCCCGCGTCCGCCACGTCACGCGGACGAAGCGGGTTTCCCTGCCCGAATCGGTCCCGGGGGAAGGCCCGACCGCCGTGGTGAACAGAACGAGTCGATCCTCTTCCTTTCCCTCGGGCGCGGCGGGAAATGGCAGGCGGTTTCGAGCGTCCAATCCCAGCCGGTCCAACACCACGCGCGCCCGTTGGTCCAAGCGCGCCTGGCGTCGCAAATCCCGCCAAGCGGAAACGGCCCCCCGCAGGACGCCCGCCAAGGAGACCGTCAGGACAGCGGCCACGCCCATGGCCACCAGCATTTCAATCAACGTCACGCCGCGCCACCGTCTCACGGCCTGGGCACCGCGTCCAATTCCAGTTCGTCCGTGTGCCGCCCGGTCGACCAAGACAAACGGATGTTCCGAATCGCGTGGCCCGCCACGTCGCGCGGCTGAACGTTCCATTCCGGGCTCAAGAGGCCCGGCGCCGCCGCGGGCTCTTCATCGGGCGTCCGCGCCTCGCCGCGGGACACGGCGTCCTGCAACGCCCCTTGAGCGACCAGACGGTCGTGCCCGCGGGCGGAGAGACGGCGCGCGCCGCCCAACGTTTGATAAAAAACCACCAACCCCAGCCCCAACACAGCCGCCGCCAGCAGCAGTTCCGTTAAAACAAAACCCGAATCGTCAGATCGCACGGCTCTCGCCCAGGAAAGAGTCCACCGACACCCGCCCCACCGTTTCCCCTCCCCGCAGACACCGCCACTCCCCCGCGTCCGCCGAACCGTCGGGGAAAAACAACGCCCCCGCGACGGGGCCCTCCGCGCGCAGGCCCGTCGGCAACACGCGCGCCCGCGCCCCCGCGTCGACGTAGGTCCCGTTCGCCGCGTCCCAACAAACCAGTCGGAAACGATCCCCTTCCGCCTCCAGATCGAGTCGGCACGTCGTTCCCCGGTCCACCGCGATCCGCCGGGCGTCCGCGGCGGCCGCGAGCACAAGGTCGACGGCGCGCTCCTCCTCAAACCGCCGCACGCCGCGCCGCAGGGACGGCGCCGCCCACCCGACGAAAGCGGCCAACAAAAGGATCGCCAGCGTCACCTCCACCAGCGTCACGCCCCGGTCACGACGGGTCATCGCCGCTCCAATTGGTGATGTCGTCGGGCGTGTCCGGCGCGCCGTCGGCGCCGGCCGACGAGAGATCGTAGTCGCCTTTGTTGCGCGCGCCCGGCGCGATGTAGACGTAGGCCCGTCCCCACGGATCGTTCAAAGCGCCGCGCTTTTTGATGTACGGCCCCTTCCAGCGGGGCGGCGCGGGAGAAACGCTCGGCTCGGTCCGGAGGGCCTCCAGCCCCTGGGCGGTGGTGGGGTAAAACCCGTTGTCGAGTTCAAACAAATCGAGGGCTCCCGCGAGGTTGGCGTGGATGTCGGCCGAGGCGGCCGACCGGCGCGCCTCTTCCGACCGTCCGGCGAATCGGGGAACCACCATCGCCGCCAGCACCGCGATGATGACGACCACAGCCAGCATTTCCACCAGCGTGAAACCCGCGTCCCTCCGTCGATCCATAAAATCTCCCTTACCCGATGAACGATGACAGCTGAAAAATCGGCAGCAACATTCCCAAAACAATCGCCGCGATCACCCCGCCCACGCCCAGGATGAGCATCGGCTCCAACAGCGCCACAAACACCTTGAGCGATCGGTCGCGCCGCCGTTCAAGGGCCGTTGCAACCTTCTCCAAGGCCGGAATCAACCGCCGCCCTTCTTCCCCCACGGCCACCCGGTGGACCATTTCCGCCGGGAACCCCGCCGCCGCAAAGCCGTCCGCCAAACCCTGCCCCTGGGCGACGCGACGCCGCGCCTCGTCCGCCCGGCCGCGCAGGGCGGAATCGCCCCCGACGTCCGCCGCGGCGCGCAAGGCCTCCAGCAACGGGATACCCCCCGCGAGAAGAACCGAGAGGGTCCTCGCAAACCGCGCCAATCCCGCGTCCCGCGCCAAGTCCCTCACCCAGGGTCCCCGCGCCAACCACCGACCGAGCCGCGCCCAATCCATCCGTCCCGCCCGCCAAGTTAGGCCGACGGCAACCAATCCGCCCGCCAACGCGAACAACCCCGCCCCCGATCGCGCCCCGCGGCTCAACACCACCAGGATGCGCGTAACCAACGGCAGGGATTGACCCATGTCCTCAAACACCCCCGCCAATTTCGGCACCACGTACAAAACCAAAAAAAGAACCGTCGCGCCGCCGGTCGCCAACACCAACAGGGGATAGGCCAAAGCGGTTTTGACCCGCGCGGCCAGCTCCTCGTCCTGATCGGCCATGTCCGCCAATCGGGTGAGCGCGTCCGACAGGTGGGCGCCCGTCTCCCCCGCCCGCACCATGCCGATGTAAACGTCGGAAAAATGTTTCCCCTGCGCCGAGAGCGCCGCGGCCAAAGACATCCCGCCTTCCACCCGCCCGCGCAGGTCCGCCGTGATGCCGGCCAGTCGGGGCGACGCCGCCTGCCGTTCCACGGTTTTTAAGGCTTGCGGCAGGGCCAACCCCGCGTCCAAGAGGTCCGCGAGGCCGCGGGTGAACGCGCCGAGCTCGCTCGCGGAGAAGGGCGCGCTTTCGGCCCCCCGCGCCGGAGGTATTTCCTCCAGCACCGTTGGAAAACAGCCGTCGTCCGCCAGTTTCGCCAGCGCCGCGGCGCGGTCCCCGGCCTCCAGCACGCCCCGCCGGACGTTGCCGGGCGCCGTTTTCCCGCTGTAACGAAACGCGGGCATCAGAGCCCTTCTTGCAGCGTCGCCCGCATCACGTCGTCGGCGGTGGTCGTTCCGTCGAGCACCTTGCGCCATCCGGATCGCCGCAGGGGGCGCATGCCGCCCCGCAGGGCCTCCTCGCGCAAAGCGTGCGCCGGCCGACGGTCGGCGATCATCCCCCGCAGGGCGTCCGTCATGGGCAACATTTCATAAATCACCGTCCGGCCGCGGTAGCCCGTGCCTTTGCAGGCGGGACAGCCGCGCCCTCGAAAAGCCTTCGGAACATCGGGGCCGTCCGCCAAATCCCGCGCCATCTCCGGAGGCGGCGGAACGGCCTCCCGGCACTCGGCGCAAATCACCCGCACCAACCGCTGGGCGATGACGCAGAGCACCGACGAAGCGATCAAATAGGGTTCCACGCCGATGTCCTGCAACCGCGTGGCGGCGGAAGCGGCGTCGTTGGTGTGCAGCGTGGAAAACACCAAATGGCCGGTCAAGGCCACGCGCACGGCGATCTCCGCCGTCTCCAGATCCCGCACCTCGCCCACCATCATGACGTCGGGGTCGTGGCGCAGCATGGAACGCAACCCCTGGGCGAACGTCAACCCGATGGCGGGATGCACTTGCACCTGGGTGATGCCCTTCATCTCGTACTCGATGGGGTCCTCGATGGTGACGATTTTTTTGTCCGGTTGGTTGATTTGATTCAGGAAAGCGTAAAGCGTGGTGGTTTTGCCGCTGCCCGTCGGGCCGGTGAGGAAAACGATGCCGTGCGGCTTTTCCAGGAGGGCGGCGAGCGTTCCCGTGTCGGCGTCCTCGAAACCCAAATGCCGCAAATCCAAGAACTGCCGGCGGGTCAAAAGGCGTATGCCCACGCTCTCCCCGAACGGGGTGGGAAGGGTCGACACGCGCAAATCCAAATCCTGCCCGCCCACACGCACCCGCAACCGTCCGTCTTGGGGCAGGCGCTTTTCGGCGATGGAGAGCTCGGCCATGATCTTGATCCGCGACACGATGGCCGCCCGGTGCCCTCTCAGGCCTTCGGCGGTTTTCGCGTCGTAGAGAACGCCGTCGATCCGGTACCGCACGCGGAAATCGTTCTCATAGGGTTCCAGGTGGATGTCGGTGGCCCGGTTCTCGTGGGCCTCAAGCAACAACTGGTTGACGATTTTGACGACCGAGGCGTCCTCCGCCGCGTCCAAGTCGTCCCGCCGCCGAGAAACGTCCACGCGCGGCCCCGCGTCCGGCATCCGCGCCACGGTCTCGGCGCCGATCCCGTAGTGGCTTTTGAGCGCCTGGAGGATCTCCGCCGGCGCGGCCAACACGGGGACCACCTCGCGCTTCAAGACGAACCGCCACTCGTCCCTTTTGGCCGCGTCGGGGATTTCCGCCACGGCCGCCTTCAAGCGATCGCCCTCCCAACCGTAAGGGAACAACCCGTAATGATGGGCGACGCGGGCGGGCACGGCGCCCAGCGCCGTCGGGTCGGGCGTCACCCCCGCCAGATCGACGCGGACCCCGAAGGCCGTCTCCCCGGCGGGCTTTTCCGACGCCATCAGGATTCCTTCGCCCGGCCCTTGCGCCGTTTGGGCGCGCGGTTCAAAGTTTTCTCATAGGGCGGCAGATACACTTCCACCTCCGACGAATCCACCTCGCCGCTCTCGATGCGCGGCGTCAAAAAGATGACCAATTCGGATTTGACCGTGCTTTTCTTTTTTCCCCGGAAAGGCAGGCCCACCAGCGGGATCCGTCCCAAAATGGGCACGTGCGAATTCGTCATCTCCGCGCGGTCTTCGATCAACCCGCCGATCACCACCGTGGCGCCGTCCTTGATCAACACGCTGCTCTCCGCCTCGGACAGACGGATGATCGGGATCGAACTGCCGTTCTCCGTCGTCAAGGTCGACTCCAGGGCGCTCACCTCCGGCCGGATCTTCATGGAGATGAATCCGTCCGCCCCGATCTTCGGCGTCACCGTCAGCGACACCCCCACCGGTTCAAACTTGACGTCCTCCGTCACGATCGGCTGCGTGGTCGAACTGCCCGCGTTCACGATGTTGCGGGTCAAGATGGGCTCTTTCGTCCCCACGTGGATGCGCGCTTCCTGGTTGTTGAGGGCCATCACGCGCGGCGAAGACAAGATGTTGGTCTTCCCCATCGTTTCCAGGAAATTGAGAACCGACGAGAAGTCGGCCCCGTGGGGCAACCGGGTGATCTTCACGTTGCCGGTCACCCCCTTGGCCGTCACGCGCCCCGCGGCGTCCGGCGTGACCTGGGCCAAAGGCACCGTCAACAGGTTGCTCGAGACCGACCCCGTGATGGGCGAGTTGCGCGAGTTGCCCGCCACCCGGTCGAAAACGTACTGCCAATTGACGCCCCACTGGAAATCGTCGTTCAAAAGAACCTGCACGATCTTGGCCTCGATCAACACCGCCCGATCCCTCACGTCGAAAGATTCGATCAGCCGCGCCGCCTCGTCCAAGCGGGCGGGGTTGTCGGTCATCACGATGGTGTTGGTGCGTTTATCGGCCTGCACGTTGCCGTAATCCCGGCTGACCAGCGGCGTCAGCTTGGGCAGGATGTCCTCCACCGAACCGTGATTGACGGCGAACACCCGGGTCGCCACCGGCCGGTCAAACTCCGCGATCATCTTCTCCATCCGCGCCAAGGCGTCGGGCGTGTCCTCCGCCTGCAGGGTGTTGGTGATTTCGTTGACGACCAACGTGCCCACCCGGCTGCGGAAAGGCTCCAACAACGTCTTGGCGTGGGCCGCGCGGGCGTGTTTCAAGCCGAACGCGCGGAACTCCGTGCGCGCGGCGAACGCCCGACCGTAGGTCCGTTCGTAATCCTGGGCCGTCATCACGGTCACCAAATCGCCCGTCCCGGCGTAGGCCAAATCCCGGGACTCCAAGATGATCCGCAACGCGTCCCAAAAATCCACATTCTTCATAAAGACCGTCACCCGCGCGGCGACGTTTTTGCCCACCACGATGTTTAACCCCGACTGCCGCGACAGGATCTTCAACACCTCAACGATATCCATTTCGCGCAAGTCCAGCGAGATTTTGGGCAGGGCCGTCGCCGCGGCGGGCTTGGGCTCAATGACCGTCGCGGTCGCGGTGGAGGTCGAGGGCGCCTCCTCCGCGCGCGGGGGCGCGGCCGCGGGCGCCCCCGCGGGAACCTGCGTCGGCGCCGTGCTTCCCACAGCGGGCGGGGTCAACATCGGCGAGAGGGCCGCCGGCGCCGGCGAGGGCGTGACGACCGGCGTGTCTTGCGCCGTCGGCGCGGGGGCGGGAGCCGCCGGGGTCTTGATCTTTCCGCCGCTTTGAACAGCCTCCAGCACGGCGGCCCACTCCGCGTCACCGTAGCTGGGCCGCGAATTAAACCCGTGCTTGGCGGCTAAAGCGCTCCACCCCGCCTCGACATCGGGGGCGTTGCCGGCCGTCAACGCGCCCAAAAACGCGTTCCATTGATCCATGGAAGCCGTCTTGCCCGGTTTGAAACCCCGCCCCAGCGTAAAGCGGGCCCACTCCTCTTTCGACACCGCGGCCAAGGCCGTCGTCGCCGCGAAGAAAAGACAAAGGGTCACGCGCGTCCATCGATTCATGAAATCCCCCGCTTACAAAGAAAGTTCAAACCGTTCCTCTTCAACCAAAAGCAAGACGCTCCCCTCGCGGATTTCTCCGATGGTCACTCCCTCCACCGTCTGGCCCGCCGTCACGTCGTAGGTGCGCTGGGCGCGGAGGTCTTCGATGATGGCCTGGACCGGCGGTCCGGGCAACACGCCCACCAGCCGCCAATGACCGACTCGTTCCGAGATCGTCATTTTGGGAGGGGGCGGAGCCGCCGGGATGGGGGGTGTCGCCGGCGCCGGCTTCGCCGCGGGCGGGGCGTACACCGACGCGAAGATATTGCGTCGAGCGGTTGGAGCCGGTGGGGATATGTTGGCCGACGCCCACTCCCCGGCGCCGGCGAACGGCGCGCTCTCCTCGGACGATTTCCCGGGTGGCCCCCACAACGTCACCATCCACCCCACCGCCAAAACACCGAGCAACAGGACCAATAAGGCGTTCAGCGCCCGCCACCCATCGCCGATTCCGAGCCGGTCCGCCCACGAGGGAAACGTAAAAGGTGCCCTAAAGATTAGGGCTCGGCCCTTCCTGATAAAATTCATTCTTATATTATAGCCTTTTGACCCACCGGCCAATGCACGTAGCGGGCGAGGCGCTGCGGTTGATTGTTACACCGGAATTCGACGCGCCATCGGCTCAATTATTCGGGGCAGGTCACCGGCCGCGGCACTCTCTGAACCGCCCACGATGCATGGGGGCATTACAACTACTTATAATATTTTATACCGTCGGCAAGTCTGTTTTCTGGCGCCTTCCCACCGACCGGTTGGGATACCGGCCAACCCGTCCCGGGGGGTTTCCCCCCGGCTTTATTGCGCCCCGAGAACCGTGTAGCGGTCGATGTTCAATCCGCTTTGCACCTTTGAATTGAGCAACCGAATCGTGTTCACCGGGCCCGGGTTTAGATCCACGGGCACGTCCACGTCGTGAAAGCTCTCCCACCCGTACCACCACGAGGGGAAGTACAACGTCTGCCGGAAAAGGGGACGGTCTTACCTAATTACCTAACTCGGACAGAATCCCCGACTTTTCCAATATGGCCTTCCCCCGTTGGCGGGCCCGGCTGGCGGGAGGTTCGGCCATGCGGGTCATGGCGGCCATCTTCTTGTTCGTCTTCCCAAAGAGCGTAACCCCCGCATAGATCAACATAGCCTTGCCGTCAGACACCGTTTGCCGGCGCCCTTTCTGGAAAAGAACGGCGGGTTCCACGCCTTGCCTTTGCGCCACAGCCTTAACCAGGCGATCCCATCCCCCACGCCGGGCATCCCGCGATCTCCGTTCCGCCTTCTCTTCCTGACTCAGCAGACTTTCCACAAAAGATCCGCTTCCCAGGATGCGGCTGTCGTAACACTCCCGGTCACTTTTGGGGGAGCACACACCTCCGTGGCTTTTCTTAAGACCGCCGCCCACAAGATCAGGCCGTCGTCCAAGGCTCACCCCCTCCCCCACAAATTCTGCATAACGACGGGTAGCCGTGGCCTCCGTTTTCCCAAACAGGCCCAGCACTTCATCCCGTTCCTGCCAGTCATAGCGAAAGGTTCCCATAATCACCCCATGGCCGGCGTAGGGGTAACGTCGCAGTTCATGGAGGCCCTTGACCAGGCCCGCTCGCAGGGGGTTGAGGTGTATATATCGGACCAGTTCCATGAGATAGGCGCTTTCTTCACAAACGATCGATTTGTAGCGGTTCTGGAACAGGTAGCCGGATCTTTTGTGCCGGGCATTGAATGCATTGGCATAGCCGCTCATGAGGCGGCGCATGAATGAGGTGATCCCGCCTGTCCCGCTGCGCACAAGGAGATGAAAATGGTTCGGCATCAAGGCCCAGGCCAGGATCTGGTTGGGGGATTTCTCCAGGCAGGGGCCGATGCGCTCAATAAAATCCCGATAATCCTCGACGCTTTTAAAGATTAAGCCCCGGTTAAGCCCCCGGCTGATCACATGGTGCAACAGCCCCGGTGTGTGGATACGTGCTTGTCGTGGCATGGACAAACTTTACCGAACCAAGAAGAATTCCTCAATAGGTAATTAAGTAAGACCGTCCCTTAAACTTCGCCGATGGCTTTGAATCGCCGCCACGATCGCCCCCACGTTCGTCAGCCCCATGATTTCCCCGCTCGATGATGCAACCCGCCAATGAGGTGCCCGAGCGAGGTTCCCGCCCTCGACCTCACTCCCTTCTAGTGGGCCACCCTATAAAACTCAAAAATCGGTTCCACAACTTCGATTTATTGGCATGTTTTTCAGCAATGGAAAATAATTCCAAAACGTCTTTAACATTCTTCACATGGAATTGATCTCCCTTGGGTCCCATTTTATTGGCAAAATCGATAATTGATTTTGCCAATTCGTCTAGGCATTGAACACCGTCACCGATTAAAGTCGATGTTATTTCATCGCCGTTCATTCCCAATCCGATATGTCTCCCATCAACGTCCCACCCGGTGTATTCCTTCTCCTCAACATCAACACACTCAAGCCGACCCAAATTCGCGGCTGAATCAATCAAATACATCCAACCGTCTTTATCTTTCAAAAATATAGGAAACCGTGGTTCCATATTTATCACCATCCTTCCCATGGTCGATGTTTTCCAATTCCTGGTCTCCGATGGTAGTGCGGGATTTTTTCCTTCCAAGTTTTTCCCCGCCAATTACCAAATGGATTCAAACGAAAGAATCTGTTTCCACCTTTTTCAAGAACGATCTCCCCACCTCGCCACCCTATAATTGGCCCTGTCCTCGCGGCCCATCCCGCAGCCCCCCAACCCATCGCCAAGGTTCCCGCCGTCCACCCAGCGGTGTCCGGTGTCCAGGCCGATGATGCGACCCCCCCAATGAGGTGCCCGAGGTTCCCACCCGCGACATAGCGTTCGGCGTACCATTGGGCGGATTCCTCGCCGATCTGCGCCGAAAGCTTATAGGCCCCATAAAAAGCCATTGGGTTCATTATTAGGATATCCACCACCCTGGGACTCTCGGGAATCAGAGCCGCGTGCGCATCGCTTACCCAATCGCGGGAATCGGCCAGCAATAGGGGCATTGATGTGAGGGGAATAAAAATGGGCTGCGGTTGAAGGCTTGGGGGAAACATTCCCCCATCTCCGTCATCCTCCCCCTCGCCATCACCCGCACCACCGAAGGGGATATCCCCTTCGACATAAATATTGATATTCACCCCGGGATTCTTTTTCTGGAAAGCATATCCGACGGTGTCCGTGACTATTTCAAAACCGTGCCATGTTCTGTACATATTCTGGTTAAGCCGCTTCAGACTTTTACCAACCCTATTAATCGTCCGATTCAAAGAAAAACTATTGCCGCTGGGATCCACCAGATTGACCGGGTTGTTCCGGCAATAGGTGTATCTGTTTAATGTTTGGGGATCATACGGCGCCTGCACCATCGTGTCCGGCGTGATGAACCGTCCCAGCGCCGGGTCGTAGTACCGCGCGTTGAAATAATACAGCCCCGTCCCGTCATCCTGCCGCTGCCCCGTGAACCGCCACGCCGTCTCCCCGCTCCCCCCCGCCTCGAAACTCCCACCGAACGGCGTGTACGCCATCGTCCGCGTCACCGCCCCCGCCCCGTTCGTCAGCGCGCTCACGCTCCCCAGCTGGTCCACGTGGAAGTAGCTCGTCCCCGCCGCGCTGCTCACCTGCGCCACACGCTGTCCCCCCGCGTGGACGTATCGGATCCGCTCCGTCCCCCGCTCCTCGTACACCGTCCCCACAAAGTACGTCGTTCCCCCCGCCCCCGTCACCTTCACCCGCTGCCCCTCCGCGTCGTAGGCGTATTCCGTGACGCTCCCCTCCGCCGTCACCACCTTCACAGGCCGATTCTCGTAATCGTACGCGATCCACTTGTCCCGCGCGATCACCATGTTCCCGTTCCCATCCTTCAATATCTGGTTCCGATGGCTTTGAATCGCCGCCACGATCGCCCCCACGTTCGTCAGCCCCATGATTTCCCCGCTCGCCGTTCCCTCCCCGTAGCTCCCCACCAAGGTCTCTTGGACAGGGTCCGCGGGGCCGTACGCGTCGAGCTCATAGAGCGAATACCCCCACGCCGTCCCACGCGCCAGCCCGTACACCCGCAAATACCGCGCCGCCTGCGGGCCTACAGCCACCTCGTCCACGCCCCCGTCCCCGCCCGTCACCGCCCCAACAATCGTCCAGTTCGCCTTGTCCGTCGACACCTGCACCAGGTAATCCTTCCCGTACGCCACCTCCCACACCAGCCGCACCGTGTCGAACGCTCGCGTCTCCCCGAAATCCACCGCCAGCCACTGCGGGTCGATCGCCTGCCCCGCCCACCGCGTCCGCTCGTCCCCGTCCACAGCGTGCGCCGCCGGCAGGCTCGCCCCCTCCGTCGACCCCCACGCACGGATGTCCGGCCAATTTAGTTGATTAGTCAACAACGTCCCCTGCTCTTTCCCAAAACAACACTCCGGATATTGTATTGCAAGACCTGACCCCTCTTTTATGCTGACCCTTTTTTCTCTCGGGGGAGGTCCACAACGTCCCCTGCTCCTCCAATTCAAACTCCATCCCAGTGTCGTAGCACTTGAAAATCCTTCAGTATGCCTTCCTTAGTGAACAACCAAAAACCATCCACCAGATGCTCTCCTAGGAACAAATGCTTCACAAAACCATAGGATGTCAAAGGGGCTTCCATCGTGAAGTCTCCATCTTCGATTGGGACGGCATAGGATCCAGGTTTTAATCCTATTGCGAAATTATGAACCTTAAACTTCTTATGCAGCTCTTGTTGGATAAAATGCTCCACATCTTTCCGTGTGCTCCCAATGGGGGTGCGCTGAAGAAAAAATTTTCTTATTTCATCAACGGACATCCTCTTGTAATCCTTAGGGCGCAACATGATCGCTTGGCTAAAATTCGGCGACAAAAACAACAGAATTGTAATCAATATTTTTTTTATCATTAGAACCTCTCATTTAATGACACTGTTGGCCCAATGGTTCGAATTATTCCCAATGAATAAGTATCTCCCCGCGCTGCCCGTCGGGATTTGATCAAAAGAAACAGTCAAAGGGCGGTAAGAGGTGCCAAACCGGCCACCGTAATTCCTGAGTGAATTTAGCCTTTCGGTTCGATTGTATTCCCTAGCGATTCCTTCTCCGTTTTCTGGGAAAAGTTCTTTCGTACGCCCCGTACCGAAATCGACAGCTGCATAGTGTCCAATCCCCATCAGCTGCAAACCGATTCCTACAGTTCCCTTCAACCGACTATCTGTCCCGCCCAATCGACGGGACATTAAATATTCCCCGCTCGTAGGTGGTTCTTTGATAGCGCTATATGTGTATTGTCCAAGGTTGTTCAGGATCCCCGACCAGTACCCGGAACGCCAAGCCCCCATTGCTTCCGATTTTTTTCCACCCAGGAGGTAGGCGGACAGAAATGCGCCCACACCATTGGCAATCGGGTTGTGAACACCAGAAATGTAAGGCGAACCTGATATGTCAAAAATTGGCAGCTGTCCAACACCATAAGACACCAAACCACTCATTCCACCCGAGACTGAACCCAAAACAGCTCCTTGAAAAACATTCCCGTTTGTCCCTAGCGCCCCCTGGGTTGCTCCACCCATCATACCCCCCAGGAAGGCTCCTCCCGCTCCACCACCACCCAAGGTATACCCCCACTGTCCAGCGGCTCCCGCCGCCGCGCCGATGACCGCCGCTTTGAAGTCGAAGTGTTGCCAAGCGTTCCCGCTGAAAATACGCCCGTGCGTTCCCGCCATTGCCGCGCCCACCAGAACCGGGATCCAAAAGAAATGCCCATCCGGGTCCACCAGATTGACCGGGTTGTTCCGGCAGTAGGTGTAGCGGTTATGCGTCTGCGGGTCGTAGGGGCTTTGGATGTATACGTCCGGCGTGATGAACCGCCCCAGTGCCGGGTCGTAGTACCGCGCGTTGAAATAATACAGCCCCGTCCCGTCATCCTGCCGCTGCCCCGTGAACCGCCACGCCGTCTCCCCGCTCCCCCCCGCCTCGAAACTCCCCCCGAACGGCGTGTACGCCATCGTCCGCGTCACCGCCCCCGCCCCGTTCGTCAGCGCGCTCACGCTCCCCAGCTGGTCCACGTGGAAGTAGCTCGTCCCCGCCGCGCTGCTCACCTGCGCCACACGCTGTCCCCCCGCGTGGACGTATCGGATCCGCTCCGTCCCACGATCCTCGTACACCGTCCCCACAAAGTACGTCGTTCCCCCCGCCCCCGTCACCTTCACCCGCTGCCCCTCCGCGTCGTAGGCGTATTCCGTGACGCTCCCCTCCGCCGTCACCACCTTCACAGGCCGATTCTCGTAATCGTACGCGATCCACTTGTCCCGCGCGATCACCATGTTCCCGTTCCCATCCTTCAATATCTGGTTCCGATGGCTTTGAATCGCCGCCACGATCGCCCCCACGTTCGTCAGCCCCATGATTTCCCCGCTCGCCGTTCCCTCCCCGTAGCTCCCCACCAAGGTCTCTTGGACAGGGTCCGCGGGGCCGTACGCGTCGAGCTCATAGAGCGAATACCCCCACGCCGTCCCACGCGCCAGCCCGTACACCCGCAAATACCGCGCCGCCTGCGCGCCCACCAACACCTCGTCCACGCCCCCGTCCCCGCCCGTCACCGCCCCAACAATCACCCAGTTCGCCTTGTCCGTCGACACCTGCACCAGGTAATCCTTCCCGTACGCCACCTCCCACACCAGCCGCACCGTGTCGAACGCTCGCGTCTCCCCGAAATCCACCGCCAGCCACTGCGGGTCGATCGCCTGCCCCGCCCACCGCGTCCGCTCGTCCCCGTCCACAGCGTGCGCCGCCGGCAGGCTCGCCCCCTCCGTCGACCCCCACGCACGGATGTCCGGCCCGTACACCTCCAGCTCCTTCAGCTCGTAGCCCCCGCTCCCGCTCCGCCGCGTTCCCTCCCACCGCACGTACCGCGCTCGAACAGACCCGAACGTCACTTCGTCCGTCCCACCGTCCCCCGCCGTCGTTTGATAAAGGGTTTTCCAGCGGCGTCCGTCCATCGAGGCCTTCAATTTGTACTCCACCCCGTGGCTCGCTCCCCACTTGAGCGCCATCCGGTTCATCCACCGCGCTTCCCCCAGATCCGCCTGCCACCACTGGCTGTCCGCCGCCGCCGACACCCACCCCGTCGTCGCCGACCCGTCCACCGCCGCCCCCGCCGCCGCTCCCGACGTCAACGCCGTCGCCCCCGCCCGCAGGGACAAACTATGCCGTCAATTTGTTAAACACGTCCACAAATAGAAAATGTGTGCTGACCATCTTATAAGCTGTGCTTGGTATCCAATGAGAAGCCGCCCTCACGGATGCGAAGGAGCCTTCTGTGGAGGACCCTTAATTACAATAACCCCATTCTCGCTCCTCGCAATTTCCCGTCCAGATCCCCAAACGACCGCGTACCAATGGCCTTTGCTCCAAAGCCGTCTGGCATAAACAGCATATGCCACTCCTGCTTCCGCCTTAAACTCAATCCTAACGTTCCGTTGGGAAATGGCCCTTCTCTCATCGTCGTCACCGGATCGATAACCGACCTCTATCTCACAGGGGCCGGGCAAGACAGCCACCCTGTCCTTAGCAGTGATAAATCCATTCACTTTCCGAAGATAAACCGTCTCCTCGCTGCCACTCATCACTTGGTCGACAGGATGATTAACCTCAATAATCGCGACGTCGGACCTTGGGGCTTTCGGTCCCGTGTAAGCCCGAAACGGCGCGCACCCCGCCAGAAGAAACGAACACAAGGCCAGCATTGTGCCACCCCAGCTTATTCGGATCGTCGACATCATGTCAGTTTTCCATGAAGCGGAACTCCTGGACCATTTGGTCGAACTCGCCCACGCCTCCGTCGAAGTTCTCAACCGGGCTGCTGTACCACAAGACGATCATCCTTGGAAATCGGCCTTTCTTCGAAAACTGCGTGTATCCCCAATCCCCTCGTTTAATCAAAACAAACTTGCTCTTCAAAGCCCTCTCGGCCAATTGGGTGGAATCACACGCGACGAGATATTCATCTCTCGTTACAACCGAGACCTCGACCGCCTCGTAGCCAGACAAGGAAGCCTTCCGGTGCTCCAGGAACCGGATATCCTTGACACCCATCTTCTCGTTAAAGCTTTGAAGGAACCGCACGGCAACTTCTTCAAATGAATTCTTCTCCACCTGGACGGGCAGAGCTTTCTTCCGTTCATTTCGACGGTAATCAGCCCTCATGATGGTGATCTGCTGCGGACCGGGGCATTTCCAGAAAATTATATCGTCCGCCGCAGTCCCGACCGTCCCATAACGGATGACACTGCTGTCGTTCCACTTCCATTCCCCAACAGGCTTGTTGACCCTATACAAACCCTCGTTTTCTACCTGGCGCTCTCTCACAAGCACCATCCTATGGGTGCCGCAGCCTGAAAGGAAGACAGCGCACCACAGAAGAGCTCCCTTATCTATCCTCGAGAAGTAGGTCATATTTCCTCTCAGAACTTAATTTTGATTCTTCCTTTGACGCCATTCTCGTCAAAATACTCCCCGCCGAAGTGGTCCGTTTCTTCAACGCCCACGCCTCCGGCGATCATGTCATACCCAAGCTCCGGGTTATCCGCCAAGAAGTTTAGCGCCGGCTTCGCCATGGCCTTTGTCACTTCTTTGACCACATCTGAAAAAAGAGCACCGATGTCTCCCTTTTGCGCCGCATTCTTGGCGCCGTCTCTCGCCGCAGTCTTGATGGCGTTCAAAAGACCCTCTCTGCTAGGCACCTTCGGCGCATATTCGAGGTAACCCAAAACACCTCCTGCTATACCTCCGATGGCTGCTCCTCGATACGCTCCTCGGACGACGGACCCCCAGTCCCCTATACCGCCGGCATAGCTGGCGGCACTGCCGCCCCCCATCCCCATGATTGCTCCGCGTGTGGCCCCGCCAAAGACATACCCCAACCGACTGCCACCCATGGCATCACGCAAAAAACCTCCTGCTTGCCCACCCGCGTAGCCCGTAACCGCGCCGATCACTCCGCCGATTGCGACACCACTCAAGATGTCCCCACCAGCCCTATAAGCACTGTAGCCGCCCACAACCTCACCCATTAGAGCTCCCGTCCAAACTGGTCCGCCATAGGCGAGGGCACCTCCTGCTGTTGCAATAATTGCCGCGCTTGCCCATACATAATCGCGGTTCTTGTTCCACCAACTCGCCGCTCCGCTTTGGTGCCAGGTATGGCTAATGCTTTTTTCAATTCCGCGCCATGTATGTTTGATGTTCCAAGAAAAATGACCACTAGGATCAGTATAGTTGATTGGGTTATTGAAACAATAGGCATACCGATTCAGATTTTGCGGGTCGTAGGGGCTCTGCACGATCGTGTCCGGCGTGATGAACCGCCCCAGTGCCGGGTCGTAGTACCGCGCGTTGTAATAATACAGCCCCGTCCCGTCGTCCTGCCGCTGCCCCGTGAACCGCCACGCCGTCTCCCCGCTCCCCCCCACCTCGAAACTCCCGCCAAACGGCGTGTACGCAAGCGTCCGCGTCACAGCCCCCGCCCCGTTCGTCAGCGCGCTCACGCTCCCCAGCTGGTCCACGTGGAAGTAGCTCGTCCCCGCCGCGCTGCTCACCTGCGCCACACGCTGTCCCCCCGCGTGAACGTATCGGATCCGCTCCGTCCCGCGGTCCTCGTACACCGTCCCCGCAAAATACGTCGTTCCCCCCGCCCCCGTCGCCTTCACACGCTGCCCCTCCGCGTCGTAGGCGTATTCCGTGACGCTCCCCTCCGCCGTCACCACCTTCACAGGCCGATTCTCGTAATCGTACGCGATCCACTTGTCCCGCGCGATCACCATGTTCCCGTTCCCATCCTTCAATATCTGGTTCCGATGGCTTTGGATCGCCGCCACGATCGCCCCCACGTTCGTCAGCCCGATGATTTCCCCGCTCGCCGTTCCCTCCCCGTAGCTCCCCACCAGGGTCTCTTCGACAGGGTCCGCGGGGCCGTACGCGTCGAGCTCATAGAGCGAATACCCCCACGCCGTCCCGCGCACCAGCCCGTAGATCCGAAGATACCGCGCCTGTTGCGCGCCCACCGCCACCTCGTCCACGCCACCGTCCCCGCCCGTCACCGCCCCAACAATCACCCAGTTCGCCTTGTCCGTCGACACCTGCACCAGGTAATCCTTCCCGTACGCCACCTCCCACACCAGCCGCACCGTGTCGAACGCTCGCGTCTCCCCGAAATCCACCGCCAGCCACTGCGGGTCGATCGCCTGCCCCGCCCACCGCGTCCGCTCGTCCCCGTCCACCGCGTGCGCCGCCGGCAGGCTCGCTCCCTCCGTTGACGCCCACGCCCGGATGTCCGGCCCGTACACCTCCAGCTCCTTCAGCTCGTAGCCCCCGCTCCCGCTCCGCCGCGTTCCCTCCCACCGCACGTACCGCGCTCGAACAGACCCGAACGTCACTTCGTCCGTCCCACCGTCCCCGCCGTCGTTTGATAAAGGGTTTTCCAGCGGCGTCCGTCCATCGAGGCCTTCAATTTGTACTCCACCCCGTGGCTCGCTCCCCACTTGAGCGCCATCCGGTTCATCCACCGCGCTTCCCCCAGATCCGCCTGCCACCACTGGCTGTCCGCCGCCGCCGACACCCACCCCGTCGTCGCCGACCCGTCCACCGCCGCCCCCGCCGCCGCGCCCGACGTCAGCGCCGTCGCCCCCGCCCGCAGCGCCGCGTTTCGAATGTTGGACCGGAACGCTTCGATCTCCCAAAGAGAATACCCCCATTGCGTCCCGCGTTGGGTTGCGTACAAGCGCAGATACCGCGCCCGCCGGTCCCCCACCGGGCACTCATCCACGTTCCCGTCCCCGTTCGCCGTCGCGTACACAACCGTCCAATTGGCGTTGTCCGTGGAGATGCGGATTTCGTAGCTCTTCCCATAGGCCGCCTCCCACATGATCCGCACCGTGTCAAAGGCTTTTTCCTGGCCGAAATCAACGCTGATCCACTGAGGATCTATCGCATCCGACGTCCAGCGGGTGTAGGGGTTGCCGTCAATCGCCGCGCCGGCGATGGCCGCGTTGCTCGACGCCGTGGCGACCCGTCCATCCGTCACGGAGATCTCCCAAAGGGAAACTAATCCGTGCGCCGGATTCAGCGCGATGGTCTCCAGCCGGACATAGCGCGCCGTCCGCGCCCCCACGCCCACACGGTCGATGCCCCCGTCCGAATCGTAAGGGTTCCCCATCGCCGTCCAGTTTTTCCCGTCCAAGGAACACAACAGCCGGTAGCGCGTCGCGTAGGCCGTTTCCCAGTTCAGCACCACCGTGTTGAAGTCGCGGGGCGATCCCAAATCGATCAGCAGCCAGGGCGCCGGATCCCCCGCCGCCGAGGTCCAGCGGGTGTAGGTATTGTTGTCCATGGCCAACGTCGCCTCCGCCCCCGCGCCCCACACCGAGGACGCCGTGGCCGCCGGATGGTCCAAAGAACCGTCCCAGGCCGGGTTTTCGATGTACCCCAACAGGGTTCCAACGGAATCATATTGATACATCTGCCGTCCATAGGGCCCCTGCGCGTCGGACAAACGATTGAAACCGTCGTAGTCGTAGTTGTACGTCCACCCCCGCACGCCGTCCACCGTGGACTTCACGTTGGCGGATTTATCGTAGGTGTAGCTCAAATTCAACAAGGTTTGGGACCCTTTTTGGGCGGTGATGTTTTGCATCATTCGGTTGTCCGCCCGATAGGCGTAGGTGGTGACGGTTCCATTCCCGTAGGTCAACGTGGCCGGCTGCCCGGCGGCGGCCAAGTCGTAGGTCAACGCCGCGTAAGGCGCGCCCCCCGCGTCGGTGACGGATTTCAAAAAGCTTCCTTCGTAAACGTTGCGGGCTTCGCTCCCATCCGGGTACACCAACGCGGTGTCCCGGCCCAAAAGGTCGTAGCGGCTTTGGGTGATATAAGTCCTGCCGTCAATGACGCGCTTCTTTTGGGTCGCTCGGCCCAAGTCGTCGTAGAACAGTTCCAGCGTCCCCGACAAATCGGTCACCTTCGACAGCCGCCCCACCGCGTTAAGCCCTTGGTCGTATTGGTTGACGACGGATCTCCCGTCGGGATAGGTCTTGGAGGTCGGCCGGTTCAACCGGTCGTACGCCATGATGATCGTCTGGTTTTTGCCGTCGATTTGTTTGGTTAAGTTGCCGTTGGCATCGTATTCGTAACGCCATTCCCCCATTTGCGGGTCCCGCATCCAGGTTTTCCGCCCCAGGCTGTCATAGAGGATGGAAACCGTCTCCCCGTTCGACTTCACTATCCCCTTCAGATTCCCCAAAGCGTCATAGTTGTAAACGGTGGTGTGTTTCGTCGGGCCGTCGAATTCGCCCACTTCCACCGTGCGTCCATAGGCGTCCGCCACTGTTTCTTTTTTGTTCCCATTGGGGTCGATCCCCGTGGTCACGCGTTCAACGTAGGTCGTCGCCGCCGCCCCGCCGTCCGGGAACACTGTGCGCACCACGCGCCCCAGCGCGTCGTGCTCCGCCGATGTCTTGGGGGTGTTGGCGGGCAAAACCGCCATGGACGTCGAAAACAACACCGTGGCCGAAGCGAAACTCTCCCCCACAAGCCCCCGCGCGTCGTAGGTGTGTACGCCGGAAACAATCTGCCGCCCCGCCGCCCCCGGGGTTTTGGTTTGGCGCACGCGCCCCAGCCCGTCCAAAAAGGTGTAACTGTCCAGCGTCTGATCCGATTCCGGAACGCCCTCTTGGTGATGATTAATCCGCCGTTTCTCCAAAACCAGATGCGGCGGCGTCGGTTGGACTTGATATTCGTACGCCACCGTCGGATGGGCCGCCGTGTCCCCCGGGCCCACCACCTTCGTGGTTCGGCCGAAGGTGTCGTAGACGAATTGCGTGGTCTGGCCGTTGGCGTCGGTCTTGCTTAGCACCTGGCCGGTGTCCGTGTTGTACGCCATCGTCTCAATAAAGTTAAAGGAACCCGCCCCCTGCGTGACCTTCACCGGGAAAAGATTGTAAACGGGGTCGTACTCGTAGCGAGCGTGGTTCCCCTCGGTGCCGTTGGTGGCGTTCCACTTCGCGTCGTATTCGTCCGTCAAGTTCCCATGGGCGTCATAGGCTTTTGTCAGCGCGACGTTCGCCCCGCCGGACAGCCACGCCTCGGCGCGCGTGGGGCGGCCTTTCGTGGGGCTCTGGGTCCACAGCGCGTTGCCGTCGTAGTTCGTCCAGCTCTCCGACACAGTGTTTCCCAGGCTGTCCAACACCTTCGTGTGGGCGGGCAAGCCCAGAATGTTCAGCGGCGTGTTGTGCACATACTCGATGGTTGTCTCCGTTTCGTCGCCGCTCACGGACACATCTCCCAGGGCGGTTTGTTTGGTGACGTTTCCATAGGCGTCATATTCAAATTGGGCGGAGGTGATTTTCGATCCCAAGACGCTGTTTGTTTGCGAAAGATGGGGGAAATACACCCCGGGGTAGGGCTGGGCCACGCCGTAAATGTTCGTGGTTTTCGTCAACAGGTTTCCGACGGCATCGTAGGCCGCTTGTTCCGCCACAAGACCTTTGAGCATGTTGACGTCATTGACCGCGCTCTCCGATTGAAAAAATGTGTTTATCCCATGGTTGCCTTGGGAATCCGTCGTCCGAGCTTTTCCAAAACCGAGAAACTCTTTTTCTGTCGATGGGATGTGATCGAAAAGGCCTTCGTAAAAAGAATAGTTTATCGTTGTTGTCGATCCCAAACCATCCGACATGGAGACGGATTTCACAACGGCGACCGGGAAGGGAAGTCCCGTACTCTTTTGAACGACAAATTCGTATTGGGCAGAAACCAGCCCGCCCAATAGATTTTGAATTTGGATGAGCTTGTCGGGAACAATACTCCGGCGAATTTTTATGCCTACTGGGTTGGTCATGTAGTGTGCGACATCAATTAAACCGTCTCCGTTGAAATCAGCTAATTGGGCCCCCTCGTCCACCCGATAGTCAGAAAGAACCCAGTTAACGAGCCGAAAGGGTGGGAGCCATCGGTCGTCCCTAACCCAGCCGTTGCCTGTCCCCAGCCAGACAGCTTTTTTTGTTCCAGCCTCACCATCCAGATATTGGACACAGTCCACGATTCCGTCGCCGTTGATGTCCGCTGGCCGCACACCTTCGTCCTTGCCCTCTGCAGTGACGAAATCCAGGGGAGGAACCAATGGCGATCCGGGCTGCTCAACCCAATTGATCCCGTTGTTAATCCAAGCTTTACGGACTCCCCCGGCGGCCTTCAAGATGTCCACCAGTCCGTCGTTGTTCACATCAAGAAAACGAACACCGAGATCCTTTGATTGAGTTTGATTCCCGTTTCCCAATTGAATTACAACATCGCAGATGGCGGGCGGTGATCCCCACGATTGGCTTTCCACCCAGCCATTCCCATTGTTTATCCAAACTCCGAAAGAATAAACCGGATCATCATTGTCATTATGGGGTTTGGCATTCCGCGACATGACAATGTCAACCAAACCATCTCCACTTATGTCAACAACTCTGGTTCCCATGTCTTCGACACCCCTGCTGAAAACGGCGGCCGCCGGAAGAATCCATTCCGGCGCGACGGCCCAACCATTGCCGCTGTTCAACCACGCATTCTGCGTGGGAGGATCATAGAGATTAAACGCACTATGGAGGATATCCATCAACCCGTCCCCGTTCACATCCACGAGTTGAACTTCGGCGGAAAGATCAACGGGAGGTGCAAAAGCATCATTTCTCAACCAACCATTGCCCGTGTTGAGCCAAGCGGCCGGGGTCTCTGTCGGAGACCTCCGAAGGACATCCACCAAGCCGTCTCCGTTGATATCAGCGACAACGATGCCGCTCGGCGATTGCGTTGGAAGTTCGGAAATTGCCGCATCCCAAGTTGGGTCGCCTTCCTGATATGTGAAGCGCACCGGGGGCAGTGTTGTTCCGGACAAACCGTATTCTTGAATAGCGGACAGGAAAGATTTGCCCGCGGTATTTTGGCTATAAGTTAATTCGTTTCGACGAATAAGTTGAGTCTCGGAATAGACTTTTATCGTCTTGAGCCGCTTATTCACTTCATTTTCAGTCCCAGCACGATAGTCGGTTAGGGTGTCGGAACGCGCTTCCAATTCCAATACAACGCGGTTCTTGTAGGTGCCGTCCGTTTTTCGGTTATATCGGATTTCTGCCGGGATATATCCCGGCAGCCCCTGAGAACCGGCACCGCCGGAGGGATTTGGATTCAGCGCCCCTTCATAAAAAGACGTTAGCTCAATTGTGCCGCCATTAAGATCCGTCACCTTGCGAAGGTCCCAATAGTAAAATTCCGTGCCTTTGGGCACGAGCCCAAGGAAAAGGAATTCCCTTCCCCCCTTGTCCCACGCACGCCATTCTTGAGCGTTAATTTTTTTGAATCGAAAGAACGCCCCTTCAATTTGAACGCGATACTCACCGCCTCCGATGGGCACCAGTTCCTGGGTTTGGCCTCCCTGCGAAAACATGAAGGTGTCGGAATCCGTGTAGGTGGGGACGCCTTTTTTGGTGCTTCGGAATATAGCGCCGACGCTCAAATCCCAACCCAATCCCAGCCAGCCGTTTCCAGCCTGGGAGTTGTAAATCAATTTAATGTCGGGCTGTAGGCCGTTTCGGCCTGGAGGAACTTCGATGGGGTAGCTGTAGGTAAAAGCCCCCGTGAAGAGGGACGTGTCGTGGGAGCCCGTGGGGGCGAGGTTGCCGGGGTTAGGCCCCGCTTTCTCTCCGGCCGATACGCCGACGACAAAAACGGCCGACATTAAAACCATTGCCGTCGACCGGACAATCGATTTGACGAATGAGAAAGATTTGTTGATCATGGCCGCCCCCGCGAAAGAAAGTCATCGCCGGGACAATTTACACAAACACTCTATTTATGTCAAGTGTTTTAAAATAAATTATACTACTTATAATATAAACCACCGACAGCAGTATAATTTGCAAAAAGCCTGGCCTCCGGTTTTACACCCCCCACCGCCCATTCGGCGGTCGATTTTCTATGGCTCGACAATCCCGTAGCGGTCGATGTTCAATCCGCTTTGCACCTTTGAATTGAGCAACCGAATCGTGTTCACCGGGCCCGGGTTTAGATCAACGGGCACGTCCACGTCGTGAAAGCTCTCCCACCCGTACCACCACGAGGGGAAGTACAACGTCTGCCGATATTGGCCGTTGACGTAAAGGCCCTTTTCCCCATCCGTCAGGCTGGCCGCGCAGCGGATCCGTAGGGTTTTCGTTCCGCCGCTCCCGCCGTCCACGCCATCGACTTGGCTCCAAGCCCCCACGGCGTGCATCCCCCCCACAAAATAGCCGACGACCGCTGCGCCCCCGCCCACGGTGCCCCATTCGGCCTCGTAAACGCCGGGGACATAATCCGAAACCGCGTAGCGGTCGATGTTCACCCCCCCGGCGTCGCCCGGGGCGTTCAAAAGCTTGATAACGTTGGCCGGCCCGGCGTTCAGCGGGATCGCCACCTGCGTGGCGCCGAAAGCGTCCCACGCCCCCGTCACGGGGAAGTTCACGCGACGCACAAACACGCCGTTCACATAGAGGCTTTTGACGACGCCGGCTTCGTTGGTCGCGTAGCGAACCACCAGGGTCTTCGTTCCGCCACCCAAGCCGTCGACGATGCCAATCTGGTTCCAGGCCCCCGATTGATGCATCTGCCCCACGTGCGCCCCCTGGATCGCAGCGCCCCCGCCCACCGCCCCCTGCTCGGCTTCGTAGTCCCCGGGCGTATAATCCGATATCGCGTAAGAGTCGATGTTCACCCCGCCCGCGTCGCCCGCGCCGTTCTCCAGCTTGAGGGTGTTGTTGAAGCCGGCCTCCAGCGTGACGGTCGTCTGCGTCTCGCCATAAGCGCTCCAAGACCCGGTCGGCGGGAACGTCACATGCCGTACAAACACGCCGTTGGCGTAGAGGCTTTTGATGACGCCGGCCTCGTTGCAGGCGTAGCGAATTTTGAGGATTTTCACCCCCCCGCCCGCCCCAAAGACGGCGCCGATTTGGTTCCAGGCGCCGGGGTGGTGCATCTGGGCAACGTAAGACCCCGCGATCACCGCGCCGTTGCCCACGGTCCCGTCTTCGGCCGAGTAAACGCCGGTCGGCGAATAGTCCGACGTCTCATACCGGTCGATGTTCAACCCGCCCGCGTCCCCCGCCGCGTTTTGCAGGCGGACCGTGTTGACCGCCCCCGACGACAACCCAATGGGTTCCATTCTCACGGCGAAGGTTTCCCATCCGCCGGTGGCCGGGAAAGACACGCGCCGCACAAACACGCCGTTAACGAAAAGGCTCTTCACGCAGTTCGTCTCGTTGGTGGCGTAACGGATGGTGAGGCTCTTGTAACCCCCGGCCAACCCGTCCACGCCGTCCACCTGGTTCCAGGCCCCGGCGTTATGCATTTGACCCACGTAATAGCCGGTGGCCGCCGCGCCGCCTCCCACGGTGCCCCGCTCCGCCTCGTGCCCGTTGGGGCGCAGGACCTCCGGCGGCACCAGCTCCTTGGCCTGGGACGGCGAACTCCACGACAAGTTCGCCAGCGCCGCCACCCTGTCGTCGTAATAATCCATCCGAATCGACACCGGCCGCCCGGCCGTCAGGGCGATGGTGCCCGTGTGTTCCGTCGCCCCTTGGGAGGCCCATTGGTCAATGATCAATTGCCCATCGACCCACAACCGCACCCCGTCGTCGGCCTCGGCGTGAAACGTGTACGCCTCGCTGTATCGCGGCGTGATGGATCCCGTCCATCGCACCGAAAAGGTGTCCGACCCCAGCGAAAGGTCCGGCGAGAGGTGGATCCAATTGAATTTGATTTTCGGGTCCACCCGCGTCATGCGCAAGTCCGTGAAATCCGGGTTGTTGTAGTACGCGCCGAAAAGCCCGCGCCCGGCCGGGGCCGTCGCGCACGCGAGCGGGATCTCGCTTTTGTTGTTGAACTCGTCCGTTTCCGGAAGGGTGTCGTTGTCGTCCACCACCGCCATCACCGTGTGGGGTCCCGGTTCCGCCGTCCAGCGGGTCCCGTTCACTCCGCCGTCGGCCTCCACGTTCGCCGAGGCGCCCGGCTCCAAGCCCGTCCAGCGCGCCGTGGACCAGGCGAATTTCCGCCCGTCCACGTAAAAGGCGACCGCGTGCAACTGTCCCGACGGCGACGCCGTCATACCGACGTTCCTGATCACGGCGGAGAACGACACTTCCTCCCCCGCCACGGGGTTGGACGGCGTGACGGACACGTTCGTCACCACCAGATCCGGCCGCCCCGGCGATACGGCCGAGGGCGGGATCACTTCCTTCCCCAACCCCGGCGCGCTCCACATCAGCTTGGCCACGGCGCCCAACCCGCGGTCGTACATGCGCATTTCAATCGGCACGGGGACCCCGCCCGTCAAGTCGATCGCCCCGCTGTGTTCCGTCGCCCCCTGGTCGATCCATTTGTCCACCAACAACTGCCCGTTCACCCACAGGCGCACGCCGTCGTCGGTCAACGTGTGAAACGTGTAGCGCCGCGTGATCGCCGGGGTCACATACCCTTTCCAAATCACCGAAAAAGAATCCGGCCCCAACAGGGGGTCCGGCTGTCCCGTGCCCCAGTCGAAATCGACGTTGGGCACCAACCGCTCCGTCCGGAAATAGTTCCGGGAAAAATCCGCGTCGATGCCTTTGTAGTAATACGCCAGCAACCCGTTCGGCCCACCCTCCGTCCGGTCGAAGGTGTTGGCCACGTTCGTGAACTTGGCGGTGTTCAACGTCCCGTCGGTCACCGAGGTCACACACAACCCGGACACGATGTCCGTGGTCATGGGGATAATGGCACCGGTCATTGAAAACCAGGTGGTCCCATCACTGGAATAGAAGGGGTCGAGGGACTTCCCCCGGCGGGTCAATTTGACGTAAATCGGCGCGGAACCGTAGCCCGGGGGGCTCGACAATCGATAGGAGACGTTGCCGCCATTCACGGACCGCCAGAGGAAAACCACCCCGTGCGTCCGAGTCACGACAACGGCGGCGAACTTGCTGTTGCTCTTCTCCGACTCCCGGATCATCACGCCCGCCTTTTCCCACCCGGTGACGCTGGTGTTCTCCAGGGATTCCACCCGCGCGGAGACGGTCGCGTTGCCCGCCCCCCGCTTGAAAGCGAAGTGGAACGCGTCGCCGATGTCCGTGCCGGACCCGGTCACGTAAAAGGTGCCCGCGTGCAATCCCGCGGCGCCGCGCGCGGCGGGGCTCCCCACGTCGGTGTTGTGCCATCCGTCCGGCAAATCGACCGCGGCGCCGGCCTCCAGCGCTCGCGTCAGAGAGTTGTTGTCCTCTCGTTCCTCGGGGATGCCCCCCACGTCATCGACCTCGGCCTTCACGCGGTAGGTCCCCTCCGTCGCTGTCCAGGCAGCGCCGTCCACCCCGTCCGAGGCCGTCAACACCGCCGCCGCCCCCGGCGGGATCGAGGTGTTCCGCACCGCCGACCATGTTTTTTTCACGCCGTTGACGTAAAAGGCGACACCGTGATGCATCCCGGTGGGGCTACCCAACGCCCCCTGGTTTTTCACCACCGCGCTGAACACCACCGGCGTTCCCGGCGCGGGAAATCGGGGCGTCCAGGTGATGTCGGTCACGGCCAAATCGCACTTTTTAGCGGGCCCGGCGTCCGGGTTGGTCAAGACGTACATATAAACACCCGTCCGCAGGGCGGTGAAAGAATCGCTGAACGCCCCGTTATTGAGCGACGCCGTAAACGGCTCTTTAACGGAGACCATGTTTTGGTCCCGCTTCATGTCCGCCCAGGTTTTGTCCGTGGGGTATTCCGGCGACCCGGCCTTCACCCACGCGCTGTAGGAGTTGCTCCGCGTCTTGTCCACGCCGAAAAGTTGCACGTGCGCCCGCGTCCAGCCCGCCGGCAGGTTGTTCACCGTCACCGACACCCCGTCCGACTGCGTGTCGTCCGGGTGGGAAACCCCCGTGTAGTAGTCCTGGTTGTACACCAACACCTGAACCTGATTGCCGTCCGCGCTTTTGGTGGCGATGGCGTTGGCGCCTTTGTAGTCGTCGCGGGCGCTGCCGCCGGTCACGGGCAACAGGCGGTCCCCCAACAGGGAGAGCATCTTCAGCGCGTGGTAAACGGGCTTAAAGATGTTGTCTTTGCGCAGCGTCGCTCCCATGATGCCGTAATACGAGAGCTTGTCCCCCGGTCGCTGAAACCCCTCCTCCCACAGGTCCGAGATCACCCAATAGGACCACGCCGACGGCGGCGGCACGCTGTTGTAGAGCAGCGTTTGCACCGCCTGCGCCACGAACGACGCCGACTGCCCCGAATCGTGGGATTCCCAAAAACCGTCGTTGTGGCCGAAAACGTAAAAGCTGGTCCCCGTCTCCGTGATCATCTGCTCCAAGCCCAGGGTGGAGTAATACCGCCCGATCTCATCGGAGAAAAAATTGTGCCGCGCGCGATAAAAGCGCGCGTCGCCGACCGAGCCGTAATTGTCCGGATATACGTGATGTGAAAAGAAGTTGATCCGCGTTCCCGTCCGCTGGTTGGCGAAATTGGTCCCGCCACGACAATGATCCAGGAAGCTATAGAAGTAGCCGTCCGTGCCCGACGCGTCCATGGCCGACCCGCCGATCTTGATGTCCGGGTCCGCCGCCACCGCGCCTTCCACGGCGTAGTCGTAGAGCTTCGCGTATTCCGACCAACCGCCGGGAAAGGACAAGTTGGGTTCGTTGTACACTTCCCAATGCCACTGGTCCACCACGGCCTTCCCGTAGCGCGCCACGCTGTGGCTGACGATTTGCCCGATCAATTCCCGCCACTTGCCGTAATCCTTGGGAATCGACGTGTTACCGCCGTACCAAAAGGCGTAATTGGCCCCGGGGTCGCTGGCCAAGTCCACCGGCATGTAGCTCAATTCCACGATGGGCCTCATGCCGCACTCTTGAACGATGAAGTCCATCAGTTCGTCGTACTTCTCCCAGGAATAGACGGGTTGGCCCTGGCTGTCCTCATGATAAATGCCCACGTCGTCCATCAGGATGCCGTGCGCCCGCACGCCTTTGAACCCCAGCTCTTTCGCCGCCAACAGGTACGCCTTTCGGTGGTTGAGCGCGATGCCCGTGTCCGGGTCCCGGTAGTGGGACCCGTTCACCATCCCAATGCGGCAGGATCCCACGCTCCGCTGCCAAAAACGGTTTAGTGAGCCGCTGTCGCTGGACGCGTCGACGTTGATGGAATAGTCGTCGCTCCACGAAGACGAAGCGAACGCAAACAGCAGTGGGAAGAAGAACAGGGAAAAACGAAGGGTTTTCATCGGGGCCTCCAGCGCGTGCTTTGCCCACGCGGGCAGGTAAAGTGGACAATTTCCCCCTTTCGTTGTCAATCCGTCATCGCACCAACGCGCACGCCTCCGCGACGCCCAACTCGCAGGCCTTTTTCAAATCCGCGATCACTTCGGCCGGTTGCCGGTTGCGGCGGCGAGCGCCCGCCCGCTCCATGTAGGCTTTGCCGTTCCGGGGTTCCAAACGCAAAAATTCGTTCCACGCCCCCACTATCCCTTCCCAGTCTTTCCGCTGGGCCAACAGCCAATCCAACAACAACGTGTAGTCAAATTTCCGGGGATCCAGGCCCACAGCCCGTCGGGCCGCCCGCTCCGCGTCGGCAAGACGGTTTTGTTTGATCAGCGTGTGGGCCATTAAAAAATGCACCTGGGCGGAACCCGGGCTGAATTTCGGCGCAATTTTCAAATAATTCTCCGCCCGTTTAAAATCTCCCGACTCCATGGCCGCCCGGCCTTTTTGAATCAGTTCCTGAGCTCCCCTGGCCACGCCGGACAACGCCCGTTCGTTGAAAGGGTCAATCTGCCTCGCCCGGTCCAAATCCGCCAAAGCCTCTTCATAACGCTCCAACTCCATCAACGCAGTGGCCCGCCATGAAATCGTCTCCCCGTTCAGCCGCCCCTTCACGGCTTCGTCAAAAGAAGCCAGGGCCTGCCCGGGGTTTTTCATCGCCAATAATATCCGCCCCTCCAAAACGGGGTACAGCCAGTTGCCCGACATGGAAATTGCTTCTCGGATTAATCCCAATGCCTCTTC
The DNA here is from genome assembly GCA_016706425.1 of Elusimicrobiota bacterium. NCBI lineage: Bacteria > Pseudomonadati > Elusimicrobiota > Elusimicrobiota bacterium. The sequence goes on from JADJJR010000001.1 coordinate 1,672,350, forward strand.
ATATTTCTTGATTCTTAAAAGCGTGTCGGCTTTATCAAACAGACCATAGCCATCCAGATTCAGCAATCGAGGATTAGCGTTCGTGAATCGTTGGCTTTCCCCAATATACGCCGCCATCGCCTCATAGCTTCCTCCCCAGCGCGGACAAAGGAAATGAATCGCTTGAGCTCTCAATCGGTAGGACTCGGGATTTTTGTCACCGTATTGCGCGATTGCGCCCAGAGCGTCACCGAGGGCAGATTCTACGGCGATCAAACTCCGTAAAGCCGGGACACAAGATGGTTTCAACTCGATTGCTTTTTCCAAATCGGGTTTTGCCAATTCAAAAAACCATTTCATTCCATCGATTTTTTCCCGCGGTGTAATTATCCCCCAATTTTTCCCGCGCGCTTCAAAACCCAAATGAGTAAAAAATACACCCCGGGCCGCAAGCGCTGGCCATTGGTCGGGGTATTCTTTTAACCAATCAGTGAATAATGAATAGGCGGCAGAATCTGGTATTTCAAACCCTTCAAAAGCGTCAACCAGCGGGGTTTCCCTGGAGATATCCTTCTCCATCTCCGCTTGAAGTCCCAATAAAAGAGATTGCAGTTCATCAAACTTCTTTTTTCTTAAGAGGTTGAAAACTTTTCGGCGGATCAGCGCCTCTTTTGCTAACCCCAACTCTTTATCCGGCGCCGCTTCGTTTATTTTCATCCGGGGCTGCCAGCCCTCCGGAAGGACAAAACCCCCCGCGGATTGATTTTCGGCTTTAGCGGCCGCCGCGCTCAAGCCCAGAACGCCCACGGCGAAAACAAACCCGATCAAGAATAATCCTCCCATAATCTTTTTCATTTCATATCACCCTTTGTCTGACTAGGTTAACACGTGGGGAGCACATTACAGGTAATTAGGTAAGACCGTCCTTTTTTACAGCGAGGCGGACTGGTCTTCCGTCAGCCGCCATTATCGCTTACTGGGTGTCCAATGATCTCGGGTTATGCTCAGATAACTTTTTATTGATTTTTTCAATAAACCCACTAATGAGATGATCCGGGGAGGAGTAGTCAGGTTTTTCGCAAATTGTCCATTCTTTGCCACCGACCATAAAACCAGCTTCATCTTCATAGATAAAAACTTCAAGCAATCGACGATCTTGTATCGAAAATTCAGCCTTAAAATAGCTCTCTTTACTACCTTGAATGGGCTCAAAGTTACTTTCGCCTAAAAAAGGATACTGCGCGAATAAAACTTTGCATTGATTAATGCATTTGGTTTGAAAATCGTTCATTGTTAAACTCATAAATTATAGTGCTCCTCCTGTCCAAATATCCAAGTGCCCCTTTTCAACTATTTGCTCTATAATTTTTCCTGCAATTCTAAACACTCTATTGCCCCCATGCCTTCCGAACCCAATGCGCAAAAACCTATTGCTATTGAGCCATCCGCCAGGCTGAACACCCTGGCGTAACATAACAGCGGCCCAAGCATAAGCCCCAATCTCTCCCGCTTTATACCAACCCGCACAAGGATCCACAGTTCCATCTGCGCCCCACTTCTCCCGAACCCACTCGGTTAAGCTTTTATCAAATAGCCCGAAACCGGATGTAATCGTGTCTCCAAAACCCGCGCTGACGTTAGAGGCGTCGTTTAATAACTCGAGCAAATCATACAACCCTAGCGGGTCGATTCTATTGATGGGGTCGTTCTTCACATACGCGTACAGATTCTCGTCCCCACCCTCAAACCCAATCGGGTCCTTCGCCGTCCAGCGCCCCGTCCGCGCGTCGTAGTCCCGCGCTCCAAACCGCGTCAGCTTGGTGTCTTGGTCGTACAGCCCTCCCGCATACCCAAACGGTTGGAACCCGGGGTTCGTGTCGTTGGTGATGTTCCCCCAACTGTCGTAGTCCATCCGCTGGACAATGGCTCCGTTGGCCGCGTTCACCACCAGCCGGGGGCTCCCCAGATGGTCCGTGATGATCCGGTACATTGCCCCGCCCTTCTCCAGCCACTCCGGCACGTTGACGCGCGTTCCGTACACGTACCGCGCCGTGACGTTGTTCGCCCCGTCCAGCTCCGCCACGATCCTTAGTTGCCCGTCGTACAGATACCCTTGCGTCAGCGTGCCGTTCACCTTCCGCCCCACACGCCGGTTCCGACCGTCGATCACGTACTCCAGGGTCGTTCCGCTGGGCAGCGTCACCGTCCGCAGGTTCCCCACCGCGTCATAATCGTACGTCGTGGTCACCCGCCTTCCGTCACCGTCCGCCATTCGCCCCCCGCCGCGTGGGTGTACACCGCTCCCCCGTAGGTTGCCACCTTGTCGTCCCCGTCGTAGGTCCCGTTCAGGGTCGTCCCCCCCACCGTCCCGCTCGTCCGGTTCCCGTTCGCGTCGTACGTGTATTGCTCCACCCCCACACCGTTCTTCTCCACACGCACCAGCCGCCCCGCCACGTCATAGAAATAGGCGTAATTGGCCGTCGTCCCTTGGATCGTCTCTGTCTTCGCCGTGATCCGACCCACACCGTCCCGCGTGTACGCCGCTTCCAACACCGCCGTCCCCCCCGACCGCGCCAGGTAGCCCGTCGGCTCCCCGTGTTCGTTGTACGTCCGCTCGTCCGTCACCACCCCCAGCGTCGTCCCCGTCACTTGCCCGTTCGCCGCGTCACGCGCCAGCGCCATCGCCCCCGCCGCAGTCAACAGCCCGTCCACGTCGTAGGCGTACACGGTGGTTCCCCCCCCGTTCACAGACACCCCCGCCGTCCGGAAGTCCGCGTCGTACGTCCGATCCACGCGCCCCGCCACCGGGCCCGTCAGTTCCGCCCCCGTCACCAGGTCCCCGTCATGGGCGTGCGCCAACCCCACGCCCCCCGGCGCCGTCACGCTCCCCAACCGCCCCGCCGCGTCATAGGCGTAAGTCGTCGCCCCCGCCCCCGTCGTCATGCTCCCCATTCGCCCCGCCGCGTCCCGCGTCACCGTCACCGTGTCACCGCCAGGCCGCGTCAAGGTCTTCAGTTGCGCGTCTTCGTCATAGTCGTACCGCGTCGTCGCTCCCAGCGGCGTCACGTACGTCCCCGGCAGGTCTCCCGCCCCATAGGTAAACCGGTGTTCCCCACCCCCCGGCGGCGTCAACCCCGTCACGTTCCCCTTCGCGTCGTACCCATAGTCCACCACGCGCCCGTCCGGCATCGTCTGCCGCGTCACACGCCCCAGCGCGTCCGTCGCGAACGTCACCTGCCGACCCACCGCGTCCGTCACCCTCGACAGATGCCCCCCCGCGTTATAATCCAAGAGCGTCTCCCGCGGGCCACGCCGCACCACAGACATCCGCCCGCGCACATCGTAGGTGTATTTCAATGCCGCCAACGACCGGTATCGCTCTTCCACCACCCGCCCCCGGCCGTCCAGCGTCTTTATGGTTGGTATTGGATCTGGGATTCGTCAAAGAACTGCAGAGGAAATCGCAGTGAGGGCGGACTCCAAATCTTCAGATGACCACCACACCCAAATAGGTAATTAGGTAAGACCGTCCCGTTTCAGGCCTCAAACCCCAAATTTGCGTAGAAGGCGCCCCGCCCCGCAAGCGCCGGCCATTGGTCGGGGTATTCTTTTAACCAATCAGAGAATAATGAATAGGCGGCAGGATCTGGTATTTCAAACCCTTCAAAAGCGTCAACCAGCGGGGTTTCCCTGGAGATATCCTTCTCCATCTCCGCTTGAAGTCCCAATAAAAGAGATTGCAGCTCATCAAACTTCTTTTTTCTTAAGAGGTTGAAAACTTTTCGGCGGATCAGCGCCTCTTTTTGCTAACCCCAACTCTTTATCCGGCGCCGCTTCGTTTATTTTCATCCGGGGCTGCCAGCCCTCCGGAAGGACAAAACCCCCCGCGGATTGATTTTCGGCTTTAGCGGCCGCCGCGCTCAAGCCCAGAACGCCCACGGCGAAAACAAACCCGATCAAGAATAATCCTCCCATAATCTTTCATTTCATATCACCCTTTGTCTGACTAGGTTAACACGTGGGGAGCACATTACAGGTAATTAGGTAAGACCGTCCTTTTTTACAGCGAGGCGGACTGGTCTTCCGTCAGCCGCCATTATCGCTTACTGGGTGTCCAATGATCTCGGGTTATGCTCAGATAACTTTTTATTGATTTTTTCAATAAACCCACTAATGAGATGATCCCGGGGAGGAGTAGTCGGGTTTCGCAAATTGTCCATTCTTTGCCACCGACCATAAAACCAGCTTCATCTTCATAGATAAAACTTCAAGCAATCGACGATCTTGTATCGAAAATTCAGCCTTAAAATAGCTCTCTTTACTACCTTGAATGGGCTCAAAGTTACTTTCGCCTAAAAAAGGATACTGCGCGAATAAAACTTTGCATTGATTAATGCATTTGGTTTGAAAATCGTTCATTGTTAAACTCATAAATTATAGTGCTCCTCCTGTCCAAATATCCAAGTGCCCTTTTCAACTATTTGCTCTATAATTTTTCCTGCAATTCTAAACACTCTATTGCCCCTACGCCTTCCGAACCTAATGCGCAAAAACCTATTGCTATTGAGCCATCCGCCAGGCTGAACACCCTGGCGTAACATAACAGCGGCCCAAGCATAAGCCCCAATCTCTCCCGCTTTATACCAACCCGCACAAGGATCCACAGTTCCATCTGCGCCCCACTTCTCCCGAACCCACTCGGTTAAGCTTTTATCAAATAGCCCGAAACCGGATGTAATCGTGTCTCCAAAACCCGCGCTGACGTTAGAGGCGTCGTTTAATAACTCGAGCAAATCATACAACCCTAGCGGGTCGATTCTATTGATGGGGTCGTTCTTCACATACGCGTACAGATTCTCGTCCCCCCCATTAAACCCAATCGGGTCCTTCGCCGTCCAGCGCCCCGTCCGCGCGTCGTAGTCCCGCGCTCCAAACCGGGTTAGTTTCGTGTCTTGGTCGTACAGCCCCCCCGCGTAGCCGAATATCTGGAACCCGGGGTTCGTGTCGTTGGTGATGTTCCCCCAACTGTCGTAGTCCATCCGCTGCACGATGGCTCCGCTCGCCGCGTTCACCACCAGCCGGGGGCTCCCCAGATGGTCCGTGATGATCCGGTACGTCTCCCCGCCCTTCTCCAGCCACTCCGGCACGTTGGGCCGCGTCCCGTACACGTACCGCGCCGTGACGTTGTTCGCCCCGTCCAGCTCCGCCACGATCCTTAGTTGCCCGTCGTACAGATACCCTTGCGTCAGCGTGCCGTTCACCTTCCGCCCCACACGCCGGTTGCGACCGTCGATCACGTACTCCAGGGTCGTCCCGCTGGGCAGCGTCACCCCACGCAGGTTCCCCACCGCGTCATAGTCGTACGTCGTCGTTTCCCCGCCTTCCGTCACCGTCCGCCATTCGCCCCCCGCCGCGTGGGTGTACACCGCTCCCCCGTACAGGGCCACCTTGTCGTCCCCGTCGTAGGTCCCGTTCAGGGTCGTCCCCCCCACCGTCCCGCTCGTCCGGTTCCCGTTCGCGTCGTAGGCGTATTGCTCCACCCCCACACCGTTCTTCTCCACACGCACCAGCCGCCCCGCCACGTCATAGAAATAGGCGTAATTGGCCGTCGTCCCTTGGATCGTCTCTGTCTTGGCCGTGATCCGACCCACACCGTCCCGCGTGTACGCCGCTTCCAACACCGCCGTCCCCCCCGCCCGCGCCAGGTAGCCCGTCGGCTCCCCGTGTTCGTTGTACGTCCGCTCGTCCGCCACCACCCCCAGCGTCGTCCCCGTCACTTGCCCGTTCGCCGCGTCACGCGCCAGCGCCATCGCCCCCACCGCAGTCAACAGCCCGTCCACGTCGTAGGCGTACACGGTGGTTCCCCCCCCGTTCACAGACACCCCCGCCGTCCGGAAGTCCGCGTCGTACGTCCGATCCACGCGCCCCGCCACGGGGCCCGTCAGTTCCGCCCCCGTCACCAGGTCCCCGTCATAGGCGTACGCCAGCCCCACGCCCCCCGGCGCCGTCACGCTCCCCAACCGCCCCGCCGCGTCGTAGGCGTAAGTCGTCGCCCCCGCCCCCGTCGTCATGCTCCCCATTCGCCCCGCCGCGTCCCGCGTCACCGTCACCGTGTCACCGCCAGGCCGCGTCAACGTCTTCAGTTGCGCGTCTTCGTCATAGTCGTACCGCGTCGTCGCTCCCAGCGGCGTCACGTACGTCCCCGGCAGGTCCCCCGCCCCATAGGTAAACCGGTGTTCCCCACCCCCCGGCGGCGTCAACCCCGTCACGTTCCCCTTCGCGTCGTACCCATAGTCCACCACGCGCCCGTCCGCCATTGTCTGCCGCGTCACACGCCCCAGCGCGTCCGTCGCGAACGTCACCTGCCGACCCACCGCGTCCGTCACCCTCGACAAATAGCCCCCCGCGTTGTAGGCCAGGAGCGTCTCCCGCGTCCCACGCCGCACCACAGACATCCGTCCGCGCACATCGTAGGTGTATTTCAATGCCGCCAACGACCGGTATCGCTCTTCCACCACCCGCCCCCGGCCGTCCAGCGTCTTTATGGTTGGTATTGGATCTGGGATTCGTCAAAGAACTGCAGAGGAAATCGCAGTGAGGGCGGACTCCAAATCTTCAGATGACCACCACACCCAAATAGGTAATTAGGTAAGACCGTCCCGTTTCCGTTCACCCTTGTTATTTTTTACCTATCGACATCCCCGCCAGCATCCAAAATCGCATTCAACATGGAAAATGAAAAAAGGCGGTTTTCTTTAAAATAATAATTCAAGCCGCATCCATCTGAAACATAGCCTAATGCTCCGTTGTTATAAATCTCCGTAAGTTTTTCAGGAACATTTTCTGAAAATAATTTACTCTCGCTTGTCAAATTGTAACTCGGATTTGCATCTTTTTTTATAGGTGTTGAGAATAGGTACGCTGCGCTGAAAGGCACAATAGTATTTGTTTCTTTGTTCATGGCCATGAGATTCTCGCCTGGAATCCACAGGCCTCCGTTACCAATTTTACATCCATAACGAGCATTCTTCAGAATCCCACAGCTTTCTACCGCCCTAAAGAGTTTTTCATCTCGATTGGAATCAATACAAACAAATAGCCAATTCGTGAGGATCAGCTTTTCTTTTAGACCATCAATCAAATCTTTAATTTCGAGAAGTTCTTTGTACCCATATATACAATTTCTCATTTTAATCTCCTGGGCCTATAGGTCTTCCGGGACCTCGCATAGGATTCTCTAAATCATTCCAATCCCAGTCATGTGCGTGAGGGTCTCCGGCCCCATGGTCGTGGCCAAAGTCTATGTCTTTTCTGGCATTTCCAAGATTATCGTAATCTCTTATTTGCCCTTTTCCATCCCCTCGACGTTCCCCCGGTAAACCAGGCCAAACGCAATTGGGATTCCTAGGTGCTAGTATAGACCAAATGGAGGCCCAAAAATGGCTCGGAAGCGATACACCGAAGAGCAGATCGTAGCGATTCTGAAGGAAGCGGCGGCGGGCGCGAAGACAGACGATATTTGCCGGCAGTACGGGGTCAACCGCAATACGTTCTACGCGTGGCGGACGAAATTCACCGGGATGACGGTCCCGGACGTGAGGAAACTCCGATCCCTTGAGGATGAGAATCTGAAGCTCAAGCGGAAAATCGGGGAATTGACGATGGACCTGGACGCGGCAAAGGAGCTGCTCTCAAAAAACTGGTAAGGCCCAAGGCAAGGCGTGCGGCGGCGAAACACGCGGTGGAAGTCTTGGGCCTGACGGGAAGACGAGCGTGCCGGTTGACGCGATTGTGCCGAGCGACGTGGCAATATGTGCCGAAGCCTGAATCGGCTGAAAACGTGGCGCTTCGCGCGCGGATACGGGAACTGGCGGCGCAGAGGCGGCGGTTCGGAGCGCCGCGGATATGGCTCATGCTGGATCGGCAGGGTTGGAAGGTCAACCATAAGCGGGTGCATCGGATTTACGTCGAAGAACGGCTCTCTTTGAGGTTGAAAAGGCGCAAGAAGCAAGCGGCGGTGGTTCGTGTGCCTTTGGCGAAACCGACCGGGCCAAATCAGGCGTGGTCGATGGACTTCGTATGGGACATGCTGAGAAACGGAAGACGGGTGAAGATGCTGACGGTGGTGGACGATTTTACCCGGGAGTGCCTGGCCATCGAGGTTGACTTTGGGATCAATGGCCGCCGGGTGGCGCAAACGCTGGAAGGGTTGATGGAATCCCGCGGGAAGGTCGGCGGGATTCGCTGCGACAACGGCCCCGAATTTACGGGCAACGCGCTGGACGGTTGGGCTTACGAAAAGGGCGTGCGGTTGGACTTCATCCGTCCGGGCAAGCCGAACGAGAATGCCTTCATCGAAAGTTTCAACGGGCGGTTACGGGAGGAGTGCCTTAACGATAACCAGTTCTTGACAATGGTCGAGGCGCAGACGGTCATCGAGGCGTGGAGAAAAGATTACAATGAGAAACGGCCGCATGGCTCGCTGAATGGGCTCACGCCCAGCGAGTTTGCAGAGAAGCACAAGACGGATTCAGCACCCGAGAAATACCAATTGCCAATGGCCTGAAAAGCGGGGGAACGTCGTCATCTTCTTAATGAACAACAGAGCTAAACGGAGACCACTTTAATCTACCCATATTTTCGATAGTGCGACGGACAAAACAACACGTCTCAATCCAATGACCATTTTTGTCGAGCACTTCTCCAACTTGGTATTCTTGATGACATTCAGGGCAACAACCAACCACCTTCCCCTGACGATTTACTCCTTTAATGACATCAAAACCACGTTCTCCTCTTCCAAGCATTGCACATGTCAAATCGGGACCGAGCCCAGACTTTTCTCGACATTCTACACAGAGCCCATGGATATCTACGCCTAGAGGATCTTGCTTTCCACATTTATTACAAGATTTGTCAGCCATTTATTCCTCCGTGAAAAATCGTCTTTAAAGAAATGCGGGGGGCGAAATCAATATTAGTGAGTTATTTCGCCATCCGTGTTGACATTTCTATGACCACCTCCAGGAAGTTGAACATCCCATTCCTGTTTTTTGGGGTCCCACTGCCAAACCTGATTTTCGTCATCCAGATAGCCTTTACCTTTGGGGTTTGGCACTACTTCGGGTGCACCATTATAATCAGGAGGATTATAGGGGAAGTCTCCCCCTGTAGGAAGATGGCTTTTAGGATATTTTTGGTTTGGGCGAGGACAAGGTTTGCCAGTGCTGTTTCCCTTATCCTCATTTGCCCAATTCCAATCAAGGCTTTGTGATAGCGCATCCCCAATAACTCGATTGAGATCTTTACCCATTGGGGAGTTTATTGCAATAAATAGCGCCATAACGGCACCTGCTATCAATAAGGAAGTGACTGGTATCGCAAACCGTCCTCGGGGATCGACAAGATTAATGGGGTCTTGGTGAACGTATGAGTAGAGATTCGTGTCTCCCCCGGAAAATCCGGAAGGGTCCTTCGCCGTCCAGCGCCCCGTCCGCGCGTCGTAGTCCCGCGCTCCATACCGCGTCAGTTTCGTGTCCTGGTCGTACAGCCCTCCCGCGTAGCCGAATATCTGGAACCCGGGGTTCGTGTCGTTGGTGATGTTCCCCCAACTGTCGTAGTCCATCCGCTGCACGATGGCTCCGCTCGCCGCGTTCACCACCAGCCGGGGGCTCCCCAGATGGTCCGTAAGGATCCGGTACGCCTGCCCGCCCTTCTCCAGCCACTCCGGCACGTTGGGCCGCGTCCCGTACACGTACCGCGCCGTGACGTTGTTCGCCCCGTCCAGCTCCGCCACGATCCTTAGTTGCCCGTCGTACAGATACCCTTGCGTCAGTGTGCCGTTCACCTTCCGCCCCACACGCCGGTTGCGACCGTCGATCACGTACTCCAGGGTCGTCCCGCTGGGCAGCGTCACCCCCCGCAGGTTCCCCACCGCGTCATAATCGTACGTCGTGGTCGCCCCGCCTTCCGTCACCGTCCGCCATTCGCCCCCCGCCGCGTGCCCGTACACCGACCCCCCGTACACCGCCACCTTGTCGTCCCCGTCGTATGTCCCGTTCAGGGTCGTCCCACCCACCGTCCCGCTCGTCCGGTTCCCGTTCGCGTCGTAGGCGTATTGCTCCACCCCCACACCGTTCTTCTCCACACGCACCAGCCGCCCCGCCACGTCATAGAAATAGGCGTAATTGGCCGTCGTCCCTTGGATCGTCTCTGTCTTCGCCGTGATCCGCCCCACACCGTCCCGCGTATAAGCCAGCTCCAACACCGGCGTCCCCCCCGCCCGCGCCAGGTAGCCCGTCGGCTCCCCGTGTTCGTTGTACGTCCGCTCGTCCGCCACCACCCCCAGCGTCGTCCCCGTCACTTGCCCGTTCGCCGCGTCACGCGCCAGCGCCATCGCCCCCACCGCAGTCAACAGCCCGTCCACGTCGTAGGCGTACACGGTGGTTCCCCCCCCGTTCACAGACACCCCCGCCGTCCGGAAGTCCGCGTCGTACGTCCGATCCACACGCCCCGCCACAGGGCCCGTCAGTTCCGCCCCCGTCACCAGGTCCCCGTCATAGGCGTACGCCAGCCCCACGCCCCCCGGCGCCGTCACGCTCCCCAACCGCCCCGCCGCGTCGTAGGCGTAGGCCGTCGCCCCCGCCCCCGTCGTCATGCTCCCCATTCGACCCGCGCCGTCCCGCGTGACGGCCACCGTGTCACCGCCGGGCCGCGTCAAGGTCTTCAGCTGCGCGTCTTCGTCATAGTCGTACCGCGTCGTCGCTCCCAGCGGCGTCACGTAGGTCCCCGGCAGGTCCCCCGCCCCGTACGTAAACCGGTGTTCCCCACGCCCCGGCGGCGTCAACGCTGTCACGTTCCCGTTCGCGTCATAGCCATAGTCAACCAGCCGCCCGTCCGGCATTGTCTGCCGCGTCACACGCCCCAGCGCGTCCGTCGCGAACGTCACCTGCCGACCCACCGCGTCCCTCACCCCCGATAGATAGCCCCCCGCGTTGTAGGCCAGGAGCGTCTCCCGGGGGCCCTGCCGCACCACAGACATCCGCCCGCGCCCATCGTACGTGTATTTCAATGCCGCCAACGACCGGTATCGCTCTTCCACCACACGGCCCCGGCCGTCCAGCGTCTTCCCCAGCCGCCGCGACCCGGGGGTGATTTCTTCCACCGTCCGCGTCGCCGAGCTGTACACCATCACGTAATTGCGCCCGTTCACCGTGAACGTCGTCGTTTCCGTCAACAGGCTCATCGGGTTGCTCGCGTCCGCCGTGGTCGCTTGCCGCGTCACGCCCGTCACGCGCGTCAGCCCCGACCCCAGCGTCACCGTCCCCCCGTTCAATGCCGCCGCCCAAAAACTTGCAATAAAAAATCCCGCCGGGTTTCCCGCGCGGGATTGACGCTCTCCAAGGCACTCATTCGACTATTGGAGAGCATGCAGAGCTATGTTCCATATATATTTGCGGCAATAATGAACGTAATTAACTGGACTACAAAAGCAAGAAACATCACCACAAACATTCGAAATGGAAATGAATTAAATAGTTTAAAATCAAGTGATATTTTTTCGGTTGAAATTATACACCAATAACCGATTGCACCCATTAAAATTGGCAAACCAAACACCACCAGGTCTGATCTGGTGAGATTTAATATTTTCTCTATACGGGATTTATATAAAACCAACCCAAAGACGATTTGCCCAACAGCGATTAAAAAACACTTTGTTGCGATAATCATTGGACCTCCCGCTTCTTCTTAGCCAGTTTGGATAATTTATTAGCTTCGGTTTTGCAATTTAGCGCTACCCCAAAATTTAAGTGTTCATTTTCTGGAACATCCAATTCCGTATAAGCATCTTCGATATATTGATCCAAACTGCTATCTCCAATGCGATTAAGGTAGTTTGGATCATTCACAGATTTTTTAAGTGCATCTTCAGCGGCTTTTCGATCTTCGGATTGATTTTTACTCCACCCTTTTGGGTTGTTAGCATTTCCCCAACTGTAGGTATCTTTCAAACTTCCATCAGGGTTTGTTGTAAAAACAAAAGTATGTGAAATCGGATCCCAATTTGCGGTTACTTCATCTTGCCCAATATCACGATTTTGCTTATACGTATCCGTTCCGGTTATATCAACACCGTTTGTTGGGTTATTGAATACATAGGAATAGAGGTTGCTATCCCTTCCCCGAAACCCAATCGGGTCCTTCGCCGTCCACCGCCCCGTCCGCGCGTCGTAGTCCCGCGCTCCAAACCGCGTCAGTTTCGTGTCTTGGTCGTACAGCCCCCCCGCATAGCCGAATATCTGGAACCCGGGGTTCGTGTCGTTGGTGATGTTCCCCCAACTATCATAGTCCATCCGCTGGATGATCGCGCCGCTCGTGGCGTTCACCACCAGCCGGGGGCTCCCTAAATGGTCCGTCAGGATCCGGTACGTTTGGCCGCCCTTCTCCAGCCACTCCGGCACGTTGGGCCGCGTTCCGTACACGTACCGCGCCGTGACGTTGTTCGCCCCGTCCAGCTCCGCCACGATCCTTAGTTGCCCGTCGTACAGATACCCTTGCGTCAGTGTGCCGTTCACCTTCCGCCCCACACGCCGGTTCCGACCGTCGATCACGTACTCCAGGGTCGTCCCGCTGGGCAGCGTCACCCCCCGCAGGTTCCCCACCGCGTCATAATCGTACGTCGTCGTTTCCCCGCCTTCCGTCACCGTCCGCCATTCGCCCCCCGCCGCGTGCCCGTACACCGACCCCCCGTAGGTTGCCACCTTGTCGTCCCCGTCGTAGGTCCCGTTCAGGGTCGTCCCACCCACCGTCCCGCTCGTCCGGTTCCCGTTCGCGTCGTACGTGTATTGCTCCACCGCCACACCGTTCTTCTCCACACGCACCAGCCGCCCCGCCACGTCATAGAAATAGGCGTAATTGGCCGTCGTCCCTTGGATCGTCTCTGTCTTGGCCGTCATCCGACCCACACCGTCCCGCGTGTACGCCGCTTCCAACACCGCCGTCCCCCCCGACCGCGCCAGGTAGCCCGTCGGCTCCCCGTGTTCGTTGTACGTCCGCTCGTCCGTCACCACCCCCAGCGTCGTCCCCGTCACTTGCCCGTTCGCCGCGTCCCGCGCCAGTGCCATCGCCCCCACACCCGTCAACAGCCCGTCCACGTCGTAGGCGTACACGGTGGTTCCCCCCCCGTTCACAGACACCCCCGCCGTCCGGAAGTCCGCGTCGTACGTCCGATCCACGCGCCCCGCCACCGGGCCCGTCAGTTCCGCCCCCGTCACCAGGTCCCCGTCATAGGCGTACGCCAGCCCCACGCCCCCCGGCGCCGTCACGCTCCCCAACCGCCCCGCCGCGTCGTAGGCGTAAGTCGTCGCCCCCGCCCCCGTCGTCATGCTCCCCACACGCCCCGCGCCGTCACGCGTGACGGCCACCGCGTCACCGCCCGGCCGCGTCAAGGTCTTCAGTTGCGCGTCTTCGTCATAGTCGTACCGCGTCGTCGCTCCCAGCGGCGTCACGTACGTCCCCGGCAGGTCTCCCGCCCCATAGGTAAACCGGTGTTCCCCACCCCCCGGCGGCGTCAACCCCGTCACGTTCCCCTTCGCGTCGTACCCATAGTCCACCACGCGCCCGTCCGGCATCGTCTGCCGCGTCACACGCCCCAGCGCGTCCGTCGCGAACGTCACCTGCCGACCCACCGCGTCCGTCACCCCCGATAGATAGCCCCCCGCGTTGTAGGCCAGGAGCGTCTCCCGCGGGCCACGCCGCACCACAGACATCCGCCCGCGCCCATCGTAGGTGTAATTCAAAGGCGCTAACGACCGGTATCGCTCTTCCACCACCCGGCCCCGGCCGTCCAGCGTCTTTATGGTTGGTATTGGATCTGGGATTCGTCAAAGAACTGCAGAGGAAATCGCATTGAGGGCGGACTCCAAATCTTCAGATGACCACCACACCCAAATAGGTAATTAGGTAAGACCGTCCCGTTTCCGTTCACCCTTGTTATTTTTTACCTATCGACATCCCCGCCAGCATCCAAAATCGCATTCAACATGGAAAATGAAAAAAGGCGGTTTTCTTTAAAATAATAATTCAAGCCGCATCCATCTGAAACATAGCCTAATGCTCCGTTGTTATAAATCTCCGTAAGAAGTTTTTCAGGAACATTTTCTGAAAATAATTTACTCTCGCTTGTCAAATTGTAACTCGGATTTGCATCTTTTTTTATAGGTGTTGAGAATAGGTACGCTGCGCTGAAAGGCACAATAGTATTTGTTTCTTTGTTCATGGCCATGAGATTCTCGCCTGGAATCCACAGGCCTCCGTTACCAATTTTACATCCATAACGAGCATTCTTCAGAATCCCACAGCTTTCTACCGCCCTAAAGAGTTTTTCATCTCGATTGGAATCAATACAAACAAATAGCCAATTCGTGAGGATCAGCTTTTCTTTTAGACCATCAATCAAATCTTTAATTTCGAGAAGTTCTTTGTACCCATATATACAATTTCTCATTTTAATCTCCTGGGCCTATAGGTCTTCCGGGACCTCGCATAGGATTCTCTAAATCATTCCAATCCCAGTCATGTGCGTGAGGGTCTCCGGCCCCATGGTCGTGGCCAAAGTCTATGTCTTTTCTGGCATTTCCAAGATTATCGTAATCTCTTATTTGCCCTTTTCCATCCCCTTTATCATTAACATCCGTACTATTCGGAATCCCTTTTTTGGGCAAGTTTCGTCGACCATTCAATGGGCAAACTTTTGGTTCTGTACTTTTTTCATCACCGCCATTGTTATCACTTCCCAACGAAATACCGTTTAACATACCAGACAATCCTGCAATGACTTGCCCGATAGAATCCCGGAATGATGGATTGGTTGCAACAGCGAATAAAAGGGCAGCCATAAGCGTGAGCAACGCCGCGTCAACTGCCGCAACAATACGACCATCGATATCGACTTTATTTAATGGGTCATTTGTACAATAGCCATATATATTTGTGTCACCCCCATTAAACCCAATCGGGTCCTTCGCCGTCCATCGTCCTGTGTGGGCGTCGTAGTCCCGCGCCCCATACCGGGTTAGTTTCGTGTCTTGGTCGTACAACCCCCCCGCGTAGCCGAATATCTGGAACCCGGGGCTCGTGTCGTTGGTGATGTTCCCCCAGCTGTCGTAGTCCATCCGCTGCACGATGGCTCCGCTCGTCGCGTTCACCACCAGCCGGGGGCTTCCCAGATGGTCCGTGATGATCCGGTACGTTTGGCCACCCTTCTCCAGCCACTCCGGCACGTTGGGCCGCGTTCCGTACACGTACCGCGCCGTGACGTTGTTCGCCCCGTCCAGCTCCGCCACGATCCTTAGTTGCCCGTCGTACAGATACCCTTGCGTCAGCGTGCCGTTCACCTTCCGCCCCACACGCCGGTTGCGACCGTCGATCACGTACTCCAGGGTCGTCCCGCTGGGCAGCGTCACCGTTCGCAGGTTCCCCACCGCGTCATAATCGTACGTCGTGGTCACCCCGCCTTCCGTCACCGTCCGCCATTCGCCCCCCGCCGCGTGGGTGTACACCGCTCCCCCGTAGGTTGCCACCTTGTCGTCCCCGTCGTAGGTCCCGTTCAGGGTCGTCCCCCCCACCGTCCCGCTCGTCCGGTTCCCGTTCGCGTCGTAGGTGGGGGGGGGTTAGGTTTGGGGTCTGGGATTTGTCAAAGAACTGCAGGGAAATCGGGGTGACGGAGGAGCTTTCAATCTTACTAGGAGTTTATGTTGGCAGAAAAAATTTGACAGCCTGGCGGAGTGGCTATCCAGTCATCCTGGGCTGATGAATTCTCAAAGATAACCGGATTTTCCTTTTCGCCCAAACTCCGAAGCTAGAATTTTTCTGGCTTCATCATTGCCATTCAAAGCGGCCTTCTTTATCCAAAATTTGGCCTTAACAAGGTCTTTCCCGACACCACAACCGTGTTGGTAGCACAAACCCAATTCAAGTTGTCCAGCGGGATCTCCTTGTTCACCGGATCGTCTATACCAATTGAAAGCCTCCTTGAGATTTTTTTTCGTACCCACGCCCTTCTCATAGGAAACTCCAACGTCGTATTGAGCCGAAGGATGACCTTTCTGGGCCGCTGAAAGGAAATAGCGAAAAGCTTTCCCATAATTCTTTCGAACACCTAGCCCATGGATGTGCCAATTTCCAAGGGCATAATCGGCCAGACTATTCCCCTGTTTGGATAATTTTTGAAGCAGACGAAGACATAAGCCCCTGTACTTACCCGCCTTGGCCCGAGAAGAAAGGTAATAAACCAGGACGAATTGTGCCCCAGGTTCACCTTCATTCGCTAAATAGCGAATGTATCGAATAAATTTAGAATTGCTTTCAATTCTTTTATCCATTAGTTCTCTCTCCAATAATTTTTCTACTTAGGGGGCCAAGGGCCCTTCCATCCTGGTGGCCTCTTTCCGTAAGGATCTCGTCTCTCATCCCCTTTTTCACCACCCGGCCTATCTTTTTTTCGACGGGCTTCTCCTCGCTCATGTTTGGGAAGATTACTCGGCCTTTGGTTTTTCGAGTGTTCTTTATAATTACATACGAGAGGCGTCGCCTGATCCTCCAAGACGAGAGGGATGGAGTCATCTTCATCGTTCATCCAATCCCAGACAACATAACCCCAAGTACCTGCAATTATTGCAGCCGCAACTATATCCCCTACAGGAAGTGGCCCATCAATGAGAACCAATCCCGCGCCCAGGGAAAGGGCACTGGACATCGCATCCTCACCATACAAATCAACCATATTGACCGGGTCATTTTCCACATACGCGTACACATTTACATCCCCCCCCTCAAACCCAATCGGGTCCTTCGCCGTCCACCGCCCCGTCCGCGCGTCGTAGTCCCGCGCTCCATACCGCGTCAGTTTCGTGTCTGGGTCGTGCAGCCCCCCCGCATAGCCGAATATCTGGAACCCGGGGTTCGTGTCGTTGGTGATGTTCCCCCAACTGTCGTAGTCCATCCGCTGCGCGATCGCTCCGCTCGTGGCGTTCACCACCAGCCGGGGGCTCCCCAAATGGTCCGTGATGATCCGGTACATCCCTCCGCCCTTCTCCAGCCACTCCGGCACGTTGACGCGCGTCCCGTACACGTACCGCGCCGTGACGTTGTTCGCCCCGTCCAGCTCCGCCACGATCCTTAGTTGCCCGTCGTACAGATACCCTTGCGTCAGTGTGCCGTTCACCTTCCGCCCCACACGCCGGTTCCGACCGTCGATCACGTACTCCAGGGTCGTTCCGCTGGGCAGCGTCACCGTTCGCAGGTTCCCCACCGCGTCATAGTCGTACGTCGTCGTTTCCCCGCCTTCCGTCACCGTCCGCCATTCGCCCCCCGCCGCGTGCGTGTACGCCGCCCCCCCGTACACCGCCACCTTGTCGTCCCCGTCGTAGGTCCCGTTCAGGGTCGTCCCCCCCACCGTCCCGCTCGTCCGGTTCCCGTTCGCGTCGTAGGCGGGGGTGGGTTAGGTTTTGGATATGGGATTTGTCAATGAACTGCGGGAAAACCTTAAGTAACGAGCGAGATCCGAGCCTTCATAGGGGATTCCGTACTCTGCCAAAACCCGGCACCCACGCGGAAAATCTGTCCGATCATCATGGACTGAGGGGGATATGCTCACCTCAACCAATAAATTTCCTCACCTTTAAGAATGCGTTTTTTTATTTGTGCTCTCCATTTGGGGTACTTCTTTTTTCCAAACGGAATCAGTTTTTGAGCCATCAGGAAAAATGTCTCATAAAAAAACTTGTGTGCCGCTGCGTCTTGTAGGCTTTCACAAAGCGTAATCTTTGACACGTTGGAAATGCCATATTTCGTTAAATTATTTTCAATCGCATCAAGCAATGGCTTTGGGTCGATGCGATCAAATATTCTCCCCCAGGTTAACAAAAAGAATTTCCCATTGGTTCGATCTTCAATTCGAACCGCGACAATGTCTTCCATTTGCGCCTCCTAAAAATTGTTGGGGCCATGGGTTATATTCCCATGTGTTCCAACGTTGGTATGGCTGCCGTCATCATGTTGAACATCCCACTCCTGCTTTCTAGGATCCCATTGCCAAGAGTTTCCCTTTTCATCAATAAACCCACCCTCTTTGTCTTTTTGAAGTTTCTCACCTTTCTGTTTTTTGGGTTTGAAAGGGCATTGACCCCCTGTAGGAAGGTTTCGCGCTTTGGGATATTGCTGTCCCCATTTTTCATTGTCTTCATTCTCTAACGAAATGCTGTCGAATGCCCCAGACAATCCTGCAATGACTTGCCCGATAGAATCCCGGAATGATGGATTGGTTGCAACAGCGAATAAAAGGGCAGCCATAAGCGTGAGCAACGCCGCGTCAACTGCCGCAACAATACGACCATCGATATCGACTTTATTTAATGGGTCATTTGTACAATAGCCATATATATTTGTGTCACCCCCATTAAACCCAATCGGGTCCTTCGCCGTCCATCGTCCTGTGTGGGCGTCGTAGTCCCGCGCCCCATACCGGGTTAGTTTCGTGTCTTGGTCGTACAACCCCCCCGCGTAGCCGAATATCTGGAACCCGGGGCTCGTGTCGTTGGTGATGTTCCCCCAGCTGTCGTAGTCCATCCGCTGCACGATGGCTCCGCTCGTCGCGTTCACCACCAGCCGGGGGCTTCCCAGATGGTCCGTGATGATCCGGTACGTCCCTCCGCCCTTCTCCAGCCACTCCGGCACGTTGACGCGCGTCCCGTACACGTACCGCGCCGTGACGTTGTTCGCCCCGTCCAGCTCCGCCACGATCCTTAGTTGCCCGTCGTACAGATACCCTTGCGTCAGTGTGCCGTTCACCTTCCGCCCCACACGCCGGTTGCGACCGTCGATCACGTACTCCAGGGTTGTTCCGCTGGGCAGCGTCACCCCACGCAGGTTCCCCACCGCGTCATAGTCGTACGTCGTCGTTTCCCCGCCTTCCGTCACCGTCCGCCATTCGCCCCCCGCCGCGTGCGCGTACGCCGATCCCCCGTACACCGCCACCTTGTCGTCCCCGTCGTAGGTCCCGTTCAGGGTCGTCCCCCCCACCGTCCCGCTCGTCCGGTTCCCGTTCGCGTCGTACGTGTATTGCTCCACCCCCACACCGTTCTTCTCCACACGCACCAGCCGCCCCGCCACGTCATAGAAATAGGCGTAATTGGCCGTCGTCCCTTGGATCGTCTCTGTCTTCGCCGTCATCCGCCCCACACCGTCCCGCGTATAAGCCAGCTCCAACACCGCCGTCCCCCCCGCCCGCGCCAGGTAGCCCGTGGGTTCCCCGTGGTCGTTGTAGGTCCGCTCGTCCGTCACCACCCCCAGCGTCGTCCCCGTCACTTGCCCGTTCGCCGCGTCACGCGCCAGCGTCATCGCCCCCACCGCAGTCAACAGCCCGTCCACGTCGTAGGCGTACACGGTGGTTCCCCCCCCGTTCACAGACACCCCCGCCGTCCGGAAGTCCGCGTCGTACGTCCGATCCACACGCCCCGCCACGGGGCCCGTCAGTTCCGCCCCCGTCACCAGGTCCCCGTCATAGGCGTACGCCAGCCCCACGCCCCCCGGCGCCGTCACGCTCCCCAACCGCCCCGCCGCGTCATAGGCGTAAGTCGTCGCCCCCGCCCCCGTCGTCATGCTCCCCATTCGCCCCGCCGCGTCCCGCGTCACCGTCACCGTGTCACCGCCAGGCCGCGTCAAGGTCTTCAGTTGCGCGTCTTCGTCATAGTCGTACCGCGTCGTCGCTCCCAGCGGCGTCACGTACGTCCCCGGCAGGTCTCCCGCCCCGTACGTAAACCGGTGTTCCCCACGCCCCGGCGGCGTCAACGCTGTCACGTTCCCGTTCGCGTCATAGCCATAGTCAACCAGCCGCCCGTCCGCCATCGTCTGCCGCGTCACACGCCCCAGCGCGTCCGTCGCGAACGTCACCTGCCGACCCACCGCGTCCCTCACCCCCGACAAATAGCCCCCCGCGTTGTAGGCCAGGAGCGTCTCCCGCGGGCCCTGCCGCACCACAGACATCCGCCCACGCACATCGTACGTGTATTTCAATGCCGCCAACGACCGGTATCGCTCTTCCACCACCCGCCCCCGGCCGTCCAGCGTCTTCCCCAGCCGCCGCGACCCGGGGGTGATTTCTTCCACCGTCCGCGTCGCCGAGCTGTACACCATCACGTAATTCCGCCCGTTCACCGTGAACGTCGTCGTTTCCGTCAACAGGCTCATCGGGTTGCTCGCGTCCGCCGTGGTCGCTTGCCGCGTCACGCCCGTGACCCGCGTCAGCCCCGACCCCAGCGTCACCGTCCCCGCCGGCAGCGCCGCCGCCGCGCCCCACCGCGGGTCCGCCGTCTTCGTTCCCTCCCGCACCGTCCCGTCCGCCGTTTCCACGCGCGTCGAGCCGTCCGTCCGCCGCAAAATCCCGCTCACAGACCCCCACGGCGACGTGATCACACGCTTCAGTTCCCCCGTCGCCTGCGGTTCTACCGTGTAGCGGCTCACAAACCCTTTCGCCGTCGTCATCGACACTTCGTGCCCCGACGACAACGCCGCCCGCGCCGAGGTCCAGGTCTTCCCCGACGCCCCCTTGTCCTCCGCCAGCCGCCCCAGCGCGTCGTACGCCATCGTCCCCCTGTGCCCGTTCGGGTCCGCGAACGACGTCATCAGCCCGCCTTCCCCATAGGCCATGGCGGTCTTTCCGCCCGCGGGGTCCGCCACCTCCGTCAGCCAACCGTTCAGATCGGTTTTCAGTTCCGTCCGCTGCCCGTAGGGCGCCACGACCGCCGTCGGGTTCCCCGCGCCGTCCCGTTCGATGGTCGTTTCGTTCCCGTCGCCGTCCGTCACCTTCGACAGGTACCCGTCGGGGGTGTACGTGAAATCGTGGATCAGCGCGCCCGTTTTGGCTCCCAGCGTCTTCAAATGCCGCCCCGCCGCGCTGAACAAATAGACCTCGCCGCCGTCTTCCGACGGAATGTAGAAATCGCCCGTTTTGTAGCCGGGCAACGGCGGTAACAGCTTCTTGGCGAACCCGTAGCCGAACCCGTTGGCGAGCCCGCGATCGGCGACGACAAGCCGGTCGTCCCCGTCCACCACCACCCCGGTCGGCTTATTGAACAGACCCGCCGTTTGCATGGTCCCGTCCATCACCCGCCGCACGCGGTTGTTGTCGTAATCCGCGATGTACAGGTGCCCCTCCCGGTCCACGGTCACCGCCGTGGGGCGGTTCAACCGCGCCAGCGTCGCCGGTCCGCCGTCCCCCGAGAATCCGCTTTGCCCGTCCCCCGCCACCGTCGTGATAACGCCTTCGACGTCGACCTTGCGGACGCGGTGGTTGTCCGTGTCCGCGATGTACAGGTTCCCCTCCGCGTCCACCGCCACGCCCATCGGATGGTTCAAGTTCGCCTGCGTCGCCGGCCCGTTGTCGCCGGCGTAGGCGCCGTTCCCGTTTCCCGCCACCGTCGTGATGACCCCGTCCGCGTCCACGCGGCGCACGCGGTGGTTGCCCGTGTCGGCGATGTACAGGTTCCCTCCCGCGTCCACGGCCAACCCCATGGGGTAAAGAAGCTTCGCCCCTTCGGCGGGGACGCCGTCCCCGCCGTAACCCCCGGCCACGGCGTAATAGGCGTCGACAAGCGCAAAGCCGTCCGGCCAGGCGCCCACTTGTTCGGGCGCGTACCCCATGGCCAGAAGGACTTTCCGCAACTTTTCATAATCCGTATCGAAGGGGAAGATCGGTTGCCGCAGGAACGCGTCAAAAACGTAGGCCATGTCCTGCAACGAAAACACCGTCCAACTAAACGTCTCGTTGTCCGTGATCGTGTAGCCCGCCGCGCCCGGCCAGCCCAGGCGCTTTTGGATCGATCCATGGGCGATCTTAAGAACCTGGTGATTCATCACGTCCGCGACGTAATACTCCTCGGGCCGGACCACGGCCACTCCGGGGATCGGCGGCTGGGGAAGACCCGGCACATAGATCCCTCCCCCCAAAGAACCGAAAAGATAACCAGCGCTCCCGTCCCTTTGAAGCTTCTTCGCGTCCGACAGGCCCTGCAAATAGACGTCGCCCGCTTCGTCCGCCGCCAGCCCGTATCCTTCTTCAAACGAGAAGACGGAACTTGCGATCCGGCCGATTTCTCCGGCTAAACTCATTGAAATCCCCTGGGTCGTTCGGCGGCGGCCATCCCCCAACAACAACGTTTGGTTGTGGCTTTGATAGACGTGATGGGGCTCTATCGCCCAGCCGCCCAGTCCGGCCGACGCCGGCGGCATCGCGTAAACGGGCACCAGGGTCTTCCGCGATTTAAATATTTCCACCGGCGCCGCCGTCAACGCCACGGAGGACGCCCCCCGTTCCCCAAACGCCCGCAACCGGTCGCCCACGCTCATGTACACGGTGTCGTACACGTACGACACCGTCACTTCCGCCGCTTGGTATCCCCGCACGGGCCGACCGTACCGATCCTTCCCGTCCCACACGAACGCCGTCGACTTCGACACCTCCGGCGCGAAACTCCGATTCCATTTCACCCCCGCGACGAGGACCTCCACGTCCACACGCTTCGCCCCGCCCCCCGGCAACACCGCCCCCGTCAACGGGATCTCAATCGTCCGCGCCGCGTTGCGCCCCCACACGCGGTCGCTCTGGTAGACCAACGAGAACGGCGTCCCCGCCACGGGGATCGCTTCCCCCAACGACTGATTTTCACAATCCACCCAAGACGCGACCCGTTCCTTGCATGGATTGTCCAACAAACCTTCATCCGGGTTCTTCGGCGCCGCCGCCGCCGTCGGTCCTTCTCCAGGGGCTTCCGCTCCCGGCGGGGGAACCACCGGCCAATTGAAATCGTAGGGCGTCATGTGCTTGATCGGAACCCGCCACAAACTCCGCCCCGCCGCGTAGGTCTCCCCCAACCGGCGCCGTTCGTCATCCGTCACGTCCAGCGCCGTCCGTTTCGCCTCGTCCGCCGGCGCCCCGCTCCCGTCCACGTCCAAATCCGCCAGCCCGCCCGTCACGCCCAACACCTTCACGATCCGCCCGTTGTCCGACGCCACCCACGCCCCTTTTTCACGGTCGTAATAGCCCGACGGCACCGTTTCGCCAATGGGGAAATTCAAGAAATTATCCACGTACACATACACCGGTTGCGTGAATTCCACGTTCGACGTCCCCGCCTCGTCCGCGCTCAGTTCCGCCGCGTAGGTGTACCCCGTGGTCGGGGGCAGTTCTCCCGGCATGGCCGCCGGGCCGTTGTCCCCCACGGTGTATTCGGTCGCGCGAATGTTCAGTTCCATCATCGGCTGCGGAGGAAGAGGAAATTGGTTAACGAACGCTCCCACGTTCGGCGGAAAATAGAGAGCGGCCCGCCGCGTTCCCCGCCCATCGGTGACCGCGCTTCCCTGGGCGATCGAGGATTCCGGCGTTCCGAAGAACACCGTCGTCACCGCGCCGTCCACCGGGATCATCACCGCGTCCTCCACCACCGACCAATCCCGCCAGTTCGCCTGCACTTTCCGCTGCACCGGCAAAAACCCTTCTTTGGCGAGCGTCAGCGTCAGGAGGCTTCCGCCGTTCACCGCCAAGTCGTACCCCCCGTCCGCCCGGCTCTTGGTCGCTCCAAACTCCGGATGGTTCAACACCGTCACGGTCACCCCGGTCAACGGCCCCCCGTCCCGCTTCAGCACACGACCCCGAACCACCGCCGCGTGCTCCGGCCGGAACGTGGTGGAGGAAACGCCGGTTTGGATGGGGTTCGCCCCCCTATATAGGAATGCCGTGGTTTGCGCCAGGTCCGTCGCCACCGTCGGGTCGATGGGCGGCGCCACCGTGACCGGGTCCGGCGGCAGGGTCGGGTCCACGGGGGTCAAGTCCACGGTCACCACCGTCTCGTCCCAGGCCGTCAGAGCACCGTCCGTCGCCGTCAGCCG
This sequence comes from Elusimicrobiota bacterium, assembly GCA_016706425.1. Lineage (NCBI taxonomy): Bacteria > Pseudomonadati > Elusimicrobiota > Elusimicrobiota bacterium. Next base: position 1,696,275 of record JADJJR010000001.1, read on the forward strand.
CAGGGTGTACACCCCGCCCGTGGAAAACTGAACCGTCGTCCCCGCGCTCGCCGCGTTGGCAAAAGTCACCCCCGCCCCCGCGGCCGTCCACGCCACCGTCAAAGCCCCCCCCACAGGCAACCCGTCGTCCGTGGCCGTCCCGTTCAAGGTCGCGTTCGTCGCCGTCACCCGCTGGTCCGCCCCGGCGTTCACCGCCGGCGCCGTGTTGGCGGCCCGGGCCGTCACGTCCACCGTGTCCGGCGCGCTCGTCAACGACCCGTCCGACACCACCAGCCGCACCTTATAGATCCCCGCCCGGTCCGCCGTAAAGATCGGCGTCGCCGTGTCCGCCCCCGTCAACGTCGCCGTGCTTCCGGCCGGACGCTCTTGAAAGTCCCATACATAAGTCAGCGGCGCCCCCTCGGCGTCGCTCGACCCGCTCCCGTCCAAGGCCACCACGTCCCCCACCGTCACCGTCACCGCCGCCCCCGCCTCCGCCACCGGCGCCGTGTTGGCGGCCCGGGCCGTCACGTCCACCGTGTCCGGCCCGCTCGTCAACGACCCGTCCGACACCACCAGCCGCACCTTATAGATCCCCGCCCGGTCCGCCGTAAAGATCGGCGTCGCCGTGTCCGCCCCCGTCAACGTCGCCGTGCTTCCGGCCGGACGCTCTTGAAAGTCCCATACATAAGTCAGCGGCGTCCCCTCCGCGTCGCTCGACCCGCTGCCGTCCAAGGCCACCACGTCCCCCACCGTCACCGTCACCGCCGCTCCCGCCTCCGCCACCGGCGCCGTGTTCGTGTTCGCCCCAAAATTCACCGCCGCCGTCGTCTCGTTCCCCGCCCCGTCCGTCACCCGCGCTTCCAGCCGATGGGCTCCCCCCGCCACCGCCAGCGCCGCCTGGAATTTCCCGGACAACACGGCCGAAGTCGGCCCCGTGAAAAGATTTCGCACGTCCACGCCGTCCAGCGTGATCGCCACGCCCCCCGGCCCCACCCCCGAACGGTCGTCCCCCACCCGCAACACCGCCACGACCGTCCCGGTCGACGCGCTCCCGGCGGCGGGGCTTTCCCAGGCCGCCGTGGGTTTCACATCGTCAAAACCAAAAACCCGCACCCCGGCGCTGTCCGCGCCGCGCCTCTCGAAACGGACCGAGACATCGTTCAACCCATTCAATCGAACCGGCGCCCCCTCCTCCGGCGTGCGCGGCGGAAGCCGCCGATCGTTCAGTTCCATGCGCGGGGGCGCTTCGCGCCCTTCCACCGTCGTCTGAACGCGCCACTTCGCCTTGGGGTTCAACACCGAAAACCGATCCTGAAACTCTTCCCCCCCACGCCCCCGCCGATCGGCCCGAGGGGCTCCCCGCTCATAGGATTTTTCAAAAACGGTAAACTCGCCCCCCCGCGCGGGAACCGCCGCCATCGACAGTTGGAGCCCCGCCAAAAACACAGCCATCGGGGCGCGCCAGACGGATTTTTGGTTTGAGGAAATTTTTGTGAGGTTTTTCATGGACAGGCCTTCTTTATAATCACAACGGATAAAAACGATGGGGATATTATAGAACGGTTCTTGGAGGTCTCCCCCGGACGCCGGTCCTGGTCCGGCGTTTTGCGGGGAGTTTCGGGAGGCCCCGGCATTTCCTCTTCGGAAAAACAAAAAAGACAAATTCTTTAAGTATTGAAACGGAGTTGTAAATTATTCGCCTTCATCTTGACAGGGTTTAAGAGGGGTCCGCTTTCGCGCGCGCAAAACCGATCCCCAGCGCGGCCGAAGCCGAGAGGGCGCAGGCCACGGCGAACAGGTCCCCCCAACGGGCGTAGGGCGTGCGGTGGGTCAGCGGGGCCACCGCCCCGTCGAGCACCGCCGGGGCCAACAGAGGCGTGCGGCCGACGATTTCCCCCCGGGGAGAGACGAAGGCCGAAATCCCCGTGTTGGCGGCGCGCACGAGCCAGCGGCCGTTTTCCACCGCCCGAAACACCGTCGCCGCCAAATGTTGCTCCGGGGCGGCCGTGTCGCGGTACCACCCGTCGTTGGTGACATTCACCAGGATCGCGGCACCCGCCCGCACGCTCTCCCGGCTCAGCGCCGGGAACAACCCCTCGAAACAAATGCTCACCCCGAGGGGCGCCGGCCCCGGCAGGGGCTCGGCGGAGGCGCCCGCGTCAAAGGTCCCCAACGCGTTGAGAACCGAAAAGAGCCTTCCCAAAACCGATCGAAAAGGGACGTATTCCCCAAAAGGAACCAAGTGCCTCTTGCGATAAACCCCGGCGGTTTCCCCCTGTCCGGATACCAAGAAAACCGCATTATAGTCCCCGTCGCCGCGCGTGGGCGCGCCCACCAACAAGGGGATACCCCCTTCGCGGGCGAGGCCCGCCACCCAGTCGACCACCCGGCCGTCGTTGGGGTACCACCCCGGCACCGAGGTTTCGGGCCACACCACCAAATCCCGTTTTTGCCCCAACGCCGCCCGCGTTCCCCGGGAGTACCCGTCCAGGATCTCCTGGACGTAGGCCTCATCCCATTTCTTGTACTGATCGATGTTGCCCTGAACCACCGCCACGCGGACGGCCCCGGGCTCGGCCGGGGTGCGCCGCCACAGGAAAACGCTGGTCGCGGTCAGGCCCACCAGGGCCAGGGTCCCCGCGGCGAAGGGTTTCCATCGGCGCGGTTTTTTAAGAAATATTTCCACCCCGGCGGCCAGGGTCGCGTTGAACAGGATCACCAAAAATGAAACGGCGTACACGCCGCCCCATTGGGCCAGGGACAAATGTTTGGGGACGTTCCATTGGCTGTGCGCGACCAACAGCCAGGGGAATCCCGTCGCGACGTGGGACCGCAGATACTCCGTGGTCACCCAGGCCGCCGCCAAAACAAAGGGCCGCGCCCCCCTTCCGACAGACAATCGCGACGCCAAGGCCGCGAAGAGGGCCCAATAGACCGCCAGATACCCGGACAAGGCCGCCAGCGCCAAAAGGGCCACGGGCGCCGAGGTTCCTCCCCAACGGCAGGTGGGATAGATCCAATACAGAGAGGCCGCGTGGTGGAGTAAACCGCCCGCAAAACCCCAGAGGACGGCCGATGAGAAGGAAAGGCGAGGGAGAGAAAGGAGAAGGGGGACCAGGGCCACCCACGCCAGGGACGAAAGGTTAAACCCGGGGAAACACAAAACCAGCAACACCCCCGAAAACAGGGGGCCCAGACGCGGAAGGACGGATTTCAGATTGATCGAAGCGCCGCGGCCATGCGTTCAACCGCCGCGGCCGCTTCCTTGCCGCTGACTTTTTGGGTTTTTTTGTAGAGCCGCGCCGCGCATTTCACATGCCCGGCCCGCAGAAGGGCGACATAATGATGGTCCGTCACGGGCTCTCCGACCGCCGGATAAAGCCCCGCCACGCGCAGGCGGTGCACCCGGTTGAAGCGCCGATCCAAGAGGACCACCACGACCATCGTGGCGATGACGATGGCCAAGCCGGCGCCAACCCAAAACCCCATCCAAAAACCCGGTTCGATTATTTGCCGCAGCATTTTTTGTACTTCTTTCCGCTGCCGCAGGGGCAGGCGTCGTTCCGTCCAATTTTTTTCACGTCGGGCAGTTCGGCCACGGCGGCCCCCGGACGGTCTCCGGCCGGGCGGGCGGCCTGCGCCGTGCGGATGAGGGGCGCGGCCGGGGCCGGGCGCGGCGCCGCGCCCGTGATGATTTCGGGCGCCTCGGGTTTTTCCGCCGTCATGGCCCGCTCTTCCTCGGCGGCCTCATCGGCCGGGGCGGCCTCGATGCGGAAGAGGAACTCCAAGGTCTCTTCCCGGATCCGCTGCATCATCGCCTCGAAGAGATTGTAGCCTTCCTTTTGGAATTCGATCAACGGGTCTTTTTGGCCGTAGGCCCTCAAAAAGATTCCCTTCCGCAGTTGTTCCAAATACGTCAGGTGCTCCACCCAGGCCGTGTCCATGACTTGAAGAAGGACCATGCGCCCCAAGCGTTGGAAACTCTCGTCGCCCAGCTGTTCACGCCGCCGGACGAAAGCGGACGACAGCGCCTCCTTCAGATTCTCCTGCAATTCCCCGACGTTGGCCGGGCGGTCCTTTTCGGGATCTAAACGGATTTCGAAACTTCGAAGCAGCCAGGCGCCCAGGCTTTGCAGGTCCCATTCTTCGGGGTGCGCCTTTTCGGGCGCCCAAAGGGTCAACTTCTCCTCCAGAGACTCCCGGGCCATGCGGTCGAAAAGGGCCGACTGGTCCTCGCCCTCCAGGACGGCGTTCCGCAACCGGTAAATGGCCTCCCGCTGCTTGTTCATCACGTTGTCGAAATCGAGGAGCTGTTTTCGAATGTCGAAGTTCATGGCCTCGACCTTGCTCTGCGCGTGGGCGATGGCCCGGTTGATGATGCCCGCCTCGATGCTTTCCCCCTCTTGCATGCCGACGCGGCCCATCCAATGCTGGACGCGTTCGGTGTTGCCGAAGAGGCGCATGAGTTCGTCGTCGAGGGCGAGATAGAAGCGGGAGGACCCCGGGTCGCCCTGACGGCCGGCCCGGCCGCGCAACTGGTTGTCGATCCGGCGCGACTCATGCCGTTCGGTCCCGAGAATGTGCAAGCCCCCGCGGCGCTCCCGCGAAAGCATGTCGGGCTCAAAAAGGGATTCCCAAATCGCCCGGTGCAACTCGCGCCGGTCGTCGGTGTGGGCGGGGTCGGTCGAACCGTGAACCTTGCCCCAGAGCTCTTCGCGGCCGGCGGGCGGGGCGGTCACCCCCGCTTTTTCCGGAAACGCGGGGTCATCCAAAAAGCGGTTCAGGACCGCGACGACGTCCCGTTCCTTGGCTTTTTCCCAGGCCTCGGCCTTGATCCCGAGGGCGTCGAGGATCGCTTGATCGACCGGGCGGGGTTTCTTGGCGAATTTCTCAAAACCGTAAAGGTTGAAATCCCCCAGGGCGAAAAACACCGACCCTGTTTTAACCCGTTCGGCGTCGGCCGGGTCCGGGGGCGTGCCCCCCAAAATGATGTCGGTGCCGCGACCCGCCATGTTGGTGGCGATGGTGACGGCCCCCTTGCGCCCGGCCTGGGCGATGATCTGGGCTTCCTGCTCGTGGTATTTGGCGTTCAAAACGCTGTGGGGAACGCCCTTTTGACGGAGGGCGGCGGAAAGCCGCTCCGATTTCTCGATGGACCGCGTTCCAACCAGGATCGGTTGCCCGCGCCGCCAGCAATCTTCCACTTCGTCGATGATGGCGCTGACCTTTTCCCGCTCGCTGCGGTAAACGCGGTCGGCGTGGTCCAACCGGGTGACCGACCGGTTGGGCGGGATGGACACCACGTCCAGCTTGTAAATTTCCCAAAATTCCTTGGCCTCGGTCATGGCCGTGCCCGTCATGCCCGCCAATTTCTTGAACAACTTGAAAAAGTTTTGGAACGTGATGGTGGCGAGGGTCTGGTTCTCCTCGGCGACGCGAATGCCTTCCCTGGCCTCCACCGCCTGGTGCAGTCCGTCCGACCAGCGGCGGCCCGGCATCAAGCGGCCGGTGAATTCATCGACGATGACCACCTCGCCGTCCTTCACGACGTAGTCCACGTCTTTCTGATAAAGCTTGTGGGCGCGAATGGCCTGCGTGATGTGGTGCACCCATTCGCCCGAAATATCGTCGTAGAGGCTGCGCACGCCGAGGAGGTGTTCGCATTTCACGGTCCCCTGCTCCGTCAAGATCGCGCTGTGGGCTTTTTCATCGACGATGTAATCGAAGCCGACGCCCAAATCGATGCCCTTGTACTTGGCCGCGATCTCCTCCGACTCGGTGATCATCCGGCCCTTGAGCTGGGGAATCAGGCGGTTGACGATTTGGTAGCGCTGGCTGGACGCCTCGCCGGGGCCGGAAATGATGAGGGGCGTGCGGGCTTCGTCGACGAGGATCGAATCGACCTCGTCGACGATCGCGAAATTGAAGGGGCGGAGCACCCGGTGGCGGGCGTCGCGCACCAGGTTGTCGCGCAAGTAATCGAACCCCAGCTCGTTGTTGGTGACGTAGGTGACGTCGGAAGCGTAGGACCGGCGGCGGTCGTCGTTGCGCATGTCGTGCTGGACGTGGCCGACCGTCAAGCCGAGGAATTCGTAGACCGGGCCCATCCACTGGCGGTCGCGCTTGGCGAGGTAGTCGTTCACCGTGACCACGTGCACGCCCCGGCCGGCGAGCGCGTTCAAATAGACGGGCAGCGTGGCGACGAGGGTTTTGCCCTCGCCCGTTTTCATCTCGGAAATTTTTCCCTGGTGGAGGACGATGCCGCCGATGATCTGCACGTCGTAGGGGCGCAACCCGATGGCCCGTTTGGCCGCTTCGCGGGCGACGGCGAAGGCCTCGGGCAAAAGGTCGTCCAGCGTTTCCCCCCGCGCCAAACGCTCGCGGAATTCGGGCGTCTTGGCCTTGAGCGCGGCGTCGTCGAGGGCCTCGGTCTCCGCCGCCCGGGCGTTGACCAACGCCACCAGCGGCGCGATGGTTTTGAGCGTTCGCTGGTTCTGGGTTCCAATGAAGAGTTTAAGGATGGATTGAATCATGAGCGCGATATTTTAGCAGATGCCCACCCTTCTTTCGCGAGCAAACGTCGTTTCGTCCCCACGCCCCCAGGCCCCGAATACCCCCCCATCCCCCCGTCCGATCGGACCACCCGGTGGCAGGGCACGACCGGCGCGAAAGGGTTGGCCCCCAGGGCGGTGCCCACGGCCCGCGCCGCGCCGGGGCGGCCGATCCGCGCGGCGAGCCAGCCGTAGGTGCGCACTTCCCCGGCGGGGATCTCGGCGCAGGCTTTCCAAACGGCCTGGTAAAACGCGGGGTGGGAGCGCATCGCGTCCGTGATTTTTTTAGGCAGAGGCATGGGGGTCTCCTTGAAAAATGATTTTGTCGCGGCGGGAGCGGTGAAAACCCACGGCGAAACGGTGCGCCTCGTCCCGGGCGTGCTGGAGAATTTGCAGGGCCGGCGAATCTTTGGGCAGGCGCACCGGCTCGGTCCGGTCCGGCAAAAACACCTCCTCGTCCCGTTTCGCCAGGGACGCCAGGGGCACCGGGCGCGCCGTCACCCCCGACAGGGCCCGCCGGGCCGCGTTCAACTGGCCCGGGCCCCGTCGATCAAAATCAAGTCGGGCCAGGCAGCGCCCTCGTCGCGGACCCGGCGGTAGCGGCGGGCCACCACCTCGGCCATGGATTTGAAGTCGTCCACCCCCGCCACGGTGTTGATCTTGAATTTCCGGTAATGGCTCTTCAACGGACGGCCGTTTTCGAACACCACCATCGACGCCACGGTCGCCGCGCCCTGCGCGTGGGAAATATCGAAGCACTCGATGCGCGCGGGGGGTCGGGGCAGGCCCAGGGCGGCCTGGAGGGCTTGCAGGGCCTGGCTGGTTTGCAGGCGCCCCCGCACGTCCTCCTCGCGCAGCGCGCGGAACGTGACGCGCTCGTTCATGTGGTCCAGGGCCGCCAGGTTGTCCCGCAGGCGCGCGGCGGCCTCGAATTCCATGCGGCGGGACGCCGCCCGCATCGCCCCCTGCCAAGCCCGGCGGAGCGGCGCGTTTTTCCCCTCGAAAAAAAGCCGCGCCTGCGCCACCGACCGCGCGTAGTCGGCCTTGCCGATCCGCCCGAGGCACGGCGCCGGGCATTGCCGCGTGTGAAGATAGAGGCAGGAGCGGACCTCGTCGTAGTCCCGCGGGCGGCCTTCGTGAATCTCCAAATCGCAGGGCCGCAAAGGGAACAACCGGGTCTTCCACACCCAATCCAACAGGCCCCGCACGCCGCGGACGTTGGGGTAGGGCCCGTAATACAACGCGCCGTCCCGCAAACGCCGACGGGTCCAACGCAACCGGGGAAAATCCTCACCGACCGTCAACTTCACAAAAGGGTAGGACTTCCCGTCCTTCCACATGGTGTTGTACAGGGGCTGGTGGCGCTGAATGAGGCGCTGTTCCACCACCAGGGCTTCGCGCTCGCTCTGGGTGGCGATGTAATCGATGTGGCGCACCTCGGCCATGAGGGCGCGGATTTTGGGTTCGAGGTCCGACCGGAAGTAATTCGCGACCCGTTTTCGCAGGTCGATCGCCTTGCCGACGTAAACGATGCGCGCGGCCGCGTCGCGCATCAAATACACCCCCGGCCGGTGGGGCAGGCGGTCCGGCGAACGGGCGAAGGCGTCGGTCACGCGCGACGGAACAAACCCGTCAAATGAACGCTCTCCTCGGACCGGAGGAGACGGGCCAGGGCGAAATACAGGGCGGCGCCGCCGGCCACGGCCACCGTCACGCGCAGCGCCAGGGGGCCGAAACCCCACCGGGTCCAGGCCCAGGCGGCCAAGCCCATGAAAAGGGAGGCCGCCGCCGCGCGAGCCAAGGACAGGGCCAATCGACGCCCTCCCAATAAGCCCAAACGCCGGCGCAACAACCAAAAGAGGAGCGCGGCGTTGACGACCGACGCGATCGCCGTGGCGAAGGCCAGACCCCCCACCCCCCAGGGCCCCATCAACATCAGGTTGCCGGCGATGTTCACGCCCATGCTGATGTTGGCCACCCGAACCGGCGTCCGGGTGTCTTTCATGGCGTAAAAAGCGCTCGCCAAGACTTTCACCGCCGCGTAGGCCGGCAGACCCAGGGCGTAACCGGCGAGGGCGGAGGCGGTGAGCGCGGTCGCCCGCGGCGTGAACCGGCCGTGTTCAAAAAGGATTTGGACGATGGGCGTGCCCAAAGCGATCAACCCGACCATGGCCGGCACCACGGTGAAAAAAACCAGCCGCAGGGAGAGGTTCAAGGTCTCTTTCGTTTCCCGCGCGTCGCCCCGGGCAAGACTGGCCGACAACGACGGCAAGGCCGCCGTGGACATGGCGATGCCGAACAGGGCCAAGGGCAATTGCATCAACCGGTTGGAGTTGTAAAGGGCCGTCACCGAGCCTTCCATCAGGAAACTGGCGCAGAGCGTGTCGATGAAAGCGCTGATTTGATCCACCGACAACCCCCACACCGCCGGCAAAAGGGCCAACCCCACCCGCCGGACCTCGGGGTGCCGGGGTTCCCAATGCCAGCGCAGGGGCATTTTCTCCCGGTGCAGAAGGGGGAGCAACACGGCGAAGTGCAGGACGCCGCCCACCAAAGCGCTCACGGCCAATCCGTCCAGGGGATTGGTCCAAAGCTTGAAGAGGAAAAAGATGAAGGCGATTTCCGCCACCGACAACATGGCGGGCGCCAGCGCCGGCACGAAGAAATGCCCGAGGGCGTTCAACGCCCCCGAAGAGACGGCCGCCAGGCAGACAAAAAGGACAAAGGGGAACATCACCCGGGTGAGTCGGACCGTCAAATCGAATTTCTCGGGGTCCGTCCGAAAACCCCAGGCCACCACCCCGACCAACTGGGGGGCGAACACGATCCCCAGGATCACCAATCCCGTGAGCAACAAACCCAGGGTGGAAAAAAGGGTTTGGAAAAATCGACGCGCCTCCCCCCCCTCGCCGGTCTCCAGCCGGTGGGTAAAGAGAGGAACGAAAGCCGCGGTGAGAGGGCCCTCCCCCAAGAGGCGCCGCAGAAGGTTGGGAATGCGGAACGCGGCGTAGAAGGCGTCGGTGAGCCCCCCGCCGCCGAAGGCGGCCGCCACCAGCGCGTCCCGGACGTAGCCCAGCACACGCGACAACAACGTCGCGAAGGACACCGTGCCCGCCTGACGAAGGATTTTGGGCGGCGTCACGAACCGCCCCTCCGATGCGCATTCTTCAATTGACGACCCCGTTCCGAAAAAGTTAAACTTTCGCCCTATGGCAAAGCTGAAAACCGGACGTCACACGTCCTCTCTTAAAGAAGTGCGTAAAGCGAACCGCCGTCGTTGGGCGAACGTTGCGGCCAAAACCGTGACGCGGGATCTGACCAAGCAGCTCCGGGCCGCCATCGCGGCCAAGGACGCCGCCCAGGTGAAGACCCTTTTGCCCAAGGCGATGTCCTCGTGGAAGAAGATGGGCAACCGTCACACCGTCCACCCGGCCAACGCGGCCCGCAAGATCGCCCGGCTCTCCGTCGCGGCGCGCAAAGTCCTCTCCGCTTAATCGGACAACTCGGACTTCGTCAGGGACAGCACCAAGCGCGTTAAATCCGCGTCGGGATCGCTGCGCCCCGTCTTCAGGACGTGGTCCGCTTCGACCAGCGCGTCCGTGGCGCCGAGGAGTTCGTCCCAGGACCACCGCGACACCGCCGCCCGCAGGTCCCGCTGCACATCGAGGGATTTGACCCGCAGGGTTTCAAAAATGGCCCGGTCGTCCCCTTTTTTCTCCAGGAACAACGCTTTCGCCATCCAAATTTTCTGAACGGCCCGCACCACCTGGGGCAACAACCCCTCCACCGAATCCCCCCGCTCCTTTTGCGCGGTCAAGACCCCGAGGGATTTTTTGCGGTCGCGCCGCCACAGGGCGCGCTCCCACTCCATAAATTGGAAACTCACCCGCTCGCCGCGCAGGGCCCCGACGTCTTCGACGGAGATGGCGGGCCGGTCCTTGACGTAGAGGGCCAATTTCCCGATTTCCTGGTAGAGATCGGGCAAGGACGGGCCCACGGCGTCCAACAGGGCGTCCGCGGCCGCGCGGTCCATGCGTTTTTTGAAGCGCCCGGCCCGGTCGGCCACCCACTGGGGCAATTGGTTTTCAAAGGGAGGCCAAAACACCGCCACGGCCCCGGCCCCTTTCACGGCCTGGACCAAAACCGTCCGCTGATCGGGCCGTTCGTCCCACAGCAGGACCAGGCAATTGCTGGCGGGAAGGCCGTCGACCCCGTCGGCCAGTCGGTTCATGTCCGCCGTGCCGAGCCCGTCCGCCCGCCGGACGGCGACCATCCGCCGACCGCCGAAAAACGGCAACGTCGCCGCCGCCGACAGGATTTTTCCGGCGTCGGCTTCGTTGCCGTCGAACAAATCCAGGTTCATGACCCCGTCCGCGCCCAAAAACGCCGTTTTGAGTCTTTCGAAAGTCTCATCGCGGGCGAGGGTGTCGGGCCCGGCGAAAAGGTAAACCCGGTGGAAGTCCCCCTTGTCCCAGCCGCGCGCCAGGGCGCCGGCGTCGGCGTCGGTTTTAAAAGCCATCACAGGGTCAATACGGCGGCGGGGAAGGAACGTCCGTTTCTTCCGGGGGCGCGGGAACCGGGGAGGACGCGTCCGGGGCGGGAATGGTTTTCTCGGGCACTTTGCGGGCGCTCGCCCCCGTGACCGATCCGAACCCCTCCAGGGTCCGCTTCACGATGTCCCGGGCGAACAAATCCCACAGGCGTTCGCGGGCTTCCTCTTCGGTCAACCCGGCGGGTTGGGTCTCCACCACGTAAATGTAATCCCCCTCCAAACGCTTTTCCTCCCAGAGAATGCGTTTTTCCACCCGATCGAGGAACCGCACGTCCATGATCACCCACAGGCGGTATTCCAGAGGTTGGTTGGCGGCGTCGTAGGTCGTGACTTGGCGGATGTAATTGACGATTTCCCCCTCCACGATGCCGTCGGCCGTGGCTTCGGTGCTCACGTAGGGCAACCGGCCGTCGCGGATGAATTCCTGCTCCACGCGCAGGCGCAGTTTGTCCTCGAGACCGAAAAACTGGGTCCGGTTTTGGAAGGGCCGTAAACTCACCCGCTGAATGTGCGGGGGCAGCGTGATGTTCGCCCCGCCCGAATAACCGGCCATCTCCCCGCATCCCGCGAGGGCCCACCCGGCCGCCACCGCCCACACGCCGACGGATCTTTTCATTTGTCGCCTCCGTTTCCGTTGATGGGGGCCGTCACAAAGCTCACCATGCGGCCCGGTACGTGGATCTCTTTGATGACTTTTTGCGATTGGAGGGACTCCCGTATTTTCGGCAAGGCCCGTGCCGCGGCCAGCACCTCGGCCGGGGGCGCGTTCACGGCCACCGTCAAACGGTCCTTCAATTTTCCATTGATCTGCACAGGGATCTCCACGCGGTCTTCCGTGACCAAAGACGGGTCGTGCCGGGGCCAGGGCGCGAGCGACGCGAGGCTCTTCTTCCCCAGGCGTTCCCACATTTCCTCCGCCAGGTGCGGCGCGAAGGGGCAAAGCAGCAACGCCAGGGTTTCCCGATCCGCCGCCGTCGCGCCGCCCGCGAGGGCGTTCACGTACTCCATGAGCGCGGAAATCGCCGTGTTGAATTTGAAGTTCTCCACCCGTTCCGTCACCGCCCGGATGGTGCGGTGGCGCAGGCGCGCGTGGGGGTCCCCCGCCGCCGTCGCCGCGTCCAGCGCCCGCCACGCTTTTTGAAGAAAGCGGGTCACGCCTTCCACCGTGCGCATGTCCCAGGGCTTTTCCGCTTCGAAATCGCCCATGAACATTTCGTAAAGGCGCATGGCGTCCGCGCCGTGTGGACCGATGACATCGTCGGGGCTGATGACGTTCTTTTTGGATTTGGACATCTTTTCCTTCAGTTCCGTCAGAACCTCGCCCGTGGCTTTCAACTTGGGCGCGGCCCCCGCGAAATCGATCTCGTCATAGCCGTGGTAGGCGCCCAGGGCGTCCCGGTAACTGTAGGAGAGAATCATGCCCTGGTGCCGCAGCTTTTGGAAGGGCTCCTTCGTCGAAACAAGACCCAGATCAAACAGCACTTTGTGCCAAAACCGGGAATACAACAGGTGCAGCACGGCGTGCTCCGCGCCGCCGACGTAGAGGTCCACGCCCGTCGTTCCCATCCAAAAACGCTCCGCCGCCGCCGACCAGGCGGCTTGCGCGTTGCGGGGATCGAGGTAACGGAGGTAGTACCAGCAGGAGCCCGCCCACTGGGGCATGGTGTTCGTTTCCCGACGGGCCGCGGCGCCGCAGGTCGGGCAGGTGGTTTGGACCCAACTTTCGACCGCGGCCAAGGGGGATTCGCCCGTGCCCGTCGGCTCGTATTTTTGCACCTCGGGCAGGCGCACCGGCAGTTGGTCTTCCGGCACCGGCACCGCGCCGCAACGCGCGCAATGCACGATGGGGATGGGCTCGCCCCAATAACGTTGCCGCGAGAACACCCAATCCCGCAAACGGTAATTGACCGCGGCCCGCCCCGCGCCGCGTTCCGCCAACCAGGCCGTGATCTTTCTTCGAAACTCCGCCGTCGTCAAACCGTCGAAGGCCCCGCTGTTCACGGCGACGCCTTCGATGTCAAAAGCTTCCTTCATTGTTTCCGGAAGCGGGGGACCGGCCCTCGCCGGAGCCACAACCACTCGGATCGGGATCTCAAATTTTCTGGCGAACTCGAAATCCCGTTGATCGTGGGCCGGCACCGCCATGATGGCCCCCGTGCCGTAGCTGATCAAAACATAGTCGGCCACCCAGACGGGGATCTTTTCCCCGTTCACGGGGTTCGTCACCGTTCCGCCCGTGAACACCCCCGTTTTGTCCTTGGCCAAGTCGGTGCGCTCCAAATCGGACTTGTGGCGCGCCGCCTGGCGGTAGGCGTCGACCGCGGTTTTCCGGTCGGGGGTCGTGAAGGCGTCCACATCGGGGTGCTCGGGGGCCAACACCATGTAGGTGGCCCCGAAGAGCGTGTCCGGACGGGTGGTGAATACCGTCATCGCTTTACCCACGGCGGCGGTCGGCGAGGCCCCCGTGAATTTCACTTCGGCCCCTTCGGAGCGCCCGATCCAGTTCCGTTGCATGGCCAAGGTGGACTCGGGCCAATCCAAACCTGCCAAGTCGCTCAACAGACGGTCGGCGTAGGCCGTGATTTTCAAAATCCATTGGCGCAGATTCCGTCGTTCGACGGCCGTGCCGCAACGCTCGCAGGCCCCTTGGTGCACCTCTTCGTTGGCGAGGCCGGTTTTGCACGACGGGCAAAAGTTGATGGGCGCGACGCCTTCAACGGCCAATCCCCTTTTAAAAAGTTGGAGGAAGATCCACTGGGTCCATTGGTAATAGGCGGGGTCGGTGGTGTCGATTTCCCGGTCCCAGTCGTAGGAGAAACCCAGCGCTTTGATTTGCCGTCGGAAGTTGGCCACGTTGGCCTGGGTCACGGCGCGGGGGTGTTGGCCCGTGGCGATGGCGTGGTTCTCGGCGGGCAGCCCGAAGGCGTCCCAACCCATGGGGTGAAGCACGTTGAAGCCCTGCATGCGTTTGAGGCGGGAAAGGATGTCCGTGGCGGTGTAACCCTCGGGGTGGCCCACGTGAAGCCCCGCGGCCGACGGGTAGGGGAACATGTCCAAAATGTAGAGCTTCGGTTTGGCCGGGTCTTCGGCGGCGCGGAAGGCGCGGGACTCCTCCCAACGGCGCTGCCATTTGGGCTCGATGGTCTTCGGATCAAAAGGTTCGGTCATTGTCTCACCAGACGCATTAGCATTTCCCGGTTGCCCTCGGGCCCCAGCACCGGGCAGTCGATGTCGCCCCGCACGGCGAATCCCGCCGCCAACGCCCGGGCCGTCGTTTCCCGCCGCACGCGTTCCCGCACCGCCGGGTCCCGCACCACCCCTTTGGGGGCGTCTTTCGGCCCCGCTTCGAACTGGGGCTTGACCAGGACGATGAACTCCGTGCCCGCGTCGAACAGGGCCGCCAGGGCCGGCAGCACTTTTTCCAGGGAGATGAACGAGACGTCCACCGTCACCAGCCCCGCCCGATCGCCCTCCGCGAAGGCGTCGACGTCCGCCCGGGACAATTTCAGCGCGTGGCACTTTTCGCGGTTGACCACGCGGGGGTCGTTGCGCAGCTTCCAATGCAGTTGGCCGTGCCCCACGTCCACGGCCAAGACTTTTTTCGCCCCGGCTTGAAGCAAACAATCGGTGAACCCGCCGGTCGACGCGCCGATGTCGACGCACACCCGGCCCTTCGGATCGACGCCGAAGGCGTCGAGGGCGGCCCGCATTTTCAACCCGCCCCGGGACACGTAGGGCAAATCCTCGATCAACTCCAGGGGTTGGTCCGTCGCCACTTTCTCCCCGGGTTTCAGTTTTTTCACGCCCGGGGCCCGGATTTTTCCAGCCAGGATCAACGCCTGCGCCCGGGCTCCGGTCTCCGCCAATCCCCGTTGAACCAACAATTGGTCCAGCCGAATTTTTTCCAGGTTCGTTTACTTAACCGCCAACCGCTGCCGGTGCAACTCCTTGACCCGCTCCGCGATTTTCGCGGCGGAGAGGCCCACCTTGTCGCGCAGTTTGGCCTGGGTGCCGTGCTCGACGAAACTGTCCGGCAGGGCGATGGTCCGCACGGGGACATTGTCCCCCTCGAGGGCCTCG
Organism: Elusimicrobiota bacterium; assembly: GCA_016706425.1. Taxonomy (NCBI): domain Bacteria; kingdom Pseudomonadati; phylum Elusimicrobiota; species Elusimicrobiota bacterium. Next base: position 1,711,440 of record JADJJR010000001.1, read on the forward strand.
CGCACGGCGTCGCCGAACCCGCCGATGAAGGTGTTTTCCTCCACGGTGATCAAAAGCGGCGACCGGCGCGCGGTCTCCAAAATGAAATCCCGATCGATGGGCTTGGCGAAGCGCGCGTTGACCACCCCGACGCGCAGCCCTTCGCGGCCCAACTGCTCGGCCGCCTCCAAACAAACTTGGACGGGCTGGCCAAAGGCCAACAGGGTGGCGTCGGCGCCCTCCCGCAGGACCTCCCCTTTGCCGATGGGCAAAAGCTTTTGGGTGTTGTCCATGGGCACGCCCACGCCCGCGCCCCGGGGGTAACGGATGACGGAGGGGCCCGGCATATTCAAGGCCGTCTTCAGCATGTGTTGAAGCTCGTTCTCGTCCTTGGGCGCCATGATCGTCAGGTGGGGCATCATGCGCGTGTAAGAAATGTCGTAGGCCCCGTGGTGCGTGGGGCCGTCGTCGCCCACCAGGCCGGCCCGGTCCAAGCAGAACACCACCGGCAGTTTTTGCAGGCAGACGTCGTGGATCATTTGGTCGTAGCCGCGTTGAAGGAAACTGGAATAAATGGCCACCACGGGCTTCACCCCCCCGCAGGCCAGACCGGCGGCGAAGGTCACCGCGTGCTGTTCGCCCAGTCCCACGTCGTAGAATCGCTTGGGCAGTTCTTTGCGGAACACATCCAACCCCGTGCCTTCGGGCATGGCGGCCGTGATGGCCACGATCTTGGTGTCTTCCTTGGCGAGCTTGACCAACGTCTCCCCGAACACCTGGGTGTAGGAGGGAGCCCCCGGGGTTCCTTTCATCATCTCGCCCGTTTCCGGATTGAAACGCGTGACCCCGTGGTACTTGATGGGCTCGGCTTCCGCCTTTTCGTAGCCGCGCCCCTTCTTCGTGACCACGTGCAACACGTGGGGGCCCTTCAATTGTTTCACGGCTTTCAACACTTCAATCAGTTGCGGGAGATCGTGCCCGTCCACGGGCCCGAGGTAACCGAACCCCATTTCCTCGAACAGCACCCCGGGGAACAGGAACACTTTCACGCGCTTGGCCAAACGCAGGAGGTACGCGCCGTAGTAACTCATCCGGGTCAAAAGTTTTTCCACTTTTTCCTCGGCCCGGCGGACCATGCCCAGGGTCGTCAGCTTCGCCAGGAACGCGCCGAAGGCGCCCACCCGGTGGGAAATGAACATCTGGTTGTCGTTCAGAATGACCAATATGTTGGTGGCCAACTGCCCGGCGTTCTGCAACCCCTCGAAGGCCATGCCCCCGGTGAGGGAGCCGTCGTTGACCAGCGCGATCACGTGGTGGTCCTGTTTCAAAACGTCCCGCGCCGCGGCGAACCCCACGGCCGCGGAAATCGCCGTCGAAGCGTGCCCCGCGCCGAAGTGGTCGTGCTCGGATTCGTTGCGCGTCAGGAACCCGGAGATCCCGCCGAACTGGCGCAGCGTGTGAAAGCGGTCGCGGCGGCCCGTCAGAAGCTTGTGGGGATAGGCCTGGTGCCCCGTGTCCCAAACCATCTTGTCCGTCGGGGAGTCGAACACGTAGTGCAACGCGATGGCGAGCTCCACCGTGCCCAACCCCGCGCCCAAATGCCCCCCGACCTGGGAGGTCACCTCGATGATTTTTTCCCGAACGTCTTTGGCCAGCTCGGGCAGCTTATCGAGAGGGATTTTTTTTATATCCGCCGGTCCGTTCACTTGGTCAAGAAGGGTCATGACGTGTCCTTTTCCTTTGCGCGGTCAACGATCGCGTTCGATGATGTAGTCGGCCAGGGCCGAGAGCGTTTCCGCTTTTTTTCCAAAAAGAGAAAGGGCGTCCTTCGCCCGGGCCACCGCGCGGGCGGCCCGGCGGCGGGATTCCTCCAGACCGTACACCGCCGGGAAGGTCAACTTGCCGTTGTCCCGGTCCGACCCGCGTTTGCCCAAAAGTTTTTTGTTGCCGACGATATCGAGAACGTCGTCGGCGATTTGAAAGGCCAAACCGATCTGTTCGCCGTAGGTCGCGAGGGCCCGCCGCTGTTTTGAGGTCCCCCCGGCCAAGACCGCCCCCGCGTCGAGGCTGGCCTTGATCAGGGCGCCGGTTTTCCGGCGGTGAATGAAATCCAAAACGCGGGCGCGGCCCCCCCCCCGCGTCGCCCCGTCGGCCGAGGCCAAATCCACCGCCTGCCCGCCCACCATGCCGAGGGAGCCCGCCGCCTCGGCCACGACGCGCACGACCTCCACCGCGCGGGCGGCCGAAACGCCCGGCACCCGGGCGTTTTCGGCCATCAACCGAAACGCGTGGGTCAATAAGGCGTCCCCGGCCAGGATGGCCATGCCCTCGCCGAAGACTTTGTGGTTCGTGGGCCGTCCCCGGCGCAAATCGTCGTCGTCCATGGCCGGAAGATCGTCATGGACCAGGGAGTAGGTGTGCAACACCTCCAAAGCGCACGCCGTGGGCATCGCGCTTTCGGGCCGGCCGCCGCAGATCTCGGCGGCGGTCAAGCACAGGAACGGCCGCAACCGTTTCCCCCCGGCGAACACGGAATAGCGCATCGCTTTGTGGATCACCGCGGGAGGGGTGCGCTCGCGGGGCAACACTTTATTCAAGGCCCGGTCCACGCGCACGCCCCAGCGGCGCAGGACGTTCAACAAATCGGTTTGATTCAAGCTCTCGTCCTGGGAAAACTTTTTTGAATGCGCTCGATGGCCCGGGCCCGGCCGTTTTCGAGATCCACCAAAACCGCGCAAAAGAGGGCGTCGCCCTCGGCCACTTCCAACCTCACCCGAATGCCCGTCAAAAAGCGTTTCAACGCCGCGTCCTTTTGCCCGCCGATCACGCTGTCCCGGGGGCCGGCCATGCCCACGTCCCCGATGTACGCCGTGCCCTTGGGAAGGACCCGTTCGTCCGCGGTCTGCACGTGGGTGTGGGTCCCCAAAACAGCCCCCACGCGACCGTCCAGATACCACCCCATGGCCTGCTTTTCGCTGGAGGCCTCGGCGTGAAAATCCACGATCGTGGCATCGGCGGCGGCGTCCTTCAGCAAAGCGTCCGCCGTCCGGAACGGGCAATCGATGTCGTCCATCCCGTGGCGGCCCATCAACTGCATCACCGCGATCTTCTTTTCGCCCACCGGGTACAGCCCCCGTCCCCGCCCCGGCACGCCCGGGGCGTAGTTGGCCGGACGGAGCACGCGCGGGTCCTTTAAAAGCGGTTCGGTTTCGGGCCGGTCCCAGGTATGGTTCCCCAGGGTCAAGACGTCCAACCCGGCGGCGAAAAGGGCCTTGGCGGTCGGCTCGGTCAACCCCCGGCCTCCGGCCGCGTTCTCCGCGTTGCCGATGGCGAAATCCACCCCGGCTTCGCGGCGAATGGCGGGGACGAAATGCGCCACGGCCTCGCGCCCCGGCCGCCCGAAAATGTCCCCCACGAACAGAATGCGCACCCGTCCCCCTCGGTATTTAAGACGGGTAATTATAGCAAACCCAGGGAAAGAGAAACCCCTTGCGCGGAATGCGTTTGCCTATCGGCTTTAACATCTGGTAACGTCGCACGCAATATCTTCTCCACATTGGGAAGATTTCACCAAACACGAGGAGGATCCATCGAATGAGAGGCAAATGGTTGCTTGGGTGCCTTTTGGCCCTGACCGGAGCGCACAGCTTCGCCGGGGATTGGAGCGGCTTGTACGCCGGCGTCAACGGCGGGGTCACGACCATGGCGAGCGATTGGTACGATCAGGATGATTACTGGAACCGCGGCACTTTTCGTGCCCACAGTTCAGGGCAAAGCCTGGGCGGCCAGGTGGGCTTGAATTTCCAATCGGGGGCAACCGTGCTCGGGCTCGAAGTCGATTACCGGTCCGGACACATCGAAAAATTTTCCGACCTGAATGGCCTGGAATTGAAAGACGAACTGAAATCCTTGATAACGTTGCGGACCCGTTTCGGGCTCGCCATCGACGAAGGGTTGTTGTACGGCACGTTGGGCGCCGCCCGCGCCTACAGCTGGCACACTTGGCAGGATCTCCCGAACCGGTCGAAGTTCGGCAATTACAAAATCGGCGTGGTCTACGGGTTCGGTTACGAACGGAAAATCGGCGCCCGCCTTTCCCTGCGCGGGGAGTATCTGGCCACCCGCATCCCTTCGGTCACCCGCCGAGTCGACGGGCCTCCCGCCGGTCTCTCGTACGACTACGAAGTCTCCAACACCCTGTCCCACATCGGCGTTGGCCTCAATTACCACTTCTAAAAGGCCACCGGCCGTGACGGATTCGACCACGAAAAGGAGAATGTCAATGAAACGATTGGCTTTGATTTTAGCGGCCGCGGCGGGGGTTCTTCCCCTGACGTTGTCCGCATCGGATTGGAACGGATTCTACGTGGGGGCCCAGTTCGGCGCGGCGACCTACGGGACAATATGGACCGACATCAACTACGATTGGTATGGCCATTCCTTGAACCACGCGAAGGACAAAATCCTTCCCGGGGCTCAAATCGGTTACAACCGGCAATACGATCGCGTGGTGTACGGGGTCGAACTGGATTACCGCTCGGGAGCCAAACGCTCGACCCGGTATGACAACGACGTGTACAAGACCGACGAATTGAAATCCCTCATGACCTTGCGCCTTCGGGCCGGCCTGGCGGCGGACGAAAGCCTTCTCTACGGCACCGTGGGCGCGGCGCGGGCCGACGTGAACCACGACTGGATTGAAGACGGGGACGTCACCGACAGCTGGTACGGCCTCGACAACAACCGCCTCGGCCTCGCCTACGGGTTCGGCTTGGAGCATCGATTGTCGAAACGGCTATCGGCCCGGCTGGAATGGTTGCACGCCGAAATTCCCGGCGCGAAAAACCGCAACCAAGACGGTTACCAAATGGAAATTTCCGAATCCCTGGACAGCGCGTCCCTGGGATTGAATTTCCACTTCTAAGCGACGGCGATGGTCGCGGATTCGATTAATCTCATGAGGAGAACACACATGAAAAGCGTTTTGAAAGCACTCGCGATCGCGGCGCTGTCAACGGCCCCCGCGATAGCCCAAGAATGGAGCGGCCCCTACGTCGGCGCGACCGCCAGCGTTGCCACCCTGCGGACCGCCTGGACCGATGTGGAATACGATTGGTTCGGCGGCACTGTCGATCAACGGCGGTCCAAATTGAACGGCGGTCTTCAATGGGGCTATAACAACCAAAAAGGGAACTCCGTCATTGGCTGGGAATTGGATTACCGCCCCGGCCACGTTTACATCAACACCGATATGGGAAACCTCCCCCCCGTACTGGAAAAAACCGATGCGCTCCGTCATCTCGTGACCCTGCGAGGTCGTGCGGGCCTCGCGGTGGACAACGCGCTGGCCTACCTGACGGCGGGCTTGGCGCGGGGTGACATCAGGCACTCCCTCATCGCCAATGGAAATCCCAGCAACGGCTCCAGCACGCCGACGTTTTACAACAAGAACCTCGGCCTGGCTTATGGGGTGGGCTTGGAACACCGGGTTTCGGACCGCTATTCCCTGAGGGTGGAATACCTGGGCGCGGTTTGGCCGACCCAAACCGTATCCACCAACGGAGGTTCCCGGTACGACCAAAAAGACCGGGTGTCGTTCCTCTCCCTCGGTCTCAACCTCCACTACTAATCCGAACCCTTAAAAACAAAAGGCGGGCGGCCCTCACGGGCCGCCCGCCTTTTTCTTAGTTATAGGTTTGGTTCTATTATTGCAACAGTCCGCTGCGGAAAGTGATGCTGTTGCTCTGGGTCGTTTGGCCGTTGAAGTTCTTGGTCTCCGCGTAATAAGTCAGAACCACGCCGGTGCCCACGACGGTCTCCATTTGCCCCTGCGTGTTCGTCCTTTCGAACCGCCGCTGTTCCCCGATGCTGGTTTTGATCGCCAATATCCCCGCGGTCGGGACGGCCCCGGTCGCGGACGGCCGGTCGATGGTTCCGATTTCCTTCGACGGGAACAAATGCGTGGTCAAGGCCCCGTTGGACGCGCGGAAGGTTACCGACCGGTTCACGAACAACTGGAGCTTTTGGATGCCCGTCTCGTCGTCGGCCGAAAGGGCGGACACTTCGATCAAGGATTCGATGGGGACTTCCTGCCCCGTGATGTCGCCCGCGCGACCGGAGGTCCGGGCCGACACCTCGAAATGGGCCACCAACGACGTCACCTCGCGCCGTGACGGGGGCGCGGAGGAAACGATGACGGTGACGGTCGACGCGTCGACGCGCAGATCGATTCGGGGCGGGGTGGCGTCGGAGCTCGTGGCGGGATTGAAGGGAACGGTCTTGCAGGCCCAGACCGTCAACAGGCCCATGCCAACCAGGTGCAGGCGCATCCATGAATTCATTGTGTCCTCCGGGAAGTGTTTAGAAAAGTCTTGCGATTCTAACAGTTATCGGCGGGCGAAAACGCGCCCGGGGGTGACCACGGCGTTCACCCGACGGTCGTGGACCGCGCCCGGCAAACGCACCGCGAGTTGGTGATCAAAACAATAGCCGAGGGTTTTCAAACGGGGGGTCTCGGACAGGTAACGATCAAAATACCCCCCGCCGGCGCCCAAGCGCTCCCCCCCCTTCGTGAAGGCCGCCCCGGGCACGACCAACAGATCCGGCCGTTCGACCCATTCGGGATCGCGGGGTTCCCAAACCCCGTGCGCGTTCTTGCGCAGCGCGCCTTGGCTTTTCGGCAGACGGGCGAAACGCATCCCGCGCGTTTCCGGAGCGACCACCGGCACGGCGATGGTTTTTCCCGCGGCCCGGCCGGCGCGGATCAAGGGCGCGGTGTCGATTTCGTGGGGCAGCGACAAAAAGAGTCCCACCGTTTCGGCCCGTCGCCACTCCGGCCGGGCCATCAAACGGCGCGCCGCCCGGCGGGCGTCCCGGCGACGCAGACCGACGGGCCGGTCCCGGTTCAAGGCGATGAAATGCAATCGTAAAAAATGTTTTTGGCGCAGGAGATCCGAATCGATCATGTTTTTTTCCGTTCCGGCCAAAGGGCTTCGTAACGCTCCTTCAACCGTTTCTCATCGCCCAGGTCCCCCGGTTCCCAAAAACGGGACCATTGCGGCATGTATTCCTGAGGGGTGAATCGTCCCGGGAAATCGTGGGGATACTTGTACCCGGCGCCGTGGCCGAGCGCCTCGCCGTCGCGGTTCGCGTCGCGCAACGGAAGCGGCACCTCGCGGCGCGGGCCCCGTTCCACCTCGGCGAGCGCCCGGTCGATGGCCACGTAGGACGTGTTGGATTTGGGGGCCACGGCCACGTACACGGCCGCCTGGGCCAAGGGGATCCGCGCCTCGGGCATGCCCACTTTTTCCACGGTTTCAAAGGCGGCGTTGGCGATCAAGAGCGCCCGCGGATCGGCGTTGCCCACATCCTCCGAAGCGCAAATCAAGAGCCGCCGGGCGACGAAGCGGGGGTCCTCGCCGGCGGCCAGCATTTTGGCCATCCAATACAGAGCCGCGTCCGGGTCGGATCCCCGGAGGGATTTGATGAACGCGGACACCGTGTCGTAGTGCTCGTCGGACGATTTATCGTACCGGAGGGCCCGCCGCTGGGTCGAGGCTTCGGCGGCCGTCCGCGAAACGCGCACCGCCCCTTTTTCCGTCGTCGTGGTCAGGACGGCGAGTTCCAAAGCGTTGAGGAGCCGCCGGGCGTCCCCGTCCGAAACGGCGAGCAAATGGTCTTCGGCGTCGGGGTCCAACACGGCGTTCTTTGCGCCCAAGCCGCGCTCGGGGTCGGCCAAGGCGCGGCGCAGCAGACCGCGAAGGTCTTCCTTGCCCAAGGCGTTAAAGGCGTACACCGTGGAACGGGAAATAAGGGCGGCGTTGACGTAAAAAAAGGGGTTTTCCGTCGTGAGGCCGATCAGGGTCACCAACCCCCGCTCGACGTCGGGCAACAGCGCGTCCTGTTGGGTGCGGTTGAAATGGTGGATCTCGTCGAGGATGAGCAACGTGCGCCGCCCCCGCGCCCGTTTGCGGTCGGCCGCCGCCGCGAGGATTTTGCGGATGTCCGGCACCCCGATGGTGACGGCGTTGGTTTGCTCCACGTGGGCTTGGGTTTTGGCGGCCACGAGGCGGGCGAGGGCCGTCTTGCCGCAACCCGGCGGGCCGAAAAAAATGGCGGAGCCCAGCCGGTCCGCCTCCACCGCCCGGCGCAACAAACCGCCGGGGGCCACCAGGTCGGCTTGCCCGGCGAATTCCCCCCAATCGCGCGGCGCCATGCGTGCGGCCAAAGGGGTGTGGTCCCCGATGCTTTCCGGCGCGGCGGCCTGGAACAGGTCCATCACGCCAACGCTTTTTCGAGCGTCTCCAAAAGGCTTTTGAGTTTGGCTTCGTCCACCGGGGGCAACTCCTGGGCGTTGGCCTTTTGGCGGGACCCCAGTTCGAAAGCGATGTTGAGGGCCGCGAGCACGGCGATTTTCTGGGTGTCCACCAATCCGAGTTTATCGGAAATTTCCTTCATTTTCTGATCGACGTAAGCGGCCAACTGGTTGGCTTCCAACGGGGTGAGGTTCCCGGGATCGAGCTCGTACACCATCCCGAAAATGTTGACCCGGATTTTGTCTTTGACGAGAGGATTCACGCGATTTTGAGCCGATCCAGCTTGTCCAAAATCTTCTCAAGCCGGGACCGCAGGCGTTCCCGCTCCTCGATCAACTCCCCGTGTTCGCGCAAAAGGCGCCGGGCCCGGCGGCTCTCGTCGCCCATCAATGTCAGTTCGGCCTGCAGCCGCTCCCGCTCCTTGCGCAAATGATGGATTTCTCCGGTCGCCTGCCGGACTTTTTCAGCGAGTTTGGTCAACAAGGGCGATGGCATTCCGTCGAGAATTTAGCAAATCGAGCGCCCCCCCACAAGCGATCCCTTCCCCCACAAAATTCAATTTTGTTTTTGACAGCGGCCGCTTCTTGCTATAGAATAAGGCCATGATCAAAAAACCGAAGAAAACCTCTTTGGGCGGATCGCGCTGGGTCGCGCCTTCCGCCCTTGTACGCTTTTGGGGCGCTCGCCTTGGGCGGGGGCGCGATCCTCGCCCGTGTCGCGTTCGGCCCCCGCGCGGCCATCCTTCTGGGCGCCGTGGGGGCCTTGGCCGCCCTCTGGGTGGCGCAGCGGGCCACGCTGTACCCGCGCGTCTATCTCGGCCGCCCGATGGCCTTTTTGGGTTTGTTGCTTTCTTTGGTGAGCGTCAACGAATCGTTGGGCGCTGTGGGGTACAATGTGTTGTGGCGGCGTTCGTTCCAAGTCAACGGGGTATTCGCGGTATACACGGACCCCACGGCGGGGTGGCGCGTGGAACACCCGACCCGCTGGGTGACGGTCAACGAACTCGCCGACCAATCCATCACTTTGAGTTTTAAACCGTCCATGCTCAGCCAGAGCATGATTTTCAGCGTGACCCGGAAACCCGGGGACGGGAAGACCGACGTCCGGGACTGGGCCGATCGATTCCTTTTCCGTTTGCCGAAAAGCGACCGCACCTTGATTCTGGAGAGACGCCCGTTCCGCTACCCGGACGGTCGGGACGCCTTTGAATTGATTTACGAGGACCCGATCCAAACCCTTCCGCTTCGGCACCGCATCGTCTTCGTGAACCAAGGGAACGACTTGTTCATGCTCTCCGTCGCGGCGACGCCCGGCCACCTCGACCGGTTGGGGGAGGAAGCCGAGCGCTTCCTGCTCAGCCTCCGCGCGCCGTCAGCGATTTCTTAAACCGAGGCGCCGTCGCGCCCACAACCCCAGCAACGCGGTCGAGGCCAGAACCGCCAACCCCGCCAGAAGGGGACCCAGGTGGTCCACCACCGCTTGACGGAATCCGGCGATGCCCGCCTCCCGCAAAATGCTCCAAAACGTCCCCGAGAAATAAGTCATCAGAAAAGTCCACGGGAAAAGACCGACCAAACTGGTCCACAAAAACCGCCGCCACGTCATTTGCGAAAGCCCCGCCAAGTAATTCATGATCACAAAGGGCGGGAAACCGACCCACCGCAGGAGGACGAAGGGACCGGGGCCGGGATGCCGAAGGAGTCCCACCCATCCGCGATTCCCCCATCGACGAAGGAGGGCCGCCATGGGCCGGTGCCCCAACCGCCGAGCGAACCAGAAGGGCCCGCTGGCTCCGGCGAGCACGGCCGCCAAATTGATGACCAATCCCCACCCGAAGCCGAACAACACTCCCCCCGCGACGGGGAAAGGGCTCACCGGCGCCACAAAACAAGCCGCCACATAGAGACCAACGAAAACCGGCAGCGCCCAGGGGTTGCCGCTTAACCCGTCGATCAGGGCAACGAAATGCGTGATCACCGGCGCGCGGGCCACAAAGCGCCCACCCCCAAAGTCACGAGCGTTCCCAGAATCACCAACCAGCTCCACCCGAGAGGGATTCGACCGGCTTCCGACAGGATCAAAAGCACCGCATTGATCGCGGCGCTCAACGACATGGCCAAAATGTTTCCCCGGTTGCGTCCGCGCTGCGTCAAAAGGCCCAACAGAAAAATCCCCAACAGGGCGCCGAAGGTGACACCCCCGATTTTAAAGGCCAGCCACAGAATGTTTTTCCCGTGACTGAAGGCCCAGGCCAAGAGGGCCAAAAGGACGCCGAACACCCCCACGCAAAGGCGGGACAAGCGAAGGAGCGCCGCGTCATCGACCGAAAGCCCCCGACGGGCCCGCCAGGGGCGGTAGACATCGGTCACGAAAGAGGTCGCCAGAGAGGCCAGCGGGGAATCGATGCCGGCCAATACGATGGCGGCGACCAGGACGCCTTTGAGCAAGGTCGGGGTGTGGGCCCCGATAAAAAACGGGAAGATCGCGTCAAGTTTTTCGGGCAGGGCCAAGCCGGGGTGGGTGGTGAAAAAACCATACAAAGCCGTGCCGACCGAGAGGTAAATCAAAAGCACGCCCAAACTCAGACCGATGGTCGCCAGCATGGTCCGTTGGCTGGTTCGGCGCGTTTCCACGGTCAACAGACGCTGCATCAAATCCTGATCGGTTCCGAAGGCCGCCATGGAACCGAAAAATCCGTTCAATATCGCCACCCACCAGATGTTCGGGTTTTTCCAAAACGCCGCCCAAAACCCGGGCGCGCCGGAGGACGGGCCCGGGTCGAACACCGCCAAGCGGCCGCCCTCGGTCGCCGCGCGCAACAACCCCGCCGCCCCCCCGTCGACACGGCCCGTTATGAAAATCACCGCCGCCAGGCCGCCGCCGATGAAAACAATCGCCTGCAGCACGTTGGTCCAAACGACCGCGCGCATTCCCCCGGCCCCCATGTAGAGAACGCCCACCGCGATGAAGACGACGATCACCCAACGGATGTCCACGCCCAACAACACCGAAAGCGCCAGGCACGCCGCCATGAGGCGCACCCCGGACCCCAACAACCGCGTGACGAAGAAAAAGCAAGAAGCCGCGACCTGTGTGGGCACCCCGAAACGCGCCGCCAAGAATTGGTAAATGGTGGTGCAATGAAACCGGTAAAAGGCGGGAATGAACAAATAGGCGATCACGACACGGGCCGCGGCCGAACCGATGAAAAACTGGAGGTATTCCCAGTTTTCCATGTAGGCGGTGGCGGGCACCGAAATGATCGTCACGGCGCTCACTTCGGTGGCGACGAAGGAAAGGGCGGCCGCCCACCCCGGGACCCGGCGGTTGCCCAGGAAGAATTCGTCCGTGGACGTTTGACGGCGCCGAAACCACAATCCCAGACCCACCGTGACGGCCAAGAGAGCGCCCAGAACCGCCAAGTCCCCCCAGACCACCCGCGCGCCGCTCATCAATACAACAAAATGCCCAAGCGCTCGATCCGAAAAACATCAATGGTCGCGCGGGCGCGTTCCAACAACCGTTCCGGTTTCTCGCCCGAGAGGAACCAATCCTTCCATTCCGGGGTTCCCACCACCCGGGGCATTTCGTCCCACCGGGGTTTGAAATCTTTGGGGGAAGAGTCCCGCAGGGCGCAGGCGGCGTGCACGAAGAGGTCCACCGGCCGGGCGCGCCGCGTGTCCGTCACGACGATCTGAACACCGTAACACACCTGGCCTTTATAACGGTCGGACGTCGGGCGGAACGTCACGGGCTTAAAACGCAGTCCCGGCAATCGTTGGCGCGAGAGCGTGCGGGCAACGGTGATGTTGCGCATCCAGGGGGCTCCGAACACTTCGAAGGGGGTGTGGGTGCCCCGCCCCACGGACACGTTCGTGGATTCAAAAGCCCCGATTCCGCTGTACAAAAGGGCGGCGCGGGGCGTGGGAATGTTGGGCGAGGGGGCCAAAAAAGGCATCTCCGTTTGGGGCCAGAGCATGGACCTCCGCCACCCCTCCATGGGCACGACCAGCAGGCGCGCGTTCAAAGCGGCTTTTTCATTGTGCCAGCGGGCCAGTTCGCCCAGCGTCAAACCGTGCCGCGTGGGAACGGAAAAATACGCCGTGAAATGCCGGACCTCGGAGGAAAGGACCAACCCTTCCATCGCCATTCCCCCCAGGGGGTTCGGGCGGTCGAGCAACACGAACTCCTTGCCGCCGCGGGCGGTTTCCTCCAGGGCGTAACCCATGCTGGTCGCGTAGGTGTAAAAGCGCGTGCCGATGTCCGGCAAATCGCAGACCAAGACATCGATGTCTTTCATCTGCTCGGCGGTCGGGCGTTTCGTCTCGCCATAAAGACTGTGCACCGGGATTTCCGTGCCCGGGTACACCGAATCGGGGACCGGCGCGCCGTGTTCCATCTTTCCCGTCAACCCATGCTCCGGGGTGAACACCGCCACCAGGGTCACGCCCGGGGCCTCCATCAGCAGGTCCACCAGGGGGCGTCCGTCGCGGTCCTGGGCCGTGTGGTTGACGAGAACCCCCACCCGTTTTCCCAGCAGGGGTCCGAAATTTTGTTCCTTCAAAACATCCAGCCCGGTCTTGACCTCGGCGCGGAGAACCCCCGCCAACAGGAAGACCGTTAACGCCGCGATTCGGCGGTTCATCGCATCGCCTCCCGCAAACGGCCCCCCGCGGCCTTAAGGCGTTTTTCGGCCACGGACCGCGACACGCTTCGTCCGGCCATGAGGATGGCGGTTTTGGTGCGCCCGCCCGCTTGACGGAGCAAGGCCGCCGCCCGCGCCGGCGTCGCCCCTCCCAAATCGACGATCAACCGCCGCCCCCGCGCCGCCAATTTGCGCGATCGCGGCTGCAAATCCACCATCCACTGGCCGTGCACCTTGCCGAGCCGCACCATGGACATCGTCGTCAGCATGTTTAGTATCATCTTGGTCGCCGTGCCGGCTTTGAGTCGGGTCGACCCCGTGAGGATCTCCGGACCGGTGGCGAACACCACCCGCGCGTCGGCGGGGGGCCGCGCGCCGGGGTTTCCGGTGAGGAAAACGGCCGCCGCTTTTTTCCGGCGCGCCGCCGCCAGGGCGGCCCGGGCGTGGGCGGTGACGCCGCTGGCCGCCACCGCGACCACCGCGTCGCGCGGGGTCAAAACGCGATCGAACAACCGTCGGACCGGGGCGGGATCGTCCTCGGCCCCCTCCCGGGAACGAAAAACGCTGGACCGCCCGCCGGCCATGACGGCCTGGATTTGACGCGGCGGCGTGTTGAAGGTCGGCGGGCATTCGGCGGCTTCCAGAACACAGAGGCGGCCGCTGGTGCCGGCGCCGACAAGGTAAAGGCGCCCCCCGCGGGACAAACGATCCACCACGATGTCCACGGCGCGGAGCACACCGCGCTTGGCGCGGCGGACGGCCCGCACGACAGCGGCGTCCTGGGCGTTCATCAGGTCGAACAACCGCGAAGGGGACAGACGGTCCAGGTCGCGAGACCCCGCGTGCGGGCGTTCGGTGGGAATTCGGCCGTAATCGCGGTCGTTCATGGCGTGAGAATATCAATTATTGAGACGGAGATCTTGTGGACACAACGCGCGCGCTGATCGGCCGAACCCTGGTGTTCGGAATCCCCGGCCCCACCGTGACCGACGCGGACAAACGCCTCTTCCGGGACACGGGCGCCTCCGGACTCATCCTTTACCGCATCAATTACCGCTCCCCCGCGCAAATCCGCGCCTTGATCCGCGACCTGGAAGAAGCCGTGGAACGGCGTCTGTTGGTCACCGTCGACCACGAGGGCGGCCGCGTCGTCATGTTCGGCGGAGGGGTGACCGTTTTCCCCGACAATTTGGCCTTCGGAAACGCCGGGCGGGCGGATTGGGCGCGGGCCGAAGGGCGCGTGGAGGGCCGGGAGCTCCGCCGGCTGGGGATCGACGTGAACTTTTCCCCCACCGTCGACGTGTTGACGGACGCCTTCAGCCCCAACATCGGCATCCGCTCCTACGGCCGCGACCCGCGCCGCGTCGGGGCCCTGGCCGCCGCCCGCATCCGGGCCCTTCAGGCCGAGGGCGTGAGCGCCTGCGCCAAACACTTTCCCGGTTTGGGCCCGGCCACCCGGGACCCCCATCTCGACCTTCCCGTCATCGACACGGGCTGGGCGGAGCTCCGCCGTCGTCCCCTCGCGCCTTTTCGGGCCGCCCTGCGCGCGGGGGTCGATCTGGTCATGACCTCCCACCCGCTCTACCCCCGCCTCACGGGCGGCGAGCGGATTCCGGTCACTTTTTCCAGACGGTTAACGCACGATCTCCTGCGAAGCGAATTGGGGTTCCGCGGCGTGATCGCTTCGGACGATTTGGAAATGGGCGCTCTCAAGCGGTTCGGCGGTCCCGGCCCTTCGGCCGTCCGCGCCGCCCGCGCCGGCCACGACCTCCTCCTCTGCTGCCACCGGGCGGGTTGGCAACGGAACGTTTATTCCTCGCTCGCCGCGGCGCTGCGGTCCGGGGAGATCAAAACCGCCGATCTGGAAAGGTCCGTTGGGCGGATCGACGCCCTCCGGGGCGCCCATCGTCCGCGCTTCGCCCCCGGCACGCCCCGCCCGGAGCGGGGCGGCGTCGCCCTGGCGGACCGTGTGGCACGGGCCGGGCTCCGAACACGGCCCGGGCGCGCGCCCTTGCCGGTGCCCGCGACATCAAGAACACTGATCCTGTTCCCTCGGCTGCGCCCCCTGGCGAAAAATATTTTCATTGAATCCGAACTGCAAAACCCGGCGGATCTCTTTCCCCCCGCCCCCCGCCTTCGCCTTCTGCCCATCGATCCCGGCCGCGAAGACATCGCCCGCGCCCGCGCGGCGGCGAACCGGTCGGACGCCGTTGTTTTTTTCTGCTACGACGCGCACTTGCAACCCGGGAACCGCCGGTTGTTGAAAACCCTGGAGGCACTGGGCGTCCCCCTCGTGCTCGTGGCCCTTCGGGACCCTTACGACATCGAATTCGCCCGCCCCGCGACCACCGTGGTCACGGCCACCGGATTCCGTCGATGCCAAGTCGCCGCCGCCCGGCGGGCGGTGTTCGGCCGGTGACCCCCACGGTCATCGCCATCGACCGGGGCGGCAGCGCCCTGCGCCTGTTCGCCGCCCGCGGGGGCCGCGTCATCGCCCGATGGCGGGGGCCGACCCGCCCCCTCTCCGCTTTAAAGAACTGGCTCGAAACCTTTGGACGCCGGCGGGGATGGCCGCGGGCGGACCGATTGATCGTCGGGTCAAAAGGGATATGGACCCGGGCGGAACGCCGCGCCTGGGCGCGGCGATGGTCCGGTTCGGCGAAAAGCGTTTCGGTGTTTTCCGACGTGGAGCTGGGCCACCACGCGGTCCTGGGAACGCGCCCCGGCGTGACGCTCGTGGCGGGCACCGGCTCCATGGCGCTCAAGCGGGACGCCCGGGGCCGCTGGGTTCGGGCCGGGGGGTTGGGCCCCCGACGCGGGGACGAAGGGTCCGGGTGGTGGATCGGGAGGGAATCTTTGATTCGCGCGGGGCGCGCCGTGCCCGCCGATCCGTCGCCGGCGGAGGTGCGCCGTGTCGCGGCCCGGGCCCGGCGCCTCTTGGCGGGCCGGTCCGCGCGGGCCCTGGGGCTGCAACAGGAAGCCGCCGAGCGCTTGGTGGCTTTGGTTTTGTCGGTGCGGCCCGAGCGGAGGCATCCGGTGGTGCTGACCGGCTCGCTGTTTGAAAATCGTTTGTTTCGAAGGCGGGTTGAAAAGGCCCTGCGCGAACGGGCGGGCTTATTTTGCCTACGGGCCGAGGAAAACCCGGCCCGGCGGGCCGCCGCGCGTCCCCGTCAGTTTCCGGCGGGCGCGCCCCCGTCGCTGCCCCGCCGGGGCGCCAGGAAATAAAGGCGTCCCTTTTCCCAGAACGACACGGCGAATTTTTCCGCCTCGGGGCCGCCGCCCGCAAAAAAATCCACGCGCCCCGGGCCTTTGATGGCTCCGCCCTCATCCTGGTTGAGGATGTAACGGGCGACGGGAATGTCTTCGCGGGCTTCCATCCAGCCCAAGGCCCCCGCGGGGAAAAGGGAAAAATCCGTCGCCACCGACCGCCCCCCCGTCAACGGGGCGTTGATCGATCCGAACACTTTCTCCCGATTGGCGCTTCGATCGATTTGAAAAAAAACGTACCGGGGATTGACGTTGAGATACGACTGGCGTTGGGGGCTTTTTTCCAAAAACGACACCATGGTTCGACGGCTGAACCGGCTCCCGGGCAACACACCGGTCGCGATCAAATTCCCGCCCACCGATTTGTAGGGATGGCCGTTGTTTCCCGCGTAGCGCACCCGCAGCCGCTCCCCGTTGGGCAACCGCAACCAACCCGATCCCTGAACCTGAAGGAAAAACACCTGCACCGGGTCGTCCGCCCAGGCGATTTCGAGACCGCGCCCCCGCAGAGCCCCCTTGGAATCGATTTCCTCCCGGGTGTGGTAAGGGCGGGTTCCGGCGGCCGAACGCCGCACGACGGTTTTGACCCCGCGCGCGGAGACGCGCTCCTCCAAATCGGGGGGACGCGCGTAGAGGGGGTATCGGTAGCGATCGGTTTTTTTGAGGGACGCGGGCAGTTCGTGTTCGTAGTAAGAGGAAAACACAACGGTCCGATCGGCGTCCGTGCCCGCGGACATGTAAACAATGAAATCGCGACGAACGCGTTCCGTCAGGCCCAGGCCGAGTCCCGGCAGGTCGTCGGCCAGACGCCCGTAGGCGACGGCCAGTTCGGCGGCGGTGTAGGCGTCGGTTCCGAATAGGAAAATCCGATCGCCGGGTTGGCGGGCGTAAAAATCCACGCTGGCCCGAAGGGCGCGAGCCAGGGCCGGGCGCGGGGCGTCATCGGTCAACGCGGGCCAGGCCGCCGCCTCCAGCCGGACCAGCCCCCGGTCCGTCGGCGACGGCGCGAACGCCACGGGGCCCCCCCCTTTTTTTTCCACGGGTCCCAGGCACCCGGCCAGGGCAACGAGCGCCAGGGCGGCCGACCGGGAGCTCACGAGCGATCGAACTCCGCTTCCACGGTCGAGGCGTCCCACCGGACCACCGCGCGCTTCAAAAGACCGTCGCGGTTGAAGGTCAAGCGACCGACGATCGAAACCGGCCGTGATTCCGTGGTCACCCCGAACCGGTAGATCAAGGTTTCATCCTCCCCCAAAAAGACCTTCTCCCCGGGTTCCCCGAGCAAGAAAATCGTTCGGGTGAGGCTGGGCAATTCCGCTTCCACCGCGGGGGACAGACGGATCTTGGCCCGGGCCAGGCGTTTCATTTCGTAGACCGCCGCGTCTTTGGCTTGTTTGAAGGTTTCAACGAGGACATTGCGCGAGAACAGGAGAAGGAACGTTTCGGGAACTATGATTTTTACCAATTTGCGTTCCCGGTAAGCCAAGTCCAGGGAGAGTCGATCAAGAGGGGGCGGAAGGGCGTCGGTCGAACGGTGAAGAAAGAATTCGTAGTGGTCGAGGGTGCCCTCTTCGGTGAGAGTTTCGCCCGCGGGGGGAGCGCCGATGAGGAAACGCGTGTCCTTTTGAAACAGCACCGGGGTGAGAAATTCGATCGTCAATGCCGCGCGACCGCCGATTAAAAAATGGCGGTCGAAATCCACCAACTGCCGTTTGACGTCCAGAAGCCGCAGGTAGACGCACCCGCTCAAAACCCCCAGGGCCGCGACCGCCGCGGCCAGGACCCCCGCGCGGGCGACGCGACTCACGGGGCGGCGTTGGCCTCCGACGCCCGCAATTCCGCTTGGAAGGTTTTCACCATCCCCTGAATGACCCGGGCGTGGAGATCCTGGGCCTCGGCGTCGCTCAGGGTTTTATCGGCGTGGCGGAACGCGACGCGAAACGCCAGGCTCCGCCGACCGGCGAGCAGTCCCCCGCCGGTGAAAACGTCGAAAAGTTCCACGGATTCCGCCGCGGGGATTTCGCGATGGATCCAAAAAACGATCGAGGCCCAGGACACCGCGTCCGGAAACACCAGGGAGAAGTCGCGCACCAAGGCCGGCTGACGGGAAAGGCCCGCGAAGGAAACCGCCGCGCGGGGCCCGGCGGCAGCGGCCGACAAATTCAGTTCCCCAACCCAGGTCTCCGGGGAGAGGCCCAACGCCTCCGCCGTCCGCGGGTGGACGCGACCGTAAACCCCGAGGCGGGTTTCCCCCATCCAGACGGTTTGGGCTTCAACGGGATGAAGGAACGGGACATCCGGAGCGGCGAACCGCGCTCCGGCCAATCGAATGTCCTTCAAGTACGCTTTCGTCCAAGCCTTGGCGTCCCAAACATCCAGCGCCCGGGGGCGCCGGGACCAATGGTCCCCGTGGGAGCGGCCCACGGCCACCCAGGCCAGGTGATCGGCCTCTTCGACGCCGGCCGGGCCGCGGTGGAACACCCGGGCGGTTTCGAACAGGCGGACCAGGCCGTTCCCGCGACGAAGATTTCCTTCCACCAAGGGCATCAAACCGGCCAGGAGCGACGGGCCAAGGCATTCGCCGGACAAAGAGAGGGGGTTGTCCACCTCCGCCGGGATTTCCGCGCCGGGGCCGGCCCATTTTTCCCAGAGCGCGCGGGGAATCAAGCCGGCGGTTTTGGCCTCCAAAAATCCCAACCCGACGAAGCGGGCCCGGGCCGCCAAGACAAGCCGCCGCAAAGGCGTGTCCCCCTGGGGGGCCATCGTGGCGCCGCGGACGCGCTCCGGCACGTGGTCCAAACCGATGGAACGGGCGATTTCCTCCGCCACGTCGGCCGTGTCGCGGACGTCGGCCCGATGCGGGGGACGTTTGACCTTTAGATTTTTCCCGGCGCCGGTTACGACAAACCCCAACGGGGCCAAAGCTTGTTTCACTTGAGACGCGGTGAGGGACGTCCCCACCAGCCCCGCCAGGCGATCCAACCGAACGTTCACCGGGGACGCGGCCTTGGCTTTTACCGCCACGATTTGATTTCCCGTGGCCCGACCGCCCGCCATTTCCAAAATCAAGGCCGCCGCGCGGCGCGCCGCCAGGGCGGCCAGCACCGCGTCGGTTCCCCTTTCAAAACGGTAGGAGCTTTCGGTGGAAATGTTCAGGACCCGGCGGGTTCGGCGCACATCGGAAGGCGCGAACACGGCGCTTTCCAAAAGCAATTCCGTCGTCGCGTCGGACACGGCGGTCGGTTGGCCCCCCATCACGCCGGCCGCGGCCACCGGGCGATCGGCGTCGGCGATCACCAGCAAACCCTCGACGGGACGGGTCACGCCGTCCAGGCACGCCAAGGTTTCCCCCGCCGCGCCGCGACGGACGACCACCCCGGCCCCCGCCAGGGTTTTGCGATCGAACGCGTGCAGGGGATGCCCCAGGTCGAGCAACACGAAATTCGTCACGTCCACCACGTTATTGATGGACCGCAGGCCGCACCGTTCCAGGCGCAGGCGGAGCCAAAGGGGCGAAGGACCGATCCGAACGCCCTCGAGAACCCGGGCCGCGTAGTAACCGCAGGCGGCGTCCCGCACGGCGACCAAATCACGGCGCGCGGGCCCCGCGGCGGCGTGGGCCGCCGGCGTTTTCATTTTCCGGCCGAAGGCGGCCGCCAATTCGCGGGCGATGCCCCAATGGGAGAGCGCGTCCGGGCGGTTGGGGGTGACTTCGATTTCCAAAACGGTGTCGTCCAGGCCCAGCAGGTCGGTGACGTTTTTCCCGAGCGGCGTGTCGCCGGGAAGTTCAAAGAGCCCGGCGTGGTCGTCCCCCAATCCCAATTCGCGGGCCGAACACATCATGCCGTGGGATTCGACGCCCCGCAGCGGACGCTTTTCGATGACGAAATCCCCGGGCAATCGGGCGCCCAGGCGCGCCAGGGGGTAAACCCCTCCGGCCCGGACGTTGGACGCGCCGCACACCACCGGGAAACGTTGTTCCCCATCGAAGACCGAGCACACTTTGAGTTTGTCGGCGTTGGGGTGTTTTTCCGCCGACTCCACCCGCGCGGACACCACCCCCGACACGTCGCCGCCGACCCGTTGGTGGGAGGACACCTCGAAACCGCGCTTGAGAAGCGCCGCGGCCACGCGTTCCGGCGATTCTTTGATGTCCACGAAATCCCTCAACCACGCGAGCGAAAGCTTCACGCGAAGGCCCCCAGAAAGCGGGTGTCGTTCTCATAAAAGAGCCGCATGTCGTCCACGCCGTATTTGAACATGGCCACCCGCTCGACCCCGATGCCGAAGGCCCAGCCGGAAAGGGCGTCGGCGTCGTAGCCGGCGGCGCGCAACACGTTGGGGTGGACCAGGCCCGATCCCAACATTTCCACCCACCCCGTCCCCTTGCACACCCGGCAGCCTTTTTGACCGCAGAGCGTGCAAGAAATATCCATTTCCAAACCGGGCTCGACGAACGGGAAGAAGGACGGACGGAAGCGCGTCCGCACCTCGGTTCCGGCGCCGCCGAACAACCGCTGCGCGAAGAGGGACAGAACGCCCTTCAAATCCCCCAGGGAAATGTCGGTGTCCACCGCCAGGCCCTCCACCTGGTGGAACACGTAGGAATGGGTGGCATCGACGTTCTCATGGCGGAAAACCCGCCCCGGCGCGACGATGTACACCGGGGGTGGGTGGGACCGCATCCAGCGGATCTGAACGGGGGAGGTGTGGGTCCGCAACAGGAGCGGGCGGCCCGCTTCGTCTTTGTGATCCTTGAGGTAGAACGTGTCGTGGGCGTCGCGCGCCGGGTGATCGGGCGGGTGATTGAGGGCGGTGAAATTGTTGTCGTCGGTCTCTACTTCGGGCCCCTCCGCCACGGAAAAACCCAGACGGACGAAGATGTCGACGATTTCTTCTTGAACGCGGGTGAGGGGGTGAAGTCCGCCCCGGAGGAAGGGATCGCCCGGCAGGGTGAGGTCGAGCGGGGCGCGGGTGAGGGCGGCGTTCAACCGCGCCTCGTCCAAGTCTTTGCGTCGCCGCTGGAGCGTCTCTTCCAAGGCGTTTTTCAACTCGTTGGCGCGTCGCCCCACGTCCCGCCGTTCCTCGGGGGAAAGTCCGGGCAGGGCCGCCAGAAGAGCGGTCAACCGCCCGTCCTTGCGCCCCAAGTACTTCAAACGGAACGCTTCGAGGGCCTCCGGGGTGGACAGACCTTCCGCCTCGGACAGGCTTTCGGCTTTGAGCGCGTCGAGCTGTTCCAGTAGAGAGGTCAAGGGAGAGCGTCCGGGGTGCCGGACGCGGACCGACTATTTCGCCGTCGCGTTTTCCTTCGCCAGGGCCGTGAGTTTTTGGAAGGACGCCGGATCTTCCCCCGCCATGTTGGCCAAGACCTTACGGTCGAGGACCACGCCGGCGTTTTTGAGGCCGGACACGAAACGGGAATAGCTCAGGCCGTCCTGCCGGGCCGCGGCGTTGATCCGCTGAATCCAGGTGCCGCGAAAATCGCGTTTTTTCTGTTTGCGGCCGCGGTACATGTGACGCATGGACATTTCGAGGTGCTGAATGACCATGCGCCAACGGTTTTTCTTGGTCGCGTAGGCGCCCTTCGCGCGACGGAACCATTTCTTCTTGCTTTGACGGGACGCGACGGTTGTTTTAACGCGCATAGGGCATCAGGGTCTTGATCATTTTGGTTTGGACATCGTTCAAAACGTTGTCCTTCCGGAAGCGCCGACGGCGGTTCGACGACATGCCGATGAGCAGGTGGCGTCGCCCCTGCGTCTGGTGCATGACTTTGCCGGTGCCGGTGACGCGAAATCGCTTTTTGGTGCCGCTGTGTGTCTTTATTTTGGGCATGTCCCTTCTCTTTTTGTTTATTTCTTCTGCGGAGCCAACATCAAAATCATTCGGTTCCCGAACATGGTCGGCGCGCTTTCCACCGTGGCCGTCTCGCCGAGATTTTCTTTCAAGCGATCAATGATCTTTCTGCCGAGGTCCTGGTGTTCCATCTCCCGGCCGCGGAACATCACGGTGATGCGCACCTTGTCGCGTCCGGCCAAGAACTTCTGGATCTGCCGGAACTTGGTATCGAAATCGTGTTCGCCGATACGCGGGCGGAAACGGACTTCCTTGACTTGGCCGCCCTTGGCGTGCTTGCGGGCCTCTTTTTTTTGTTTCTCCTTTTCGTAACGGTACTTGGAGAAATCGACGACTTTGCACACCGGCGGGTTGGCCTGCGGGGCCACTTCCACCAGATCTTTGCCGCGATCTTGCGCCGTCCGCAGGGCTTCGTCCAGATTTTTAACGCCCAATTGGGTGCCGTCTTCGTCGATCAGGCGCACCTGCTGAGCTCGAATTTGGTGGTTCACGCGTGGCCCGCCGCTGAAGCTGGACTGGGGCCGTTGAAAGGTTCGGGGGTAGATGCTCGTTGCCTCCTAAAAAAAACAGAGGAGGGAACCCTCCTCCGTCGTTGTAAAGCGAAGTGATTCTAACAGAAGGGCGATGCCGCTGTCAACTATTTCGCGGGGGCCGGGCCCCCTCCCATTTCGGACTGGGCCTCCGCGGCCCAAAGCGATTTAGGGTAAAGGGCGACGACCTTTTCGAAGACCTTGCGGGACTCTTCGGGCGCGTTCAAGGCACGATGGAGGCGCCCCAATTCCATGTAAGCGCGCGGGGCCAAGAGGTGCTCGGGATAATCTTTAAGGAAGAGCTGGAAATGCCGGACCGCCTCGGCGTGCATTTTCATTTCCACGGCCGCCGCGGCCATCCCCGCCAGCAAGATCGGTTTGTACGCGGGGTGGTTGGTCCGCGTGTAGGCCTCTTCGTAGACCGCGGAAGCGTCGGCGAACTTTTCGGTCTGCATGAAAGCGTCGCCTTTGATAACGGCGGCTTGGAGCCCCACGGGATTCACGCGGTTTCCCTTAATCACTTCATCCAAGATTTGGAACGCCTCATTCTGACGCCCCGCCGACAACTGCATGCGGGCCATGGTCAATTGATCGGCCCCTCGGTCGGCCAAACGACCGCGGTTGACGATGATGAGCGCGGCAAACCCGCCCGCCAGGACCGACAACCCCAAGGCCAACCCCAATTGGGCGCGGTGTTCCCGGGCCCATGAGAAAAGACGGTCCGTCGCGGATTGTCTTCCCGGGGACCGACCCCGCAACGTGTAGAGTGTGCTGGACATAATTTTCCTCTCTTCGGATTTCGATTCCCCCGGCCCAAAAATCGCCCCCGGGCGGAATTGAACCACCAACCTTCTCCTTAGGACGGAGCCGCTCTATCCAATTGAGCTACGGGGGCAAAACCCAAGGTACATCTGGTTTCCGCGCTAACGCGCTTCAACCATTTCCTCGCCACCCCTGGCTCGGTCACCATTGAGCTACGGGGGCAAAACCCAAGGTACATCTGGTTTCCGCGCTAACGCGCTTCAACCATTTCCTCGCCACCCCTGGCTCGGTCACCATTGAGCTACGGGGGCAAAACCCACTAATAAGTCAACAACGCCGTGACGGGAAAATGGGGTATTTTCCCCCGCCCCTTCAAAAAGCCCAATTCAATTAAAAACACCGCTCCCACGACCCGCGCCCGCGCGGCCTTCACCAAGCGCGCCACGGCCGCCGAGGTGCCCCCCGTGGCCAAGACATCGTCCACGATCAACACCCGATCCCCGGGGCGAAGGGCGTCGACGTGCATTTCCAGGGTGTCCTTGCCGTACTCCAAAGCGTAACATTCGGACAACGTTTTGTAAGGCAACTTCCCCTTTTTACGCACGGGCACGACCCCGACGCCCAACACCGCCGCCACCGCGGACCCGAACAAAAACCCCCGCGATTCGATGGCCACGATTTTGTTGGCCCGCGCCGCGCGGGCCACCCGGGCCAAACGCAACACCGACCGACGAAAGGACGGGCCGTGCCCCAACAGGGGCGTGATGTCCTTGAAAACGATCCCCTTTTTGGGGAAATTCGGCACGTCGCGGACAAACCCAGCCAGGGCGGCCAGTGAACGGTCCATCTCAGACCAAACCGAGACGATGGGCGGCGCGCCGCAAGCGCGCCAACCCCCGCTCCTCCAATTGGCGCACGCGCTCCCGCGACAGCTTTAGCTTTTTGCCGACTTCCTCAAGGGTCATGGGATCCCGCCCCGTCAAGCCAAAACGCATTTGCAAAATGCTTTTCTCCCGGGCTTCCACCTGGTCGAGGGCGCGCGCCAAATCTTCCCGGACCCGCAGGTAGGAAAACACCTCTTCGGGCCCCAGATCGTTTCGGTCGGCGACAATGTCCCGCACGAAAAGGTTTTCATCCTCGTCCAAAGGCGTGTCAAGACTGCCGACGGACTTGGCCGCCTCGTGGGCGTCGATCACGCTTTTGATTTGCCGGGGGGACAGATGGAGGGTTTTGCCCATCTCCTGCATGGTCGGGCTGCGCCTCAGGCTGACGGACAAACGGTCCCACTCCCGCAGCCACTTGCGAAGGGCCTCCAAGGCGTGGGGCGGTATGCGGATGGTTTTGGATTGTTCGTCGTAGGCGCGCCGGACGGCCTGTTCGATCCAGTAGGCCGCGTAGGTGGAAAAACGGAAACCGCGTTTCGGGTCGAACTTGTCGACCGCGTGCATGAGGCCGAGGTTGCCCTCTTCGATCAAGTCCAGGAAATCAACGCCGGGCCGGTAGTACTTCTTGGCGATGGGGATGACCAGGCGCAGATTGGTTTCAATGATGCGTTTCTTCGCCTTGGGGTCGCCCTTTTTCGCCAGCCGCCACAGTTCCGAAACGTCTTCCTTGCTGACGTTTTGCAGCCGACGAACGCCGCCGAAGTACAGGGTGACCGAATCCAAACTTTCTGCCATGAACGCTCCCGGTGTCAGCCTTGAATGTCAAACCCTTCGCCGTCGTCGCGCCGCGGGGACGCGACGAACTCGTCCCAGCGGTCCACGCGCGCAAAGGGATGCGCTTTTTCCAGATGGTGGCGCAACGCGTCCAGCGCGCCGGGGGGGCCCTCCGCCTCGGCGCTCACGGATCCGTCGGGTTCGTTGCGAACCCATCCGCGCACGCCGCGGGCGCAGGCCGCGCCCGCACAGAACGCC
Organism: Elusimicrobiota bacterium; assembly: GCA_016706425.1. Taxonomy (NCBI): domain Bacteria; kingdom Pseudomonadati; phylum Elusimicrobiota; species Elusimicrobiota bacterium. The sequence continues at coordinate 1,736,710 of JADJJR010000001.1, forward strand.
CGAAACCCCACGCCTTGAACCCGCCCGAAAAATCGCCAGCGTCGGCGCTCAACGGCCACGGATTTTTGGAAAATACCGTCGGGTGTCTCTCGGGGTGCGGGGTCGCGAGCGCCTGAGGCGCTCGTTCGCGACGGGCCGAACAGGCCCCGGGTCCCACGGCCGATGAAACACCAACGTCTTTTCCCCACTCCCCCCACGATCCCGGTCCGCGGGGCACTTCACCGTCGGGTGTCTCTCGGGGTGCGGGGACTTGAACCCCGGACCTCTTGGTCCCGAACCAAGCGCGCTACCAACTGCGCTACACCCCGAGACACACCCGCCGTCACAAATCCCACACCGGTTCAAAACAATACCATTGATCGGCGTACAGGGTGAGATATTTTTCCAGAACGAGGGCCATCTTGTCCATCAAATTCTTGACGGCGTCGGGGCCCTCCGGCCAAAGGGGCGCCTCCACAATCGTCCGGTAGTGGCCGGGCCGATCCATCACCACAAAACCCGGAATCACGGGCGTGTTGAACCGGCAAGCGAACAAAAACGGGCCCCGCGGCAACCGCGCCGGCCGACCGCACAGGGTGACGGTCGCGCCGTCTTCGCCGAAGGGCCGGTCGGCCAGCATCACGACGCTCCCGTGGTTTTTTAACACTTTCCCCACGCCGTGGGCCGCGCCGCGTCCGACGGCCAAATAGCGCAAGGTCGGCGCCCGGCGTTTTTGAATAAACCTCTGCATCGCCCGGGATTTGTAAGGTTGAAAAACGGCCGTCACCGGCCAACCCCAATCGGCCAAAACCCGCCCCCCCAATTCCCAGTTTCCCAGATGGGAGGTCAACACCAGAACCCCGCGCCCCACCGCGCGGGCCGCCTCGGCGTGTTCCCGGCCCTCCACCGCGATGTCCACAACCCGTCCCCCCAGGAAATCCGACAAGGTGACTCCGAAATTGCGGAAAACATCCTCGGATTTAAATCGCCGCCCCGACCGTTCGTTGATAACGGCCAAGTTTCGCTCCACCGCCGCCCGTTTCATCGGGAAAAAACCGCCCACCGCGCGACCGATTCGCGACGCCAAAGCATAGCGAGGCCGGGCGGGCAAGAGGCCGCAAAGGGCGCTCGTCGACGCCAGTCCCGCGGCCCAGAAATGTTCACGCAACAGGATGACCCTCCGCGCGGGACCGCGCGGGCCGCCGTTCTTCCATCAACGACACGATGGCCTCCGCGGCGTCTCGGGCGGCCCACGGGCGCGCCAGCGCGCGTCCGTTTTCCCGCAATTGCTCCAGCCGACCCCGGTGGTTGAACAAGCCGCCGACCGAGCGGACCAACTCGTCCAGGGTGTCGGCGCGAACCGCCGCCCCGTGGCGGAGAAGAAATTGGGCGTTGCGCTCCTCCTGGCCCGGAATGGGCTCGATGATGATCATTGGCAACCCCTTCGCCAAAGCCTCCGACGTGGTCAAGCCGCCGGGTTTTGAAATCAGGACGTCCGAGGCGTCCATCAACCGGTGGATCGTGCGCGTGTGGCCCAGAACACGCACGTGGCGGTCGTCGCCGAACCGCGCATTAAGGGAGCGCACCAACCGCCGGTTGGTGCCGCCGACCACGATGAACTGGAGCCCCAAGGGCAAATGCCGGAGGGCGTGGACGGCGTCCTCCACCGGACCCAGACCGTAATTGCCGCCCATGACCAGCACGGTGGGGCGGGTCGGGGAAAGTCCCAAAGCCCGCCGTTCTTCGCCCTTGTCGCCCCGGGCGCCGAAGTGCGGATCCACCGGAATGCCCGTCACCCGCACGCGGGATTCGGGGACGCCCAGGCGGATCACCCGGCGGCGGATTTCCTCGCTGGGGGTCAAATAGAGATCCACCTCGGGCGAAATCCAATATTTGTGAACGCCGAAATCCGTCAGGATGCCCACGAGCGGCGTGCGGATTTTTCCCCGGGCCTTCAGGGCGGACAACAGGCCCACGGGAATCGCCTGGGTGCAAACGATGCAGCGGGGCCGGTGTTGGCGCAGGAGGTCCGCGATGCGGCCGGTGTTGAAAATGTGCATCAAGTCGCGGATGTCGCGGGTCGCTTTTTCCACGATGGGGTTGTCGTAGAGGACGTCCCACACTTGGGGCGCGTGCTTCAAAACCTGAAGGTACAGGCGGGAGACGAACTTGCCGAACACCGGGTTCGCGTAGCTGACGGAATTGACCCCCTCGCAGGGCACGGGCGGGTGCCGGTGGCGCAACACGTTCATCACCGCCTCGGCGGCGCGCTGATGGCCGCTGGTGGGCGAGATGTAACAAAAGAGGACTTTGCGCTGGGGGATCAAGGATGGGGGCTCAAAAAAGAGAATCGGCTCGTTGAATCGGGGCGGTGGGGATTGAACCCACGACCTCTCGCACCCCAAGCGAGTGCGCTACCACTACGCTACGCCCCGGTTCAACGAGCCGACCGCTACTTCTCATAGGTGACCGCTTTTAAATCTTTTACGAGGGCCGACAACTCGGTCTTGAGGTCCCGAAGGACTTCCACCGCCGCCGTCGTTTCGCCGAAGCCCAAGGGCATCTGCACCGGCCCGCGCTTGGCTTCCTGCCGCAGGTGGCGCTTGACCCCCGCGAGGGTGAAACCGCGCTCTTCCACGAGGCCGCGCACCTTGGCCAACAACTCCAAATCTTTTTTTGTGTAGCGGCGATGGCCCGAGCCGCGCCGCGCGGGGCGCACCAGGCCGATGGCCTTTTCCCAATACCGCAACGTGTGCGGTGGAACCCCGGTCAAGCGACCGATCTCGCCGATGGTGAGGAGGTCCTTGTCCGGCGGCGCGCCCAAGATCATGGAAAGGAGATTAAACCAAACCCCGCGACGGAAATCAATGCGGGGCGGGAAAAAGGCGGTCGCCGGCCCCGCCCCGTTAGAACCCGGGGCGGGGCCGCGCCGCCGTCAAACTATTTTGAGTGTGGCACTTTGACCAGCACGTCGGCGGTGGCCGTGTTGCCGGCGGCGTCCCGCGCTTCGATGCGAACGGTGTAGACCCGGCCGTTCCCGAGGCCCGACCGTTCGGCCCTCAACTTGAGGGTGTGGTCCCCCGTCACGTCCCAGTCGGGGGAGACGTCCCCGTCGCCAAGTCCGTTTTCGGGTTCGTTGCTCGTCACCGAAACAATGCGGAAGCTCGGCGCCGGGTCCTGGTCATCGGAAACCGTGGCGGTAATTTCCACATTCACCCACTTGTGATTGGGCGGCCAAAGAAGCCCGGGTGTCGCGGCCGCGTTTACAATGACCGGGGGCGTCGTGTCACCACCTTCCCATTCCACCAGGAAGGCGTTGCTGATGCCGCCCAGGTCCTCCAACGTATCAACGTTGTCGTTCCAAACGCCGTTGTGCATTTGCAGGGTGTTTTCATTGCCGTAGGTGGTGACGTTGTTGGGCTCCCCGGGACCCCAATTCGTGTAGGTCCACGGTTCGCCGGTTAGCCACATCCACCCACCGCCGGGTTCCTCGGCGCCGTCAGGCTGGCTCGCGCCCAGAAACACGAACAGGTCGCCGGAACTGTCGATATTGGCGTTGATGAAGTCCTGCTCGTCTTGGGAGGTGACCGTGGCCAAATAGCCGCCCATCGCCTCCGCTTGCGCGCGCGCGTCCGCCAGCGACATCGGTCGCCGCCCGTCGTTGACGAACAATTGATAGGAATGGCCGTTGGCGGGATTGACTACGACGCCCGCCTCCGGGGTGGAGGACTGGGCCGAAAGACGCGACATGCCGGGCCCGTTGCCCGTCAATTTCGACATCGATTCCGGGTTGGAGCAACCGATCCCGGCGAACGCCATGGACAACCCAACAAACACACGCATTTTGTTGTTCATCATGAACACCTCGCGAAACGGAATGTGCGGCATTAAATGCCCGCGTGGGCATTTGACCACAATAAAAAACCAAAAGCAAGGGGCGGCGGAGATAAAACTAGCGGGGCTCGGCGGAAAAGCGGGGGCGGTAGCGGTACTCGCGCACGCCTTTGAGGTGCGCGCGCGCGTCGTCGGCGAACTGGCCCAAGGCGGCCCGATCGTCCGGGGCGAGGGCGAACAGGTCGGGCTCTTCCTCAAAAAAGCTCACGGGCAAAACGTAAAACCGGGCGATGTCGTCGGTTTGGCGCTTCCACACGTGGGTGGGGGTGTAGCCCCAATCGACGGGGCGTGTGCCCTTGTCGTCTTTGACCAGTTCCAAGTGGCCAATCATGCCGCCGTCGCGAAATCGATCGCGCTGGTTGGAAATAAAATTGCCGTGGGAGTAAAAAACGACCCGAAGGCGCTTTTTGTGTTTCAACGAAACGATCTCCTGCAACACGTGCGGGTGCGACCCGATCACCGCGTCCACCCCGAGGCGGATCAGCCGGCGGGCCAACTGTTTTTGCGATGGGTGGGCGCCCCGCTCGTATTCGACTCCCCAATGCAGGGCGGCCAAGATGAAATCGGCCTTCGCGGCCCGGGCCTTGGCCACGTCGGCTTCCAACTGTTTTGTATCCAAATAATTCACCGAGGTGGGCGTCGACACCTTCAGCATGTTCGTCCCGTAGGTGGCGTTTAGAAACGCCAGGCGCACCCCTTTGACGTCGACGATCCGGGGGTAGGTTTGCTCCCGCTCCTCCGGCGAAGCAAAGGTGCCGGTGTGGGGAATGTTTCGTTCGTCCAGCGTCCGCAGGGTGCGGAGAAGGCCCTCCTCGTTCCGATCGCAGGCGTGGTTGTTGGCGGTGAGCAACAGGTCGAACCCGGCTTCTTCAAGGGCGTCCGCCAGGGCGTCCGGACTCGAGAAACGCGGGTAGCCTTTGTAGGGCTCTCCCGCCAAGGTCACTTCCAGGTTGGCGACCGCGAGGTCGGCGTGGTCCAAGATAGGCTTGATATAAAGGTAATTGTGCCGGTAATCGTGGGAACCGTCCGCGGTCCGGGCCGAGGCGATTTGGGCGTCGTGGCCCATCACGTCGCCCACGAACATGAGGTGCACGCGCGTCTCCGCGGCCCGCAGGGGCGAAAGGGCCAGGACCCCCAGGAAGAACGCGCGCCGCACGGTCCCCCCGTCGATCAAAGCAGGCCCTTGGCCATTTTGAACTTCACGCGGCGGCGCGGGGGGATCAGCACCGGCTCCCCGGTGCGGGGGTTGCGCGCGGGCTTGCTTTTCCGCATGACCACGTGGAAACTGCCGAACCCCTGCACCACGACTTTGTCCCCCTCCTGCAACGCCTTGCGCATGCCTTCGAATATCCGCGTGACGGCCGCCTTCGCCTCTTGGCGCGTGCCCAGGGATTGGGCCGCGATCTGGATGATGTCGGCTTTGTTCATATCTTCTCCTCCGTTTGTCGAATAAAAGGGGCCACGTGCATCATTTCCGCGACGGGCGGGCGCGACAGCAGGTCCCGCATGGCGGCGCGCGCCGGTTTGCCCTCGTAAAGCATGGCGTACAGTTCGGTGATGATGGGCAAATCCAATTTATGGTGGTCCATCAATTGTTTGGCGCTTTTGGTCGTGAAATACCCCTCCGCCACCATGGTCATCTCCCCCAGGGCCTGCTCGGCCGATTTCCCCTGGCCGAGCTTTTCGCCCAGCAGGCGGTTGCGGGAGTGCCGCGACGTGCAGGTGACGATCAAATCCCCCAGGCCCGCCAAGCCCAGGAAGGTCAACACCTGGGCGCCTTCCGCGACGCCGACGCGCACCATTTCGTTCAGCCCCCGCGTCATGAGCGCGGCCTTGGTGTTGTCCCCCAGGCCCAACCCGTCGCAGACGCCGCAACCCACGGCGTAGACGTTCTTCAGCGCGCCGCACAACTCCACCCCGACGAAATCCGGGTTGGTGTACACCCGCAGGCTTTCCGAATTGAAGAGCCGCGTCAAATGTTCGCGGAGGGCTTCGGGCCCCGCCGCCACCACCGCCGTCGGAACCGACCGCGCCACCTCTTCCGCGTGGGAGGGTCCGGCCAACACGGCCGTGCGGCCCGCCAAAGCCGGTGTTTCCTCCTCCATCACGCGGGTCATGCGTTTTAAAGTGTCGTTCTCGATGCCCTTGGACACGCTCACCGCCCAGGCCGACGGGGCCAGGGCGTTCGACACGCGCACGGCCCGGAAGGTGGCGCGCACGTGTTTCGAAGGGACGGCGTTGACAAGGACGGGCCGGCCCGTCAGGGCCTTCGCCATGTCCTCGGTCACGCGCACGTCCGGGTGCAAAACAAGCCCGTCCAACGTCGGAAGCCGCCGCTCCCGTTCGAGCCGCGCGGCGGCCGCCGGGGAAATCTCCCAGAGGACGACGTCGTGGCCGTTCCGGGCCAGGTGATCGGCAAGGGTGGCGCCCCAACTGCCGGCGCCCAAAACCGCGATTTTTTCCTTCATAAAGATTTGGGGTCTCCTTTCTTGAAACCGAACAACGGGGGCTCCTCCCCCCGCGCCAACCGTTTCATATTGGGTATGTGTCGAAGGACCACCACCAAACACAACGCGACCGCCATGGCCTCCCGCGCCGGGGAAGCGCCGGCGAACCACGCCGCGAGGGGCAAAACCACGGCCCCCGCCAAGGACCCCACCGACACCCGCCGCGAAACGGCAAAGGCCAACGCGAAGACGAGCAAGGCCACCCCCATGGGCCCCGGCAGCAACGCCAGGAAAACCCCCGCGGACGTGGCCACGCCCTTTCCCCCGCGGAAACGCACCCACGGCGACCAGGTGTGGCCCGCCACGGCCGCCGCGCCCGTGAGCAAGGGCACGGCCTCCACCGGCAAGCCCCGCAAAGCGCCCCAGACCGGCAAAAACCCTTTTAAAATATCGATCAACAGGGTCGCGACGCCGGCGCCGCGCCCGACGGACCGGAACACGTTGGTCGCCCCCACGTTGCCCGACCCCACCGTGCGGATGTCGATGCCTTTGAGGGCGCGCCCCATCAGATACCCCGTGGGCAGGGACCCGGCCGCGAACCCCACCAAAACCCACAGCCCTTCGTTCATGATTTCCCCCGCTTGAACTTGAAATGGATGGGCACCCCGGCCAAGCCGTGTTGCGCCCGGAACACGTTATCCAGCCGCCGCTCGTAGGAGAAATGGATGTCCTCCGGCTCGAGGCTGGTTCGAAGCACGAACGTCGGGGGCGCCACGGCCACCTGGCGCGCGCTGTGGAAAACCAACTTCTGGCCCCTCTGGTTGTAGGGGCGCTCTTGGACGGTTTTCCAAAAGAACGCCGTCAACTCCTCGTCGTCGAAGCGCCGGTGGTATTCGTCGCGCGTCGCGGCCAGCTTGGCCAACAGGTCCTCGATGTGGTGGCCGGTTTTGGCCGAAAAGAACACAATCGGGCTGTGGGACAAAAAGGGCATGCCCTCGGGCGCGCGGTCGCGGTAGTACTTGGCCGTGGGCGCGTGGTCCGTCACCAGATCCCACTTGTTGACCCCCAGCACGCAGGCGCGCCGTTTCTCGTCGATCAGCCGGCCCACGGCGACGTCCCCCTCGGTCAACCCCTCCCCCGCGTCGACCAGCAAGAGCGCCACGTCGGAACGGTCCAGGGCGCGTTCCGTCATCAGCCGGGTGAGGTTTTCCAAATTGTCCGCGCGGGATTTTTTGGCGCGCAACCCGGCCGTGTCCACCACGCGAAACGGACGCCCGTTCCAGGCGAAGCGCGTGTCCACCGTGTCGCGGGTCGTGCCGGGGACGGCCGACACGATCATCCGCTCCTCGCCCAACAAGCGGTTCGCCAGGGACGATTTGCCCACGTTGGGCCGCCCCACCAGGGACACCGCCACCTCGTCGGGGTCGGCCGCGTCGTCGCCGGGGAGGTCCCCGCCGATGAGGTTTTCAATCTCCTCCAACAACACGTTGACCCGCCGACCGTGGGTCGCCGAAATCGTCACCAAACGCGAAAAACCCAGGCTCGCGAAATCGGCGAAGGCCCCGTCGCGGCCCGCGTCGTCGGCCTTGTTCACGGCCAGCACCACGCGCGACGAGCGCGGGCGCAGGAGCCGCGCGAAAGCCTGGTCCTGGGCGGTGAGGCCTTCCCCCGCGTCCACGACCCAAAGGACGGCGTCCGCTTTTTCAAGCCACGCCTCCACCTGCGCGCGCACCGACGACAAAACGTCCTCGGACCCCGGCGCGTAACCGCCCGTGTCGATCACGCGGTAGGCCCGGCCGTTCCAATGGCAAATCCCTTCGATCCAGTCGCGGGTGGTCCCGGCGATCGGCGAGGTGATGGCGCGTCGTTTTTCCGTCAGCCGGTTGAAGAGGGTGGATTTGCCGACGTTGGGTCGGCCCACCACCACGATGGTGAGGCGGGGGTCTTTGATCACCCGAGCTCCCCGAGCCGCTGGGATCCCACCCACACGTAATCGATGGTGGACAGGACGGTCACGACGATCATGGGAAGGGTTAAAAATTTCGGCCAAGGTTGCCCGGGGAAAGTGAGCAGGGCGATGACCGTGGCCATCTGGGCGAAGGTCGTGGCCTTGCCCAAGGCGCGGGGCTCGATGCGCGGCACCCGCGTGAGGATGAACATCACGTTCCAGCCGATCAGGATGAGCAGGTCGCGGAAGAGCACCACGATAAACACCCACATGGGCGTGCGGCCCAAAAGCGCCAGGATCAAAAAGGAAGACGACAACAGGAGCTTGTCGGCCACCGGGTCGAGGAATTTTCCAAGCAGGGTTTGCTCGTTCCGCCAGCGGGCGACCGCGCCGTCCAATATGTCGGAGAGCGCCGCGAGCAAAAAGATGTAAAGGGGCCACAGGCGCTCCCCCTTGAGAAGCAGGATAACCAAAAGGGGCGTCAGAAGGAGCCGCAGGATGGTGATGCGGTTCGCCCAGGTAAGGCGCGGCCGCGGGGCCGGACCGGCTGTCGCGTGTCTCGTCATTTTTTTTGTCCTTTGGAATCAGCGCCCAGGGCGCTTTCAAACCGTCCCCAATTGGAGGGGCTCAACATGGCCCGCAGGCGGGTGCCGCCGGGGGCGGATTTTTCCCCCAGCACCCGGCCGGCGGCGTAAAACAGGGGCAACAACGAACGTCGGTCGTGAGGCAAAAAAACGGTGCGCTCTTCCAACGCGGCGTCCAACCGCTTTTCCAACGCCGCGAGCAAGCGGGGCAGCCCCTCGCCCGTCCGGGCCGAAACCAAAACGTCCCCCCGCCGCTCGTGCTGAGCGCGCTGGGCGGGCGTCAAGACGTCCGCTTTGTTGTGCACCGTCAATTGGGGCAGGGCGTCGGCGGCCAAATCCTTCAGGACGTCGGTCACAACGTCGGCGTGGGTCGGCCAGGCCGGGTCCGCCGTGTCCACCACGTGAAGCAACATGTCGGCGTCGCGCGCCTCTTCGAGGGTCGCGCGAAAAGCCGCCACCAGGTGGTGCGGCAAATTCTGAATGAACCCCACGGTGTCCACCAGGAGGGCCATCCGCCCGCCCGGCAACTTGACCCGCCGGGTGGTGGGATCCAGGGTCGCAAACAAACGGTCATCGGCGTAAACGTCCGGCGCGGGGCCCGTGTTCAGGGCGTTGAGCAGGGTCGATTTGCCCGCGTTCGTGTACCCGACCAGCGCGATCAGGGGCAGGGGCGTCCGCCGCCGGTTGTCGCGCCGCAGGGCGCGCTGACGGCCCACGGCTTCCATTTCCTGTCGAAGACGGACGATGCGCTCGCGGATCCGCCGCTGGCTGATTTCCAATTTCCGCTCGCCCGGCCCGCGGGTGCCGATGCCGCCGGTTTGCTGTTCGAACCGGCCGAATTTTTCGGTGGCCCGGGGCAGAAGGTAATTCATTTGGGCCAACTCGACCTGCAACTTGCCCTCGCGCGTGCGCGCCCGCTGGGCGAAAATATCAAGGATCAGGCGCGTGCGGTCGATGATTTTGGCCGGCACGATCTCCTGCAAATTCCGTTGCTGGGTGGGCGATAATTCCGCGTCGACCACCACGGCGCTCAAGCGGGCCTGGCGCGCGAGGTTCGCGATTTCCTCGGCCTTGCCCCGGCCCATCAATGTGGCGGGGTCCGGGCGGGCGCGCTCCTGGATGATTTCCGCCACGGCCGTCCCGCCGGCGGTCTCCAACAACCGCTTCAGCTCGGCGAGGGACGCCTCTTCCCGGGGTCCGGCGCCCTTCGCCCACACCCCGACCACCGCCGCGCGTTCCATGTTGGCTGTCATTTTACTTTTTTGGGCGACGCATTTCGTCGGCGATCGCCGCGGCGTCCAGCGGCGGCGTGACCGTCCACCACCGGACGGGCTCGGCGCGGAACCAGGTGCGCTGTCGTTTGACGTAGAGGAGCGTCTGCCGCAGGAACGCCGCCTCAAAGGCGACGCGACTCATCCCGCCGCGAACGCAGACCGCGCCTTCCCGATACCCCAGGGACTGAAAGGCCGGAGCGTCGGGGGAAATTCCCGCCGCGAGCAACGCCGCGCATTCTTTCAGGACGCCGGGCGCCATGGCGGCGCACCGCGCGGTCAAGACAACCCGGTGGACCTCCGGCGGCAGGACGAGGCCCGTCCACTCAAAATCCCACTCGGCGGGACGGGTTTCCTTGGCCTGCCAGTCCGAAAGCGGCCGGCCGGTCCGCGCGTGGACTTCGAGGGCCCGGAGAACGCGCTGCAAATTGTTGGCGGGGATGGCCCGCGCGGCCACCGGATCGACTTGGGACAGCAGGGCGTGCACGTGGTCCCGCCCCCGCGCCGCCGCGAGTTCTTCCCAGGAGCGGCGCAGGGATTCGTCCCGGGGCGGCAGGGGGGCCAACCCCCGCACCAACGATCGGAGGTAGAGCCCCGTTCCGCCGACGATGATCGCCGGCGTCCCGCGGCGGGCCAGGTCCGACAAAACGACCGCAGCCTCCTTGACAAAACGTCCGGCGGTGAACGGTTCCGTGGGATCGGCCACGTCCACCAAATGGTGCGCCACCCCGGCCGCCACGTAGCGCCGCCCCGCGGCCGTGTCCCGCCATTCGCCCTCCGGCTTCGCGGTCCCGGCCGACAAACCCCGGTACACCTGGCGCGAGTCGGCCGAGATGATTTCCGCCCCGAGGGCGCGGGCGAGGGCCAGGGCCACGGCGCTCTTGCCAACGCCCGTGGGCCCCACCAAGATCCGAACCGGCTGCCCGCCGGGCCGCCGGGGGTCGGCGAACATCAATAATGTCCCAGGGTCCCGTCGGCGCGGGCGCGGCGGACCGCCCGGCCGAAGGTGAAGACGCCCAGGGGCCAAATGACGACGATGAAAACCGAGAGCCAAACCAATTGAGGGACGATGACGTTCCACCCCGCGCCCATCAACAGCGTTTGCCTCAAACCCTCCAGCGCGTGGGTCATGGGAATAAAAAACGCGGCCCGTTTGAGGCCGGGCGGCAAAGCGGCCAAGGGGAACAGCACCCCGCCCAACAAGTTGCTGGTCGCCTCCATGATCCAGGTGACGGGGTTGCCCCGTTTGAAACGCATGATGAACGACGCCGCGAAAACGCCCAGACCCATGAAGGCCAACAGCGTGAGGACCAAAACCGCCAAGGCGGGCGCGAGCCGGGTTTGGGAAAGGCGGAACCCGAAAAAGGCCGCGCCGACCCCCAAATACAGCGCCACCCGGACGGTGGCGTAAAGAAAATCCCAAAGGGACGACCCGATCAAGAAACGCGGCGTGCTCACCGGCGTGACCAACAGCGGCTCGAGCGTGTTTAAAAATTGCTCCTGCCGAAGGGATTGGGAAAACGAATTGAGGCCGACGTTCTGGTAAGCGGCGAAGGCCACGCCGATCAACACGAAAGCGAAGTAGTCCCCCCCGTAGGCCCGCAGAAAGGGCGCGGCCGCCGCGCCGAACATTTTGGCCACGTAGTAATAGGTGGCGGCGGTAAAAAAAACGCCCAGCAGGTCCATGACGAAACCGAGTTTGTAGGACGTGTGGATGTTCGCGTCCCGCCGGAAAAACGCCCAGAGGGTCCTCACGCGACGGGCTCCGTCATTTGATGGAAAAACCGCTCGATGTGGAAACGCGGGTCCGCCGCCCGCGCCGCCGCCACCGATCCGACGAAACGCACTTTTCCCTCGGCCAGAACCACCCAGCGGTCGGAGATTTTTTCGGCGTCTTCCAGGTGGTGGGTCGAGACGATCACGGTTTTCCCCTGTTCGCCGACCCATCGGTCGCGAATCACCACGCGCAGGCGCGCGGCGAACAGGGGGTCGAGATTTTGGTGGGGTTCGTCCAAGATCAACACCGCCGGGTCGTGCAGGGCCGCCCGCGCCAGAAGGAAGCGTTGTTTCTGCCCGCTGGAGAGCTCGCGGTGGGGGCGGTCGAGGGACCCGGACAAATCCAACAACGCGTCCAGCGCCGCCAACCGACGGTCGAATTCCGCGCCGGTCATCCCGTACATTTGACCGTAAAACCACAGGTTGAGTCGTCCGGACAGGCGCCCGTAAAACGATTGATCCTCGGTGGAGGCGAAGCCGATGCGCCGTTTGGCCCAATCCAAGGACCGGTGGACGTCCCGGTCGCCCAACCGGACGCGCCCTCCGTCGGGGATCAACAGCGTGGCGATGCTTTTGAGGAGGGTGGTCTTTCCGGACCCGTTGGGCCCGAGCAGGCAAAGGAGACCCCCGGCCGGGACCGAAAAAGAAACGCCGCGCAGCGCCGCCCGGCGGCCGGAGGCGGTTGAAAAATATTTCGAGACGTTTTCCAGAACCAGCGGCAACACGGAGGGGTTATCGACTTTTCATCCACCAGCGTTGGGCGCGCAACTCCAATCGCAGGCGGGCGTCGTCGGTTTCAATTTGGGTTTCGTCCACGGCGTCCGTCACGTAGAGGAGGGGACGGGCGCCCAAGTTGACGCGGCGGGGGGCGTCGACGCGGGCGCCGTTCTCATCGATCAACACCCAAACCTTGGGCCGCAGGGGTTGGCCGGGATTCACGGTGAGGACGCGGCCGATTTCGCCGGAATTGAGGCGGACGTAGGTCCCCGGGGGGTAAAACGACAGCGCGTCCAACAAAAGCCGCAGAAGCTTGCCGTCGTAGACGCCGGGCGCCTCCTCCACCATGCGCCGCAGGACCTCGTGCGGCAGAACGCGCGGCCGCCAGGGCCGGCCGTGGCTGAGGGTTTCGTAAATGTCGACCATGTGGATGATTTTGGCGAAAGAATGGATTTGGTCGCCTTCCAGCCGCTGGGGATAGCCCCGTCCGTCGGTGCGCTCGTGGGATTCCCCGATGACGCGGCGGACGGTGGCTTTGATGTCCCCTTCCGGGAGAGAAAATTGGTCCAAGACCTTTTGCCCTTCCCCCACGTGGGACTTTAAGGTCTTGTATTCCTCATCGGTCAAGCGGGTGGGTTTGGCCGCGAGTTCCATGTGGGAGGACAAACCGACGTCGTGAAGAAACGCGCAGAGCCCCAGGGTGACCAAATCCTCCTCCCCCAGTTCCGCGCCAAGACCCACCCGGACGGCCAGAATCGTGACGTTGGGGATGTGGCCAAAAATAAAATGATCCATCACCGACCGCTCGGCGAGGGACAATATCTCCGCGTCCCCGCCGCGCACCAGACCCACGATTTTTCGAACCGTGTTTTCCGGCCACGGCAAATGAGGCGGGGCGTCCCCTTCGGGCGTCCGGTAAATTTCCCGGGCGAGGGCGACGGCATCCCCGTAGACGTCCGCGGCGCGGGGGCGCTCCGTTTCGGGGGCGGGCGCTTCCGTTTCCGCCATTTATCGCGCCGGCCCCACGCGCACCTGGACAACGTTCGTTTTTCCCGGCGCGACAGGCAGGATGTCCCCCGTCAGTTCCTTGTCGTTGAAAAGGATTTTTTGGCCGCCGGCCGGCAATTTCGGGTCCCGGCGGATGGTGATGCGGTAGGTCCCGCCCCGAAACACCCGGGTCGCCTCGGCCTCGTTCCAGGGCGGCGGCAGGCAGGGACGCACGCGCAACCCCTCCCATTCGGGCCGAATGCCCAGGAACCATTCGGTGGAGATCCGGTAAAGCCACGCCGCGGACCCCGTGTACCAGGTCCATCCGGCCCGGCCGGGGGTGGGCGATCCCGGTCCGTCGACATTGCCGGGCGTCACGTAGGGTTCCGCCCGGTACAAATCCGGCTCCTTGGCGCCGCGAACCACCGGGCTCATCCGCTGGTACAGCTCCCAGGCTTTGCGGGCGCGGCCGAGCGAACACTCCATTTGCAACGCCCAAACGGCGGCGTGGAAATAAACACCGCCGTTTTCCCGGGTGGTCGGGGAATAGCGGGTCAAATAGCCGACGCGCTCGTCGGGCACGGTGTAAGCGGGCGTGAGCAAGAGCGGGCCGTGGGGCCCGTACAGGTGCTTTTCCAGGGATTTCAAGACGGCGTTGCGCCGGGCTTCCGAGGGCACGACGTCGTTCAAAATGGCCCAGGTTTGGCAGTTGAGATAAATCTTCCCCTCTTTGTTGAGGTGGGACCCCAACGGCGCTCCGTCGTCGGTGGTGGCCCCCTTGTACCAGGCCCCGTCCCAACCGTGGCGGTTGACGGCGTTCTTCAACTTCTCCGCCGCCTTGCGGTAACGCGCGGCGCGCGCCTTTTCCCCCGCCGGGATCGCTTTCTGCGCCACGGCGCGGTCGATGGTTCCCGCCCAATCGCGAAGAATTCCGTACAAGAAGTGCCCCATCCACACGCTTTCGCCTTTGCCGCCGATGCCGGCGCCGTTCAGGCCGTCGTTCCAATCGGCTTCGCCCATCAAGGGCAGGCCCCGGGGCGACAGGCGCGCGAGCGCCTTGTCGATGGCCCGGACCGCGTGGTCGTACATCGGACCGCTCGTTTCTTTCCGTTCACCGGGCCGACGGGCGAAGGGGACCTCTTCGCCCAAAAGGTCCCAATGGGCGGTTTCTTTCAAATAATTGACCATGACGAAGGGCAACCACAGAAGATCGTCGGAATACTTCGAAGGCAGCCCCTCCTCGGAGAGCGGATGCCACCAGTGGTACACGGTGCCGTCGGCGAATTGGTGCCGGGCGTGCAGGTGGATTTGCCGGCGCGTGCCCGCGGGATCGAGCGGCAGGAAAACCTGGCTGTCCTGCAACTGGTCGCGGAACCCGTAAGCGCCGCCCGTTTGATAATAGGCGGTGCGCCCCCAGAGGCGGGCGGAAAGGGCCTGGTATTTGAGCCAGGTATTGGTCAGCAAATTAAAACCGCGGTCCGGGGTTTTCACGGGGAAAGCGGCCATGTATTTGTCCCAGAACATTTCCGTGCGGCCCCAGGCGTTGTCCACCTGGGAAAAGTCCATGAACCGACGGGACTTGACCAAGGCCTGGCTTTGGGATTCGGCCGCTCCGACGGTGAACAGCACGCTCCGCTCCTGCCCGGCCTTGAGGGCGACGGGAACGCAGAGGCTCGCGATGCCGTCGTCCCATTTCCCGGTCGTGGGCCCGACATAGCGGCCTTCTTTCAACGCCGCCGGCGCGCGCAGGGTGCCGTAGTTGCCGAGGAACGCCTGCTTGTCGCCGCTAAACGCGCGAACCGGCGCGTTGACGGCGTGCCAGGCGACGTGGTCCCAGGTGCGGTTCCACAATTGCCCCCGGCTGTTTTTCAAGGGCGACAGGCGTTTTTTGGCCAGCAGCACGCGCCCGTGGTCGTGGATCGCCGTCTCGATGAACGTGCGGTGGAATTCCCGGTGTCCATCCGGCGATTCGCCGAGGTTCCATTCCATATAAGTCCACAACGACAAAGACCGCGCGGTCTTGCCCACGTTCTTGATCCGCAACCGCCACACTTCCAGGGGCTCGTCGTGGGGCACGAACACCAGCCATTGGATCTGGATGTCGTTCACCCGCGAATTGATGATGGTGTAACCGACGCCGTGAATGACCTCGTAGCTCTGCGGGCGCGCCTGGACCGGTTGCCAACCCACCGACCAGAACTTGCCCGTCTTGTCGTCACGGACGTAGATGTGGCGTCCCATGAAATCTTGGATCAAGTCCTGGTTCCAACGGGTGATCCGGTTCATGGAGGCGTGGTGCAACCAGCTGTAGCCCGCGCCGGTCTGGGACATGGCCACGCCGTAGGTGCCGCTCGACATGATGTTGACCCAGGGCCGGGGGGTGTCCGGACGGGTGATGATGTAACTCGCCCCGTCTTCGGAAAAATGCCCGTACGGGGTTTTGAAAGGGAAAGTCGGTTGTTTCACAGAAGCCTCCTAGGGACTAAAAATCGATGGTCACGCCCGTCTCCGGGCCTTCCACGTCGAACACGCACTCCGCCCGGCCGCCGCGCCACGTCAGGGCGGCGCGAGCGCCGCCCGCGCGCGCGGCGCGGGGTTTTTTCGGCAACGTCAGGGCGAGCGACACCCGCTCGCCGGGGGTGGCGGCGACGACGCCCTTGAAACCGCGGGGCGAAACGGCGGCGTCCAACACCTCCGCCGTCGACCACGCCAACCGCCGGCGGTCGTCGAGCGGAACGTTCAAAGGCAACACCCGCGCGCTCAAGGGCGGCAAGATCATCCGTCCCCGGGCGGGCAGACGCAGGGGTTTGTCCGTCCCGGGGAAAGGCGCCGTCACCGCGCCGCGCTGTTCGGTGAAATGATAGTTGAACACGAACAAAAACCCCAGATCGTCGGACCGCCGCAGGACGGCCTGCAGATCCCCGGGATCGACGGTCACGGCGGGCCGGGCGCCGAGGGCCTCGCCCCACCGGCGCACCCAGTCGCGGAAATGATCGAAGACGTGGGGCACGCCGAAGCCGACGACGATCGCGCGGCCGCGCCCCGCCTCGACTTCGACGGCGGCGGGGCCGGTGGGCGTGTTCCGCCAGACGCGGGCGGGGGCGTCGACTTTGTAAACCTGGACGGGCGCGCCCACCCACCATTCGGTCCCCTCGTCCGTGAAGACGCCGCCCTTGCGCTCCTCGGCCACCGCCACGCCCAGCGCGTCGGCCAGGGTCGTGTCGGCGACGCCGCTCATATCGCGCGTCGGCAAACGCGGCCCGATCAAGAGGCGGCCGCCGTTTTTCACGTACCCCGCCAATTTGGCTTGGGTGTCGTGGTCCATGAAATCTTCGGTGTAAATCCAAAGGCTGGGGGACGCCAGCAACACGTCCACCGGCGACCGTTCGATGTCCATCATCCGGTAACTGTAGCCGGCCAACTGGATCAAGCGGGCCAGGCCATCGTACCACAGCGCGGTACGGCGCGCTTCGAGGCCCTCGGACCAGGGGCCGGACAGGTATTCCGTCGCGTAATAAGGGGTGTAGAAACCGAGGGTCGTGTCGGCGACTTTTTTGGTGACGGCCAAATGGGGCCCGGCCCACTTGATAAAACGGCCAAAGCGCCGGAGGGGTTCCATGTGCGCGCGGATTTCGCCCTTGGGCCCGATCGGGGCCTGCCAATCGTGATAGGTCCCGAAAGCGCCCAGGCCCGGCGGGTTTTCCCCGCCCGCCAGCATGTACCCGTTCACGCCGGCGAGGCCCTGGCCCACGGAACTCTTGACGTTCAACTCCACCTGGGTGGGGTAAAGGCGGGGCCGATCGCGCATGATGCCGGTTTGCAGTTCGGCGCACACCACCGGGACAGGGGATTCGACGAGAGGCGTGAAGGCCGGCGCCTTGGGCAAACGACCGGCGCGGACCGGGTCCCCCACGGAGGGCGCCGACGGCACCTCCACGGCCCCGATCATGCGGGTGACCTCGGTGGTGAGGGCCACGTCGTGGAAATTTTCAAAGTCCAAATGGCGCATCTGGTAGGCGCCGCCGAAAACCAGGTTCGGGGTCAACAGCGGGAAATCCCGAAACATCGACGTGGTCATGGGCGCCCAATTCCCGCGACCGCGAATGTCGTAATCGTAAAACTGGGGAATGTTGCAGAAGAGGGGAACGTCGATCCCGCGCTCCCGGGCGCGCCGCGACAACGTGGCGAAATAGGTGGCGTAATAACGTCGGTAGAAAAGTGCCCAATCCATGCAAACGCGGGCGCGTTCGGCCGAAGCCTCCTCCCCTTTGGGTTGGGCCACTTCGTCGAAGGAGGCCCAGGCGCTCCCGTGGGCGGCGTTCAAGGCCGCCACCGTACCGTAAGTGTCCTTCAAAAACGCTCGATAAAAACGGTTGACGTGGTCCTTGTGGTCCGAGCCTTTTTGCAGCCAGTGCACCATCGCGACCTCGTTGCAAAGCTGGACGCCCAACACGTTTCCGCCCCGCGTGGTCTGCCGATCGGCGATCGACGGAAGGAGCGCCGCGTACCAGCCCTCGACGTGCCGTTGGAATTCGGGGTGCAGATAGGAAATGATCGTGACGTGCGGCAGGTTGCCGACGTCCCGCCGGCCGGTGACGAAAATGTCCGGGTAATTTTCCACCAACCAGGCGGGGAGCCCTTCGTGGCGCAGTTCCGCGTTGGACACGGGGCCCACGCGCGCCAGCACGCTCAGTTTTTCTTTTTTGGCGAGATCCAAGAACCCCAGGACGTCCCGTTCGGGCACGGTTTGGCCGGTAAAATCGAACTTCCCCTCCTCGGGGGCGTGCCAAATCCAGGGGATGTAGGTGCTGACCGTGTTGAACCCCGCCGCCCGCAGGGCCCGCAACCGGGCCGCCCAATCTTTTTTGGGGATGCGGAAATAGTGAACCTCTCCCGAATAGAGGAAAAAGGGCTTTCCATGCAGCCAAAAGGCGCCGTTTAGCATTTCCATAGAGATCAATTCCTTTGGGTGTGAAAAATTACATTAGCAAAGAACGTTCCTGAACGAAAGGGCGGAAATTTCCCCGATTTTTCGGGGGTTATTGACCCCTGAATCAATAAAACCAAGAAAGTTTTTATAGAATAGAACCGATGCCATCGAAACCGACGGCCCGCCGAACGGGACGGACCCGGCCTCTTTTACACAATGAGCGGCAAATGACATTGGGGTTTTTCGCGGCCCCCTCCCCCCCTGTTTCCAAACCACCCCCGTTTTTCAAACCCCCCGTTAAAAAGAAATCATTTCGAGAAAAAATCCGCTGGGGCCGACTGGGATTTATCGTCTTTGGATTGGGGGCGCTGATTTTCGGAGGGTTTGTGCCGCCCTGGGGCCCGCCGGGCGCCCGGCCGGTCCCGTCCCCGGAAAAACTCGCCCGGGAAAACCCGCCCACGACCCAAATGCTCCTCCGCCGCGCTCGGCAGGCCGAAGCCCGAGGGAAACGGTTTCAACCCCGCTGGACCTGGGTGCCCCTGTCGCGCCTCGGCCTGCCCCTGCAAAACGCCGTCATCGCCGCCGAAGACAGCACTTTTTACCAACACCGCGGCGTGGAATGGGGGCTCACCCGGGCCGCCTTTTTGGAAAGTTGGAAAACCGGGAGGAGGGACCGTGGCGCGAGCACGCTGACCCAGCAAGTGGCGCGCAACCTGTATTTGAGCCCGGAAAAAACTTACCTGCGAAAAGCCCGGGAAATCGTCCTCGCGCAACGCCTGGAAAAAGCGCTCTCCAAGGACCGATTGCTCGAGATCTACCTCAACATCGCCGAATGGGGCGACGGGATATTCGGCGCCGAAGCGGCCGCCCGCGCGTATTTTGGAAAGTCCGCCGCGGACCTTACGTGGGACGAGGCCATCGCGATGACCTCCGTCTTGCCGAGCCCTCGCCGACACCGGCCCACGGACACCGGCCGCTGGGTGTCTTCGCGCAAGGCCTGGGTCCTCCAACGGTTGGTGACCACACGTCGGTACACCCCCCCCGCCCCCGTCGATCCGCCGCTTGTGATGACCGACCCCCAAGAGGACGAACGTGACGACTAAAGCGATCTTCCTTTTGAAATTCATCGCGATTTTGGATCTGGGGGGAGCGCTGCTGTTCACTTTCGTGGCCATTTCCCGCAAACGGGACCCCGCCGTCACGCTGGCCTGGGTTTTGGGCTTTTTCCTCCTGCCGGTGGTGGGCATGTTGCTTTACGTGTTTTTCGGCTACCAGCGGTTCGCCCTGCGCCGACGGGCGGCGCCCAACCCGCTGCACCGACTGCTCTTGCTGAAGGAATCCGCCGAACGCTTCCCCGGGGGGGAACCCCTGGCCAAAACCCCCATGGAAACCCTGGCCGAGGCCTTAACCGATTTCCCCGCGTTGGGCGGCAACCGCGTGGACGTGTACACCCGTTCCGATGACACCGAGGAAGCGCTCACGCGCGCTATCCGTATGGCCCGCCATCACGTGCACATGTGTTATTACATTTTCGAGCCGGACCGGACGGGACTGCGGTTCCGCGACCTGCTCATCGAGCAAGCCCGCCGCGGCGTGGAATGCCGCGTGTTGATGGACGCCGTGGGGTCCTACCGCATCGGCCCCTCGTTCTTGAAACCCCTGCAACAAGCGGGCGTCAAGACCGCTTTTTTCAATCCCTTCCGAACCTTCAAACGCCCTTGGGCCTTCAACGCGCGCAACCACCGCAAGTTAACGGTGGTCGACGGCACGATCGGGTTCATGGGCAGCCAAAACATCGGACACCATTTCTGGCGATCCGGATCGCGCCGCATTCAATGGCGCGAGACGGACATCCGACTGGAGGGCCCGGCGACCGTGGAACTGCAGACCGTGTTCGCCGAAGATTGGCACTTCGCCACGGGCGAAAATCTCTTGGGCGACGCCTATTTTCCACCCCCGACGACCCGGGGCGTCACCCGCGCTCAACTCCTGCCCACAGGCCCCAACAAGCGGGAAAACATCCTCGGAATGATTTTCTTGGAAGCCTTGCACAGCGCCCGCCATCGCGTCACCCTCACGACCCCCTACTTCATTCCCACCCCGTCCATGACCCTGGCGATGCAAACGGCGGCCCGCAAGGGCGTGCGGGTGGATCTTCTCTTGCCCCGACGCACCGACCACCCGGTCGTGACCTGGGCCGCCCGCAGTTGGTACAAGGAATTGCTCGAAAGCGGGGTCCATGTATATGAGTTCAACGAAGCGTTCATCCATTCGAAGGTCGTGACGGTGGACGGGCGTTGGGCGTTGATGGGATCGGCCAACATGGACACCCGAAGCTTCCTGATTAATTTTGAGCTGAGTTTGTTATTGGACGACGCCGACACGGCGGGCCATTTGGAAAAACAATTCGATCGAATGGTCGATGGCGCGGTGCGGGTCAAGGCGGACCCCCTGGCCGAGCTCTCCTTCACGCGGCAGTTTTGGGAAGGCCTCTGCCGCCTTTTGTCGCCGCTTCTGTAGAATTATTTTTTCGACCGCTCGCGGGAATAGAGGTCCATGAGCCGCCGCTCCTCGGGACTCAGGCTGTCCAGGCCCCGGCGGGCGATTTTTTCCAACAGGCGGTCCACCTCCGCCCCCAACTCGTGGAACCGCGCGGCCGACCGCGTCGCGGCCCGGCGGCGGCGCGCCTCCCGCCAAGCCGCCCCCCACTCCGCGGGTCCGTGCCGCCAGAAATCGACTTTCATGAGCACGAACCCCAGGGCGAGCCCGGCCAAATGGGCGATGGTCGCCACCCCCGACGGGTTGACGGTGAGCCCGGTGTAAAGCTGCAGCCCCGCGAAGAGCAGCACCGCGTACCGGGCGCGAAGAGGAAAAACAAAAAAAACGTAAAAAATCGCGTCAGGGTAAATCAGGGCGAAGGCCGCCATGATCCCGTACACCGCGCCGGAGGCGCCGATCACCGCGTGGACCGAGCGCGGTTCGACGGCGGCGTTGACAAGTCCCGCGCCGATCCCGCAAAGGAAGAAAAACCGGAGGAAAGCCCCCCGCCCCCACCGACGCTCCAAAGGTTCGCCGAGGGCCCACAGCATGTAGGCGTTCACCAGGAGGTGCAGAAGTCCGCCGTGCAAGAAAATGTAGGTGACCGGCTGCCAGAGGCGTCCGCGGCCCCAAAAATCGGCGGGCACAAGCCCCAACCACGCCGGAAGGGAAATCCCCCCGGCGGCCAATCCCGCCTGGGCGAAGAACACCCCCACGCAAACCCCCACCAAGGCTTTCATGTCAGACCCTTTTGAGGCCCCCGCTCTGGCGGGGCCCCTGTGAAGTGAGTATAATAAGTAGACAATCTTGTTTCAAAAGGGATTCTATGGCCGTTTCCACAATCTTTGCCCCAAAATTTGACATCACCTCGAAGGCGGTGGACGCACTGCCGTCCATCACCAAACTGCAGGGCTACGCCCACGCGGACACCGCCAAAAGCGTCTTTCAGGTTTTGAACACCGCGGTGCCCTACGGGTTGCTTTGGTTTGCCATGTACAAAAGCCTCGCCTTGCCCTATTGGGTGACCCTCCTGCTGGCCATTCCTACGGCGCTGCTCACCGTGCGGCTCTTCATCTTTCAGCACGACGCCGGGCACGGATCGTTTTTCAATTCCCGGAAATGGAACGACGCCACCGGCTTTTGGATCGGGGTTTTGACTTTGACGCCCTACCACTACTGGCAAAAAACCCACGCCATCCACCACGCCACCTCGGGCAACCTCGACAAGCGGGGTTTCGGCGACATCGACACCTTGACGGTCAAAGAATACCTGAGCCTCTCGCGTTGGCGCCGGTTTAAATACCGGGCGTACCGGAACCCCGTGACCATGTTCCTGGTCGGCCCTTTTTACCAATTCATCATCAAACACCGCTACCCCGCAGATATCCCTGCGACCTGGAAGCGGGAATGGCGAAGCGTCCACTTCACGAACGCGTTGCTCATCGGGGTCACCCTGCTCGCGGCGGCGACGGTGGGAATCAAAGACTTTCTCTTGATTCAAATTCCCGTGTCCATTCTGGCGTCGAGCGCCGGGGCGTGGTTCTTCTACATCCAGCACCAGTACGAAAACACCTATTGGCGCCGCGACGCCGAGTGGGACTACTTCCAGGCGTCCGTCAAAGGCAGCTCCCTCTACAAACTGCCGAAGATTTTCCAATGGTTCACCGGCAGCATCGGTTACCACCACATTCACCACTACAACAGCCGCATTCCGAACTACAAACTTCAGCGCTGCCATGAGGAAAATCCGGAATTCCAAAGCGTGACGAAACTCACCTTTCTCACCAGCCTGAAGTGCATTCCCTTGGCTCTCTGGGACGAAGGAAAAAATAAGCTCGTCGGTTTCCGCGACGTCCCGGCGAACGTCTAGCTAACCGGCTTTTCGAAACGTCAAGTTGATCCGCCGCTCCCCCCACAGGGGGTGACGTCCCGCCTGGATCGGCGCCACCCCGTGGTAATATAGCCGCGCCGGACCGCCCCACACGACCGCGTCGCCATCCTCCAGCGGCACCCGCCGCACACGGTCCGAGCGGTTCGGCCCGCCCCACAAGAACACCGCCGGCAATCCCAGGGAAACCGAAACGATGGGTTGAGAAAAGTCCTTCTCGTCGCGGTCGACGTGGGGAGCCATTTTGGCCCCGGGCGCGTAGAGGTTGATCAAGCACGCGTCGGGCACAAAACCCGGGAAACCGGCCCGCGCGGCGGCGGCCCGGGCGAAATCCGACAAATCACGCGGGATGGGAGACCAGGCGCGCCCCGTCCGGGGATCGGTGGGTTCGTAGCGGTAGCCGCGGCGATCGCTCACCCATCCCCAGGATCCCATGTTGGTAATCCGCACCGACAGGGGGCGCCCCCCGGGGGTAACGACCCGGCGAAAAGGGGCCGCGCCCGCGGCGTGCTTTACCGCGTTCTGGAAATCCGCCGCCCGGGCCAGCGCGAGGCCGGGGAACAAAAAGGAGCCCGGGGACAAGACGGTGGCTTCCCGGGGGAACAGCGCGTGGTTCATGAATTTAGTTTAACACACGGGAATTGATAAAATTCCCCCCAAAAGGAGACCCCCATGAAAAAATCCCTTTCCGTTTGGATCGCCGCCGTCGCCGCTTTCCTGCAGAGTCCACGGTCCGCCCCCGCCGCGGAACTTCCCGCCGCCCTTTACGAGTTCACGCTCAACGACATCAACGGAAAACCCCAACCTCTCTCCGCTTACAAAGGAAAGGTTTTACTGATCGTGAACGTGGCGAGCCGCTGCGGATTCACGCCCCAATACACGGGGTTGGAAGCCTTGTATCAAAAACACAAGGACCGGGGGCTTGTGGTGTTGGGGTTTCCGGCGAACAATTTTCTCTGGCAAGAACCGGGGACGGACGCGGAGATCAAGACCTTCTGCTCCACGAAATACAACGTCACTTTTCCCCTGTTCTCAAAAATATCCGTGAAGGGCTCCGACCAACACCCCCTCTACCGGTGGTTGACGGAGGGGCGCGGCAACCCGGCCACGTCCGGGGACGTGACCTGGAATTTCAACAAGTTTTTGGTGGGGCGGGACGGCGGAGTCCGCGCGCGCTTTGGAAGCCGGGACACCCCGGAGTCCGAAGCCCTGGGACGCGCGGTCGAAGCCGCCCTGGCGGAAAAACCCTAACGGATTTAGGAAACCCGCCGGGCGCGAACGCCGAAGTCGACGTTGCTTTTGATCCAGGCGAACAATTTCTCCTGATTTTCCAAGGGCGTGTCCGGCAATAAAACCGTTGGGTCCTTCCAAAGCGTCATCACTTTGGCGTCCTGGGTCCACACCCGGACGTTCCGCCGGGGCACCTCGGTCTGCCAGGACCGGCCGGTGACCGCGTCGGTGTAAAGCAAGCGCAGGGTGATGTTCCGCGCGAGCTTCTCCAGCGGTTTCACGTTGATGTCGCCGAAATCCAATTTCCCCCCGTTCTCTTTCACGTAGGGTTTCCCGTCGCTCACCATCACGACCCCGATGGGCCGCAGCAAGAGATTCCGGTTCTTAACGGTTTCGGCCACGTCCTTGAAAAAGGCGTTGAAGTCGGTGGTGGGGTTTTTGGAGCCCTTGGGAAACATTTTGTAAAGGATCTCCTCCAGTTGCTTGACCGATTTGCCTTCAAAGGTTTCTTTGGGATAAAACGTTTTCGCCTCGTCGGCGCGGGTCCCCCCGATGGGGCCCACGAACACCGTGGCCGGCACGTCCAAGCCGCCCCAACCCTTCATGTGGGCGTTCAGGTAGTGGGCGAGGAAACGCACCGCGTCGTCGTAATGGGGCCCCTCCAAAAAAGATTGGCTGATGTCGAAGCCCACAAAGAGGGACAGCCGCGGTTTTTTCTCCCCGGGGCCCGTTCCCGCGCAGGCCGGCAACAGCGCGGCCGCCAAGACCGCCGCTTTCCAAAGATGGTTTGTGTTTTTCATCGGGCCTCCGGCGATTTGTGCGCGTCGATGCGCACTTGTCCGACGCTGTGCAAGACGACTTTCGAGTTCATCACCTCTTCCATCGACTTGAACGGCAACCGGAACAGGTGCTCCGAGGTCACAAGCAGGGTCAAAAAGTTGATGGCCGACGCCATCACTTGAAGCGGTGGAATGATGAAGGCCCCCAACACCTCGTCCCCCTTCTTCTGGACAAAATTAATGTCCCCCTTCACCGCGTCCCAGAGGGCGCCGATGAGCGTCGTGGCCGGCGTGTCTTTCTGCACCGTCGCGTTGCCCGGCACACGAATGCCCGACCCGCGCAGGACCGCCATGAGGGTGGGCGTGCCGTGGGAGGCGAACAAGAACCACGAGATTCCCCGGATGCCGAACCAGGCCAGGGAAGCGATCAACAAAATACCGAAAATCCCCAATTCAAAATCCCCCGAGGTGTGCTGGGCGAACCAAGGCACCAAAGAATCAACGAATTCCCGGTAAAGGAACACGACTTCCACGAACATGGTCACGGCCTCGATCACGCTGATTTTGACAATGGCCGCCACATTCTTGCTTTGCACCGCCTCCGTCCAGGTGGACAGCACGGCGTAACTGCCCAAAACGATGAACAGCATAAAGATGAAGAGGGGAATGCGAATCGACGCCTCCCCGAGTTCGTTGCCCGTCATGTTGGAGAACGTGTCGATCACCACCGGGGTCGTCACGTAGGTGAATATCGCCGCCTCCAACACCGCCCAGATCAGCGTTAAGAACACCGCGATCCAGGGCACCCCCGCCTTGGTGACGTTTTCCCCCAGGTTTTTCACGACGCGGAAGGGGAACAGGATAAAGTCCTGCAACACCGCCCAGACCCCGATCACGATCAGCTTCAACACCGCCAGCAGGGCCGCGGCCAAATAAAAGACAAAACGAAAAGCGCCGCCCCAAAAGGCAAAGACGCTCCGCCCCAGGTCCCACCAGGTGATGAGAAGACCCGTCACAAAAGCGGAGCGGTTTTGCCGAATCGGGATGGTGATCAGACTGGCCATCGTCACCCAACACGCCAACAAAAACGCCAAAACCGCCGGCAAAAGAAACAGCCATTTCACCAGGCGCAGGGGCCAGGGTTCTCCCACGCCCCAGGCGAAGGAGAAAAATTCGTTCTGAAAGAACAACGGGAAAAAAAGAATGGACAAAACGACTTTCCAAATTCCGGTGGCTTCGGTCAACATGGAGGCTCCTTGGGTTCGAGGAACACGCCCCCTTGCGTTGGGGACTTGGGTAAGTATAACCCCGGTTCTCCCCTTTTCAAGTGGGGCGCGTGATCGGCTCCTATTTTCGTCGCTGCGGAAGACTCAGGGGGAGATAATGCGCCGCCGTCAACAGACCCAGTTCCAAAAACCGGCACGTGACCGTGACCGTGGCCGTGGCCGCTGGCCCGTAGGCGCGGGTCAACTCCGCGACCGTAATGATCGAAATCGGCGAAGTGTCCTTGAACAAGGGCTGTCCCTCCTTTAAATCGGTATAATTCTTAAAAATCCACTGAGAGGCTCCGCCATGTTGCACGATCGCGCGCATATCCCATTGAAGATGCCTTTGGCCCTCCTGTGCCTTTTCCTCGCGGTGTCGCTCGGATCGGCCTCCCTGACCCGGGCGGGAGACACCTGGGACGGAGGCTATGGCTCCCCGGAAGAGGCCTGCCGGAACAGGGTCAATGAAGAAGGGGCCTTTAGATTCTCCCGGGCGGAGGTCAATGGCAACGTGGCCTACTGCTTCACCATCGCCAAGAAAGACGGGAAGGACGAATACCACGACGCCTCCGTCACCCGGGACGAGCCCGTCGAAGAGCCCAAAAAAGACGAAGAGGACGGCAACAAGAAAAACCCCGCCCCCGAGCCGGCGAAAGCGAGTGCGCCTCCCCCCGCCGCTTCAAAAGATGCTTTCCCCACAGCCTGCATCGAAGCTTACGGCACAACAGAATTTGAAACCGAAATCGACGACGCCTACAAGGCGAAGTCTTCCCCCTCCGGCAACGTGGCCGTGCTCGAATGGACCAAGAACGGGATGAGGAAGACCCAATGGTTCAACTCTTCGGGGGCCCATTCGGAGCAAAACATCTTGGCCTACATGACGTCCCAGAACATTCCCAAAGAAGCGGTCACGCGGATTTTCACGGAATTGTCCCCCTGCCAGGGCCAATGCCTGCCGGCGCTGTCAGAGCGGTTTGAAGGCGTGCGGAAGAACGTGACCCTGCAGTTTCATTGGATCCATTCGACGGGACAAAACTACAAGACCTGCGGGACCAGCACCAATGGAAAAATGGAGGACGCCAAGCCAATCCGTCAAGCCAAGATGCTGGAGAGATTTAACCGCGTAAAAGGGAAGTAAGAAAAAGAAGAAGGGGCCCCCACCGTTCCCGGCGGGGGCCCCTTCTTTTGTTTTAGAGCTTAGGAAACCCTGACGCCGGTTGCCTGCAGACCCTTGGGACCCTTGGTCGTTTCGAACTCCACCGCCTGACCGTCGGCCAAAGACTTATAGCCTTCGCTCTGGATAGCGGAGAAGTGAACGAACACGTCTTCGGTCCCGCCTTCGGGGGTGATGAAACCGAACCCCTTCGCGGCGTTAAACCATTTGACTGTACCCTTCATATGAAACTCACCAACCTTGTGTAAGAGATTTTGAAGCAGCTTAATACTGGAGGGCGACGAAGGGCACAAAATAACCGCCTGGGAGTGTTCCCACACGGCCTAAAGGCAACAACATCGGACCAATAACGTTAGAAACTTACCTCAAACTTACGTTCCTATTGTATCAAATGCCACACCGAATAGTAAGAAAAATCATTCGGGGGGGCCTTTAATTCCCCAATCTCCCAATTCCGGGGACGCCACACTCAACTCACCCACACAATCCGCCTCGCCAACCCGCGAAGAGCGTCGTGTGGAATTCAGGGCCCATGAAATGGGCAGGGGCTTCCTGAATTGTCCCCGGAATTTGAGACTGTTTTCTTTTTAGCGACCGCTCTCCTTGCGTTTCGCGAAGCAATCCTTGCAATACACGGGACGATCTCCCCGCGGCTTAAACGGAACGTTGCATTCTTTCTTGCACTCCGCGCAGGTTGCCTTGTGCATCTCTCGGGGTCCGCCGAAGCCACCGCCTTGTTGATTATCCATGTTACCTCCCTAATTTTTTACGAAATCTTACGAAAACCACAGCGCGAAACGGCCCTTGACCAAACCATCAAGGGCGGTATCAAGGATTTGGCGGGAATCGTTATGCCCTGTCCAAATCCGACGGGACTACAGGCGTAGTCCTCGCCGCTCTGCGTCGCCGCCAGTCCCAACCCTCTGCCCAGAGCCACGAGGGCGGACGGCGCTAACCGAGTTGACGCAACCCCGTCCGAGCTCTGAGTAGGGCCCGCACGTTTAAACAGAAAGCCGGGCCCACTTCAGACCCGGACTTTTTGCTTAAATTGGAGCGGGTGATGGGAATCGAACCCACGTGTGCAGCTTGGAAGGCTGCCGTTCTACCATTGAACTACACCCGCATACCCCGACAAGGAACACAGTCAGATTAACAGCAATTTACCAGATGATCGACCGGCCGACAAGGTTCAAGGAACGCCGCCCCAGGTCCGGTTCAAATAATCCTCGCGGCCCGACCCCTTGCGATATCGCTTGTAATGGACAGGTTGTTTTTTGAAATAGTCCTGGTGGTATTCCTCCGCGAGGTGGAAAACCCCGGCGGGGACTATTTCCGTGGCGATGAGCGGCTTGAACTGACCCGATTTTTCCAGACGGGCTTTGGACGCCCTGGCCAAGCGTTCCTGTTCCGGATCGTGAAAAAAAATCGCCGTCCGGTATTGATGGCCTTTGTCGGCGAACTGCCCGTCAAAGTCCGTCGGGTCGATGTTCCGCCAAAACACGTCCAAGAGCGTTTCGTAAGTCACCCGCGCGGGGTCGTAGGTGACACGCACGGCTTCGGCGTGACCGGTGGCCCCGGAGCAGACCGCTTCGTAGGTCGGGGTTTGCGTTTTCCCGCCGGTGTAACCGGCGACGACGTCGATCACCCCCGCGATCTTCTCGAAGGGGGGCTCCATGCACCAGAAACAGCCCCCCGCGAAGGTGGCTTCTTTGTGGGGCAACGGCGTTCCCCCCGTCAACACGAGAGCCCCCAGGACGACGCCCATTGTCCGGCGGATTTCATGGCTGACCAAAGGTGGTGTCCCATCGGCCTTCCGGCGTCAGGCGGAGGAAGGTCAGCATTTGCCGGCCGTAAAGGTTTTGCGGGGTTGAAAACCGACCGGCGATCAGCGCGCTCCCGTTGCTCAAGGGGAGGATCTGGGTCACCACCGGGTCGATGCGCAACCGCCGGCCATTGGGAAGGAAAGACGGGTCCATGGCCCCGTCCGGAAGGAACCGCAAAAGGCCGTATTCCTCGGATCCCAAGCCCTGAATTCGTCCCCCCACCAATATTTTACCGTCCGGCGTGATCGCCAGACAGCGCGCGCCGAGCCCCCGCACGAAGGAACTGAACGCCGGGTCCGGCCGGCCGTCGGCCCCCAATCGGTGAAGGGCCGCGCGCACCCGCACTTTGGAAGGAAAAGGGGCGGCCAACGCGTAAACGATCCCTTTGGGACCGACGGCAAAGTCCCGAATGGTTATGTCCGGCGGGGAAAGGAACACCGGATCGATTTCGCCCGTCGGAGTAAGGCGGATCAATCGAGCGGGGCCGGTGGCCTGGGAAACGACCAAGAGAATTTTCTG
Organism: Elusimicrobiota bacterium; assembly: GCA_016706425.1. Taxonomy (NCBI): domain Bacteria; kingdom Pseudomonadati; phylum Elusimicrobiota; species Elusimicrobiota bacterium. Next base: position 1,766,459 of record JADJJR010000001.1, read on the forward strand.
ATCGTTCGTCAGGGCCAGGCGACCGGGATGGACGGTCCCCCACCGATCTTCGATCGCGGCGTTCGCCGTCCGGATGAAATCCATGTCCGGCAAACCGCCAATGGTCAATCGAACAAGCGTCTCGGGTTTTCGTCCCTCCAACCGGAAAGAATTCGAAAAAATCAATCGCCCGTCCGGTTGGAGCGCCATGGACTCGGGGAAATAGGGCGGGTGTTCGTCCGATCCCATTTTTTCAAGGAAATCCGGGTCGACCTGCCCGTTCGGCAACAAACGTGTCGGCGCGGGACCGTTCCCCAACCCGATGTTCAAATAAACCAACCCGGAGGAATCGACCAAAACGCGCGGGGAGGAAAACATCACCGGGAAATTCGGGTAGGGGGGAAGGGTCGAGTCCCAAATTCCGTTGGCGCCCATTCGGAGCAATCCGGGAAGGTACCGGCCCGCGTACCATTGAAATCCCCCCGCCGCCCAAACGGTGTTGTTCGTGCCCAAGGCCAGACAAAGCGGCGGGTTGTCGAAACCCCCGAGGCTCCGTTCTTCATCCGGGGAAAGATCCTCCGGGTCGCGACCCGTCGCGTTGCGAAGCGCCTCCATCCGTTTTTGACGCTCGGCCCGCACGGCGACATCCGCCGCCAAACGTGGGATCCAAACGGGCCCCTTGTAGGAGATCCACGTCAATAAGGAAAACAAAACGACAAAGCGCAACACGGGCCAACGGTGCCAGAGAGACAGGGGGAATCGAATCAAATGAAAGAGGATCGCGAAGCAAGCGCCGGAAACAGCCAAAAGCAACGCGTAGTGGGGAATATCGTGCGCTGAAAAACAGTCCACCCCTTGCCACCAACGGGCAAGGGTTGTTAAAGAAGCCAACAACGGGATCGCCCAAAGACCGCCCACCGCCAAAGCGTCGGTCAGCACCACAAGCGGGGTGGATTCACCGTGGCCGGTGCCACCTCGGAAAAAAGGGGTCAGGGCCCCCGAAAAACCAAAAAAACAAATGGCGGGGATGAGGTAGCGTTCCATTTCCGATTGGAAAAACTCGGCGGTCACCCGCCCCGCGAGCCCGCCGAAAAGGACGGCACCGCCCAACCCGAAAAGAAAACCCCAGGGGAACGCGCTTCGCTGAAACGACAGCAACCTTGGATAGGTCATCAAACCCCTTTGCCCCGTTTTGCTGGCTGTTATTACACCCCTTTTAAGGGGCTGGATTCAAGGTCCCTGTGGATCGTTTTAACCTTGAGCGTTCCCCGCGGCTCCAACAAATCGGAGGGCGGCACAACTTCGTTTTTCACCAACGAAGCCCCCACCACCCCTTCCATGGCCTGGCGAAGCATCCACCCCGCCGCGCCGGTGTACCCGTGCCAAATCATCCGCCCTTGATCGAAGGTCGTTAGGAAGTCCGCCGATTGTTTGTTCGGCTGCCCGCCGTAGATTTCAATTTCCCCCTCCGTGACGTGGGGAATCGGGGAAATTTTCATCCACAACCGCAGGGCGATTTCTCGGTATTCTTTCGCCTTGGCCTTTTCGCCTTGCTGGTCAAAACGCTCGGCCAAAAGGCGCGCCGCCCGGACCAACCATTGCACGCCGTGGCAATACATGCCGTTTTCACGAACGCCCTCGGGGTAGTGGCTGCTTCGCCCCAGGTAGGGTTTTGTGTCCTCGCGCAGGGCCGGCCATCCCAACAAAATGACATTGTCCCGTTCCAAAACGTTCAAGGCCGTGTGGAAGACCGCGCGCGCGCGGTCCATATTGATGCCGGCGTAGACCGCCCAGGCGGCGGTCAAGGCGTCGATTTCCCAGACGCCGCTGTCTTTGATGCCGATTTCGGTGCCGTCGTCGTGGATGGCCCGCAGGTAGCGGTCCTCGCGCCAGGTGTTTTCCAGGGCGATTTCCAAATCCCGCAGGTGCTTCAAATATTTTTCTTTGCGCGCCGGTCCGTCCTTGCGCTCAATCAGATCCAGGAAGTTTTTGAGGATGTAATGCAGGAAAAACCCGAGCCAGACGCTCTCGCCCCGCCCTTCGCTCCCGATCTCATCCAAGCCGTCGTTCCAGTCGCCCGTCGCAATCAGAGGCAAACCGTGTTCGCCCATGCGCTTTGTCAGCACCAAGTCGATGGCCTTCATGCAATGGCGGTACAACGTGTCCTGCCGGGTGCTCCGGGGGTAGTTGGTGCCCCACCCGTGTTTGTTGTGCGGCAAGGGCAGGAAAGGCGTTTCGGCCCTCAAGTAGGACGTCTTTTCTTCCAGCAGGGCCTCGTCGCCGGTCAGGCGCGTGTATTCCGCGGCCGCCCACCCGAGCCACAACAGGTTGTCGGAAGCGTGCGAGCGGTTGGCAAAAGCCGTCCGTCCGTCGTGAAGGGTGTGGAACCAGTGCACCACGTCCCCCTCCAAAAATTGCTGGGAGGCGTGGAGCAGAATTTGCTTGCGCGCCAGGGCCGGGTCCACCCAGATCAGGTTCACCGAGTCCTGCAGCTGATCGCGGAACCCGAAAGCCCCGGAGGTTTGGTAGAAACCGCGACGCGCCCAAAGGCGTTCCGCGATGGCTTGGTATTTGAGCCAATTTTGGTATTGGTCAAATTCGGGCGTGTTGGTTTCCACCTTCAGCGTGTTGACGACGTTGAGCCACCAGCGGCGGGTTTCATCCAGGGACGCCCGGGCCACGTCGACGCTCTTGTATTTGCGGATCAACGCCTCGGCCATCGACCGATTGTCGGTTTGGCCCAGCACGACGGCGATGGTCTGCTCGCCCTGCGCGGGGACTTCGATCGACCCGAGGAAAGCGGCCACCGAACGGGCGTCCGTCGCGTGCGACGCGTCGGGTTCGCCTTTCTCAACCATGTACGGCCGGTCCACCCAACGGCCCGCGCCGAGGAACCGCCCCCGGCGCGTCTCCATCCGGTCGATCGGCAACGACATGGACGCGAAGGCCGGTCCGTAGCGGAAATCGTTGGTCGGGTTTTCAAAATAAAGGGCCCCCAAGGCGTCGTCCCGTTTCTCCAGCAAAGGCCGGGGGCGCGACTCCGCTTGCCCGACCAGACTGATTTGGAAATAGGGCGCCACACGCAACCGGCGGGTTTTGGCCCCCCGGTTCTTCACGGTCAAGAGGTAAACCCCGACCGTCTCGTGGGGCGGCACAAACACCGTCAGTTCGGTCGAAATCGTGCCCCGCGACATTCGGAAGAGGGCCGTTCCGTCGACCGAGAACTCGGCCGTGTGCGCCGCCCGGGGGTCGTTCAAGGGGTGGTGTGTGGGGCAGAACCAGTCCTCCTGGTCAACGTCGTACAAATAGATCGCTTCGGCCGGGATCTCCCGCGTCACGGTGTCGGGCCAGTCGGGGGTGATGGCGTTTTGTTGGGAGTTGCCGTTGGAGGTCGTGTGCAGCCCCCGGTTGGTGACCATCACATAATGCCCCTTGGCGTTGGACAGGGCGTGGTCGTAGGGACGCGGCGTAAACGGCGTGTGAATCACCAAGGTGTTCCCCCCGGCCGCGTGGGACGAATAGGGTTGCGGGGTGCCCGGCAAAATTTCACCGTGACCGATGAGAAAGTTTTTCCTCTTTTTCTTTTTCTTCGCGTCCGCGGGCACCGGGGCGCTGGGCTGGGGCGACAGGAACCGTTTGACGGTGTCCAGAGCGGCGTCCCGGTTGCGGGCGAACCCCACGAGGAACTTGAAGGTTTGGCTCGAGCGTGGCGGCAGGGTCGCCCCCACGAGGATCGCCCCGATGGGGTCGAACGTCGGGTACGGCGCGGTGTCGCGCGGCTCCAAAAAGTCCAACGTCTCCAGCAACCGCGGGGACCAGAGGCTCCGCCCCCGTCCGATGAAATCCATGCGGGAGGTGTGAATCCCCTCGGGCCCCGCCTCCGACGCGATAAAGCCCCAGGTTTTTGTTTTTCGTTGATTGGCCAACAACGTGTTGGCCGAGGCCGCGTACTCCATCTCGGGGAAGAGACGGAGGTATTGGGTGTGGCCCTTGTCGGACTCCGGCCGGTCCAACACCCATTCCAGGTAAGGAACGGCCTTCACCGTCCGCGCGTCGTTGCCGGGGTTTTCGATGGTCAACGTCCAGATCTCCGCCGGGGTGTCGTCGTCCGCCAGAGCGATCATCAAGTCCGCCTTTAATCCGTGCGCGGTGTTCGTGACCCGCAACCCCTCGGGGGTCCGGACGAAATTCGAGGGTTCGAATTTGGACCGCGGGCTGTTGCCCAAAATGGGCCAGGCCCGGCCGGTTTTTCCGGCTTCGTTCGCCGTGTCCACGAGGAAGAGGGAGCGCCCGCAGGGATCGATGGTGTCGTAGGAACGCCGGGTCAAGTCGTAGCCTTTTTGGGTGACCTCGCTGAATATTTCGCCGGAGGGTTTGAGGACCACGCGGTAAGCGCGGTTCCCCAGCTCAAGGACGGCCGGCGCGTCGACCCCTCTTCGCCCTCGTCCGGCGCGCCGCAGAGCGAGGAGGCCGGCCAGAACAACGACGGAAAAAGAGGCCAAGAGGAGCCACTCCACCCCCGAAAAGCGCGCCAGGAGCGGAACGGCGGAGGCGGCCGCCGCGTTTTGCAATTCAATCGATTTGTTCCAGGCGAAATCCCAATCCGCGCCCCGGGGGATGTAGAAAGGGATCAGGAGGGGCGCCCAGGTGGTGAACCGCTTGATGCCCTCCGGAATGCATTTTTGCGCCGTCGTCCCTCCGATGAACCGCGCGACGCGGTTGTCGAGGCGCTCCATGCCTATGAAGCTCAGGTTCACCAGCGTCGCGACCCGCAGTCCCATGTGATCAAGCCAGATCAACACCCGGACCCAATCCGAGGCGAGGAGCGTCACGAAGACGCCCAAACTCCAGGCCTGGAATTCCCCGTTCGAGAGGGTCAGATTTTTGTACATGGCCACCAACGACCGGATGGCCCCGTCTTGGTTGTACCAGGTGGCCTCGCCCATCATGCGCAGCCCGGTGTTGATGATCGGGGCCATCCACAAACCCCACCGCACGACGTGAAGCATATTGACCACCAATTCGCGTCCGCCCGACGGTGAAAAGAAATGGCGCAGGGGTGCCTTGTCCCGCTGGAACATCGCCTGCATGAACACGCGGTTCACGGCGAACAACCACGCCGCGATGGACCAGGTAATGACGCCGGCCAACGCCTCGTTGTAGAAGAGCTTGACGCCGCCCGTGAACGCTCCCAGGTCCACCCGGCCCCATTTGCTGAGGAGGGCGTAAATGGTGTAGCCGCGGGCTTCGAACCCCGCGCCCAAATACATCCGAATCTTCTCCAACACCGCCGGGACCTGCGTCGCGTCCATATAAAACGCCAGCAGGGCGCCCACAAACCCGCCCAAAAGACCGTCGACCAGATAGTGGCGCCAGGGTTGCAAACGCCCTTGGTTGCGCGCCCCGTAATACAGGTCGCGCGCCACGCTCACGCCCACCGACGCCGACAGGCCGGCCAGGAGGCCGAAGGCCAACCGATCGGATGTTTCCCGGTTAAAAAACGCGTCGCTCAACCCGTGGGCGAGGGCGAGACCGGCCACCGCCCCGCGGAAAAAAAGCGTCCCGTTTTTGTAGCTGTAGGCCAAACGCCGGAAAAAGGACATGCTCCCGTCGAAACTTTCCACGACCGTTTTGCCGAGGGGGAACAGCAACGCGCCCGCCAAAAGACCCACGGTCAGGGGCGCCGAGGCCAGGCCGTGTTGGACGGAGGGGATCGAAAGCAAAAGGGCCACCGCGTGCAAAAGCCCGATGAAAAGGCCGCTGAAAGCCATGCCTTTTTGAAGGCCAACAACGGTGTGCCGCGTGACCGACTCTTGGGACGGGGCGTAACCGAAAGCGCCGTCCAACATCAGCCCCGTCAGCATGTACACTTCCATCCAGAGGCCCGCCTGGGAAATCATGGCCGAGAGGGTCGCCGCGAAAGCCCCACCCAAAGGGGACATGGACCCCACCGCCGCCGTCGACCCGTAATCCGCCAGGGAGGGCGAAAGCACGACGGCCAAACTCACGAACAGATTGACCCCGTGCGCCCGCCACGCCCGCACCCCGCGGCCTTTGGTGACCAAGGCGAGGGCGTTGATCACCAGTTCATTGAAGAGGAACACCAAGACCAGCCGGCCCAACAATTCCGAGGCCCAGGGCCACGCCGAAACGGCCCCGGCGGTCAAAAGGCCGGCCGCGTCCCGGAGCAATTCGGGGTTTTCCAGAGCGAAAAGGAGCCCGAAGAGCGTGGGGACTCCCGCGATTACCCCCCGAACCACCCGGCGGGGCGGCGCCCGGTGGGTGGCCAGGGCGATCGCCGTGACGGCGATATAAATTCCGACGGTCACCGCGCTGGCCACCCGGCTCTCCAGGAACACGCCGGCCCAACCCGTTGGAGATTGCCAAAGCCCCTGCGCGCTCGACAACACCACCGTTAACCCCAAGAACATCGTGTCCCAAAAAACATCCCCGGCGTCCGGCCCCCGGCCGGCGTGTGCCCCGCGGAACAACACCGTCGACAGAACGGCCAACCCGGTCACTCCCAGGAAAGCCCACCCCGCGCCGGCGCGGGTCCCCAACCCGTGAGCGCCCAACACCGCCGCCGCCGCGGCCACCACGCCGGCCGCGACCAAAAAGTCTTTGCCCCAACCGGCGGGGATTTTCACTTCCACCGCCGGCCGCCCCACAGCCAGGCGCGTCAACAAAGACAATCCCGCGCCGAAACCCAATAGAAGGAGAATTCGCCCCCACAACGACACGCCCGGCCGCGGCGGGGGATTGCCCTGATAAAATTCCAACTCAAAGGACAAAGCGCCCTTGCGGTCGCCCCCCGCCGGGGAAACGACGAACACCGCCTCTTTCAGAGCCCCGACGACGCCCCAATCAATGGCCGCGGTCGAGGTGGTCCACCCCGAAGCCGGACGGAAGGGAACCCGTTGCACGCCGGAGGCCCCTTTCAATTCCAAGGTCACCTCCACCGGCGCGGCGGCGAGGGTCTCGTCGCCTTTGACGGCGATGCGAACCATATTGGCGGCGCGACGGGTCAAACCGACGGGATAATTTTTTGTCCAAAGCCCCACCGCGGTCCCGGCGGGCGCGGAGTAGGCCAAGCGCACGACGTCCCGTTTCAAATCCGGATCCAAAACCACCTCGGGCAATCCCTCCGCGGCGCCGATGTTAAAAGCGCCCCGGGCCTCGGCCGACAAAAGCGTCACCGGCCCCGTCAACACCATCGGGTCCTCGGACGTGAAATCGAGATCGAACCACAGCGTGCCCCGCCGGTCGGCGACCAAAGGCGTCACGACGAACGCGGCTTCTTTCACGGTCCCCAATGTTTCCCAATCCACGGCCGCCCGGGTGTCCGCCCAACCCGCCCCCACATTCAAAGGGATGGATTGGGTTTTTTGTTCGCCTTTGAGTTCCAAAAGCACTTCCACTTGGGCGGCGGCTTCTACCGTCGCGGATTCCACCGCGGCGCGAACGCCGCGGACCCTGTCGGCAATAAGATCCGCCGGGAACGCCTTGACCCACAATCCAGCCGCCGTCCCCGAGGGGGTGGAAAAATCGAACCGCACGACGTCTTTTTTAAGGTTTTCATCGTAGGCCAGGGTCGCCGACCCCGACGCGCCCTCGGCGTTGAACGCCCCCCGCTCTTGGCCATCCAAAAGGGACACAACACCGGCGCGCGGGACGGCCAAGGCCGCGGGGTCTTCTTTGGAGAACTCCAAATCAAACAACAGGGCTCCCGATCGACGACCGCCCAGAGGCGTCACCACAAAAACGGCTTCCTTCAATTCCCCCAACCGATCCCAATCAATCAAACGTTGGAGCCGGGTCCAGCCGGACTTGACCGGCAAAGGGATGCGTTGAATGTCCCGGGCTCCCTTGATTTCGAGAACGACCGATACCTGTTGCGAAGAAGCGTCGGTGGCCCGGACCGCGGCGGACACCGCGTTGATGGCGCTCGGGTTCAGGGAGGCGGGATATTCTTTGGTCCACAAGCCGGCGGCCGCCGTGGAGGGAACGACAAAATCAAGGCGGGCCACGTCGCGGCCGACCTTTTCATTGAACAGCGTCGTGACTTTGGCCTCCGCCGCGCCGATGTTGAACGCCCCCCGCGCTTGAGCGTCCATGAGGGTCAAGGCCCCCGCGGGACGACGCTTCGCCATCGCGAATTGGGCGAATTCCAAATCCAGAGCGACAAACCCCTGCCGGTGCCCTCCCACGGGGGCGAGGACGAAAACCGCTTCTTTTAATTCCCCGATCAAAGCCCAATCGATAGAAGCCTGAAGGGTCGACCAACCGGCGGTTAAGGGAATGGAAATTCGCTGAACCCCTTTGGAACCTTTCAATTCCAAAACCATGGCGATTTGATGGGCTTGTTCCGCGCTGGCCGTGCGCACCCCGGCGCGAACCCCGTTGATCGATCGGGACGCCAACGTGCCGGGATACCCTTTCGTCCAAACCCCGGCGACCGTGGAAGCGGGAGTCCGGTACTCCATCCGCAACACATCGCGCTTCAGTTTATCATCGGCCACGACGGAGATTTTCGCCTCCGAAATGCCGATGTTAAACACGCCCCGCCCGGAGGCGTCGAGCAACCGCACCGCGCCCGGGACGGCGGTGTTTTCAACCGTCGGTCCCTTTTGAAATTGGATGTCCAGAAACACGGTCCCCGTCCGGTCGCTGCCCACCGGGGTCACCACGAAAACCGCCTCTTTAAATTCCCCCACCAAGGCCCAGTCGATCCGCGCCTGAACGGAGGTCCAACTTCCCTGCACCGGCACGGGGATTTTCTGAACCCCTTTGCCGCCCTTGATTTCCAGCGCCACGGCGATGTCGGCGGCTTTCGACGGATCCGCCGCGCGGGCGCCCACCCGGGCCAAGTCCACCGCGGCGGCGGTCAGCCCCGCCGGGTACCCTTTGGTCCAAACCCCGGCGACGGCGCCGACGGGGATGGTGTAGTCCAATTTCAAGACATCGCGGGACAAACCGGCGTCGGGCACCAGGGTCGCCGTTCCCCGGGCGGCGCCGATATTGAAAACGCCGCGGCCCGCCGCGTCCTTGGCGCTCCAGGACGCCGTTTCCGCCGCCTTCAAAAGCGGAAACAAAAAGAGCGCCGTCACCAACCCGGCGCGAATCGATCGGACCCAATAAATTCGATTGGTAAAAAGAGTGCGCTCCGCCATAACTGACCCCTCGTTATTAAAAGCCTTCGCTTTTGGATTTAAAGGACGGGAAAGATTAAAACGACGGTTAATTATTCACAATTTCGATGCGTTTGCACAGTCTGAAAACAGTCTATTCGTGATCGCAAATGTTCTCGGGCCGCATACCGAAACCCGAGGGGCCTCCAACGAATTTGTTGCGCGCGGCCAAAAAGTCCACCAGCTCGCCCGCCGTCATGTTTTCCGCCGAGCACGTGTGGAACCGCGCTGAAGTCCCGAACCAGCCGTGAATGGCTTGCTCGAGGGATTCCGCCGTGAAGGGCTCCTTGGATTCCAGCATCTTTTTCATCACTTCGTGGCCGTGAATGGACGCGTTCATTGTGACTCCTGGGAGAAGGATAAAACTTGATCCGGGGAAAATCGCGGGCTCGCCCAACGCATGGGAGGGGCGTAGCCCACGCGGACGAACAGCAAATGGGTCTCCCGGGCAAAATCCACCGAGGGGAAAAGCGCCTGGTAATCCGGCCAGAGGCGTTCCAGAATCTCCCGACTTTCGGGAGAAAACGTCTTCGCGCCGAACGTGTTCCACTGATCGTAAAAGTGGTGAATGGGCGTGATCGGTTGGACGGAAAGCCCGAGATGGGTCAGCCCCAGCCAAAATCGCTCCATGGCCCGTCCCCCGGCGAAAACGGCGTCCCGGTCCTTCCCGCGCGCGGTCAGCAAAGCCACGCCCGAGGATTCCAAGACCCCGCGCGCCACGTGGCGCGCGGCCAAATGACCCAATCCCAACCGATTGGCCCATCGCATGACCGACCACGACCGCGTGGCGCGCAGAAAAACCTCCCCGATTTTTCCCGCTTCGAGGTTCCCTAAGGGAAGACCATCCGGCCGGCAGGCGATCTCCTCGCGCGTCCAGCGGATCTTCTCATTGACGACACGGTGAATCCGCTCATCGGCCACGCGCGCCCGCTCCGACTGAAAAACCACACGGGCCACCCGTTTCAAAGCCGTCGGATCGACGATCCAATGGACCCGCACGCCGGGGAAGACCTCAATCAATTGGTCCAGCGATTCGCGGGAACCTTCGGGCAAGGGCCTTTTATCGTAATGACGACGGTTGGTGTGCCGTTCCCACACCGATTCGAAAAGAAAATCTTTGGGCACGTCGGCCCCGCGCACCGACAGAAGGAACGACGGATTCTCCGACTCCGTCCCCGCGCTGAATCGAATGTCCCCGGCGAGCCCCAGGTTGGCGGCCGCTATTTTCATGTTTTCGGCCACGGCGCCCAAAGCCATCAATGTGCCCGTGCCGGTCATGTCGACCCCCGCATCCCCCGCCTTGACCCGAATTTCATCGGGCCCGAGGCGCGCCGACCAGGGTTGCGCGTTTAAAACCGACGGCGCGTAGGTGCCGGCCAGCAACAAGCTTTTCAATACATCCTTGGGAATCGGAGAGGACCAAGTCCGGCGGGTCGGCCATTGGGCCGGGGGCAACCGTTTAAACCCCCGATCGTCCAACAAATAGGCCATCACGGCCCGTCGCAGCCTTTGCAGGGGCCCGCGGTTTCCCCAACGCAGCCGACCTGTGACGAACCGATTGAGGTAGGGGTCAAACTGGCGGTAAACGGGCGCCGGGGCCAACCCCTCCTTTTTTAAAATCAAACGCATGGCCTCGGTCACCGCCAACGCGCTGCACAACTGGCAAGCGACGTCCAAGGACGGCCCCCGCCGTCGGTTGAAGCTCACGCGGCTGAAATCCATGTAACGACCGTGCGTGGAGCGGGGCGCAAGACCCACCGCGAAAGCGATCAAAGCGTCCCGGTTGGAGGTTTGGTCGTTCACGTCGAAATAGTCGTCGAAACTCATGCCGTCCGGCGAAAAGACCAACAAGGCCGAACTGTACCCCAGGGGGCCCGCCGTCACCACGGGGATCCCCTTGGCCCGGGCCCGGTTGAAAACCATCCGCCGCGCTTCGAAACAGAAAAAATCCACGCCGTCCAAGACGACGTCGACGCCGTCGAGAAAATCGTCGACGTTGGCGGCCGTCACGCCGGTGTCGAACTTTCGGATTTCCAAAAAGGGGTTGATGGCGAGGGCCTCCTCCTCCATCACATCCAGTTTGGGCCGCCCCAGGGCGGGGACGGTGGCGCCGAACTGCCGGTTCATGTTGGCCGGTTCGTAGACGTCGAAATCGGCGATGTTGAATTTCCCCACTCCCGCCCGGGCCAAGGTGACCAAATGAACCCCGCCCACCCCCCCCAAACCCGCGATGGCCACGCGCGCTCCGGCCAGGGCCATTTGGTCGGCCCGGGACAATAGACCGATGTCCCGGGAAAAGGCGTCCGCCCAAAACGTTTCCCGATCGTAAATGCCGTAGGTTTTGAGTTTATTGAGAAATTCGGTTTTGCCCATGCAACAATGATTTTAGCACCTGTCGACCCCCGCGTCATCCAACAACACCCCGTCTTGCCAAGGGGCCGAACCCGGTGTACATATATAAGATGTATAGATAGAAGGAGAGCCCATGGCCCCACTCGCCCGTCAATTGGAAGAACGCATCCGCGCCGTCGTCAAAGGCAAAAACGCCGTCGTCCGCCAGGCCCTGGCCTGCGTGTTCGCCGAAGGGCATCTCCTGATCGAAGACGTCCCCGGCGTGGGCAAGACCACCCTCGCCCTCTCCCTGGCCAAAACCCTCGGCCTCTCCCTCCAGCGCATTCAGTTCACGGCGGACCTCCTTCCCGCGGACATCCTGGGGGTGTCCGTCTTCAACAGCCGCGACAACACCTTTGAGTTCAAACCCGGCCCCATTTTCCACCACATCATTTTGGCCGATGAGATCAACCGGTCCTCGCCCAAAACCCAAAGCGCCTTGCTTGAGGCCATGAGCGAGCGCCAGGTGACCACCGACCAATCCACCCGCCCCTTGCCGCGCCCCTTTTTCGTGATCGCCACCCAGAACCCGATTGAGCACCACGGCACCTTCCCCCTGCCCGAATCCCAGCGGGACCGCTTTCTCATGCGCCTCACCATGGGCTACCCCGACGCGGCCGACGAGTTGGAGATCCTCCGCAACGCCATCGACGCCCACGCCGCCGAACGCCTTCAGGCCGTCACCGACGCCGCCGGCATCCGCGCGGGCATCGACGCCGTCCGGGCGGTGCGGGTGGACGGCGCCTTGGACGAATATATCTTGCGCATCGTGCGGGAAACCCGGTCTTCCCCGTATTTGGATCTGGGCGTGAGCCCGCGGGGGGCCTTGGCTCTCCGGCGCGTGGCCCAGGCCAACGCCTACTTGGACGCGCGCGATTTTGTCACCCCCGACGACATCAAATCCCTGGCCGTCTCGGTGTTGGGCCACCGCGTCCTCCCCAAGGGCGTCGACCTGGGCGCCGACGCCGACCCCGGCCGCCGCGTCCTCGAAGACATCCTCGCCCGGACGCCGGTCCCCCTGTGACCGATCGGCCCCGGGGCGGAATCCGGGCCGCGCTCCGTCGGTGGTGGAACCCGCCGCGCACCATCCATTTCACCAAGGCGGGCCGCAACGTCGTCCTGTTGGCCTTCGGCATCGGCTTCGCCGCCATGAACACCGGCAACAACCTGCTCTACATCATCTTCGGGCTTCTCCTGGGAATGATCCTCGCCTCCGGGTTCGTCTCCGAAGGGGTTCTCCGTCCGGTCCGCGTGTCGTTGCTCTGGCCGGGGGAAATCTTTGCCGGGGCGCCGTTTCCCCTGCGGGTGATCATCAACAACCCTTCCCGTCGGCCGTTGATCGGTCTTCAGGCCTGGGCCACGGTAACGCCGCCGGGCAGCGTCGCCGCCGAAACGCCTCCCGCGGCGTTCCTCTACGTCCCCGCTCGGAGTCAAGCCGGACGGGACATCCCCTTGGCGGCTTCCGCCCGGGGCGACCTGCGTCTCGTTCACATCCGCGTGGGCACCCTGTTTCCCTTCGGCTTTTTCGAGAAATCCCTCCGCGTCCCCTTCGACGAAGTCCGGGTGGTTTACCCCGCGCGGGTCCCGGTGCCTCGGCGGGCGCTGGCCCTCGAGAGCCCCTCGCCCCGCCAACGCACCGACCGGCGCGGCGCGGGGGACGCCTTTTGGGGCCTGCGGGATTTCCAAGAGGGCGACAGCCCCCGCCGCGTCGCCTGGAAAAGCGCCGCCCGCCTCGGTCGGCTGATCGTGCGCGAGAACGAACGGGAAACGGAAAAACGCCTTCTGCTGGACCTCGGCCGGGCCGAGGACTGGCGCCGCCTCCCCCCCGCCGAACGCGAAAACGCCGTTTCCTTCACGGCCTCCCTGGCTCTTTTGAAATGGTCCGAAGGCTACGACGTGGGCCTGGTGGAAGGGACTCTCGTGCTTCCCCCCGGCCGGGCGCCCCGCCACCGACAATCGTTCCTGACGCGCCTGGCCCGGCTCGACCCGCTGGCCCTCGAAACGCCGGCCCCCGCTCCGGGCGCGCGGTCCGTTCTCGACCTTTGGCGGAGGCCCCTGTGACCCTCGCCCTTCGCCGCGCCGTGTGGGTCCTCACGGGCATCGCCGTGACGGCCCTGGCCACCAGCGGCGAAATCGGCGCCGCCCGGGCCGCCGGTTTCCCCGCGCTGTGGGCGGCGCTCTTCGCCATCGACGAAAAGGGCCGCCTGCTCAAAGGGGCCCGCCTGCAAACCATTTTGGTCCTCGGGTTTCTGTTCCTGGGCCTCGCCCGCTGGGTGGGCCAACGGGAACCCTTTTTAATGGTCGTGGCGGACTTCTTGGTGGCCTTTTTGTTCACCAAGGGCGCCTTCGTCAAAACAGTCAAAGACCTCCAACAAATGACGGCGTTGTCTTTCTTCATCCTGCTGGCGGCGGCGTCGCTCTCCCTCAACATCGGATTCTTGGCGGCCTTCGTGGCCTACACCCTGTGCGCCACGGTGGTGTTGACGCTTTTTACCCTCGAGGGTCTGGCCCACCAGGGCGACACCCCCGGCCCGCGCCGGTTGGCACCCGTCCTGGCGCGCACCGCGGCCATTTCCCTTTTCTGCGCGTCGAGTCTGGCGTTCCTTATGTTCGTGTTTTTCCCGCGCTGGTCGGCGGCGGTTTTTCAAGGACGGTTCCTGGGCCCCCTGGCCCGGGCGGGCTTTAGCGACACCATCCGCCTCGAAGGCGCGGGCGACATCTACCGAGACCCGCGCATCGTCCTCCGCGTGGAAACGGGCTCCCCCTGGGACGGCTATTTGCGGGGGTCCGTCCTCAACCGGTTCGACGGCGCCCGCTGGACCGCCGCCCCCCTTGAACGGACGACCCTGCGGGGGTTTCGGCTCATTGAGAATCGCTTCGTGATCCCCGGCGGCGGCACCGGCCCCTCGGGCGCCCTCCGCCGCCAACGCATTTTTCTGGAACCCGTGGACTCCCCCACGCTTTTTGCCTCTCCCTGGCCCGCCGTGATCGAAGCGATGTTGCCCCGGTTGCTCGTGGCCCCGGACGGCACGGTGCGCCGCAGCCCGGAGCACAAAGGCCGCCTGGCCTACACGGCCTATTCCCACCCGCGCCCCATGGGCCTGGATTCCCCCACGACCGAAGACACGCTCCTGCCCCCCCATTGGCCCGGCGCCGAACGGACACGCGAACTCCTTGAAAAGTGGCGCCCCCGCCGCGCCAACGCGATCGACACCGCCGAGGCGGTCCTGGCGCGACTCAAAACCGATTACGGCTACAGCCTGGAAGACGAAGCCGGCCGCGCCGCCCAGCCGGTGGAATCTTTCCTTTTTGACGTGAAGCGCGGCCATTGCGAACTCTTCGCCACGGCGCTCGCGGTCATGCTGCGGCTCGACAACATCCCCGCCCGCCTGGTAACGGGCTTTCGCGCCCACGAACGAAACATCGACGGCGGCCACTATGTCGTCCGCGCCCAAGACGCCCACACCTGGGTCGAAGCCTGGATCGACGGCCGCTGGGTCTTGCTCGACCCCACGCCCACCGCGCGCTTCGCCCCCCCCGCCCAAAGCGCCCTGCGCCGATGGAAAGAACGCTGGGAATACCTCAACTTTTTGTGGAACGCCCGCGTGTTGAGCTACGACCTGGAAACGCAAAAAGACATTGCGGTGTCGGCTTTTCAAACCTCCCAACGGTGGGACCGCAAATTCCAAAACCTTCGGGACAACTGGCGTGAAAGGCTCAAAGGACGGCGGGCCCCGTCCCTCTCGTTTCGCGTGGGGGGTGGCAATGGTTGGTGGGCCGTGCCGACGGCCCTTGTGATGGCGAGTTTGTTTTGGGTTTTCCTCCATCGCAAGAAATCCGCTCGGCCAGCCACGGAGGTGTGGTTTTATCGGCAAGCGCTGGACGCTTTGTCCCGACGGGGCCTTGCCCGCACGCCCGCCGAAACCCCCCGGGAATATCAGCGCCGCCTGAGCGACCGCCCGGAGATCGGCGCTCCGCTCCAATCCATCACCGACCTCTTTTGTGAAACCCGCTACGGCCGACGGCCCCTGTCGGCGGACAGAGAGAGCCAAGCCCGCGCCGCCCTCGCGGCCTTGCGCCGCCCCGCGAGGCGCCCATGACGGACCTTCCCCTGCGGGCCTTAGGGGTTTTGCCCCTCTTGTTTTTCATTTCCATGGCGCTGTTCCACGTGAAAAAGGGGCGCTGGGGCGACGCCTTTTGGATGTGCCACGCCTCGAACCTTCTTTTGGCGGTGGGTCTGTTCTTTGAAAAACCCACGATGGTCGCCATGGCCCTGCCTTGGCTGCTGTTCGGCATTCCCCTCTGGCTGGGCGAGGCGGTGCGCATCCGGAGAATCATTCCCCTGTCCGTGGTCACCCACTGGGGCGGGGCCCTGGTGGCCTTTTACGCGGCGCACCGCTGGGGGGCGGGTTCGGATTGGTGGTGGAAATCGCTGATCTTTGCACTGGCCGTGCAGGGAATCACGCGCTGGGCGACGCCCGCCGTTTGGAACATCAACGCGGCCCACGGGGTCTACGATGTGGCCAAAGGAGTTTTTAAATCGTTTTTGTCTTTCTGGATTTTCTGTATCGGCCTCACCGCGATCCTGCTCTGGGCGACCGAGAAGGTTTTGACTTTATTTTTTCCCGCCGGGGGATGAGACGTCAGTAATCGCCGGATGGCTTTGCCGTTGAAGTCGCTTTTGAGTCTTTTGCCGCCGACACGGCCGAGGGCAGCTTGCATTTCGTAAGAGTGGCTTCACCCTCTTCTTTCGACAACTGCTCCAACTTGGTACGGGCGATCATAAACCCCATCTTCACTCTTTGAAGCAAGTAATACACGATCCCTTTTTCGGTGTTGATGTTTAAATGATGGACGTTTTCCGCGTGGCTAGCGATATCGGCCGGACCGGGCTCGCGGTCCCAGCACAGCGCTCCCTTGGGCCCGGTGACTCCAACGGTTGTGGAGCCGTCGCTCACTTTCATGGGCACCGCCCCGCCAAGAGAAACAGGCCTCAAAACATATATTCGCGCCTTGTCCGGGCTCACTGCCGTGGTTTGATCCGGAATCGCCACATACTGCTTCGTGCTGGCGCACGCCACCGTCAATAATCCCAAAACCCCCACCAAAGCCGTTCGTGTATTCATTTTTGTCCTCTGTTTACGGGTTTAACGGCCGTCCAGTTTACCATCGGGCTTTCTCAAAATCTGCTTAATCAAGACGAACGCTCCATACACGACTAAAAAAACCAACCCGGTGAAAATCCCTTGAATAACTTTTGCCTTCACCGCCGAAAGGGGCGTGCTTAAATAACCTATTACAAAACCCGATCCAAATACCAATTGCCAAGATCTCACCAAGAAATTTCGCTCTCTACATTCCCCAAATATTCCACACCGGCTCTAAGCCATTTTTACAAGTATTCAAAAGCGCGGCCAACCGATTAGGTTAGAAAGTGCATATAAAAACACTGAAACTATTCCAAGCATGAAAAATCCTATCTGGGTGTTTAATGCCCAATCCGGTGATTTAGTTTCTGGGACAACACATTCCCTACCATGTAATTTTTCGTTTTGATAGTGGGCAAGGTTTTGCCAAAACTTTCTCCTCAGAAATAAATCCACAATTCCAAATAAAATACACATAACAAACATTAGCCAACCACAGACCAGCAATACCGTCAATTTTAAAGGAATATCACTAATTGGAAAAATCTGTTTAAGCGAAATCCCAAAAACAATCGCTCCTGTTGACAAAGTAATTGCCAAATTGGACATGTGAAAATTAATCTTATTCGCCATATCTCTTGCATGGCAATATTCAGCGTTTTGATCATAATTCTGTTGGTTCATAAATAAAATAATCCCACCCTATTTTGACCATACTATCCCAAACAATCAGAAAACAGTCCATTGGGATTAATCAACCACGGGACCAGCAAACAACTGTTTTTCTAATTATGAAACCAATACTCTAACCTGCCATGTCTCTTCATTCGTGTCCCCAATTACAGATGAACTATCGACAAGAATAATTTCTTTTTCATTAATTCTAACTGCAGGGCTCCTAACTCCATTGTTGTACGGGAGCTCCTTCATGCAATGGGGGCATTTAATATTTGACCACACCGAAAACCGGCCGCCTTTTTGGCAAACCGGAGCTAAGGCAGCGATATCTCCCCAGAGCTTCTCAAGCTTCTCGATACTGTTTCCCCCATTTTCCAAAAACAACTCAACATTTTTTTTATCGCTTTTTCTCAAGAGGACATCATTACAGGAATTACAGTAGAAAAAAGGAGTTGGGCTTTCCCAATTAACGAGCTTTGTGTACAAAATCTCCCCAGAACAAAAAGGACAATTAATTTTCCATCCTTTTCGCTCCTCAACTTCCACAGGATTCACTTTTTCCACTAATCCACCTCAAGAATAATTTGTCGAATGTTTTGACTTCCAACACTAGGAATTCCGTTTATAGTTAGCTCGGGCCCGCCTCCGGGCAATCCTTTTCCAGCTCCTTGAAAATAATTATTTCCTCGGATAGGCGATGCAGGAGCGCGATTGTTAATTTCGTTAACTATATAGATGATATTTTTCGATTCCAAGTAATTACGATTCAGTCCTAATTCTCTTTCCAATACACGCGCTTGGGTCTTCGTTATCTTGATCCGCTCTTTTGATAAGGGCCCAATAATTGTCTCAACAGCTTGGATGTCCGTTAAAAATGTTCGATTCCCACTTCCAATTCTTTCATATTTTAGAGCGGAACTTCTGGGGGTGATATTTACGCCAGGAGAACCACCTAACAGCGCATTTTGTCTATTTTGAAGAGTTGAGTTTATTAGGCCAAACCTGGACTTTGTTTGGGAACTAGGTGATATTTGATTAATTAATTGAACCGTATTATTTTGGTTCTGATTTTCAAGGAAATCCTTAAATTGATTCGGGGGGCCGCGGAGGAGGTTGGGGTTGTTTCCGGACATGGGCCGACCGTTTTCAAAACCCATGTCGTTCCCCACCATCGCATTGAGCGTCGGCGCGGGAGGGTTGCGCCGCGTCACGGGCTCGGCCATTGGGATATCGATGATGTCCCCGTTGGCGCGCACGGTCGGCGGACCCGATGGTTTCTTCCCAAAAAAGGACTCTTTAAAGTTTCGGAACGCTTGCTTAAAGGGAATGCTCTCAATCAGCATTGCGCCCCGCTCACTACTGCGAAATGCTCCCGCTCTTTGGAGCGCGGGCTTAACTCGGTTAAACATTTGAGGGGTCAACGACTCGTTTGCTTTGAAGTCGCGCTTAAGGCTTAATGGGTCTTCGGCACCGCCCCCGACGCTGAGCCCAAGCGTTTTGAAAAGACTTTCAACAATCCGTGACGCTACCGCTTTTCTTTCTGAGCCTTCTCTAAGCGAATTTGTTCTTCCCAGCTGGCGATCAAGTCGTTGTGTTTCTGCTCGAGTTCCTGAAACTTTTTCTCCCGCCGCTCTGACTCTTGCCTCAGAGTCCCGTACTCTTGCCTCAGAGTCCCGTACTCTTGCCTCAGAGTCCCGTACTCTTGCCTCAGAGTCCCGTACTCTTGCCTCAGAGTCCCGTAAAGCTTTTCCAAATCCTTGTTCTCCTTCTCCAGCGCGAAGAATTTCTGATCCAACTCCTTTAGCTTTCGCGAGTAAAAGTCCTTTATCTCCTGTTTGCTCCAACTGTCCACCTGCTCGGGCGTTAGCTCGTATGGATCGTTCGGCACTGTTTCCTCCTGGGATATTGTTGACCTGGATTCTGTCCAGGGCAGCTTTCTCCAAAATCGTTTTGGCGGCGACTCTGTCGGCCTCAAGTTTTAATTCCGCCTTTGCTAACTCATTTTTATAAATTGCCTCCTGTTTCAACAACGCCCGCCGCTCGGCGCGGATGTCCTTCGCCTGAGCCGTCATTTCAGCGGCGCGTTCCTGGTTCACCATCTTCGTGGCTTCATAACGTTTGCCGTATTGAATGGCTTTGCCGCCAAGCAACCCCAGTACGGACTGAACCACAAATTCCATCTGTTGTTTGGCCACGGCTTTGTCGTTGCCGCCCAGATCAAATTTATCCATGTAGTAACCCGTGGCGTAACTCACGCCCTCGTTGATCAGGAAAAACGCGACGGCTTTGGCGAGGAACTCTTTCGTCTGGGGCGAATATTTAAAGTTCCCGGAGGCCAGCACCATCGCCGTGTTGATGCCCAAGGCGATATTTTTGACTCTATTTGTCGTCCCCGCCTGCCACCCAAAGGATTTCGCGGCCAGGTCGATATCATGACCGATCAAGGCCCCGCTTAATTTGGCCAACAACATCGGCGGCATGGCGACATCCAATACGTTAAGCGCGAGGCCGGAAACAAAATACCCCGCCCCCATCCATTCGGACCCCGGCGTGTTGAAGTTCACATCCATGGTGTGGTAGGTTTCTTTCATGAACCGCATGGGGTTCATGGCGTGGGCCACTTTGGTGTATAGCGTGGCGTCGTCGCGGGCGACTTCGTCTTCCAACGCCTCCCCGTATTCCACGGCGGCAAGGAGAGCCCGGTCGATGATCTTCGTCTTGGATACGGCGTTCGCCGTCCCTTTGATATTCCCCCCCACGTCCAGGGGCGAGGCAATCGACACCAACAAGCTCGCCGCCCGGGCCGTCTTGGGATGGGACTTGTCGAGCCCGGAAATGGTGAGGACCTTGTTGAATATCATCCGGCCCGGCGATCCGAACCAATCAAAAAGTTTATATTTGGGTTCGGCCTTGACCGGGCTTGAGAAATCCCCACGGGCCTGCTTCGCCGCAAGGTCGAAATCGACCTCCAAGCGAACAAAGCCCATGCCCGAAACCAGAATGCCATCCAGAGTTTTCACCACCGAGGGACCCACGAGGCCCGATCGCATTATCGCTCGGGCCTCTTTTCTCATGTCCCCAAAGGCTCTCGCTCGTTGTTCCTGGTCTTCAACGCGCACCCTGCCGGATGGCGTCAAATTCCCGGCAATCATGTTGAGCGATCCAAACGCGACGAAAAATTTCTCGACATGGGTTTCGAGGTTCGCCACGCCGGTTTCGATTGTCGCCAAGGCCCTTTCGAGCCGACGCTCGCCTTTCCACGTTTCCCTCAAGGTGGCGAGGGCCAGGTCAAAGTCCCCTTGGCTCATCAACTGGTCAATGATGTCGAAACCGCCGGATTGCACCTCCAGGCTGGCCCGAAGCTCGGCTAGTAGCGTCTTACCGGAAAAGTTCTTGTCCGAACCAGGTTCCCCTCGGAAGAAAGACTTCGACCCCTGTTTATCGATCGCCGCGTCCAATTTCGCAGAGAAGAGTTCGCCGATATCCGTGAGCCTTGCTTCAAGGGACGCCAGACGGGTTGCGTTGCGGTTCGCGTAATACTTCGTTTGGCCGATCTTTTGTGTCAACACATCAAGACCCAGCAGAGCGCCTTCATGCGTCATAATCCAGGTCTTGCCTTCGGAATCGACAAGAACAGCCCCTAAAATTCGGCTTTCGTCGCCCAGGGTCAACCGAGCTCGGTCCACCTTATATTCTTTCCCATCCAATTGAAGCGTCGCGTCACGGACTTCAAAAAGATTGTCCCCACGGGGGATGAGGTGATCCGCCGAATTCCCGCGAACTATCAAGGCGCCGTTCTTAAGGCCCAAATCGGTGCCCGCGAAGACGACCCCGCCGCGCGGAGCGTTTTCGGCCTGTAATGCAGCCGCTTCCGGGGTGCTGGTCAACCGGACCAATGCCTTCCTCGCAAACGGCTGTCCCAACGTGTCGAAGAATTCGCCGAGGTTCGCGCGGATTTCCGATAGCATGGTGAAGGGTGTCATGACGGCCGCTTTGAACGCGTCAAAGATGGCGACAGGACCAAACCTTTCTGTGTCAAATACGGCCTGGATTCCCTTGCTCATCCGGCCCACCAGCGTGCCCACCAAACCGGACATTTCCTGGACCACCATGCCACGCAGGCGGCGCTCCAATTCAGTTCCGCCGGAACCATTCGCCGATTTGGCGTATTCCTCCATGATGAAAGTCTTGATCGCGTTGGAAACCGCCGCTCCTTCTACACCGATGACACCAGCGCCTGCAGTCCCTTGAATAGCTGAGCCGACAATCACCCAGGTCGTTCTTTGATTTTCAGGCCCAAAATTCAGGCCCAATTGGCGAACAAGCTCCCCGCCCCCGACAATCAGAGCCCCTACATCGAAGCCCGAACCGCCTTTCGATCCACCGGGAGCCCCAGCCTTGGCCACAAGACCGTTAACCGCCGCAATGGCTCCCACTTGGAACATGGTTTTTAAATCCGCTCCACCAGCGGCAGCAACACCCAGACTGGTTCCGACGTTAAGAAGAACTTGGCCTGATTTCGCCATATTGAACGCATCTGAAAGACCGGCCGTTAAAACGGTAGCGCCAAAATTGGCCGCCATCATTCGACTGCCGTGGGCCTGTTCTCGATCAGCGTGGGCCTCAAAATCATTTATTGAAATCCCCTGGCGACCCGCCTGCCAAGCCGTCATTATTGCCGCCCCAAGAATCGGCGAACCAACAAAGCTAACAACCACGGAGACAACAGCAACGGCGATGTCCGACACCTGCATCATCTTATCGCCGAAGTTTTGGCCCATCATATAGGACTTCTCTTCCAGCGTGCGGGTTTGGGCTTTGGTTTTCTCTTCATCAACGCGGCCATCGGCCTTGTAAGCCATGGTTTGATCGACGACGTTGTGCGAATACATCTTTTGTCCGCCCAGCCAGTTGGCGGCCGCACCGCCCAGCCCCACCGCGGCGCCCACCGCGATCGCGACCAAAAGTCCCACACCCGTCACCGCCAGTAAAGCCCCCACCACAAGACCACCGAGCCCCCCTAAAAACCCGCCGCTGGATTTGGGCAGGGTCAGCTTGGAGTCCGTGGTGCGTCGGACGTCTTTCACGCGGCCTTGGTCGTCGAAGGATTTGACAACGGTCTCCGTGCGCGTCCAGGTTTTGTTGATGTCGTTCCGTTCACTGGTGACCACCGTGTGCACCTGCCGGCCGAAGCCGTCGTATTCCAGGACCTCCACGTCGCTTACCGTGGTCACGGCGCCGGTGGTCCAGGCCGATTTCACTTTTCTCTTCAAGCCGGATTGGCCCTGTTTGTAATATTGGTATCGCTCCACCTGCGTGGAGATCAGCTTGTATCCCGTCACGCGCCCCACGTCGTCGTAGCGCATGTTCTTTTGGTAATGGTCGAGCCGAATGCCCGCCGCTTGAACCGTTTTTTCTTTGTGCGTCCCCGTGCCGAAGGCCCGCACGCGCATGCCCGACATCGATGTGCCGCCGTTGGAATATTCGTAGGTGATGGCCACGGCCGCGCGGCCGGTGGTCCAGTCTTCGCTCAAGCCGGCGATCCCCCCGCCGCCCGCGCCTTCTTCCAACGCTTTTTGGACGGTGGCGAACCCCGTGACAATCAGCCCCTTCTCTCGTTTTCGTGTGGCGACGCGAACGGATTCCGTGGCGCCCCACACGCGGTCGCTCAGGGTCAGGGCCAACCGGCCCAGGGCGTCATAGGAATTGCGGACGTTAAAATCTTTGTATTGCAGTTTGCGGACGCCGTTGTTGACCTCGTAGACGGCGGCGTTGAACGTGGCCAGCCGCCCCAAACCGTCGTAGCCCGCGCCGGTGGTGACGCGTTCGTCCACCGTGGTCCGATCGTTGGATTGGGTGGTCTCGGTCCAGCCCACGCGCTGGCCTTTGTCGTAAGAAATATTGTCCGTGGTGGACGTGGTGATCTTATAAGGCGCTTGGCTGTCCGCCCAGGTGATGGTCTTTTCGCTCGTCGACCGCCCCAACGCGTCGTAGGTGAACTCTTGGCTTTGGGAAAACGTGCGCGCAAACCGCGTTCCGTCGCCGTTCAGTCCCTTTTCGAACACGTTGCTCAAGATCATGGCCAAGCGGCCGCCGCCGTCATAGGCCAACCATTGGTCGGTGATGGTCGTGTTGTCGCCCCGGTGGGCGGTGACGGTCTGCGCCAGGGCCCGGCCGAAGGGGTCAAAGACGGTGACGGCGTTTTCGGTGCGGTCGTGGCTTTCCAGGATGGCGGCTTCTTTTTTGCGGTAGGAGATGAGGGACTCGCAATAACGCCGATGGACGCCGCCGCCGTGGAAGAATTTTGAATAAACGATTTCTGCGCCTTCGGCTTTGAGCTTCGCCAGGGCGTTCGCAAACTGTTGCCCGTACCACCAACCGGTTCCCTTGCCCACCCACCCTTTGGCGAGAACCAAGTCCACCACCACATCTTTATACCCGTGCCCGGCCTTGTCCGTCACGGAGTCGTTATAGGCCTGCCGCCCCTGCGCGTCGTAGGCCGCCGCCAACAACCGGGTGGACCAGATTCCTTCCAGGCCGGTGTCGGCCACCAGTTGGGTCCCTTGGCCGTTGGCCAGGTCGCCGGCCATCAGCCGCTCGGTCACCTTGGCCAAAAGGCCCTTGTCGCCCAGCAGGGCCGACCCGCCTTTGATGGTCACCGTTTGCCCGCCCACCACTTGGCCGAGTCCGTTGAATTGCGTGCCCAAGGCCCCCACGATTTCGTCCCGACCCGCGTTATCGCGCACGCGCTCTAAGGCCGTGACCGACCGGCCGAACTCGTCATATTCCAGCGCCACCGGGGTGTAAGTGCTCTCCAAGTCTCCTTCTTTAACCACTTTTTTATAGTCGACCAGATTGCCCACCCCGTCATAGGCCATGCCGGTTTGTTCAATGACCCGATGGACACGGTGGTCCACGCCCGCCGCCAGGGAGTATTCGTCGTAGGTTGTGGACTGGTCGATCACCCGGCCGTCGCGGCCGTAGGTCGATTGCACGGCCGAAACGGTCTTCAATGCCCCCACCAGCGTGGTTTGGGTGGTGTGGGTGGCGCGGTTCCAGGTATCAAATTTGTCCGTCTCCATGATCTCGGTGGAATAGCTGTCGAGCGCGGCGCCCGTGACGGGGTCC
The DNA here is from genome assembly GCA_016706425.1 of Elusimicrobiota bacterium. NCBI lineage: Bacteria > Pseudomonadati > Elusimicrobiota > Elusimicrobiota bacterium. The sequence continues at coordinate 1,790,970 of JADJJR010000001.1, forward strand.
ACCCCCGAGCGGTGAACCCGCTCGCGGGAACCCACCGTCCGGCCCGACGTGTCGTAGCGAATATCTTCCAAGGAGACCCGCTCGGTGATCAACGCGCCCTGTGTGCTTCGATTGAGCGTGCGGCGGACGCGGCCCGCGGCGTCGAAAGCCAGCACTTCGTTGTAGTTGTTGAAGCGGCGAACTTTGCCCCCCGCCTCTTCGCGCCCGTCCACCCAGGTTTTGGTTTGTCGCCCGGCCGTGTCGTAACCGTAGGTGTAATTTTTGGTCTCGGTGGAAAAGGCCCCGTCCGACAACCGTGTTTTGGTGCTGATCTCTTGGGCCACCAGCTGGCCGAACAGGTTATACACCAATCCCGACTCGGTTTTGGACCGGGTGATGGACTCGGTGCCGTCGGTGTTCCATTCCGTCACTTCGGTGGTCGGGAAGGTGGTCCGCCCCTGGGCGTCCACCACCGGCGCGCCCACGGACCGTTCTTCGGTCTTTTGGCCGTTGGCGATGTTCCATTGAGCATAGGAGGTCAAACGGGCGCCGGCCCCGTAAACACCGCTCCAGAAGGATTCCGTGATGTCGCCCAAAGCGTCGCGGGTTTTGGTGTGGCTCTCGATGAGCCGGCCAAAGGCGTCGTATTTGCGATCCGCCTCGTCCCAGGTTTCCCGAGTTTGGCCGTTTTCGGTGCGAGACGTCCGCTGTCGGAGAGCCCGGCCTTGTTCGTCGTATTTCACTTCGAGGATGCGGTCGGTGCCGGCGCGGAACAGGACGGCCGCGCCGTCCCGGCCCGACTCCACGGTCTTCACCGTTGACCCGATCACCTGTCCCGCCGGGTTGTAGGCCATGGCGCTGGATTCAAACACCGTGTGCCAGGCGCCATTGGCCCCGGTTTTGGATGTCACCCGCAGGGAGGCCGTCGCCTCGCCCCGGGCGTTGAAGGAGCGATTCCACAGCGCCGTCGTGGACCGATCGCCCGGCGCGGCGGCGAAATCCCCGCCGGCGGCGTTCCAACGGTCGAGGGAAGTCGTTAAATTATTGGTGAGAGAGAAGACGACGCGCCCCAGCGCGTCGGTACGGGAATGGCCCAGGTCCTCCGCCACCGTCACCTGGCCGTCTTTGATTTGCGTGCGACGCGAATGCCGGGGACTGCCGTCGATGCCAAAGGAAAAGTTTTCATTAATGATTTGAATCTCGCCGGAATAACCGGAGGACGGGTCCCGCAGGCGCACGTCGCTCTTGATCAGCCGACCCGCGGCGTCGTAGGTGGCGCCCACCAACCGCTCCACCACGTCCGGCTTTCCCGCTTCGTGGGTGGTGCGCTCGTAAGCAATCACCTGGCCCCGGGCGTCGTATTTGAAGCCTTGGGTCGATTGCGTCGTGCGACGGACCGATGTTTCCCCGCCTTGGCGGGAAATTTCCAACGTGTCGATAGACTGGGCCACGGCCCGGCCCGCCGCGTCTTGGGTTTGGGCCCCCACGCGGGACACGGTCAATCGGCCATCGGTCGCCAAGCCGAAGGCCGCCCGGCGGGCCTCATCGGTGTCCGCGGCCAAAGCCCCCTGGGCGGCGCGGCGCAGGGCGTCAAAAGTCGCGGCCGATCCGCTCCCCAAAATCACGCCCCGCCAAGAAATCGACACGCCGTCGGGACGATTTTCATCCAACCGGGCAAACCGTTCGCTGTCGGCCAAGCGCGTGCGCACCCGGCTCCCCGCTGACATTCCGGCCAACGTTTGCGTTGTTCCATTGAGCGCGGCCTCGCCCTTCTCCAGCAACGTTTCCCAGAACCCCGCCGGGATCTTGGTGGCGGCGCCGTTCAACCACACGTCGGCGCCCGACAGATCTTTGACCCACTCCGCCTTTTGCGCGTCCAACTCGGCCGTGGCCTCGGCCAGCCGACGCGTTTCCTCCGCCGCCAGCCGGGCTTTTTCTTTTTCCGCGTCGGACGTGGTTTTTGACAAATCGTCTTCGGCGAGTTTTGCCGCTTCCTCAAATCCCTTTTCGGCCTCGGTAATATCGGCGAGTTTTGCATCGTGCACCGCTAAGCTTTTTACCGCACCCGCCAAGTCTTCACTCACCTGTTTAAACTTCTTGGCCGTGTCGGCCAAGGTGGAAAGCTTGGCGACCGAGGCCAGCAGCCCGGCTTGAGCGGCGCTGTTGTAGCCAACGATCGGTTCCCGCACGTCCGCGCGGGTTGGTGAACGTTCGATGCTCCGATATAGAGGGAATATTTTTTTGAGGTTGTTTGGATCGAAGTGGTTTCGCAACGTGGACAGCGCAACGTCCAACGAATCAATATCAATCTCATCGCCGGTGGGGATCGTGGCCAAGAGCTTTTCACCCTTGTTGTTGTTCCAACCCCCAATTCCCCCTCCGTAAAACGGCGGCGCTGGGTCTTCCACTTCCGCCAGGGATTTTTTTGACTCTTCCACCCAACCCCGGTAATTCCGGTCGTCGCGGTAAACCAGCGTTCGCTCAGTGTCGCGGCGCACGTAGGTCCGAACTACCCGGCCGTCGTCTCGAACGCGGATGACGGCGTACCAACGGGAATCCACCACGGTGGCCTTGTCACCCGGGGCAACCGACACCGTTCGTCCCCGCGCGTCGTGGCGGGTCGTGGGCGGCAAAGGCGCCAACTTCTCCCCCGCCAGCGCCACAAACAAATCCGTGCCCAGAAGACTGTTGATGGCCTTTTGAGCGGCGTCCTTGGCCGCCCGGGCCGCCGCTTCGGCCGCGGTGGCTTTGTCAAACGCGTCTTGAAGGGGTTCTCGGGAGGATTTTAATAGGGCTAATTTCTCCTGGGCCATTTGAAGGTCGGCCGAGGTTTGATCCAGGACAGTCAGGGCCGAAGCGATCAATCTGTCCTGCTTTTCCATAAGCTTCGCCGTCTCTTCTTTTATACCGTCAATGGCTTCAAGGCGTTGAGCAGCCATCGATCGCGGCAAAACTTTTTCCAGCCCCAGTTCGGTGAAAACGTTTCCGCGCACCAGCCGTTCACCCTGGCGGGAGACCACAGCGCCTTTGGCGTCGTACTCAAACTCTTCGTTCAGGTCGATCTCCACGCGGCCCATCACTTGGACCGCGTCGGCCGCCAGCCGGTCCACCAGCGCGGAACGTTTCTCGGCGGAAAGCCCCGCCCAATCCAAGGCGCGCGTGGGCGGGTTTCCGCCCGCCGCGGGGGCGGCGCCGTCGAGCAATTCTTCCAACCCTTCACCCTCGAAACGAACTTCCCGATAGATGGACCGGCCCAGAGCATCGTAGGAATATTTGTCGCGGAAGATCTGGCTCACCTTTTCCCCGTCCAACACGCGGGCGGCGTAGCTGGCGAGGCGGGCGGAGTCTCCCTCATAAGTGACGCGAATCTCCGATTCCACCGGCTTTTCCGGGGCCGCCATGGAACGGGTTTCCTCGACCCAAGAGACGGCCCTCCCCAGAGCGTCGAAGTTTTTGGCTTTGGTGCGCGTCACGGCCAGGCCTTGGTCGAACACCCCCAAAGTTTTGGCGGCGGGGACAAGCCCGAGCGGCACGTCGGCCTCCGCCACGCCGCCGGCCTTTTCCGAAACGGCGCGCACCAATTTTTCGACATCGGCCGCGGACAGGGCGGGTGGCGCTTCGCCCGGCGCGCCCAGCCAGCGCGCGACGGAATCCACAAACCCTTTCGTGGGGTCGGCGATGTTTTCCTTGAGCCAGGCGGCCACCTCCGCCGACAACCGGGCGGTGTTGGCCACAAGCCGTTCCAACCCGGCCACCAGGTTCCGCCCGGCCTGGGCCAAGTTCGATCCGCTGAAAATGTCGGCGATGCGCCGCAGGGCGTCTTTCAACCGCGACACCTCGCCGCTGGCCGTTTCGCCGTCCAGGAACCGCCCGGCCGCGTCGTAGCGCATGTTGCGCACCGCCGTCTTTTGGCCTTTGTCCGGGTTGGCGGAATCGAACACCGTTTCATCGTACCCCCGCGTCATTCCTTTGCGGTGGCCGTCGCCGTCCGCGTCGTAATAGGAAAGGCCTTCGCGCCATCGCGAGAGGGTCGCCTCTTTGGTGACTCCGTTTTCGGTCAGGGTGATGGTTTGGTCGTCGCGGAATTCCACCTGTCGGCCCTTGTCGTCGTAGGCGCCCTTCCAGTCGGAGACCGTGGTCTCCACCGCGCCGCCGACGTAGGTCTTGGTGGTCGTTTGGCGGTAAGAGACTTCCTGGCCGTTGCCGTTGTGGGCCCGGGCGGCGTGGTCGATGGTGAAATCGTTGATGTACTTTCCGTTTTCAAAGGATTTCCCGACTTCCGTAAACCCCAGGGATCGGCCCGCCGCGTCCACGCCCTTCGTGGCCCAATGGAAAACGTCTTTTTTCTCGCCGTTTAATTTGGCGCGATCAAAGGACAACAACTCGCCGGTCAATCCGTAATTCAATCCCGTGTCTTGGTAGGAATAATTTCCCTCGGTGGCGTTCCAGCCGGAGGTCGATCGGCCCGTCGCCTGCCCCAAGGCGTTGAACCCTTGGGTGGTGGTCTCTTCGCGAAAGGAGCCCTGGCCGTTATAGCCTTCCCGGGTGGTCTTCACTTCGCGCCCTTGGGCGTCGTAACCGGCCGTCACATCGGCGTTGCTGTAGGAGCCGTTGTTCCAACCGTCCTCATGGCGTTTGTACGCGCGGCCAAATTCGTCGAATTGGACGCCGGTCGTCTCCACATCGCTCACCCCGGCGGCGCCCTGGGAGGAGGTGCGGTAATCGACGGCGCGGCCGTTAATATCGAAGACGCTGTTGCGCGTGGTGTTTTCAAAAGAAACCCCGTCCCGTTCCCCCGCCGAGGTCGACTCGACCACGCGACCCGCCCCGTCAAACACCGTGCGCCAGGTAGAGGACGACCGCGTCGACAGCCCCGGCCCGGTGGTGGACGACGATTCATGCCCGCCAATGTTCCGTCCCAGGAGGTCGTAGCGCATGTGGGCCTTAAACGTATCGTCGGTTTTCACCGAGAGGCCGGGCTGAGTTGATTTTTCCCGGGATTGGACGGTCTGCCCCAGGGCGTCCGTCGCCAACTCCGTGGCGTTCACCCTTGTGGTCACGCCAAAGGCGTTGGTGGTTTCCTCCGCATAACCGGACAACTCGCCGTTGCCGTAATAGTGGTTGACCCGGCGCGTGGTGGTGCGCGCTTTGGGGGCCGCGGCGTCCACGGACGATTCCTCATAGGCCAGGGGCCGGCCCGCCCAATCCACCTCCACACCCGTTCGGGTTGTCGTGGAGCGGTTTTCTTTGATGAGGGCGCCCGTCGCGTCATAGGCCTGGGACGTTCGGTTGTCGGTGCGCTCCCCCAGAGAACCGAACAAGCTTTCGACCGTGTCCCGCGAGTGAACCGGGCGAGCGCCCCAGGTCCCGGTCGTTTCCACGGTGGAGCGGGTTTGGGTAGCGCGGCCGCTGTCAAAAGCCCCGCCGAAACTGGTTTCCACGGACGTCAAATCAATGGTTTCGCCGCCGGACCGGCCTTGTATGCGGGTGGTTTCGATCCCGCCGATGGCTTGGCCCGCCTCGTCGTAGGTTTTGCCGGCGGTGGTCGCCACAATGGACACCTCGGGATAATCCGACCGTTCGGTGGCGCGCACCCCGTCGGTCATCCGCCCGCGCGCGTCGTAGCGGACGCCGCTCAATTGGTGCGTGACTTTGAGGCCGCTGGCATCGGCGATCGTTTCCCGCGAGTCCGTGGCCAAACCGCGGGCGTCAAGGCGGCCTTCCCAAACTCGCGTTTTCTCGATCCCGGCGGTCACAGTGGTTTCGGAATATTTGTCCACATTTCCCCAGGCGTCGAAACCCAGCGCCTTCCACGCCACCGTCTGCGTCTCCCCCAAAGCGTTCGTGGTGGCGTCCGAGGTCCCCACGGCCCGGCCCCGATTGTCATAGGTCGTGGTTCGGCGTTGTGTTTCCACCTCCCCCCGCGCGTTGGTGGTGGTCAACTCGAAGCCCAACAAATCGCCGTGCCGGTCGTACCCCAGCGCGGTCCACGTTTGGCGACCGCTCGCGTCGGGCAGGCCGCCGCCCCGAACTTCCAGGGATTCTTCATAGGACGTCATTCGGCCCGCCGCGTCGTAGGCGATGTTCGATCGTTCGGCCCGACGCTCGCGCCCGTCCTCGCCCTGGTCCGTTCGAACCGTGGCGATCGCCCGGTCCTTCAAATCAAAGGCGGTGGCTTTCCAGGTCGACACCGTCGGCCGGCCAAAGATGTCGCTGGAACGTTCGTCGTAGCCGATCAGCCGCCCCAGGGCGTCGTAGGTTAAATTGTTTTGGGTCACGGTCGACACGTTGCCGCGGGCGTCGGTGGTTTTTTCATCAAAGCCCGCCAGTCGGCCGTGCTCGCCGAAGCGGCCGTTCCATTCCCGGGTGGTGGCGTGGCCCTGATCGTCGGTGACCGTCTCGACCGTGGCCGACGGCTGGCCGTTGGCGTAACGGGTGGCGTTCCACGCCCGGGTGGTGGTCACGCCGTGGGAATCCGTGACCTTTTCCATGTTGGACAACAGCTCGTTGCGCTCGTTGTACCGCCCGCCGGACCACACGCGCAAGGCGCTCGGACCGTCTTTTTCGCTGGTCAACTCTTCATAAGAGAGAACCCGGCCGTGGTCGTCATATCGCCCGTTGCGGAATACCCGGGTTGTCTCCCGCCCGGAGGCGCTTTTGATGGTTTCCCGGAAAAAGGTGAGGTTGCCGTGGCGGTCGAACTCCGCGTCACCCCAGGTTTTTGTGGCCGTTTCCCCGTCGGGACCGGTGGTTTTTTCGGTGTATTCCCGGAGCGCGCCCTTATCGTCGTATTTCGTCTCGCCCCATTCGCGGGCGGTTTCACGGCCCTGGGCGTCGGTGGTTTTTTCTTGATAAGAAGTCAGTTGCCACTCGTCCTTGCCCTTTTTCTTACCCGCGCTCTTGTAGCTCGCCCCGAACCATTCCCGGAAACTTTTTACGCCCTTGGTTTCAGACTCTTCCTTGAAGGAAAGGAGGTTTCCGTCTTTGTCGTGGGTGGAATCCCACACCCGCCGGGTGGACACGGCTCCGTAGGGATCGGTGGCTTTTTCGGAGTACGACAAAAGGTTTTTCCCCTCCGCGTCCCACACCAGGCCGGAGCGCTCCAAGCGGCTTTCGTTGCCGAGGGGGTCCCAGGCGCTCTCGGTAAAGGACGCCAAGCGGTCCCGGCCGGGGACGTTGCTGTAGGTTCCCTGCCAGCGTTTGACGGTGATGTGCCCGTTGGCGTCGCGGGTTTCGGTCTTGGACGACAGCAGGTTCCCCCGCTTGTCATAAACCATGTCGGTGGTGTCTTGCCGGTGGGTATTGCCGAAGGCGTCGACAATCTTTTCGTTCTCGATGCGGCTCACGCGGCCGTTCTTGAACCACATCCGCTTGCCGTCGGCGAAGGTACGGTATTGGAAGCCGCCCGCCGCCGCGAACTTTTGGGAGAACCGCGCCCGCCGCATTTCCACGTCGGCGTTCATTTGGGCGGCGGTCTGGAACTTTTCAAGGGCAGCCTGGAACACACGGGGAGCCACCTCGTCGCCGGCGCCGCCCGCGAAGGGCCGCCCCTGCAACCGCGCGAACCGCGCGTTGTGGGCCGCCACCATCATGTCGAGGGAAAGGAGACGGGCCCTTAAACGCTCGGGACTGAAATGCCCGCCGTCTTCGGCCGCGGTGGAGAATTCGTCGTGCTGAACCCCGGCCAACATCTGGGCGGCGCGGCTTTGCCCCCACCCCGAGGCGGGGCCGAAGAGCGTGGTGACAAGGAAAACCCCCGCCACCCCGGGCCGCAAAGCCCGGGACAAAATGGAAAGACCCCGGCGGCGCGCGCGGCGGGCCAGGGAAAGGAGGGTTTTATCGACGGAGAAAAACATCCGCGCCATGCGGACGCTCCCAAAGCAAATTTAATATCAAGGAGTCGTGTTCCAGCCAGGTTGTCTTAGGCATTTTAATCAATGAAACCCCCTTCCGTCAATCCAAATTAAACGATTAAAACACAACAAATCCGCCGCGGCGGGGCCGGGGTTTTCACCCCGGCCCCAGGGAGGCGCGGCGAAATCGAAGTTTACCTACTCCTCCATACTGATCACTGGCATTTGCCTTTAAATTATATATGAACACCGTAATTTAAATACCCAAACTGTGTAAATTTTATGTAACTTATACTATGCGTATTAAGTACTAATAGTACACTTTACCGTCGATATAAATTCGACAGACGGCAACGGGATTCTTGCGGGTTTAGGCTTTTTCGAAGAAACGGCGGGCTTCGAGGTACAGCGCGGGGAGGACAACCAACGTCAAAACGGTGGACACGATCAACCCAAAAATCACCACAATCGCCATGGGGGCCTGCATTTGGGCGCCCCGGCCGATGCCCAAAGCAAGAGGCAACAGCCCGGCGATGTTCCCGGTGACGGTCATTAAAATCGGCCGAACGCGCGTGCGGCTGGACTCCAGGGCCGCCGCGGCCGGATCGTGCCCCTCGGCCCGACGTTGTTGAATGAATTCCAAAAGCATGAGGGAGTTGTTGACCACGATCCCAGACAGCATCATAAGCCCTTGTCCGGACATTAAATTGAGCGTATTGCCCGTCAACACGAGGGCCGGGGTCACCCCGTTGATCGCCAGGGGCACCGCCACCAGGGCCAAACAAGGCACCCACAGCACGTTAAACTGCACCACCATCACAATATAGACGAGGGCCACCGCCGCCACAAACCCGTAAAACAGGCTGTTGATGGAGGCCCGGGTTTCCTCCAACTCGCCGCCCAGTTCCACCGTGGTGTCGCGACGGTTGCGAAACTCGCGCAGGCCTTCACGCACGGCGGGCAAAACGTCGTCAACCTTTTTGCCGGACAAAAAGACGGACACCAAAACCACCCGCTGCTGGTCCCGCCGGCGAATTTCGCTGGGCCCCGGCGACACCGACAACCGCCCGTACTCTTCCAAAGGGTGGGCGGCCGAGCGGTCCAAGGGGCTCGGGACCACGATCCGCCCCAACGCGGCGGCGTCCCGGCGGTCCTCCTCGCGCAGGCGCACCCGCACCGGGATTTCCTTGCCCTCTTCCCGAAATGCCGTGGGGCTCTGGCCGTGCACGGCCACGAGCACCGCGTCGGCCACGTCGGCCACCGTGAGGCCGTCGCGCGCCAGACGGGATTCGTCCAACTCGTACTGCATTTGAAGGGACGGCAAGGTCCGGCTGTCTTCCATCTTGGCCACGCCGGGGATGCCCCGCAGTTTCTCTTTGAGCGCGTCGGTGGTTTTCTGAAGGGCGCCCAATTCCGCCCCTTTGACCTCCAGCACCAGGTCCGCTCCGGCCCGACCGAACACCTGGGAAAACACGTCGGCCCCCTGGGCCTCAAAATCCACCCGCGCCCCTTCCAAGTCGAGCGCCTTTAGCTTTTGGGCCGTGTCTTCCATGATTTTCCGCGCCGTTCGACGACGGCGCTTCCCGGTCGGCAACCGGTCGGCCAAATCGACCACCACCTGGCCCTGGTGGGCTCCCAGGGCGCCGAGAGCGCTCCCGCCCGAAGAACCCACGATCACGTTGCGGTGCGCCACCTCAGGCGTTTCGGACAGGACTTTTTCAATGCGCCGCATCGTCCCGTCCGTCACTTCGAGCCGGGCCCCGGTGGGCAAGGTCACTTTCATCATAAACTGGCTCTGGTCCACGTCCGGCATGGCCTCGCGGCGGATCAAGAACAAACCGACCCCGTTGATCAGCGTGGCGATCAACACCACCTTCAGCACCCGGCGCGGATCGCGGACGGCGACACCCAGGGCGCGCTCGTACCCCGACTCCAGTTGGCACCGCGCTCCCGCCAGACCCCCGCCCCAACGGCGAAGGAAGGGAGCGCGAAGGTCGATGTTCGCCTTCACGCTGGCGGCCGTCCCGGCGAGGCGCTCCCAAAAAACCTTCGCCCCGCCGCCGCGGCGTTCCCGCAGCGCGGACAGGGTTTTGTTTTCCAACAGCAGGACGGCGAGCGCAGGGACAAAAGTGAATCCAACGAGAAGCGAGGCCACCTGGCTCACCATCACGGCCACGGCGATCGGTGTGAAAACTTTTTGCGCGACCCCCACCGCCGCGAAGGGAATCGGGGCGAAGGCCGCCAGGGTCGTCGCCACGGAAAAGAACACGGCCCCGCCGACTTCCTCGGTCCCCTCCAACAGGCTTTCTTTCAAGGGCTTTCCGCCGTCGCGGTGGCGGGAAATGTTTTCGATGATCACCACCGCCGTGTCGACCAGCATGCCCACGCCCAGGGCCAAGCCGCCGAGGGTCAAGAGGTTCAAGGTCATTCCCCAACGCCAAAACACGCTCACAGTCAACAAGAGCGCCAGAGGAATGGTGAACCCCACAATGAGGGACCGGGTGTGGCTGCGCAAAAAGGCCCAGAGTACCACGTAGGCCAACAGCCCGCCGAACACCACGTTGCCCAAGACATCCGAAATCCCTTCCTGGATAAACACCGACTGGTCGTAAATCACTTTCAGGGCCATGCCCGTGGGCAATTGCCGTGTCACTTCGTTTAACGTGGCGCGGACGTCCCGGGACACATCCACGGGATAGGACTCGGAACGCTTGAAGACGGCCACGGAAATATTGTCCTTGCCGTCGTAGCGCGCGTGGCTCGCGCGTTCCCGGAAACCGTCCTCAACCTGGCCGATCGAAGACAGCCGCAACATCACCGGCTCCCCCCGGCCGCCGGGCCCCGCGCCCTCGGCCCGTACGATGGTGTCGCCGATGGCTTTGACTTCGTCGTAGACCCCGGTCACCGTGACGGGGTAATCGAACATCCCCTCGGTGGCCGAACCGGCCGAGCGTGACACGTTGCGCCGCCGCAGGGCGTCGGCGACCTCGGCGAGCGACAGGCGGTGCCCCGCCAGGCGTTGGGCGTCCACGTGTACCTGGATTTCTCTTTCGACGCCCCCGCTCACATCGACGCCGGACACGCCGAGGGTTTTTTCCAAGGCGGGGCGCAGGCGGGTTTCCACCAGATGCTGCAAATCCACAGCGGGCAGGTCCCCGGTCACGGCCAACAACAGGACCGGCCGGTCGAAGGGGTTGTAGCGCGTCACCTCGGGCTTTTTGGCCTCCAACGGAAGGAGGTCCTGCACGAGCCCCAACTTTTCTTGAACCCACAGGAAGGCGGCGTCCATGTCGGTGTCCCAACGGAACTGGATGTTCACCACCGACGCCTGCTCTTTGGAAACAGATTCGACGCGGCGCACGTTCTTGACGGTGCCGACGATTTGCTCCACCGGTTTGGTGACCAGGTTTTCGACTTCTTCGGGGCTGGCGTTGGGCAATAGGGTCACGACGGACAGCTGGGGGAACCTCAGATCGGGCATTAATTCCTGGGGTAGGCTTTTCCAGGCGAAGAGCCCCATGACGGCGAGGCCGGCGTAAACCGCCAACACGCCGAGCGGCCGGTCGACGCAGAATTTAACGAGGGATTTCAAAGGCGGGATCCGCGGGGATCCGGGGAGCTACAGCCCCGCGGCCGGGGCGGTCGAGGTTTCCACGTGGGCCCTGGGATCAAAAACGTCCATCACGTTGAGCAAAGCCCCGTCGCGCATCTCGGCGCCGGGGGTCAACACCACGAGGTCGTTGTCCGCCAGGCCGCCCACTTCCACCTGGCCTTCGTCCATAAACAAAATGTCCACGGTTTTTTCGCGGGCGCGGTTTTGCGAGTCCACGGTGAAAAGGCGGAGGGTCTTTTCGTCCACCTCGGCGCCGGCGTCCATCGGCACCGTCAAGGCCCCCGCCTTTTCGTAGCGGCGGATGGTGCATCGGGCGAACATGCCGGGGGTCAGTTTTTCATCGGGGTTTTTGGGCACGTCCACTTTGACGGAGAAGGACCGGGTGTCGCCCTTAAGGTAGGGCGTGATCGACAACACCGTCCCCTCTTCTTTATAGTCCGGTACGGCGTCCACAGTGATAGCCACCTTTTGGCCCGTTTTGAGGTGTTGAATGTCGTCTTCGGAAAGATCCATTTCGATGGTGACGCGGCTTTTGTCCATCAGCTTCCCGATCACCGTGCCCGGGTCGGCGTGTTCACCCACGTTCAGCCATTTTTCCACCAAGTAGCCGTCGTGGCCGGCACGGATGACGGTTTTGGCGGCCTCCAACCGGGCCTGGTTGTACCGGGCCTTGGCCTGTTCGAAAGTGAGGCGGTCGATGGTGCGGTCACGGAAATATTTGACGTTGGCTTTTTCGTATTCCAGCTGGGCGACGTTGAGGGCGTTGCGCGCTTCCGCCTGGTCCAGGACCGCGATGAGCGCGCCTTTTTTAACGAATTGGCCCTTTTCGGCTTCAAACCGCTCCACCCGGCCGGGGGCGCCGAACTGCAGATTGGTTTCCGCCCTGGCCCGAATGGTCCCGATGCGTTTGAGGGCCCCGGCCACGTCGCGCGGGCGCACCCGGTACGCCTTGACGGGAATGGCTTCCTTGGCCGCGCGATCGGCCTCGATGGCCTGGGCGCGGTACATGCGGTATTCTTGAAAGCGCCGCATTCCCCAGGCCCCGGCGATCACCAGCGCCGCGCCGACCAAGAGCGGCCAGCGGCGTTTGAGTTGATGTGTCGTGGGTGTGGGCGGTTGCATTGTCAGATTTTAGTAATTGGGAACGAAGTTATTGAACCAAAGAGAGCGCATTACGGCAGAATTCCCAATAATATTATTTGAAAAGATCTCGTCGTTACAGTACCGCCACCAAAACCCGAACGATTCGCAAACAACTCAAGATAATCGTTTTGTTTCAATTCAATGGCGGAAGGGTTTTTAACCACTGTTCCAGATACCGGCGTGATTCGCTCAATCTCTGTTCCATTTTTCTTTAGGATACAATCTCCAATATTCGTCCCTCGTATTTCGAAACTAACTAAATAAACCCCATTACGGGGGGCGACAAGACGCCCTGGGGATGAAAGATTGAAAAAATTGGATGTATCAAATGACTCATTGGGAAAAGTGACTAGGGTTGGTGAAGTGGGAATTGACAAATTCGAAGAACCGTCTACACGGGCCGCCACCGCCGGTAAGTTAACCACATTGTTCACTGTTAGAGAATCAACCGTCAATCCACCCGAAACCGGAGCCCCAAAAGAATTAATTTTTGCATTTCCGATGTTCGCGATGGATGCATTAAGGTTTGTTGAAATTAACTGACCAATCGTTGCTGAAGACGCAGTCAAATTTGTTGATGACAAATTTTGAATGGTTGAAGTGCCTGCCGAAATGTTTTGCACCGTTAAGGAAGATGCCGTCACAGTCCCAAAACCCAGCGAGGTGGCGGTCAAACTTTGCGCAACCAGATTTACTGAATTCAGGTTTTGCGTGACGAGGTTGGTGGATGTTAGGTTTTGAATTGTCGAAGAACTGATCCGCGCGGTGGGGATATCCACCAACCCATCCCTTGAAAGAGCCAATGCCGAAACGGGGGAGCTAAGCGCAGCGTTCGTGGCCTGAATATTCATTCTCCCGAGATTATTGACCGCCACTTGCCATGTTCGAGAGGCCTCCGGTGCCTGGGTGTTCCGAAGCACCACCGACGCACTCGAAGAAACGATATCCAAGGGGGCCCCGGGGGTTTCGGTTCCCAATCCCACTGGACCGCTCAGAAATTGCTCGCCGGCACCTCTCACCCGAAAGCGCAGTTCATCCGAATTGTCCCGAACGTCAAAAACCGGCACAGTTCCCACCACGCCCGATTTGCCTTTGATGGTAAGGGGAGTCACCGGCTGAGACGCCTGAATAAATTGGGCCACGCTGGGGGAAGAAAATATGATCGAGTCTGTGGCCAAAGGTGGATAAATTTTTGTTGCGTCCACTTTATCTAGTTGCGTAGGATGGCGCCAATCAGAGAGATAGGTGTTTGTAGTTATTAATATTTTCGAGCCGGCTATCCCCACCGCCACTTTCGCGTTCGTCACCGCCCCGTCCGCCAACGCCGCCGTGTCCACCCCACCCACGTCCACTGTCCTCGCCACAAAACTGTACGGGCTCACCCCCAACAGTTCGTTCGGGCTCAACGCCTCCCCGTCCACCGAAATCTTCAACTGCGGGTTTACCCCACGCCAATCAAACCCCGCGTCCAGCGTCGCGTCCCAAACGATCGTGAACTCCCCCGTCGCCGGCAACGTCACGTTAAACACTTCCGATTCCAACTCCACCAATGTCGAGGGGTGCACCAGAGCCAAGCGGATCGACTTCGGCCCGCTCACCGCCACCCCCGATTTAAATAGCCGCCCTTGATATGTAATCCGGTTCGGCACCGTGGCAAAAAGCATGCCCGCCGCAACCAGAGAAATTGGAATGATAAAAAGTTTACGCATTTTAGCCCTCTGACTAAGGTTCAACCCGGTATTGATCGGCGACACCGACGGCGCGGTTCAGGGCCGACACGGCGATCAAATATTGCGCCTGGGCCTGGGCGTGGGCCGCGTGGGCGAAGGCCACGCGGTTTTTGGCGGCGGCGTAGTCGCCCAGGTGCGCCCGATCGTCCTGCAGGAGTGCGCGGGAATCTTTCAATTCTTGCTGGGCCTCCTCGGCCTTCGAGCGGGCGGCCTCGCGCCGACGGGTGGCCGCCGTCACCCGCTGGACAGCCAAGCGCACGTCGGTTTCCAAATCCCGGCGCGCTTTTTCGTAGCGCCATTCTTCTTCGTGAAACGATTTGCGGCTCTCCCGGTTGGTCACGCCCGTCGTCAACGCGTCGCCCAAGGAAATGCTGGCGCTGTTGCTGTTGGTTTTGGTCCGGCTCGATTCCCCCAATTTGGGGCTGGTCTGCTCTTGGTAGGCGGAGAATTTTGCCGTGTTCCCCCCCAGGGCCCAGCCCACACTAACCCCGGCGTTCCAATCTTTTTTGTAGGAAAGACTTTCGCTCTGCACAAAAGCCGCCCCAGACCGGCCGTAAAAGCCGTTGAGATCGACTTTGGGGAACAAACCGCTACGCCCGATGGCGCGCCCCACCCGGGCGGACTCGATCATCCGATCGGCGATTCGAATGTCGGGGCGGTTCGACTTGGCCACGCGCAGGGCATCGCCTTCATCCACCGCGGCCTGTCCGGTCGGCAATTCCTCGGGCACGGCGAAATCCATGGGAACCCTTTGGCCCATGGCGTCCAGCAAGGCCACGCGCGCCTCCATCAGATCTTCCTCCAACTCCGCGATGGCGGTTTCGCTTTCCCGGTTCTGCGCGCGGGTGGACAACAGCTCAATGCGGGCCGTGCGGGCTTCGCTCAACTCGTGCCTCACCGCTTTTTCCAAATCCTCTTGAAGGGTTTTGTGATTGGCTTTGTGGATAGCCAGCGCGCGCTGCAGAGCAGCCACCCGCCAATAGGCCTCGGTCACCGCGTGGCGGACGTCCAGCCGTTGTTTTTCCAATTGCAGATTGGCGATTTCCGTGGCGAAAACCGACTGTCGGCGGGTGCCCCATACTTTTCCCCCGGAAAAGAGGGTTTGAGTGGCTTGAAGTCCGTAGGAGCGCTCGAGAAAATCCTGGTTTTCATCACCGCTGTTGTCGGCTTTACCGCGACTTTCATCAAGTTTTCCGGTCAAAGCGGGCAACACAGCCATGGTGGCCACCCGCTGCCGGGCTCGAGCGATCCCCAATTCATCCTGAGCCAACATCAACGCGGCGTTGTCGGTAAGGGCTTTTTCGATCAATACCGACAAACCCGTTGTCGATTTCTCTTCGGCGCCAACGGACGTCAAAAACAATGAAAGAATTAATGGCAGTACTTTTTTCAAATCCATACAATCCTTAATTCAATTTTTCAATAAACACCTGGGAATAAATCGATGTAAGCCCAAAGGCGGAGGACACTCCAAGACCGTTAATATTGTAGGTGACTTGACTTTGGTGCCACAATTGGAAAGATTTTGTTGAAGGAATATTAAAAATCCCGACACCTTCGGAATTATCGCCACCGTTATTTACATTATCGGCGTAAGCGCTACTTCCAATTATGGCGTCCACAGAATCGGTAATATTACGCCAAACCGTCTGATGCCGATACACACGAAATGCCGGAGCGCGCCAAGAAATCTTATAGGTTCCGGCAGGCAATGTGACTGTGTCCGCAGAGAGGGAGGCCCCGCTTATCGAATTGAATGAAACAGTATTTAAAGTCCGAACCCTCCAGGCGCCGCTTGCAAACTGGCCGCCCTCTGTTCCGGAAGGTTTAACATCCGCCACGATCATCATCGGGTATGGGGCGGCCAAAATAGGGGCCGTGATGGTATTCGTTACCGTTAGATTTGCGGTTGTTATCGATCCCGCCGTGGCGGAACCTGCTATGGTGGCACTGCCCACCGTCAAATTCGTGATAGTCCCCGAAGCCGCCGTAAAATTCCCCAGCACCGTCGATCCCGTGACGTTCAAGGGTCCGGCCACGGTCACGCTGGAGGCCGTGATTCGATTAAATGTCGAGGCCCCCGTCGCCGTCATCGTCGCCACCGACATCAACGACACCGTTCCTGTCGTCGCCGTCAGGCTTGTGAACCCCCCGCTCCCCGCCGTGATCCCTTTGTTCGTCACCAAGTTCGCGTCTTTGTCAAACCACGCCTGCTCTTGGGGCACGCTCCCCGTGTTCCCCAACACCCCGGAATCATATATCTGGATTATTTTACTCGCGCTCCCCGCCAACCCCTTCAACGCCAACGCCGCCGTGCTCACGCTCACCGCCTGCAGCACCTGCGTAAACGTCGAGTTCGCCACCAACGCCGTCCCCGCCACCTGCGTCCGCGACAAGTTTGCCAGCGCGTCGCTCCCCCCCCCCGCGTGGCTCGCCCCGTGCGCGCTCGGAATCGTCGGGATCGTCCCTTCGATCTTCGACGCGTCGATCTTGTCCTTGCTCACCGGGTGCCGCCAATCGCTCAAATACGTGTTCCCGGGGCTCGTCGACACCAAGATCTTCGCCGCCTCCACCCCCACCGCCACTTTTGTGTTCGTCACCGCACCGTCCGCCAAAGCCGCCGTGTCCACGCCCCCCACGTCCACCTTCCGCGCCACAAAACTGTACGGGCTCACCCCCAACAACTCGTTCGGGCTCAGCGCCTCCCCATCCACCGAAATCTTCAACTGCGGGTTCACCCCCCGCCAGTCAAACCCCGGATCCAGCGTCGCGTCCCACACAATCGTAAACTCCCCCGTCGCCGGCAACGTCACATTGAACACTTCCGACTCCAATTCCACAAAGGTCGACGGGTGCACCAGCGCCAGCCGGATCGATTTCGACCCGCTCACCGCCACCCCCGACTTGAACAGCCGCCCTTGGTACGTGATGCGGTTCGGGACGGCGGCCGACAAGGCCCCACCGAGTAACAACGTCAACAACAAAGTGGATTTTTTCATGGGGAATCCTCCGTTAATCCATTTTCTCTTTCAGCCGTCGAAGGGCTAAGCGGGCCTCGGTGTGCTTGGGGTCCAACCGCAGGGCTTCTTCGAAGGCCGCCTGGGCCGCGGCGTATTTCTCCGCCCCGTAAAGCTGCAACCCCTCGCGGTACTTGTCCTCCGCCGAGGTTTTAACCACCACCGGGGGCACATAAAGCTTTCGCCCTTCCATAATCCTCTTGATCTCGTTGATCTGCTCGGTCGCCTCGGGATTGGCGGGGTCGATTTCCAAAACCTGCCCAAAAATTTCCAAAGCTTCGGTGTAACGCTCCCCCACGGTCAACAAAACCCCACGGGACAACAGTTTGGGGACTTCTTTTTGGCGGGCTTCCTCGCGCACCGCTTTTTCAACAACGGTGGTCACTTTTCCCAGATTTTTCAGGGCGCCCATGGCTTCGGCATCCGCCGGGTCCCGCGCGAGGATCTTTTCGAGTCGCTTCCGCGCGGCCCTCAAATCGCCGTCGTTTTCGGCGAGACGCGCGGCGGACAAGAGCTCCGCCCGTTCCCGCCGCCACAATTCCGCGGCTTCTTTTTTCTCCGCCAAGGCCAGGGTGTCCTCGGCGCGGGCCACGGCCAACTCCGACGGCCAAGGGCCGGCGCTTTGGGCCAATCGGAGGGATCGGGCCGACTCCGACCATTGCCCCCGGTTGTAAAAAGCCAGCCCCTCGTAAACCGCCTGGTGTTGAATGGTCGGGAAGCGCCGTTTGGCCCGGGCGGCGAAACGTCGATCCAATCGCGCACGCTGGGTTTCGGCCTCATCCAGGCCGGGGGCTTCTTCCAGAATACGGTTCAAGGCGTCGGCGGCTTCCAACAGTCTCTCTTGGGAAATCAACTTGGCAACATGGTCCACACGCGCGCGCTGGTCGGCCTGGATGGTGTAGCGCCGCTCCACGCTCATCCGCGCGTCGCGGACGACGCGGGCGGTGTCGGCGGCGCGCAGGGCGTCGGTTTGTTTTTTGAGTTTGCGCGCCGACCGGTCAAGGGCCCGGCTTAAATCGGCGTGGCCCGGCGTGGCCCGAAGGGCCGACAAATAGACGAGCACCGCTTGGCGGTACTCCCCTTTTTTTTCGGCCTGGCCCCCTTGACGCAAGACGTGCGAAACGTCCGCCGGCCCCGCGTGGGCGGCCACCGCCAACCCCATCCCCCACAACGCCCGGCCCCAACCCATGGCTATTGCGGTCCGCCGGTGCCTTCCATCAAACGGCCGCATTCCTGTAAAAGTTGTTGGACGCCGGTGTCGTTGGGGTTGATTTGAAGCGCTTCGTTGAAATCCAGGATGGCCCGGTCGTAAAGTTTCAGGTCCATGTGCCGTCGCCCCCGCTCAACCAAGTCCTGGAACACCTCGGACGTGACCCCCGGGACGGCGGGCGCCGGTCCGAAGCGGTACGCCAGGGTAAGCCGGTGGGCGGCGTCGAGGTCGTCGCCGCCCGCGGACCAAGCGTAATCCACTTGGATTTGGCGGAGACGGAAACCCATGCCGGCGCGCAGGCCGGCGCCGGCCGTTTCGGTGGTGCGGTACCCGGCCCGAAGGGCCATAAGACCTTTTAACCAATATTCCGCGCCCGCCCCGACCGACAGGTCCTCGCCGGTCACCTGGTGGAAGTCGAGTCCCACCGTGAGGATATCCCCGGAGAGTGGCACGCTGTGCCCGACGCCGAACACGTATTCTGTCGGCAACGGCGTGGTTTCCGAATCAAATTTCAAACCGGGGCCCAGGTGGCGGATGGCCAACCCCAACGACGACCGGCGCAACCAGGGCGCTCGTTGGGCGGCCGCCCCCCAGGGCCGGGCGATGACGCCGAAATCCGCCGCGAAGGCCGAGGCAGATACCCCGGCGATTTTTTCATTAATGGATTTGGCCCCCGCGCCCAAGAACAGGCCGCTTCCCCCGCTGGCGCCCGCCACAAGATTGCGGCCCCAGGCTAAGGAAATCACATCGTCGCCTGACTTCAGAGACCCGGTGAGGTTGCTTTGGGCGTCAAACCCCGGCATATCGCCAAGGGCCAAACGCTCGTAGGCCAAGGCGACAGCGCCCACGTTTTTTAAGGCGAAGGCGGCGATAAACCGTTGGTCGGTGATGTCGTCGAGCCATTTGTTGTGGGAAAAAAGGACTTCGTTCGCCGTCAACCCGCCCAATCCGGCCGGGTTCCAGAGGGCGGCCAGGGCGCCTTCAGCCAGGGCGACCTGGGCGTCGCCCATGGCCACGGGCCGTGCCCCAGCGCCGATTTTTAAAAATTCGGCCCCGGTGTTGCCGTCCCCGGCCCAGAGAACCGGCGAAACCAGCAAAGCCGCCGCCAAGAGAACGCGTTTCATCGAACCACCGCCAATTTTCCCGATTTTCGGGATCCGTTTGATTCCACGACCCAAAGGTAAACCCCCGTGGCCAGGGGTTCGCCGGCGTCGCTGGTCACGTCCCAGGTTTCGGTGGCGGCGCCCGAGGTGTGGTTGATTTCTTTGACCAAAGACCCGGCCACCGTGTAAATCCGGATGGTGCACAGGCTCGGCAGGTTCTTAAAGGTAATGCCGCCGGCCGGCGTGCCGGTCTGTCCGGCGCCGGTTCCCGCGTTGCCCCCCGTGGGCCGCCAAGGAATCGGGTAGGGGTAAGTTTCGCTCGGGCTGAAGGCCGGCGCGCCCATCACGGCAAAAACAGAAAAATGGCTCACCCCGGCGCTCACGGTTTTCTCGTTCGTGTCGATCATCGGGTCGGGCAGACGCACCCAATTGCCGCGCGATTCATCGAGCCACCATATGGACAGGGTGTCGACACGAACCGGCGACGCCGCCGGCGACCCGTCGATTATCCCGTCATTGTCGCTGTCTATATAAGGCAGGGTCAGCGTCGCGGGTTTTGCCAACAAACCGTTTTGATGCGCGCCGGTGGCGTCCACCAAGAAGATTTCCCAAATCATCCCCCCGACCGGGAAGGTGTAGCCCGCCGCGGCCGCGGACAAATTGTTGCTCGCCGCCTGTATCACGGCCGGGGACGCGTGGATCGGGCTGGTGAGCGGGCTGGTGCTGGCGGCCGGTATATAGTCCGTCCGCATGGCCCCGGCGGGGATCAAGGCCCACGCGGGGGGTGTTTCACTCAAACGGTAAAGGAATTCGGCCCCCGCGCTCCGCAGGGACGAACCGCCCCACAAACCCGGAGAGAGCACGTAACCGGAAGCGTTGCCCAAAATTTGAGGCGACCCGATGTAGCCCGACGTATAAGTAAAACGCCAACTCACCGTGGAGGCGGCCTGTTCGGTGGCGCCGGAGTACCCAAAAAGGTCGGTCATGATAAAAGGCGGCGTGCTCGGGCTGAGGCGATACCCCGCCCGGGCCGTCCCCGCGGTGGACAACAAGCAAATAAATGAAAGTATTTTAAATGAGGCTCTCATGGATGGGCGATAGTATACCACAGGGAGCCGAAGGCGGACGAAAGGAATTGTAAACTTGATGTAAATAGACGTTAATACTTAAAACAAAAACGTTTTTATCCGACCGCCGGTTCGGTGGGGGCCGTCGGCTTTTTCGCCTCCGGAAAAAAAACGCGCAACCGGCGGGGCAGGTCCTCCAACAGAAAATACGTCAGGGCCGGGGTCACGAACAGCGTCAGCACCGTCGACGTCAAAAGACCGAAGACCATCGCCACGGCCAGGGGCCGCCAGAGGGCGCCGGCCTCGGAGGTGTCGAGCATCATGGGCAAAAAGCCGAGGACGGCGCTGCCCGCCGTTAAAAAGATCGGGCGCATGCGCGAGCGGGCCGCCTCGAGCAACCGCTCGCCCAGGGGGCGACGGGGGTCGGTGCGGCCGTTCAAGTGGTCCAAAAGCATGATCGCGTTGTTGACCACCACCCCCGCCAACATCATCACCCCCACCAAAACCCCCGTGGTGAGCGGAATGCCAAAAAGGATCAACCCCGCCGCCACCCCGATCAGGCACAACGGCACCGTCGACATGATCACCAGGGGCTCCAGCAGGGACTCAAAAAGCACCACCAACACCAAATACACCAAGAACACCATCACCAGAACGCCCCCCGTGAGTTGAGCCAGGGCCCGGGCCATGTCGCGCACGCCCCCCTCCAACACCGCCCGGTATTCCAACGGGAACTCCATTCGATCCAGCGCCTTTTGAATCTCCTCCGCCGCCCGCCCCAGGGACAGGCCCTCCCGGTTGGCCGTCACCTCGATGAACCGCTCTTTGTTCTCCCGATAGATTTCGTTGGGCATTTGGGACATACGAAGCGAGGCCACCTCGCCGAGCCGAACGGAGCCCCCGCGGGTCAAAACGGGCAGATCGGCCAGGGCGTCCAGGTTGGCCCGGTCTTCCTGCCGCAGGCGCACGATGGTTTCCGTCTGCCGCGCGCCCGATCGATAAAGGGTGGCCCGCAACCCGCGCATGAGGGCGTGGGCCGTTTCGGCGACGGACTCGGTGGAAAGGCCGGCGCGGGCGGCCCGCTCCTGGTCGACCACCGCCAACACCTCCGGCCGGCCGGGCCGGTAGCGCATCTTCACGTCCGCCAGGCCTTTGATTTTCCCAAGTTCCGAGGACACCCGCTGGGCCAACTCTTCCAAGACGGCGTAGTCGGGGCCCAAAAGCCGGACGCCGATTTCCTGCCCGGTCCGCGGGCTGGAAAAATGCACGAAGGCGTTTCCGTCCCGGTCCCGCCCGACGTTTTTCAATTTCTCCCGCAACAGATCCCGCACCTGCTCGGTGGTCCATCGACGCTCCGCCCGGTGGACCAAGGTGACATACACCTTGGAGGACCAGCCCTCGATGCGGCTCACCGCCGTGAGGACCGCCGGGGCCACCTCCGGATCGCGGGCAAGCACACCCTCAATGTCGGCCACCACGGCGTTGGACACGTCCAACTTCGCCCCGCTGGAGAGCTCAACAAAAACCACGAACTCGTCCAGGGCGCCGGAGGTCTGAAAGTCCCGCTCCGTCGCTTTAAAAAGGACCAAGGTCGATGTGGCGGCGAGCAAAAGAGCCGCCGACAGCACCGCCCCGCGGTGACGCAACACCGACGGCCAATGGCGGGCGTAGTTTCGCAGGGCCATAAAACCCGCCGCCGTGGTCGCCACCGCCGCCGCAAGGAACACCGCCTTCGCCCCGCCGCGGCCGCCGGCCCACCACAGGCCGCCAAACAGCAAAAGAAACAGGCCCGCCAATTCCAAAGGCAACAAATTCTCCAAAGCCGGCGACCGTCGCCTTCGCCACATCGCCGCGACCCATTCCCCCCACTTTTCAATCCGGCCGCGCGCCGCCGCAACAAGACTCGCCCCTTTTCCCTTGCAATAATCCCACCCGCCCGCCAGTCGACCGCCGGCCCGCGCCGCTTTTTCACCCCATCGAATTAATACCGCCGGCCAACGCGGCGCGCCCCGCAAGGGGATCCCCGCCGTCAGCAGGGGCACCACCGTCAATGAAACGCCCAGGGAGGCAAACAACGACGCGCCCACCGCCGCCGCCACATCGGTAAACATGTCTTGAATGTCTTTGGAGAGGAACAAGAACGGCACGAACACGATGGCGTTGGTGATGGTGGCACCGATGAGAGGGGTGACCATTTCCTCCGTTCCGGCGAGGGCCCTTTCGCGCGCGGCGGGGCCCGGTGGCCCGAGATTTTTGTGGGTCAAGTTTTCGTAGACCACCGTGGCGTTGTCCACAAGCATGCCCATCCCCAACGCCAAGCCGAACAGGCTCATGACGTTCAACGTGATGCCGCAGGCCTGGAAAAGCAGAAAACAAAACAGGGCCGAAAGGGGCATGCTCCCGGCGACGATGAGCCCAGGCCGGACGTCCGGATCAAAAAAAGCGGTGAAAAGAAAAACGGCCAATAGAATCAGATAGAGGGGCTCCAAGGGCGCGTCCCCGACTTTGAACAGCGCCCCCCCCACCATCAAAACCAACAAGAACCCCAACGCCCCCCCGGCGACGCGTTGGGTCGAACGCCGCTCGCTTTCAAACAAACACAACGCCAACAAAATCAAGAGCACGCCGCACACCAACGACACCCGCACCGCCACCACCGCCGTCATAATCCCCTGGGCTTGGTTGCTCACCACCACCCGGCGGAGGCCGCCCCGGTCCACGGGCAGGGCGCGCCAGGCGGCGTCCAGGGCTTTTTCCACCTCGCGGACCGTGCGCAGGGTGTTTGCCCCGGATTCCTTTTGAATGTAAAGGGACACGGCGGCTTGGCCGTTCAACCGCGACAGGCTTTCCGGCTCTAGATAACTGTCCCGCACCACGGCGATGTTTTCCAAAAGGATCGTGCCGCCGCCGGCGTCGCGGCCCACCACGACTTTGCCGATGTCCCCCACCCCCTTGAACCGCCCGGCCACCCGCACCGGCGCGACCCGGGTGGCGCTCTCCACGCTGCCCACCTGCACCGCCACGTTGCGGCGCCCCAGGAGAGCCGTGACCTTGTGGGGAGACAACCTGTAGGCCACCAGGCGCGCCCGGTCCAACTCCACCAGGATCTTCCCTTCCCGTCCGCCACCCACCTCCACGTTGGCTACCCCGGGGGCGCGCAACAGCGCGTCTTTTATCCGTTCGTCCACCAAACGCCGCACTTCCTCCGAAGACAAACGCTCGCTGGTGATGGCGGCGATGTAAACGGGGGCGTCGTTTTCCTCGAAGTGGGCGATGACGGGCTTTTCAATTTCGGAAGGCAGGCGGGCCAGGGCGCGGTCCACCCGTTCGTGCACTTCGGCCGTGACGCGCTTCATGTCCACGCCGGGGTGGAAATCCAGCGTGACCGCGCCCCGGTCTTTCTTGGCGTTGGAAAAAAGGGATTTGAGGCGGGGCAGGTCCCCCAGGGCGGATTCCAGGGGGCGGACGATCAAGGTTTCCACATCCGTGGGGGCCATGCCCCCGCGCACCGCCACGGACACCGTGACGGTTTCGGACGCGGCGTTGGGCATCAATTCGACCGGCAGGCCCCGCAGAGCGATCAGCCCCCAGGCGGTCAATGCCGCCACCAACACCCCCATCAAAGCGGGCCGTCGGAGGGCCCACCGCGGCGCCGCGCGGGACGCCAACAGCAACCCCGCTGCGAAAACAAAAATGGGTGTTAAGGTTTTTTCCATTTCACTCCAAGGTGTTTCTCAATCAGTTCTCCGGATAAACGGGAGAGAAAAATAAAACGCCGCGCCTTGACCCGGTTCGCTTTCCACCCACACCTTGCCGCCAAAGGATTCAAGAGTTGTTTTCGCACTGTAAAGCCCCAACCCCGCCAAGCCGGACCGGTCCCCGCCCTGGGCCCCGGGCTCAAAAAGGCGGTTTTTCAATTCCGCCGGGATCCCGGCCCCCGAGTCTTTCACCCACCCCAAAAACGTTTCGCCCTCCACCCGCCCGCCCAATTCCACCCGCCCCCCACGGGGGGTGTGCCGAAGGGCGTTCTCCAACAGATTGTCCAACAGCCGCCGCTCGATCAGCCCCTCCTCCCCACGCACGCCGCCGTGATCGACGAATCCCCCCACCGCCAGGTCCACGCCGGACTCACGAAACAGCGGGGCGTATTTTCCCTCCAATCGACGGTACATCGCCCCCATCGACACGATCCCCTCCGCCGCCGCCGTCTCCGGCCCCCCGTCCACCACCCGCCGCAAATTCCGGCCCACGAACTCCGCGTCCGCCTGAATCCGCCCCAGCGCCCGCCGCACGTCTTCCGGCAGCCGGTCGTCTTTCGAAATCTCCCTCAACCCGCGGAAACTTCCCTTCCCCCCAAACGGCCGAAGCAAATCGTGCGCCCAGGCTTCCTTCTCCGTTTCCGACCTGGAGCCGCTCAACAGCGTGTTCAACGTCAGCTCCGCCGACCGCGCCAACCCGTACAGCCCCGCCAGATCCACATCGTTGAGCATGTCCCGGCCCACCTTGGGCCCGAGGCAAAGGAACGCGTACACCGTCTCCCGATGCATGAGGGGGACCACGGCCACGGCGCCCAAGAATTTAAGCTCCTCCGCAAGCCCGGTCGAATCGCTATCGAAGCCCACCGAATCGGCCAAAATCATTTTCCCCTCCCGCCCCCGGGCCACAAGGGGACTGTCGGACGGGATCGATAAAAACACCCGTCGGGCCGGGTTCAACCCCATTCCCGCCTTGACCAAATAGGATCGGTCCCCTTCTTCCCGGACGAGCACAAAACCTGTTTCGGGTTTGACCAAAGCGGAAGCCCCCTCCAAAAGCCGCTCGGCCCACGTGGCCAAATTTCCAGACAGCGCCACGTTTCTCTCTTGGCGCTCCAGGTTTCTCAACCCGTTGTATTTCCCCTGAAAAATGGGCAACCGATCCACCAGCCCAATAAACCAAGGCGAAACGTTTTGAATGGCGAAGTATCCCGCCACAGGTGCCACTAAAGCAAGGGCCGCCGCCAAGGCTTCTCCCGAAAGCATCCACACCAACCCCGCTAAAGGCAAACCCAAACTGAAGCCCATCACCAAATAAACGAGGGTGTACCTCAGAGCCAGATTGATATCCATCATTCGAGAGCGGAGAATTATTACAGGAACGAGAGAAACATAAACAATCTCAAAGAAGTAGTAGATTTGCGGTACTTTCGGTGAAAACGTCGACAGAACATACAGTGTTCCTGCCAAAGCAGCAAATACAAAAGCAAAGAACATGTACTTTATTCGATTTCTTTGATCCCCTTCCGCTACCAACCACTGACGCCGAAGAGAAAAAAGGCTGTAAAACATTGTCGACAAGAAATGAATCGCGAATACCCAGTAAAAAGGCCCTGGTACTTCCATGAACCGCGGACGAACAACAATATCCTTAACAATCAATGGTGTAAAAACCAGAGGCAACAGCGCGATGGTTATTAATGAGTGCAACCGAAGTACAAAGGAACTCACAAAAGAGGGGCCAACAAATTCCCAACAGAACCTAAAAAACACCCCAATCAACAGAAAACCCCAGAAAAAAGAAACCCGATCAATCAGTAATGTAACTGAATGATTAGGGGCAAAAGTTGCAAAGACATCGCATAAATTCCAAAGCCCTAAAAACAGATTACACAATCCAAAAAATATCGAGGTGCGGCGCCCCCCACCCCGATAAAAGAGAAGGAAAGCAAATATAATGGAAGCCCCAGCCGAGACTCCAGCCATCACCAACCGGATGTTGTTCCATTCCATCAACTAATCCCCACAGCCGAATTAAAATCTTTAACCGATGTGTTTCATCACTCGGTTGACCAAGTCAAGCACGGCAGCTTCGTATTTTTTCGGAAGGCCCGCGGGGGACGATTTCAGAACGTTCGCCACCGACATAATCAGCTGTTCCGGGACGGAAAAATCATTCCCCGGAAGTTTTTTCACCACCGTCAATTCATCCATCGCCTGAGTTATCGACAAGGTCGCCACATTTTCCCAATCCCGGGCAAGGTCCGACACCGTTTTCCCTCCCCAATGGGAAGTAAATGGCACCACGGGGACAGATCGCGTAGTTTCATCCATCCCCATTTTTCGGAACAACTGGGGCCCGCTAATGCCGGGCAGGCGGAAATCCAAAATCATCACGTCCGGCCGTTCTCCGTTTTCCAATCGCTCGAGGGCGGCCTCGGCCAGGCCAAAGACCTTCACCTGACATCCCAGCCTTGAAAAAACGACTTCCAACGTTTTTTGCATTTCCGCATTGTCTTCCACAACCCAAATTAGCGGGTTTTTCATGGAACCACCTCTCAAGAAATTATTAATAAATCCTAGCTATAGAAAAGTATACCTTAAGAATGCTTCCGCAAAAAAACGAATTATCCTCCCCCCACCCCTCGTCGGCGTTGACTAATTATCGTTTTTGATGTATATTTATTATAATTAATAATACTAAAATATATTGTTCATTTTGCCCAACACGCTTCGCTCCCCAACACCGTTTAAAGGTCGATCTGATGGTGCGACACGTCAAGAAATTCCTCGCCGTGGGAACGGCGGCCTGCGCCGTCGCGGCGTTCGCGGCGCTTGGCCGAGGCACGCGCTTTTCCATGAATGAAAGCCGCCTTTCGCAAATCGAGTCCCTCGCCGAAAACCAAATCGACCTCGGCCTGTTGGCTCTGGAATTGGGCAAGGAATTTTCTCCCGCCATTGATGTCGCGGCCTATGACTCCAAAATAAACGCCCTCGTGGCCGAGGCCCGCACCCGGACCATGGGCCTCGACACGCCGGAAGCCAGCGTCGGCGCGCTCAACGACGCGCTCTTGCGACCCGGCCAATTCGCCCTCGACCGAGTGTCCGACACCCCCGAAATCCTCAAGCCCGCCTTTTTGAACCTTCTGCTCGATAAAAAGCTCGGCAATTGCGTCAATTTGGCGACTCTTTATTTGGCCGTGGCCCAGCGGCTCGGCTACCCCGTCCGCGCGGTCGCGGTGCCGGGCCACATCTTTGTCCGTTATACCCTCCCGGACAAACGGTATTGGAACATCGACCCCTCCCGCCAGGGGATCGCCCAGACCGACGCCCACTACATCGACAACTGCTCCGTCAGCGCCAAAGGCATGGCCGAGGCCGCTTACATGAGAACACTATCCCATCGGGAGTTCGCCGGGCTGCTGCTTTACAACAACGCCAAGGCTCATTTAAATCGGGGGGATTTTGACACAGCCATCGCCTACGGCGAATTCGCCGTCCGCCTCTATCCGGAATGCGCCGTCTGCTACGCAGGTCTCGCCGAGGCCTACACCAACAGCGCCATTTTGGCGAAAGGTCGGGATGGGCTCAAAGACTACGCAACCGGGCTGCAACACGCCCAACGCGCCGAGAGCCTCGGCCATGTGAGGCTCAGAGACACCAAAGGCTGGCGGACGAGGGACGGCGGATGATCCCGCGCACACTCGTCGTCATCGGCCTCTCCCTCTGCCTGTCCATGGGCGGCCACGGCCGCTCTTTCGAGCCCGCCGCCAAGTCAAACCGCCCCCGCTTTCCGGAATACCGCGAACCCATGTCCATGCCTGTGGACGGGCTTCTGCTCGACCGCTCCGTGGCGGCCAAACCGGGCCGCCTCTCCCCCGCCGGGGACTGGGTGATGAACACGACCGCCCTGGGAGAATCCCTCTCCATCCCCGAAGCCAACGCCGTCGGCAAGCGGCTCTTGAAACGGTTGATGGACGCCCCCGACCGCGTGTCGTCTCCCTGGGAAACGGAGCAGGGCATGGGGTTCACCATCCAAAGCGCCGAACTGGGCGTCGAAGCCCACTTTCACGCCGGCCAGTTTCATTCGTTCTCGCTCTTAAACGACGGTGCCCCGGCCAACCTCTCTTCCATCGGCCATGTCGTCGCCCAAGGCCCGACCGGAGCTCCCCCCACGCGGGCACAGTCGGAGGCCTATAAAACGGTTTATCTTGACGCGGTTTTGGACTCCCCCGGCCGGACGGACGCGCTCGTCCCCCTCGATGGGGAACCGATCCTCCGCGTGCGGTCGCCGGAGATGGGCGTCGACGTGGCCGTCAGCCCCTCCGGGAATATCATCCTCGTCCACGGGCCGGATCGCCCCGAGTTGGTCTTGCCCGTCCCCCGGAAGCTGGCCTTGGAGTTTAAAAGCCGTGTGTCGGGCGCACTGGAGTTCAAAGGCTCCTACAGCCGGGAGCGGCTCGGCCATCTAAAAGGCTTCGAGGCCGACGCCCCGGCCTTGGTCCAGAAGCAGGGCCTAACGATGGACGAGTTCGAGCGCTGGTTCGCCGAACCGGCAATCCTCGTGCCGCGCTCCGTCATCCCGAAACTGAAGGCCATCCGAGAAGCCGTCCCCATGCCCACCCCGGACACCCTTTTGCAAAAGGTGATCCCCTATGGGCAGGTGGAGAAATACCTTAGCGGGAAATATAGAGACATTGGAGGATTTATTCTTCGCGCCGAAGACGCTGTTGATCTAGGAGATTTCAGGAAAACGTACAATTCCTTGAGGCTGGACTACGACGGCTCACAGTTCAATGACGTCAGCGATCAGTTCCTGGGAGTCATTCGGTTCAAGACACCCAACGTAGACAGAATTGAGATCCCATATTCAAAAGAATTTGGT
Source organism: Elusimicrobiota bacterium (assembly GCA_016706425.1). Taxonomy (NCBI): domain Bacteria; kingdom Pseudomonadati; phylum Elusimicrobiota; species Elusimicrobiota bacterium. Next base: position 1,820,325 of record JADJJR010000001.1, read on the forward strand.
GGGGACCAAGTTAATGGTTACCCATTTACCGGAAATGGATTCATTGCGACCGGGAATGGGAAAATTAGGCCCGAGTTTTTTGTAAACCAAAAGGAGAGTTTGGAAATAAGCAATGGCGCCGAAATATTTATTTATGACCGATTCGGCAATGAAAGACTTTTAGGCCGCTATTGGAAAGACAAAAAAAAGTTTATGGAGATACGATGAAATATCGTCGTGGTCTTTTTGCTGTCTACCGTGGGAAGGAATACGAACTTGGGGTAGGCAAAGAGCATGAACTCACGCTTTACTCTGAAGATCCTATCGATTTGCAAATCGGCTTTAAACAGATCGACGAAAACACTTTTTCTCTCGAAGTCAAAAAAGAGGACCTTTCAAGCTATTATAGCGTTGGAACCCTCGCTTTATACAAAGGATTTGAATTTGGAATTAGAACCGTCGATGGAGAAAAGATCCTAATTTCATCCAGCGGTGAGAATTGGACTAGAAAATTCATTGAGGAATTGGGCCTGGAACAGGTTGACCTGCGCGTTTACGAAAAATGGGTCGACGAAAAAGACCTCGAAAAAGTCTGGGAAAAAAAATCTTCCATCCGCCTGCTGTGATCCGATGAAATATCGTCACGGCCTTTTAGCAGTCTACAGAGGGAAGGAATTCAAACTCGGTGTTGGCGAAGGATGACCCGCCGCGCCCTCGCCATCCTCGGCCTCTCCCTCTGCCTGTCCATGGGCGGCCACGGCCGCTCTTTCGAGCCCGCCGCCAAGTCAAACCGCCCCCGCTTTCCGGAATACCGCGAACCCATGTCCATGCCTGTGGACGGGCTTCTGCTCGACCGCTCCGTGGCGGCCAAACCGGGCCGCCTCTCCCCCGCCGGGGACTGGGTGATGAACACGACCGCCCTGGGGGAGTCCCTCACCCTCCGCGAAGCCAACGCCGTCGGCAAGCGGCTCTTGAAACGGTTGATGGACGCCCCCGACCGCGTGTCCACCCCCTGGAAAACGGACCAGGGCATGGGGTTCACCATCCAAAGCGCCGAATTGGGCGTCGAAGCCCACTTTCACGCCGGCCAGTTTCATTCGTTCTCGCTCTTAAACGACGGTGCCCCGGCCAATTTCTCCACCATCGGCCATCTCGTCGCCCAAGGCCCGACCGGCGCGCCCCCCACGCGAGCGCAGTCGGAGGCCTATAAATCGGTTTACCTCGACGCCGTCCTGGACTCCCCCGGCCGCATGGACACCCTCTCCACCCTGGATGGGGAACCGATCCTCCGCGTGCGGTCGCCGGAGATGGGCGTCGACGCCGACATTAGCCCCTCCGGGAATATCATCCTCGTCCACGGGCCGGAACGTCCCGAGATGGTCTTGCCCGTCCCCCGGCAGCTGGCCTTGGAGTTTAAAAGCCGTGTGTCGGGCGCTCTGGAGTTCAAAGGCTCCTACAGCCGGGAGCGGCTCGGCCATCTAAAAGGCTTCGAGGCCGACGCCCCGGCCTTGGTCCAGAAGCAGGGCCTAACGATGGACGAGTTCGAGCGCTGGTTCGCCGAACCGGCAATCCTCGTGCCGCGCTCCGTCATCCCCAAACTAAAAGCCATCCGCGAGGCCGTCCCCATGCCGACAAAGGACACCCTCCTCCAAAAAGTCATACCCTATGGACAGGTGGAGAAATATTTAAATGGGGACTTTACACGAATCAAGGGATTTGTGATGCGCGCTGAAGATGTCATTGATTTAACGGATTTCAGGAAAACGTACAATTCATTGCGGTTGGACTACGACGGGTCCCAATTTAACGACGTCAGCGATCGATACCTTGGGGTTATCCGATTTAAGACACCCAGCGTCGACAAAATTGAGGTCCCGTTTTCAAAAGAGTTCGGCGGGAACCACATCAATGGCTATCCATTTACTGGAAATGGATTCGTTTCAACGGGGAATGGAAAAATTCGGCCCGAGTTTAAAATCATCGGAAAGGATGGCGCGCGAATTATGAATGGGGCTGAGCTCTACATTATTGATCGTGCCGGCAATGAACAACTAGACGCTGTTTTTGATGTCAATAAATCTAAATTCATCAGGCGCTGAAATGAAGCTAAGGAATGACTATTACGCAACATTTCGGGGCAAGGAATTTCGATTAGTGTATTTGAATGATGGGGGTTTGGAACTTGTGTCTGAGGACCCGGTTGACTTGGCAATCGGGTTTTCAAAACATTCGGAGGGGATTTTTACACTTAAGGCAAAAAAAGAAGACCTCTCAAATCCCCGAGAAATCAGCACTTACGCGAAATACAAAGGTCATCGTTTTTTTGTTGAGTCATCAAAGGCAGACTCAGCAATTTTGGTCACGGAATGTAGTCCTGCACTCGCGGACCAATTGGGTTTAGAACAAATGGAGCGCGACATCTTTTATAAAAAAGTCCTAATCTCCGAAATTAGCGATGTTTGGGAAGAGTCAAGACAATTTAAATTATGATTCTTTTACTCTGGCGATGAATTTTAATCGTTTTTCCCCGACCTCAATCAAGGCCAAACCCCGCAAGATCCAACGTTACGGCTGGATCCCCGACCTGCCGGATGACCGGGATTATCGATACGCGGCCCCGCGCATCACGTTGCCCCAAAAAGTTGATTTGCGCAAAAAATGTCCCGCCGTCTACGACCAGGGCGACCTGGGCAGTTGCACCGCCAACGCCATCGGAGCGGCCCATCAGTTCGGCCAGATCAAACAAAAAGTGAAACGGGACTTTGTTCCCTCCCGCCTGTTCATCTATTACAACGAGCGGGTGATCATCGGCACGGTGAACGAGGATTCCGGCGCCATGATTCGCGATGGCATCAAAACGGTGGTCAAACAGGGGGTATGCCCGGAACGGGACTGGCCCTACCTCATTAAAAAGTTCACAAAAAAACCGCCGGAACGCTGTTACACCAGAGCCCTTAATCACCAGGTGGTCTCATACCGACGAATCAGCCACAGCTTAAAACAAATGCAAGGCTGTCTGGCCAGCGGATATCCCTTCGTGTTCGGTTTCTCCGTCTATGAATCATTTGAGTCTGAGGAAGTGGCCAAAACCGGCGTTGTCCCGATGCCGCAAAAAGAGGAATCCATGATCGGCGGCCACGCGGTGCTGGCGGTGGGGTATGACAACGCCAAAAAGGCGTTCATTGTCCGAAACTCCTGGGGGCCCGGCTGGGGAGACAAAGGCCACTGCCACATGCCCTACGACTACCTCACCAACGTCGACTTGGCAGACGACCTTTGGACCATCCGAATGGTGGAGACTGAAGAGTGACCTTTGATGGCCTTTCCGTTTTAGCCCTTTTATTGAAATATCCCTTTTTGCGGGCCACCTGCGCGACGTGCGCCCTGATGGGCGTTTACCCCTCTTCAACACGCGGGGAAAGCCAGAGAGAATTGGTTGAACCAGTTACCCGTCCCCGCCACCTAGTCCGGCAGACAGAATTCCACCGCTAGTGTCCGGAAAGCAATGATTGACCTGGGAAAGAAGTGCGAGTAGAATCTTATCGTCCGACCATATGGCGCGCACAGTTAAAGCAATGGTGCCGCCCCGAGGGGTGTTCATGGCCAATGCCACTCTGAATGACAGACGAAGCTCGGAACGCTTCAATCCGGTTCAAGCGATGTCTGTTTTTTTTCCTTTTGAAGAAAACACCCATGGAGTGGTCTCATCTTTCTCGTTAAATGGCCTAAAACTCAAATCCAACAAAAACCCCCCGACTCGGTCCGGGTTAACGTTGCGGTTGTCATACCCCAATGAAAATCCCGTCACACTCGACGTTCGCGTGGTCTGGAACCGAAAGCTCTCAAACGAAACACCCCCCTTCGAGTTTGGCTGCGCAGTCCTTGATCGCAAGGACGCCCCTTCCTACCGCCTACTGGTTGACCGATTAACCAAGGACGTACCCTTCCCCCGCCGGACATTAAAAGAGCGCCGTCAGATTGCCGCAAAAACAGGTCAGGACAACCGGGCCGGAAACCGCCGGGGGCGCATGAACGTGGTCAGTCGCACCTATGCTAAAAATTTTGGATTGGATCGTTGGGGGGCTTATTACGCATACGCCCGGGTCATCGACTCGTCTTCGGGGGGAACAGTAGAGACAAACAACGGCAAAGTCTTGATGTTGGGCTCCAACAACTACCTTGGCCTAACCCACCACCCGAAGGTCCAAGAAGCCGCCATGGGGGCGATAAAACGTTACGGCACAGGAGCCGGTGGGGCTCGAGTTTTGAGCGGAAACACCACTCTCCACCAACGACTGGAGGAAAAGATTGCCGAGTTTAAAGGGACGGAGGCCGCCCTTCTCTTCCCCACAGGTTACGTCACCAATTTTTCCGTTTTATCGGCTCTTCTTGAACCCGGGGATGTGGTTTTTAACGACCAACTGAACCACGCCAGTATTATCGACGGTTGCCGCATGACCAAAGGAATCGTTCGTTTTTACCACCACAACGACATGGTTTCCCTCGAAAAAAAACTCAAACAGTACCCTTTTGAACAATCAAAAATCATTATTACGGATGGGGTTTTCAGCATGGACGGGGACATCGCTCCCCTTGACGTGATTGTCGCGCTTGGCAAAAAACACAACGCCGTTGTTATGCTGGACGACGCCCATGCCATCGGCGTCTTGGGCAAAACGGGTCGTGGAACGGCGGAACACTTCGGGGTGACTGGGAAAGTCGACATCACCATCGCGACCTTCAGCAAGTCGTTGGGCAGCATGGCGGGTGCGGTTTGCGGTTCAAAATCTTTGATCAAGCATTTGAGCCATCATTCCCGCCAATTTATTTTTTCGACGGCCGTCTCGCCCGTGGTTTGCGCCACAGCTTTGGCGGCCATCGAGGTTCTAGAAACGGAACCTCAATGGATCGAGAAGTTGCACCGCAACCGACGATTCCTCGTGGACGGATTAAAATCAATTGGTTTCAATGCCTTGGACGTTGAAACAGCCATCATCCCCATTCTCATCGGCAACGAGCGGATGACCTATGCACTCACGCACGCTTTGTATGATTCAGGTGTTTTTGTAAACGCTGTGTCACGTCCGTCCGTTCCTAGGGAGCTTTCACGCATACGCATATCGCCGATGGCAATCCACACCGAAGAAGAATTAGGTCGCGCCGTCGCCGCATTTAAGACCGCGGGGAAGCGTTTGGGACTCATTTAAAATGTCGCACCTGGACTTCCGTCTCGCCTCGGGAATTGTGGTCGCCCTGGGGTGCGTGGGCCTTGCGGTTCTGGTTTATCTCAACAACAGTCACCGAAAACTCAACCGTCTTTTTGCTTTCTCCAACCTGTCTTTGGCGCTTTGGAACAGCGCGGACCTGGTCATGGTTGCCATGAGCCGCCACCCATCGGCAATCTACGTGGATCGTCTTTCCTATCTCGCCGGCATTCCCGTAATTTACCTTTACTATCTGCTCGGTTTGGAAATCACCGAAACAACCCCCCCAAAAAATCTGTTGCGTGGGTTAAAGGCGCTCTCCCTCTTCATGGCGGCGGTGATGTTAACGCCTTGGGTGCTGAAAGATGTCCGTGTCGTCAACGACCGTATTGAAGAAATTCCCGGCCCTTTGTATCCCGTGTTGATTTTCTATTTCATCGGTTATCTCGGTCACGGGCTCTACCTGCTCTACCAAGGGCACCGCAAGGCGACGGGCATCAAAAGGAACCAGCTGCGATATTTTTCACTTGGGCTTTTTTTCGCTTTTCTTGCCGGAGCGTCGTATTTCGGGTCGTTGATGATGCCGCACGCCCCCCCCATCTACTACGTACTCGAAGCCGTCTACTTGACGATCCTGGCCTACGCGATCGTCCGCTACAAGCTAATGGACATCAACCTTGTTTTTCGGTACGCCTCGACCTACCTCCTTTTCGCCGTCACGTTGACCTTACCGTTTGGACTTCTCGTCATGTTGTCCTCGTCCAAACCGTGGGTGATCTTTTGGTTTTTCTGGGCCGTCCTTATCGCCCCCCTTTGCGAAAAAAGATTGATCGGCTGGTTCCGCCGTTTTGTGGACCGTCTCCCCCCATTCCGCGGGCGGTACGACTACCTTCACGAGCTACCGGGGTTCCAACGCGCGATTTCCACATCTTCGTCGGTAAAACATTGGGCGCGAAACTTGGCTGATTCCATCAACCGCCTGGTGGAGGTCGACAACGCGGGAGTCTTCGTCTTCGACGAAGGCCACCAAATGTACATGGCTTCATCGACGGTGGGCATCGATTTGGGCCGATTGGTGTTTGCCTCTCCCAAAGAGGGCGACGCGATGGTCGAGCACCTCCGAAACACGCGGGCCGTCCTCCAGCGGGATTATATCGACCACGAGGTCCCGGCTACCCAGCGTGAGGCGGTGGCCCGTTCCTTGGGTTTGATCGGCGCCGCCCTGTGCCTGCCTTTTTTCAATGGAGACCGATTAATCGGTTTCGTCTCGGTGGGGGCCAAACGCAAGCGCGGCGGGGCGGTGTTCAAGCCTTCTCATTTTGAAATCAAAATCATTCGGGATTATTTGGATTTTCCGCCCGTCCACACCCCCAATGCCCGCTACGTACACGGCAAACTGTCCAAAGCGCTGGGGCTCGGCGCCGATGGCGACGCCTTGCGTTTGACCGCTGAAGAGATTGCCGAGGGATTCAACCGTCTCGCCGGCCAAACCGGCTGGGCGGCCGGTCTTCCCCAACCGGACTCGATGGGCCTTCGCTCAGAGGCGCTCGTGCTATTGGGGAAACTGCGCCGTGGGCTTGCTCTAATACCTCCGGAAGAGAACGCCTTGAACGCGGCGGTGTTGGCCCATTTTTACCGCGCGGGACTGAAACAATACGAGCAAGAGGACACGTTCAACGAGGAAGACATCAAGGCCCTCGAAAGCCTGGTCAAGGGGGCGGAGGGCGCTCTTATGGTGATTTTCGTGACTCTGGCTGGCCAAATGAAAACCGCCGAATGGGCCCACGATTTGCGTCACCCCTTCACCAAGGGGAGCTTCCGGCTGCTGGACGCGGCCCTCGCCGGGAAACAGGGGCCTCTTACCCCTGAACTCTACCAAACGATATCCACCGTTCTGGCCGATGCAAAGTTCGTTGAGGAACGAATCACCGATTTGGTCAGCCCGGAGACCGCGGGGGCCATGCGGTTGAAAGCGGTGAACATGACGGCCCTCTTGAAATCCTTGGTCGGTCGGTACAGATATTTCGCGGAGGTGGCAGGGGTCGATTTTTCGCTGAAATTGGAGTCAACCGAAGACGTATGGGTTTTGTGCGACGCGGGGCTGATCCAATACCGGGTGTTCAACAATTTGATCGACAACGCTTTCCGTTACACGCCGCGAGGCGGGTCGGTGGAGATAGGGGTCGCCGTCGTTGGTAGCCAGGCAAATTGCTTTATCCGAAACACCGGAGGGGATCCGATTCCCTCAAATATTTTGCCCCACTTGTTCGAACGCGGGGGATCCCTTAAACGAGCCGAATCCGGCGAACGGGGTTTGGCCGGCCTGGGTCTGTACAACGCCTCAACCGTGGTGGAGGCCCAGGGGGGGAAATTCCAAGTTGAAAGCAATCGAGAACATGGGACTCTATTCCAATTCACTCTTCCACTCGCAGGTGTGGAATTGACCAAGCCATAAAAGAAAATTCCCCCCGCCTTCAACGAAGGCGGGGGGAATCGTATTTATATTCGATAATTCAAATTCATTGAGATGATTTGAACCGCAACATCGTAAGTCCCGTTGACCGTCACTCCCACGCTGTTGCCCACGGTGTTGTTTATTCTGGCTTTATTGAAATTTAGCAGGCTGTAGGACAAATCCAAGGAGAGGGATTTCCTGGCCCAGGTCCCCCCGATGTGAAGCCCGTTGGAAGAGCTGTCCGGAACGCTGGGGTCCCAGTTGGCTTCGGGAGACATGTTCGGGTAGTAGGTGTAACCCATGCGCGTTTGCCAGGTGTCATTCCACACATAATTGACCCCAGTTCCAACGGACCAGGCATCTTTGAACTCGTGACGGGTTTCGGGAGAAACGAAACCCGCCAAAAGGGAGCCGCTTTCCAAGTCGACTTCGGTGGAGCGATAAGAGGAAAAACCCATCCACTCCCCATCAAGCGCAAAGGTTAACTTCCCTTTACGGTAAGCGTACCCCAGAATAACAGAAGGGGGCAGTGTGACGGAAGTTTCGATCCCCGTCGAATAGGATGTGCCGCCGAAAAATGCCTGGGACTCGTTGACAAACCCTTTCGCTAACACATCGCCTTTAATATCCACTTTCAGATCGGACCGCCATGTCACCCCAACGGAGTGGTTTTCCGTGGGACGGTACAGAACGCCGGCCGTTGCCCCAAAACCGTCGCCGTCGCCATCCATGATTTGTTCTCCATCGGCGGCCCCGGTCGCCGCGCCCCCTAAGGCGATATTGATTCCATCGATCGGAAGGGCTGATTTGAGTTCGGCGCTGGCCATGGCGTAAACGAGACCGCCGCCCACCGACAATTTGTCATTGACCTTGTAAGAAACCGTGGGATTGAAGTGCGGCAAAATCAAATCACTTTCGGTGGTCACGTAATTGAAGGGACCGTCAAAAGGCCAGACCACCTTTAAACCGAAATGGGTGTAAACACCGAAACCAAAGGCCCATGGAGAATCGGCCAAGCGGGTTGTCACGTACAAATTCGGCACCACCGGCGTGTAATTGGCGACTTTTGATTTCACAGGCCCGTTTTCATACTCCAATGAAGGGATATGAGGGGCGAACCCGATCGAAAAATTGGTCCCGTCCACATTGGTTAAACCCGCCGGGTTAAAGAAGACCGCTGACGGATCGTCCGCCACCGCCACAAAAGCGTTGCCCATTCCCATCGCGCGCGTACCGACGATTTGGTTGGCGAACCCACCGCCCCCCACCGCCCAAGCGCTGTGGCCCATGGCAAACACCAAAACACTCGCAATCAGTCGTTTCATCGAAGCCCCCTCTTATTTGGGTTGCACTCCAACTCCCGCCAACGGCAAAGTAAATTCGAAAATCGTCCCTTCTTCCTGCGTGCTTTTCACTTCAATTTTTCCCGCCATGCGCGGACACGACTTTTTCGACGTTAAACAATCCCAAGCCGGCCAGTCCCGATTGCCCCGAGGTGGGCCTTTTGGAAGGACTTCCCCGCTCGAACAGATGTGGGAGGGCCTCTTTTGTTATGGGCGTCCCCCCCGTGTTGCGGACATAACAATGGGCGAGGGCCCCCTTCCCCACGGAGCGCACCCCCAATTCCACAATTCCCCCCTTGGGTGTGTGGCGCATGGCGTTGTCGAGCAGATTGTTAAACACCCGATACTGGATCAAGTCGGGGTCGCATTGCACCCAAACATCTTCCGCGGGCGCGATCAAACGGAAATCAATGCCGGACAAGCCCGCGAAATAGGTGTAGCGCTCCCCCACCGTCTTCAGCAAATCGTTTATTTTTGTTTGTTTTTTCCTCAAGGCTCCCGACGTTTCCGGGTTTACCAACTCGGAGATATGACTTTCAACAAATTTCGCGTCGGTTTGTATGTTGGCCAGCGCGTGATACTGTTCCGATGTCAAAGGGCCCAACTTGCCCATCAGCATCGCGTCCAAAACCTTAAAACTCCCTTTGACAAAGGGATGGCGCAAATCGTGGGCCCACTCCACCGATTTCATTTGCCCCGCCAACGTCACGAAGATAACCATCAGGGCGCCCTGGGCCCCTTGAACCAAACCGGCGAGGGCTTTCGTGTCTTCGTCGTTAATGTTGTCTTCCCGCCAATAGTCGACCAATTCCGTTTGATAAAAATGTGCCAGCACCGCGGCGTTGAGTGCGGATTCCTCCGAGGGTGTCAAAACAGGAACTCCCTCCTTGGTTTGGCTGCGCAGGCGATCCAACAGATTGAGCCCTTCGGAGCGCAGCCGCAGTTGGTCCACCCTGGGAATTTTCTCAACCCAACCGCGTTTATTGACCAGCCGGTTGAACCCTTCGGCCACTTGGTCCGCGGTCAATTTCAGCGCGTCCCCGCTTTCTTTTATACCCAATTCCATCGAAAGCGCTCGATGCACATAGGCGAAAGCGGGCGTCGACGTGGGCGCAAAATCGAGATAGTCAAGGATCGAAGAAAGCCTGAAATGCTGGGGTCGAAATAAGCTTAGCCCGCGTTTGCGCTTTTGGCCAATGGAAACAAACCCGATCAACTTATCCCCATTAAAAAATGGGGCGCAAAGCTCGGCTTTGATGAGGCGCATGGAATTAAGCACGGCCGGCCGATCGGACTCAAGCACCTCAAACTCGACATATTCCTTCTGCAGTATTTTTCGACTGGAGCGCAAATGAACGGGAAGAGGGTCCGTCACCTTGGGGGACGCATACACCAACTTTCCGAAATCCGCCCCCACGGCCGACATGGCCATGTACATCTGGTGATTCTCATCGATGACGAAAACGGCCGTGCTGTCCACTTCCAGCAAACGATTGACCGAATCCGTTAGATTCGCGGCCCAATGCTTGACCGAAGCCGAAGATGAAATAATCCTTTGGAAACCAGGGGTGTCGTTTAAAAATTGGTATCGCCCCCGGAAGGGTGGTAATTTATCAACAAAACGACGAAACCAACCAATACACTTCTTCTCCAGTAGTGGGGCAAGGAGAAAAATAGTAAAAATCAACAAAACAACAACCAAATGGGATGAAGATAATATTGCCACCGCGCTAAAAGGAATAGTTAACGAAAGAGCAAATAATAAATAAATTGATGCGTATCTAAACACAAGATTAATATCCATCAACTTATATCGAGCGATGGCATATGCTAGGACTAATACATATGCCACTTGAAGTTGGAAATAATAGGGAGGGATGGATTTAAAATATAAAGAGAAGAAAAAAGCAAAAGCTTCAAGAAGGATAAAGAATAGCGCAAGAAACATATAACCAATTTGTCGTTTGGCTAATCCCACCGCCGACTTATACTCCGCAAAAACTTGCTGAAGTGGTATGACGAAACCACTTATCAGGTAAATCATAAACAGCGGCATTCCAACACCTGGAATTTCTTTAAAAGGGCTTAATTGAGTTTCCAAATCTTTAACCAAGAATGGGGTGAAACTTAGCGGAGTTAAAACAATCCCGATGATTTTTAATGATTTCCATATCCATTTAAAATGATCGACCGGACGCCTAATGTAGGCAAACATGAACAAATAAAAAAACCAAACAGAGAATATTCCTGCCAGATAATTGGCTCGAAAAATAAATAGTTTTACATTGTGGGACTCTGGCAGGAGAACCACAACATCTCCAAGGTTCCATAAGGCTAGAGTTGCGTTTGAAATCGCAAAGAGGTACGCCAAACGGTCTCTTCGAAGGGTTAAAGGGAGTGCACCAATGACCGCAGTCAATACCGCAGCCACTATGGAATTGATTACCCTAATATCCATGTGTAAAACTAAGGCATCATACTTCGAACATTCTTAAAGGTTTCGAGAGCCTTATCAATATCAGAATCGGAATGCGTAGCCATGATTGTTGTGCGAACTCGTGTTGCATTCTTTTTAACAGCGGGATAAACTGCGGGAGTTACATAAATCCCCGCCTCTCTTAATCCCCTTGTCATCCATATGGTATGTTCTTCTTTTGGAAATATCACCGGGATAATGGGAGATTGACTTTCCCCAGTATTAAAACCCAAAGACCTAAGACCTTCCCTCATTTTTTTTGTATTTGCCCATAACTTTTTCCGACGCTCAGGCTCTTCTTCTATTAATTTCAAACATTCTAGAATTGCAGCACAAACACTCGGCGGAATTGCTGCGCTAAAAACGAAAGCTCGTGCAGTGTGCTTAAGAATCCGAATTAATTCCTTACTACCTGCAATGAACCCTCCAACCCCCGACAAAGCTTTGCTAAGTGTTCCCATTACGAGCTCCGGCTTTCCTTCCATATGAAAATGTTCCAGGAGGCCCTTCCCATTAGGCCCAAAAACTCCTGTTGCATGGGCTTCATCGACCATCAACGCAGCACCATGGCGTTTGGCAGTGCGATATATCTCCGGCAAGGGGGCAAAATCACCATCCATACTAAATACTGTATCTGTGACAACCAACTTATTTTTATTTTTAGTTCTTGACAGTTTTGAATCCAAATCAGAAGTGTTTTTATGCGAATAAGCTCTAGCATCTGCACCACTCAGGCGCACTCCATCCATCAAACTTGCGTGGTTTTTATCATCAAAGAATACCGCATCTCCTTTGGCCAATATAGTTAACAAAGTTGTTAAATTTGTTGTGTAGCCCGCACTAAAGACACATGCAGCCTCTGTACCTTTAAATCTCGCCAAAGAATCCTCTAATTCCAGATGTATATCAAGTGTTCCCCCAAGTAAACTTGAAGCGGACGGAGAAGATCCATATTTATCAATTGCCTTCTTGGCCGCCTCCTTTACTCGGGGATGAACTGAAAGCCCTAGATAGTTATTGGATGACATCATAATCATATCTCGCCCGTTCACTTGAACATGAGCGCCAGTCCCAGATTGGAGAGGGGTCATAAAAAAATATGAATCTGTTTTCTTTAACTCCCAAATATATCTTGAAAAAAATCGTTTTTCAGATAATCCAGGCCAAAAGCCACGGCGTTCATATTCCCGCAACCCCTCCTCTTTGGCTTTTCTTTCACCCCGAACTAAATTTCTGGAATCACAAAGATTTTCCAACGGAAAAGAAGGAAAATACGAAAAGAGCCCCCCTGCTGGGAAAAATATCCCCGCACGTATTTTATCCCCATTTTTTCTTACCGATACAATCTTTCCGGAAATTAAAGGATTACTCGTATCCTTCTGAAACAATTCAATTTTTTCACCGACTTCCAAACCAATGGTTTCATCAAAACGACAAGTTAAACTATCCTCGGCAATTTCAAATGCAGTTCCTTCGACCTTGTCGGTTTTGTTAGGAATTAAAAAAAAAGTTTTATGGGGTTGAATTAGATAGCGAGGAAAAAGACGACGTCCGCCAGTACTGTTGCTCGGATTCATTTTAACCCCTTCGGAAAGTAATTGTTATTGAAATGAACTTCTCGAAAAGCCCCGAGGAAACAAGGCCCTTTTGATTTTTTCCTATTCAACTTCATCCGGCACATCCAATTCATCAACCAACGAACTGACGATGTCCTTCATGGTTTTACGCATTTCATCGGAGAGGGCGAAGGATTGCTGCCGCAGGGCGTGACCGATGGCCAGGACCAACTCGGACGGGGTTTTGTAGATGTCTTCGCGGCCCTTTTTGGAAACGATCGGTTGGGTGTGCGGGGCAGAGGCGTCCCGGGAGGAGATGTAACTTGCCAACGTGAGAGAACTGGTCGCGTCTTGTTGGCCGATGAGGGCCGTGAAGGGAATGACGGGGATTTCGCGGAATCGGGGGCTGACGGCGAGACGACGGTAAAACCCGGGGCCGTCTTCGCCGGGAAGATGGAAATCCAAAATCAAAACGTGGGGGATTTTATCGGCGGCTTCGAGGGCGCTCCAGGCGTCCTCGGCCGAAAATGCCTGCCAAACATCCATCCCCAGGTACTCCAAATCGCGTTTCAGTGTTTCCTGGGTCTGTTTGTTGTCTTCAACGACCATGATCAACGGTTTTGTGTGCACAAGCCTCCCCTTATGACGACAAAACGTTTCGATTAAATAGCCAGCGAACCGGCTCCTTTTCGACGATGATCGGTCTATGTTCTTAACTCATTGCTATCTTATAAGGCATTTATCTTAAAAAATCAAGCGTTTTAAACGGTTTATTTTAAACCGTTATAATCGGTTTTTTAATAGTGGTTATTTGAAATTAATCATTTATTCGCTATTTCGAGGCAATAATGCCTTCAAAAGTATTTAAAAAAAGCGCGGCCCCCTATCCGGGGGCCGCGCTCCAAAACTCCATTCAAACTTAAAAGAAGCTGATGCCCACCATCGCCTTGCCGTAAACCCCGGACAAATCAACGTCGACTTGGGCGCTCCCCGAGCCGGCTTTTAATTTCACCGATTGGTAGCCCGCTTCGGCGCCCAGGATCAAAGACCCGATTTTAATCCCGGCCTCCGCCGCCACGCCGTAGCTGAATTGGTCCATTTTGAGCGTGGCCTTGTCGCCGTTCCCGCCGGAGTTCGCCAAAATATCCCCGAAAGGCGCGCCCACCGTGACCAACGGTCCGACATAAATCACGCTGTCGATGATGCGCCAGTCCACGAGCACCGTCAAGTTGTTGGCGTCGATGTCCCAGGAATCGGCTCCCAGGGAGGCTTTGCCCTTCAACCACTCGTTGCGCACCCCGACACCCAACGGGAAAGCGGGAATGTTGAAATAGACATCCAAGTTGTAATTGTCGATGGAGTCGCTGTCGAGGCCGCTGTTGATGGCGGTGTTCAAGTCTTTCGGGTCGGCGGCGTTCATGCCAACCCCGGCGCGAATCTCCAGAAGGCCCGCCCGGGCGGTCACGCCCACCAATACCAACGCCACGCCCAGCCACTTATTAGTCTTTAGACGCATTGTCCCTCCCCTTCGACTTGGTCGCCGGTTTCCCGGCAGTTTCGTTTTTAAAAATCACCACCCGATCGCGGCCGTCCCGTTTTGCCCGGAAAAGGGCGACGTCGGCCTCTTGCATCAAAGCCTCTTGATCTGTCTCCCCCGTAGGGGTAATGTCCGTGACGCCGAAACTCATCGTCACGCTGTGGGTGTCCTCCCCCAAACGGAGCACCAAGCGACCCACGGCGCTTCGAACGCGCTCCGCGACGGATCGGGCCGCCTCCCGGTCGCAACCGGGCAAAACCAACAGAAATTCTTCCCCGCCGTACCGCCCGACCGCGTCATAGGGCCGCACTCCCCCCCGCAGGGCTTGAGCCACCTGGCGCAAAGCCTCGTCGCCGGCGATGTGACCGAAACGAACGTTGATTTCCCTAAAGCTGTCGATGTCCGCGCGCACGATGCCGACGGTGTCGTTGCGTCGGACGGCCCGGGCGATTTCCCGTTGAAGGATATCCGTGACGCCCTGGCGGTTCCACAGGCGGGTCAAATCATCGAGGTAGCGGGCGCGTTCGCTTTCCGCCACCTGTTGAATCAATTGCCCCTGGGTTTCGCTCAAATGAACAACTTGCAATTCTTTTTCCACGAAGGCCGCGAGGTCGCGGAAGGCTTGCCGATCTTCCTCGGTCATGGCCCGGGGGCGGTCGTCCATCACGCAGAGGGTGCCGACGTTGCTGCCGTCCGGCGCCTTCACCGGATACCCCGCGTAAAACCGGATGCGCGGCGTTTCCAAGATCCACGGGTTGTCCCGAAAGCGGGAATCGGCGGTGAGGTCATCGACAATCAGCGGGGCGTCTTGCAAAATAGTGTGGGCGCACAGGGAGGTGTCCCGCGGGGATTCGGAGAGGGCCAACCCTTGAATGGATTTGAACCATTGGCGCTTGTCGTCGATGAGGGAAACGTGGGCGATGGGCACGTCAAAGGCGCGGCGCGCCAACCGGGTGATGCGGTCGAAGCGCTCCTCGGCCGGTGTGTCGAGCAACCGGAGCCGTCGGACCGCCTCCAAACGGCGGCCCTCGTCGTTACGCGGTGGGGTTTCGTCCATACAGATCAACCTTAGCCCCGAAACCCGATGGCGTCAAGCCCTGGCGGAAAGGCGCTTCGCTTGCTAAAATCCCCCCAGAACGCGGGTGTAGTTCAATGGTAGAATGGAAGCTTCCCAAGCTTCAGACGTGGGTTCGATTCCCATCACCCGCTCCACTTTCCCCAAGGCCGACTATGTCGGCCTTTTTTATTTTGCCTTTTCGCCCCGATTCAAAGAGGGTGGAGGGCCTCCGCCCCCGGGCATCACCGAAAAAACCCGCGCAAGACGTTGGACGGTGGGATGGGGGTGTTTGCGCCGGGCGGTGATGAGGTAGGCCGACTCGTAGAGGGCAATCCCCCGGGTATCGAGAATTTTCAATGCCCCTTTCGGCCCCACGTTGATGGTGGCTTCGTTCAAGGGGGCGATCCCGTGCCCGGCGACGGCCAGGCGGCGGGCGATCTCCACATCGTCCACTTCGGCCACCACCCGCGGCCGGACTTTCCAGACGTCCAAAAGTTCCAGCACCTCCCGATAGGCGGGGCTGGAGCCGCCCGGAACGATGAACGGGGCGCCCTCCAAATCCCGCGGCCAACGCCGAACCGTGCGGGCCACGGCGGGCGCGGCGACAAAATGGACCGGCACCCGGCCGGCCCAATGGTTCTCAAAACCCTCCCGGTCGGCGCCACCCACCCCGGCGCAAGACAAAACCACGTCCAGCCGTTGATCCCGCAAGTCGCCGCGCAAAGCCTCCAAGGGTCCCTCCTTTAACGTAAGGGTCGAGCGGGGGGCGAGGGCGAGGGTGGTTTCCAAAAGGTTTTGCGCAAAGGCCCGGGGCGTGCCCGTGGCCACCCCGATTTGAACCGCGACGGCCCCCCCCGAGAGGCGGTCCCGAACGGCGTCCTCCATCTCCCGCCCGAGAGCGAAGATGCTTTCGGCGTAATCGAGCACCAGCCGCCCCTCTTCGGTCAGGATTAATTTGCGGTTCCGCCGGTCGAACAACGGGCGCTTGAGGAATTTCTCGAAGGCCTTGATCTGCGCGCTGACCGTCGGCTGGGCCAACAACAACGTGTCCGTGGCTTTGGCGATGGAGCCCGATTTGGCAACCACGAAAAAATAATAGAGATGGTGGAAGTTGAATGGAATCATTTATTAAATCTAATTATAGATGTTTATATATCTATTTTACAAATTTGTTCCATTGCCTTAAAATTAAGCCATTCAACCACCCAGGAGGCTCCCGTGCTGAACGCGTTCAAAGAAAAGCTCGCCCGCTTGGCCGACGACCCCAACGACCCCTTTCGATCCGCCGTGATCGCCCGGGTCGGTCCCCGGGAAGCCGTCCGCGTGGAGGCGCCTCTGCGAAAAATGATCCTGGCCCTTCCGGACATGCTGGCTCAAATCGGCCAATGGTCGCGCGAGTTGCCCGTTCCCCCCGCCCTGCGGCGGGTCCACACGTTGGCCTTGGCTTACCTTATGAACCCGGAGGATTTTCTTCCCGAAAAGGCCCACGGGTTGTTTGGTTACCTTGACGACGCCTTCCTGGTGGCCTCCGTTTTCAATCGAACCCTGGAAGAAGTGGGACCGGCGGGCCTGCGCCCCCTGACGGACAACGTGGCCCTCGCCTCGGCCGTTCCGGGGTGGGTGGAAACGACGCGAGCATTTCACGCCGAGATGTCCGAAAAAGTCGAAATTCTTCTGGAGGGACGGCCGGTGCGTCCCAATCCGACCCCGCGAAGTCGGCGGCGAGTTCCCAAGAAAGGATAAAATACATCCATGCCTCTTCCCGTATTGTTGATTCTCGGCGGTTTGGTCCTCCTCGTCGGCGGGGCGGAATTGTTGGTCCGCGGGTCAAGCCGATTGGCTCTCCGGCTTGGCGTGCCCTCTTTGGTGGTGGGCCTCACGGTGGTCGCCTACGGCACCAGCACGCCCGAATTGGTCGTGAGCGCCAAAGCCGCGCTGTCGGGTCAAGCCGACCTCGCCCTGGGCAACGTGGTGGGATCGAACATTTTTAATGTGCTTTTAATTTTGGGAGCCTCCGCCCTGCTGGCTCCCCTGCGGGTCACCCGTCCCATTATTTGGCGGGAGGTCCCGGTCATGATCGGCACAAGCCTCCTGGCCTGGGGTTTGGCCCTGGACGGTCGAATCTCCCGCGGCGACGGGACGCTCCTGGTCGCCCTTTTGATCGCTTACACCATTTACCAAATCCAAGCCGGATTAAAGGAAGGCGGAAAAAAACCCGCCGAAGAACGGACCAAAGTGTCCATTCTCGGCAGCCTGGTTTCCATCGCGGTGGGTTTGGCGGTGCTGGTTTGGGGCGCGCGGTGGCTTCTGGAGGGCTCGGTGAGCCTCGCGCGGGGCCTCGGGGTGAGCGAACTCATCATCGGGTTAACCATCGTGGCCGCGGGGACCAGCCTGCCCGAGGTCGCCACCTCCCTTTTGGCGACATGGCGCGGCGAGCGCGAAATCGCCATCGGCAACGTCGTGGGGTCCAACATCTACAACGTCCTGGGTGTGCTGGGGTTGGCGGCCGTCATCGGCCCCGAGGGGGTCGCGGTATCCTCCCCCGCTTTGAACTTTGATATTCCCGTCATGGTGGCCGTGTCGGTGGCCTGCCTGCCGATTTTCCTGACCGGGCATTTGATCGCCCGCTGGGAGGGGGTCCTCTTCCTCTTTTACTACGGCGCCTACACGCTCTTTTTAATCCTTAATGCCGCGGGCCATGACGCGCTCCCCGCTTTCAGCGCGACCATGCTGTGGGGCGCTCTTCCGTTGACCGCCATGACGCTCCTGGTCGGAATCGTCCGACATCGAAGAACCACGCGGATGGAAAGGCGTCCATGAAAAAGTTTTGGGGGGGTGGCGGGGGTTGGAACAACCTCTTTACGGCCGGGTGGTTTGCCCTCGAACCGCCTGTGGGACCCTATCACCACCCAGAAGAGGATTTAAAATTTGCGGGGGTCGGAACAATCCTGATCCCGTGATCTTGTTCTTTGTCCTGGGCCTGTTGGCCGGCGGCGCCAAAAGCGATCTGCGGCTGCCCGAACCCATCTACAAAATGCTGAGCATCTATCTGCTTGTGACGATTGGGTTGAAGGGGGGCGTGCATTTGGCCGAACACGCCGGGTGGAAACTGGCGGGGCCCGTGATCGCCGCGGTTCTGTTGGCTCTGCTGATCCCGACCTTCACTTATGTTGTGGTGAAACGGTGGGGCGGCTTTTCGAGGGACGACGCCGCCGCCCTCGCCGCCCACTACGGAAGCGTCTCCGCGGTGACCTTCGCCGTGGGACAAACCTTTTTGGACCGGTTGGGCCTGTCCTACGAGGCCTATCTCACCCTTTTGGTGGCCGTGATGGAAGTGCCCGCCATCGGGCTGGCGGTGGCCCTGGCGCGCCGGGGCGAGGGGAAAACCCAATGGGGCCCCCTTGTGGCGGAGGTGCTCTTGAACCGAAGCATTTTCCTTCTTATCGGAGGCGTGGCGATCGGAGCGCTGGCCGGCCACGAACGACTTAAACCTGTGGAAGGGTTTTTCTTTGGCGGGTTCAAAGGCGCCCTGGCCTTGTTCCTATTGGAAATGGGGGTGTTGGCCAGCCAAAGGTTGGGCGATTTAAGGAAAGTCGGCGGTTTTCTGGTCGGGTTCGGCGTCCTGATGCCGCTTTTCGCGGGGACGCTCGGCGCGGCGGCCGGTTCCCTCGCGGGACTTTCCCTGGGAGGTAGCACGCTCTTGGCCATTTTGGCCGCCAGCGCCAGCTACATTGCCGCCCCCGCGGCCTGCCACATCGCCATACCCAAAGCGAACCCCACCGTCTACCTCACGGCGGCCCTGGGGGTCACTTTCCCCTTCAATCTGACTGTGGGAATTCCCATCTATCACGCCCTCGCCAAATTCTTTCACGGCTGAGGATCGGTCGTTGGTCCGGGAATCCCCGTCAATGAGTTAGACCGACCGATTTATTCATTGGCTGATTTCCCCGCGCAAGTCTATAGCGATTGCCACACCCCCCGCCCCCCCGCCGTGGGGCGGGGACGTTTGCGAATCAAGGGCCGGACGGGTTCCGAAACTCGGTCCCAGGCGGATTTGGGCCGTCCCAACGCATCAAGCAAACCGGTGGTGGTCAGGTCCAAGGAGAATCCCATCGCCCCGGGCGGAATGTCCTGGAGGAGGACCCAGGCCACCCAGGCCGGACGGGCGGGGGCCATTAGCGCGGGCAACCGATGAATGAATTGACGCTGCTCCGGGCGAGTGCCCGAGCCTTGGGTGGGCCAACCGATTTCCGAAAAAACCGCCCGCTCCCCGGGGTTTAGATATTGGCCCGCTTCCTTGTAATAATCGCTCGGAATGGCCGCCGGCAATTTGTATTTCCCCGACAGGAACCCGCTGGCCGAGGGGTAGGTGGTGAATCCCACGTAATCCAATTTACTGACGGGCGCCGTTCCGCGAAAGACCCCCAATATATTTTCCCAGTTCTGGGCCGGCGTGCCCGGCGGGGCGTTCTGGATGACCTTTTGAAGTTCGTACTGGAAAGACACGAACACGCGGGTTTCCGGGGACACCGCTTTGATCGCGTTGTGGGCCGTTTGGTACAGAGCGCCGAAATGAACGTACTCCAAATCCAACGGATTGACCAACTTCCGCAACAACAGCGTGTTGATTTCAGTGGCCAAATGAAAAGAATCCGGTTTCACGGCGTTGGCGATGTCCACGACGTCGTTAATGAAATGCAGACGAACGCACGGATTGGAAAAGGAGACGGTGGCGGTGGTCAAGCCGCAGTCGGAGGCGACCCAGGCGGGGAGTTCCAAATCCGTTCGCAAACCGGCCAGCGAGGTGGGGCTGAGGCCGAGCATGATGCCCATGCCCCGTTCTCGGGCGGCCCGGGCGCGTTCGATAATCACGGGGCGAAGGGTTTGCGTTTCGGGCCACTGCCAAAGCACGATGTCAAAAGAACCCGCCTCATCGGCCAGGGCCAACGCCGCCGCGGGGCCAGCCCGCCGCCCAGCGTTGGCGTTCACCCCGAAAGCCGCCCCCAAATCGTCCTCATAGCCCGCTTGAAGAGACATCGCTGAAAAAACCAGCACGCCGACCCTTCCCATCATTTTTAAAGTTTTATTCATTTGGCTTGAACCTCCGATTTGGCGAGACGCAGGGCGTCTTGAAGGGTCTTCACTTCCCCGGCGGCCTGGGCTTCCCGAATCAGGGAGAGCAACCGCCCCACCTCGGGGCCGGGGCGCAGCCGCAAGGCGCGCATTAATGTGTGCCCGTCCAACAGGCGGGGCGGCTCCACCTTGTCGCGGCGCCGGAAATACCCGCCCAGCATTTTGTGGATGGTTCTAAAGACCGGGTCTTTTCGGGACAACCGCGCCCGCGGCGACAGGTAGGTGAAATGGTCGGCCAGGGAAACGATGAGAAGGCCGACGGCGGATTCTTCCAGATCCCGATAAAAACGGTAAACCGCCCGGTCGGTCAACACCGGCTGATGGCCCAGGTTGCCGGGGCGCATGTGCGCCCCCACCTGGCGCGACAGCGAACGCCCCTCTTCGGAGGAGAGCCGAAGCCGTTTGGACAACGCCGCCACGATGCGGGCGCCGACGGCGTCGTGCCCGTAAAAATGCCATTCGCCCCCCTCCTTTTTCGCCGTCGCGGGTTTCCCCACATCGTGGAAAAGTTCCACCAACTTGAGATGGGCGAACCGCGGGTGCCCGGCAAAAGGCTCGCCCAGGTGGGCGCGCAAGGGTTTGTGAAAAGCCGGAAACTGCCGCGGCAACTCCTCCCACAATTTTTCTAGCGAGGCCACCGCCGCGATGGAGTGCGCGAGCACCCCTCCCGCCCCGTAGTAATCCCGTCCGGTGCGCCGCATGGGAACGACTTCGGGGAAGAGCACGTCGAGCAACCCCGCCTTGTCCATGGCGGACAACGCGGGGGCGGCGCGCGGGGTCGAAAGGGTCTTTAAAAGCTCCTCGCGAACCCGCTCCGGGGCCGAGCGAATTAAAAGCTTCCGGTGGCGACGCACCAGGGCCAACGCGGCGGGCGTGGCTTTAAAGTCCAACTCCGCGGCGAACCGGAAGAGTCGCAAAAGCCGTAAGGGGTCGGCCGCCACCACCCGGGGGCCCACGAACCGCAACCGACCGGCTTTCAAGTCCCGGCGACCCTCGTGCAAATCCACGATGTGCTTTTCCCACCCCGGCGTCCCCCAGGCCGCCGCGGGCAGGGCCAGGGCGTTGATGGTCAGATCCCGCTGGCCCAAATCGGCGGCCAGGTCCCGTCCTTGAAGGCGGGAAAAATCGAAAACCAACGGACCCACCACCGCCCGGTGGGTGCCCCGCTCCTCGTCGAGCGGAAAAAACGAGCCGCCGTTTTGACGCGCAAAAGTTTCCGCCAGAGACCGGGCGTCGCCGTTCACCGCGAAGTCGGCGTCCGCCAGGGGGCGCCCCAGCAAAGCGTCCCGCAACAGTCCGCCCACTATCCATCGATCGGGCCCGGGAAGGTCGGCCAATCGGCGCAACAAACCGCCCATGGTTTTTTCGGTCATCGCAGAGCCTCCGGGACGCCGGCCAGGAGGGCGCGGGTCGTTTCGCTTTGGGGTCGGGCCAGCACTTCTTCCGTCGTTCCGGACTCGACCGCGCGGCCCCGCTCAAGGACCAGCACGCGATCGGTCATGTGCCGAACCACGGTCCAGTCGTGGCTGATCAGGATCAAGGCCAACTTGTGTTTGTCCCTCAAATCGGCCAGGAGGTTCAATATTTGCGCCTGGACGGAAAGATCAAGGGCGGACACGGGCTCGTCGGCCACCAGGAGACGGGGCCGGGGCGCCAGGGCCCGGGCGATGGCGATGCGCTGTTTTTGTCCCCCCGAAAACGCGTGGGGGTAATGGACCCGGGCGTCGGCGGGCAGGCCCACCTCGGCCAGGGCCTCGGCCACGGTCCGACCGCCGCCGGACACCGCCAAGGCTTCCGCCAGCTGGGTCCCGACGGTCAATCGGGGGTTTAAGGAGGCGGCCGGGTCTTGGAACACCATTTGCACACGCCCGGCCCACTCCCGTCGAGAAAAACCCTCCGCCGGACTCCCCTCCCACAGGACGCGGCCGCCGGTCGGCGCCAAAAACCGCGCAAGAATCCGCGCCAGGGTGCTTTTGCCCGAACCCGATTCGCCGACGACGCCCAGAGCCCCGCCGACGGGCAGGTCGAACGAAACGTCCGTGAGCGCCGAAACGACGCCCCGCCGGGCTTGCAGAAGGCCGCCCCGGACGGGAAACACCTTGGAAAGGGTTTGGCACTCAAGCAAAGGCGTCACGCCGCCCCCCCGTGCAAATGGCAGGCCACGGCCACCGGACGGCCGGTCACGGGCCGCAATACAGGGTCGACGGCGCACCGCGCGAAAGCCTGCGCACAGCGTTCGCGAAAAGCGCATCCCGACGGCAATCGGCGGGGGTCCGGCGGTTGCCCGGGCAACGCCGGCAACCGAGGCTCCACGCGGGACAAGCGAGGCAACGAACGCAGTAGACCTTGGGTGTAGGGATGGGCGGGGTTTGTTAAAACCTCCCGCGTGGGTCCGAGCTCCACGATTTCCCCCGCGTACAGGACAGCCAACCGGTCGGTGCGCTCCACCAAGAGACCCACGTTGTGCGTCACCAATAGAAGGGCCATTTTTAAATCCCGGCGCAGTTCGTCCAACAGATCAAGAATCCCCCGTTGGGCCGTCACGTCGAGGGCCGTGGTGGGCTCGTCGGCGATCAACAGTTTCGGGCGGGCGGCGATGGCCATGGCGAGGCAGACGCGTTGCCTCTGGCCGCCTGACAATTGGTGGGGGTAGGCCCCATAAAGAGCGGCGGGTTCCGACAGGCGAACGCGTTCCAACAGGGCCAGCACACGGCCGCGGTCGCGCCCCCCCGCGTGGAACTCCAAAACCTCCTCGATTTGGTCCCCGACGGTCAGCACCGGATTGAGGGAGGAAAAGGGGTCTTGAAAAACCGTGCCCACGGCGCCACCCCGCAGGGCGCGCAGGTCGCGGGGTGAGGCGGCCATCAAATCCCGGCCGTCAAAGACCAGTCGATCGGCGGACAGGCGGGCGTTGTCGGGCAACAAACGGAGCGGAGCCACCGCCAGGGTGGATTTCCCCGAGCCCGATTCCCCCGCCAAGCCGAGGGACTCCCCCGCCGACAATGAAAATGTGACCCCGCGCAGCGCGGGCAGGGGAACGCCGTCCCGGAAATAGGTGACGCGCAGGTTCTCGACGACAAGGAGGCTCACGAGCGTTCCCGGGGGTCCAAAGTGTCGCGCAGGCCTTCGCCCAGCATGTTTAAAGACAGCACCGTGACGAGGATCGCCGCGCCGGGGAACAGGGACAGCCACCAGGCCACATGAAGGTAGTCTTTGCCGTTCGCCAACACGTTGCCCCAGGAGGCCGTGGGCGGCTGAACGCCGAGCCCCAGGAAGGAAAGCGCCGACTCGGTCAAGATCGCCCCGCCGACGCCGAGCGTGGCCGACACCAGGACGGGCGCGACCAAGTGGGGCAAAAGGTGGACAAACAGGATCCGGGGCGCGGACAGGCCCAGCCCCCGCGCGGCCCAGATGAAATCCCTCTCACGAAGGCCTAAGGTCTCGCCGCGCACCAAACGGGCCAGGCCCGGCCAGGAGGTGAAACCAATGACGGCCATGACGTTGGTGAGGCTCGGCTCCAAAAAGGCGATGACCATGAGGATCAGAAATATCGTCGGAAAACAAAGGACGATGTCCACCGCGCGCATCAACACCCCGTCGACCCAACCGCCGAAATACCCCGCGGCAAGGCCCACCAAGGTGCCCAACACCACCGAAATCAAAACGGCCACCAGGCCCACCCGCAGGGAAACCCGCCCGCCGTGCAGCAGGCGCGACCCGACGTCGCGGCCCAGGTCGTCGGTTCCCAGCCAATGGGACCGGGAAGGCGGCCGCAAACGCTCCGTGAGGCGCTGCCCGTCGGGCTTTAAGGACGTGAGCGCCGGGGCCGCCACCGACGCCAGGGCGATCAAGGTCAAGAGCGTTCCCCCCGCCCAGGCCAGGCGGTTTTTGAAAAACCGTCGGCCGGTCACGGGCGCTTTCCGGCCAACCGCACGCGGGGGTCCACGATCGCGTAGGCCACATCGGCCAAAAAATTGCCCGCCAAGGTCAAAAACGCGGCGATGGTGCCGACCCCCATCACCACGGGGAAATCCCGCGCCATGATGGCGTCGAACCCCAACCGCCCCATGCCGGGGAAGGCGAACAGAGTTTCAAAAATGAAACCACCCCCGATTAAGTCGGGAAGGGACAAACCCAGGATCGTCACCACCGGGAGGAGCGCGTTGCGCAAGGCGTGGCGACCGATGACCCGGGATTCCGGCAAACCCTTGGCCCGGGCGGCGCGGATGTAGTCTTGGCGCACCACGTCCAAAAGTCCGTTGCGCACGAACCGGGAGAGGCCGGCCAAGCCCGAGAAAGCGGAGATAAAGACGGGGAGGATCAAATGCCGCGCCGTGTCGATGAGACGCGCGACCCCGGACATCTCGTCGGCGTTTAAAGCGTGCAGGCCCGACACGGGCAACCAACCGAGCCGGACCCCGAACAAGAGCATCAGCATCAAGGCCAGCCAAAAGGCGGGCGTGGAAAATCCGACGAACACCAGGACGGAGACGGCCCGGTCCCACAAACTGTTTTGTTTGACCGCCGCCAGAACGCCCAGAGGCACGGCGATCAAGAAAACCAACCCCAGGGACAGGACGTTCAACAACAGGGTGTTGGGCAACCGCTCGCCGATTTTTTCAAGGACAGGCCGATCGTCTTTAAAAGACCGGCCGAAATCGAGCCGGGCGAGGCGCCCGAGCCACCGGCCGTATTGCAAGTGCCAGGGCTTGTCCAGGTCGTAGGCCGCCGCGAATTTTTTCCGCTGCTCCACCGCCGACACCCGGGCGCTCAGGTCCCCCGCGCCGGCCGTGAGACCGCCGGGGGCGAGGCGCATAACCAGGAAAGTCATGAGGGTGATGCCCACCAGGACCACCGAGGTCAACGCCAAACGGCGAAGGAGAAAAGCGGTCATTGCTCCGCCAACCGATAACGCTGGAGGATCTTGGGGACGTACCATTCCCGAAAATTCCAACCCAACCCCGCCGGAGCCACTTCGACGTTCCGAAACCGTTTGTGGACGGTGGGCAGGCTGTCGGGGTAGTAAAGAAAAACGTAGGGCAGGTCCTCGGCCAGCAAGCGATGTATTTTACGATAGACGCGTTCCCGGGCGGCGCGGTCGAAGGTGCGGCGGCCTTCCTCCCAGAGTCGATCGACGATGGGATTTTCGTAACCGACAAAGTTGTAACGTCCCTCCCCCTGTTGGCTGGAATGCCAAATCAGGTATTGATCGGGGTCCCGTCCGAGATTCCAACCCAGAATGATCGCGTCAAAATTTCCTTTATCGACGAAATCGTGAATAAAGGACGACCACTCCAACACGCGAACCTCCACCTTGACGCCCAGGCGCGCCAGATGGGACTGGAGAATGACCGCCGTCTGCTCGCGCAATTTGTTGCCTTGGTTGGTGATCACGGTGAATGAGAAAGGGCGGCCGTCCTTGTCCAAAACACCGTCCCCGTCCGTGTCGGTCCAACCCGCCTCGGCCAAAAGCGTCCGGGCCGCCGCGGGATCGTGGGGAATCTCCGGCACTGTTGGATCGAAGGCCCAGGAGGAAGGAGGGAAGGGCCCCGTCGCGGACCGCCCGTAACCCAAGAGGACACCGTCGATGATCTCGCGTTTGTCCAGGGCCATGGCCAAGGCGCGGCGGACCCGCTTGTCCCGGAACAAAAGCCCCTTGAGGTTAAAGCCCAGGAAGGTGTAACTGAAGGAGGGGTAACGAAACTTTTGGTGGTTTTGGAAGTAAGCGTCGTAGGCGTTGTATTGGTCGGGCCGAAGGCCCATGGTGTCGATGGATTGGTTCCGCAATTCAAGGAACTGGACCGAGCTGTCCGGAATCACTCGGACGATCACCCGGTCCAGATGGGGACGGCCCTCGAAGTAATCCGGATTGGCCCGGAGAACGGCTTTTTCATCCGTTTTCAATTCGACGAATCGGAAAGGCCCGGTGCCGATGGGTTTCCGGTTGGCGGGGTGCGCGTTGAAATCCCTCCCCGCGAACACGTGCCGGGGAACAATCCCGATGCCCCAGGATTCCAGGGCGGGGGCGAAGGGTTCTTTGTAGGTGACCCGGACGGTCAACGGGTCCACGGCCTCCACAGACCGGACCAGGGCGAAATCCGCACCGAAGGGGGTGAGCACCTTGGGGTCCGCCAACCGCTCGTGGGTGAACACCACGTCGGCGGCGGTGAAGGGCGCGCCGTCGTGCCAGCGCACGTTCGGACGAAGCTTGAAAACGATTTCCAAACCGCCGCGACGGACGGTCCAGGAAGCCGCCAAATCGCCCACCAATTTCAAATCACGGTCGTACTTCACCAAGCCGTTGAAAACGTGGCCGTTGACGGTGTTGGAGGCCGAATCGGTCGCCAAAAGGGGGTTCAGGCGGGTCGGATCGCCGAGCGAGGCCTCGACGAAGGTGTCGCCGTTCACGGGCGGGCCATCGCCCGTCAGGGCCGGTTCGGGGAGGGGGTCGCGCGAACAGGACGACAACAGCGCGAACGAGAAAAGGAGGAAGAGAAGCCGAGGGGGCATCAACGAGCGGGGGGCCGGGACTCCACCCGCACGGTGATGGACGGACCCGAAAGGATTTCCCGGGCCAGCGCGTGGATTTCCTCGGCGCTCACGCCGGCCACATCCCGGGGATACACCAAATCGTATTCGTGGCCAAGGCCCAGCAATTCCCACCAGCCCAGGTACCAGGCCAAACGGGCGTTGGTTTGGTGGTCCATCAAATAATGGCCGCGGATGTAGCTTTGGGCGTCCGCCAAATCCTGGGCGGAGGGCGGTTGATCGACGAACGATTGAAGAACGCGGCGAACCTTTTCCTCCGCCAACGAAAGATTTTTGGGGTCCATCCCCGCGTAGACCACGAAAGATCCCCCCCAGCGACGCGACGGATAAAACGACGAGACCTCGTAAGCCAGGGTGCCCTCCTCGCGAACCTCGCGAAAGAGCGGCGAACTCATGCCGCCGCCGAGCAGGGCGTTGAGAAGTTTCATCACCGGGTAGCGTCGATCGCCCACCGCGGGGGCGGGGTGACCGATCATCAAATAGGATTGCTCGAATTCCGGTGTTTCCACCGCGATTTTGGATTGGGCCAGCGGGGCAACAGGACGCCCCGCCCGGGCCCCGCCGCCCCCGGAAGGCCACCGCTCAACCAATTGGGACACCCGTCGCGTCAACACGGCCGAGGGCACAGGGCCGGCCGTCACCAAGACCGCGCCTTCGGGGCGGAAGCGTTCGCGATGCCAGGACACCAGATCTTCGCGTGTGAAGGCGCGGACGGTGTTTTCCTCCCCCTCCTCGGCCCGGGCGTAGGGGTGGTCGCCGTAGAGTTCGCGGCGCAACCGCTCGTCCGCGACCACGAAAATTTGCTCGTGCCGGGTGCGAAGGGCGTTGAGCAAGGCCTCGCGCTCTTTTTCCACCTCGGAGGGAGGAAAAGACGGGTTGAGGAGTATATCCTCAAAAAGGTCGAAAGCGCTTTTCCAATTATCGAGCGTCACCTGCCCGCCCACGGAAAGGCAATCCGGCTGGGCGTCGACGCCGAAGGACGCCCCCAGGCCCTCCATCGCCTGGGCCAATTGGAGGGCGTTGCGGACCGTCGTGCCCTTGAGCATCACGGCTGTGGTGAGAGCGGTGACCCCCACTTTTTCCGCGGGCTCGTTCAGCAGGCCCCCCGGGATGAAGAGTTGGACCGCCACGATGCGATTGTGCTTCACCGGGCGGTGGATCCATTTGAGACCGTTGGGGAAATCGCGGACCATGACCGCCCCGGCCGTGGAGGCGACGAAAACGACAGCCACAGCTAACGCCTTCCGGTTCCGCATGACATCAGCGGCCCGCTTCCGCGGGGAGGACGGCCACCCCGGCGAGGGGACGGCCGAGGGTGTAGGCACCGAGCACCCGGCGCAGATCGTCGGGGGTCGCGGCGTCGAGGCGCTTGATGTACTCCCGAACCATGATCGGGCGGCCCAGGGCCGTGAAGAACCCCCACTGGGAAGCTTGGCCGTGGTAGGTCTCCTGGCCGAATTGCCAGGCGCTGCGCAATTGGGCTTTGGCGCGCGCCACTTCCTCGGCGCTGAACCCGTTGTATTGGGCTTCGTGCAGCAAGAAATAAATGTCGTTGGCGAGGGAACGCGCCTTTTCCGGCGGGCACTCGGCGAAAATCCCGAAGGCCCCGGACCCCGCGTGGGTGATGAAACTGGCGCTCACCGACCACACCGACCGCTTTTCCTCCCGCAGGGCCTGGTAAAGACGCGAACTCTGGCCCCCGCCCAGCACCGTGGCCAAGAGGTCCATGGCGACCTGGTCCAAATCGTTCAGGGTGGGACCGACAAACCCCACCGCCACATGCGCTTGCTTGGCGGGCCGACGGATAAAGCGCACCTCGGTGTTTTCGGCCGGGGGTTCGATCAAGGGGGGCGGGGGCGGCGGGGCGGTGCGCGGCAACGTCCCGTACAGAGCGCGGATTTTCTTTTCCACGGCGGCGCGGCGGACATCGCCCGCCACGACGACGACCATGTTTTTCGCCACGTAATAAAGTCGGTGTTGGTCGACCATGCGGTCGCGCGTCATGGCGGTGATGCTTTCGACCGACCCGATCACCCGCTGTCGATAGGGAGTGTGGGTATACAAGGCTTCCAAAAACCCATCCCACAGGTCGGATTGCGGGTCGTCGTTGCGCCGCTTGATCTCCTCCAGGATGACCTTCCGCTCTTTTTCGAATTCCTCCGGAGGGAAGGCCGGGCGCAGGACGGATTCCGATAGAATGTCAAAGGCCGTTTCCCATTTGTCGGAGGGCATGTCGATGTAATAGTGGGTGGTTTCCCCCCCGGTGGCCGCGTTGATCGACCCGCCGTTGGATTCCACGATTTTCGAGATTTCATTGGCGGATACTTTGTCGGTGCCCTTGAAGATCATGTGCTCCAGGAAATGGGACACGCCGGAGGTGGGGCCGGCCTCGTTCACACCGCCGCAACGGACCCAAATTTGCAGGGACACCACGGGGGCGGCGTGGTCTTCAATCACAACGTACCGAAGACCGTTGGGCAACACGTTGACGTTGGCCGCGGCGGCGGCAAGGGGGAGGGACATGAGCAGGGCCGTGTTCAGGAAGCGCGGGGGGCGCACGGCGTCAAATGGCGGTGGTGACGAGGGTCTCGGTCGAGGCCACGCCGGGAATGGCGCGGATTTTTTCGACCACGACGTGGGTCATGGAAGGCAGGTCCTCCGCTTCGATGTCGACCACCAAATCCCAACGGCCATAAACCGCCGAGGTGTGGGCCACGCCTTTGGTATCTTTGATTTGCTTCAATGTTTGTTTTTCCCGTCCCGCGTTGAGCCGCACCAAAACCAAACCCGTCACCATGGTCGTCCTCCCGATGTGAAGAAGAAAATTTATTTTTTCGGCGCGTTCGCCCGGGCCCGCGCGCGGGCGCCAAGGAAAGCGTCCAGGATGCCGAACGCCCAGACGGTGATCATCGCCCACCACGTCGCTTCGATGGATCGGCCTTTTTCGACCATGACCCGAGTACCCAACGCCTGGACTTCGAGGTAACTCATCGTTGAACCGTCCCGCGGAATGTGCGGGAGAACCGCAAAAACCACCAACACACAGAGCGCCACCGAAAGGGCGAGGAAAAGAACCATCAGCGCGACGCCTTTAATTTTTTCACGGTTGAACATTTGGCCGGCGCCGGGCAACACCAGCGCGGACAAAAGAACGGGGATCAAAAGGTTTTTCATGGGGCCGCCTTTCGGTTTTGAAGCGGTTTTATTATAGAACTTTGCGCCGCCGGAGGAACCCTGGGCGCGATTTGTTTTTCGCGGCGACGGACCGGGCCAACGCCAGAGCGCGCGGCCAGGGGGCCCGCGGCGCCAAGGGAAGCGACAAGACGACCTCCAGCGCGCCCAACAGATCCATGCGGTGTCCCGGCGCGATAAAGAGCGGCGGTCGATGGGCCCGCGCCCGGACCGCCAACGCCGCGGGAACTCCCCCGTCTTTTACAAAAACGTGGGCCCCGTCCAATCCCGGCGGGGGTTCGTCCCATTCGCCCGCGCAGGCCGAGGAGACCCCCACGCTGGGGACGCCCCAACGCACCCCCAGGTGGTCGGCCAATCCGAACCCTCCGGGACGGATCGTGTCCTCATCAACGAGGAGAATGTCGGGGGGGTCCGAAAGCGCGCTCAAAGCGGGCTCCACGGTTTGAGCGGCCAGGAACGTCGGTGCGGTGGGCAAATACACGGCCGCCCGGGTTGCTTTCGCGCGGATCCTGCGTCGGCACCGACCGGAAGGCCAGTCGCAGACCACCACCCCCGCCGTCCGGTCCTTCACCGACACAACGGCGACGCGACGCGTCCCGCTCCAAGCCCGCCGCGCCGGACGGGGATCGCGTTGGCCCGCCAGATCCGAACGCCACCGATCGGCCGCGTCTTGGGACAAATTCCAGGGGTGGTCAACACGGGGTTTCACCGTCCCATTCTTTCTCATTTCACGAATCGGTTCAACCCTTGCGCTGGGCCGCCGCGCGCCCTAAGATATAAGGAGGAGACACGATGACAAACGAAGGCTGGGTGCGCGCCCACGACAAATACCAAATCGAGATCAAGCTGGGGTACGACCTGCGGCCGCACCACCGGCGCGACAATTACCGGGTGGACACGTATTTCTTCCTCCCGGAGAATTTGGACGTCAACGAATCCACCTACACCAAAGACCGCTTCTACCGGGACCTCATCCTCTACATCCGATTTCGCACCCCGGAGTTCACCCTTACCACACTGACCGATCCGGGATCGGAGCGGTCGCCCCTGAGCCGTGTGGTCCGAGGCCTGGAAAACGGCCTCGCCGCCCCCACCCCAAAAATCATCGCGGGGTTGGACTACGAAATGCGCCTGTTGGGCTGCGTTGTAAAAAACACCCTCCGGGCCCAAACGCGCGCCATCGCCAAACTGCTTCCGCCGATCGCCGCGCCGCAAATGGTGGCGCAGGCGTCGGCCCTATTGGACGAATACCTGGTGGAATCCCAACGACTCATCCAACGCTACCGGGAGTTGCGCGCGCGCGTGGCCGACCCGGGCCTGCCGGCGGGTCTCTCGGCGGTCTACCATTACACCGACGAATACATCAGCCTGCTCATCGAAGACCGCTCCCAAGACCTTCTCTCGCTTCTCCAACAGCGGGGCGATCCCCGCCACGCGGGGCACATCCAGTCGCTCATCGATTTGATCGGCGCCGAGATCAACCACCGCAAACTCGTGCAACTCCCCTCCCTGGTGGAGGCGAGCGGGGACAACGAAACGTTCGTCTTTCGTTTGAGCGTCCTCAAAAAGTACATGGCCAGCGCCTTGCGGCTTTCGGTCGAAACCCGCGATGAACGGGGCGGCTTGGAGCACATGGTCCTGGCCCTCGGGGCCGGGGTGGCCATGCTGTTCGCCACCACCATCGCCTTTTATTACCAGCGGGTGTTCGGAACCCTCTCCCTCGGCTTTTTGTGGATCTTGGTGGTCAGCTACATGTTCAAGGACCGACTCAAAGCGCTCACCCAATCCTGGTTGCACGGCTGGCTTTCGAAAAGACTTTACGATCAAACCACCCGATTGCGGGACCCCATCGATCAAAAGACCATCGGCACCTGCCGCGAGGCCGTGAGTTTCGCGAGGGAAAAAAGCGTCGACCCCATCGTTCTCAAACTCCGCGACCGGGACCACATCACCGAAATCGAAAACACGTGGCGCGCGGAGAAGGTGATCCACTACACCCGGGACATCGCCCTTTATTCGGAGCGGTTTTTAAAAACGCACTCCCGGAAAGGCGGCATCACCGACATCGTGCGGTTCAATTTGCGAAATTTTTTGGTCAAAATGGACGAGCCCGAGGTGACCCTCCGACGGCTTTCCAAGGGAAAGGTGGACCAGGTGCGGGGCACCCGGGTGTATCACGTCAACATCGTGCTTCGCTTCGCCTCGCCGGAGGAGACCCGCTACGAGCGCATCCGGCTCGTCCTCAACCGGGACGGCATCAAACGGGTGGAAACGGTGTCCAGCGAACGCACCGATGGCCGCGCCCCGGGCTATTCGTCCCCCCTCATCCTTCCGTAACCGCGCGCCCCCAAGGCGATCACGGCTCAACAAAGGGCCAACGCGCGGGACCGTCGCGTAAAAACCGCAAAACAGAGCGTTCCACAGGGCCCTTCGCGACCTCCGCGCCAACGGGATTAAAAAAAAGCCACAGTCGTCGGCGAAACCACAGTGAGACCCGACAAGGGAGGGCCCCAGGAACAAAGCCGGCCCCACAGAGAGGAAAACGAGGTCGAAAAATTATTTCGGCACGGTCCTCAAAAAAACTATTTTTTCCCGGCCACCCGCTCAATCAAAACTTTTTTCATAACCACGGGTGTCAAAGGTCGGTCGTTGGCGTTCCGCTTGACCTTGGAGATCGCGTCCGCCACGGACTGGCCTTCAACCACTTGGCCGAAAATCACGTAATGGCCGTAACGGGGCAGGTCCGGCGTGGGGGCGACGGTGATGAAGAACTGAGACCCGTTCGTGTTCGGTCCGGAGTTGGCCATGGCCAGGACGCCGGGTTTCTCAAAATTGACGCCCGTCGGACGTTCGTCGTCGAATTTGTAGCCCGGCCCGCCGTAGCCCGTGCCCAGGGGGTCCCCGCCTTGGATCATGAAATCCGGGATCACCCGATGAAAAATCAGTCCGTCGAAGTAGCGTCGTT
Source organism: Elusimicrobiota bacterium (assembly GCA_016706425.1). Taxonomy (NCBI): domain Bacteria; kingdom Pseudomonadati; phylum Elusimicrobiota; species Elusimicrobiota bacterium. The sequence goes on from JADJJR010000001.1 coordinate 1,853,771, forward strand.
TCGCGGCGGCGCCGGTCTGGGGGTCGGTGAATTCCTTGGTCCCCTCGGCCAAACCCACAAAATTGGCCACGGTGTTGGGGGATTTTTCGGGATGAAGACGGCAGACAATCCGTCCCAAATCGGTTTCAAAAACGGCGTAGACCCCGGGGGTGTTTTTCCAGGCGTCGGCGGCGCCGGCGGCGGCCGCGATCGCGGCGGCGGTCAATGCCACGGCGGTTTTTTGACTCAGATTCATGGGGTCCTCTTTCTCATTCATATTTTTTCCTTCCCGAAGTATATCAAAATCATTTTTTCCTCAAGGGTTCGTTAAGAAATAAGTGGCCGATTTGGCCAAGGGGATTTTGGTCCAGGACAAGGCGCGAAGAGCGAGCCGACTGGACGGTCAGTGAGCGATGAGCAACGCAGTCCTGGGCCAAAAGCCCCCGGCCGAATTGAGCCAGTTATTTTTTAACGAACCCTAAGCCCGCGATCCCGGCGCCCAACGCGCCCAACACCCGGTTCAAATCGCGCATCGAGACGCCCAGGGGCGGCAGGACGACCAAGACATCGCCCAGGGGGCGCGTCCACACCCCGCGCGCCAGCGCCGCCCGGCCGACCCGGGCGCCGGCGCGGAAAGAAACGGGAAAAGACCGGTTCGTCTTTTTGTCGGACACCAACTCAACGCCCGCCATAAAACCCATTTGCCGCACGTGACCGACCCGGGGATCGGCCGCGAGGCCCCGAAGGAATTCCGTCAAACGACGCCGCTTGGGGCGCAATTTTCCCAAGGTGTCTTCCCTTCGGTACACCCGCAGGTTTTCCAGGGCGACCGCGCAGGCCAGGGGGTTGGCCGTGTAGCTGTGCCCGTGAAAAAACGTCTTAAACTCTTCGTAACGACCCAGAAACGCCCGATACACTTTTTCCCCCGTGAGCGTCGCGGCCAGGGGCAAATAGCCCCCCGTCAACGCCTTGGCCACGCAGAGGAAATCGGGGCGCACCCCTTCGTGCTCCACGGCGAACATCCGCCCGGTGCGACCGAAGCCGGTGGCGACTTCGTCGGCGATCAAAGGAACACCGTTCTTTTTCAGTATCCGCGCGAGTCCCGCGAGGTACCCCGCGGGCATGACGCGCATGCCCGCCGCTCCTTGGACAAGCGGTTCGACGATGGCGGCCGCCAGACGGCGCGAATTCTTTTGAACGATTTTTTCGGCGGCGCCGAGGCACTCCCATCGGCAGCCGGTTTCCGCGCGCCGCGCCCCGGGCCGCCCGGGCGCGGGAACGGGCTCATCCCCCGTGCGCAATTCGGGGGCGGGCGGGGCGTTGCGCGACGGACAGCGGAAACAATGGGGCGCCGGGACGAAATGGGATTTAAACAGGAGGGGCCCGAACTTTTTTTGAAAAGCCGCGATCCCCCCCACGGAAACGGCGCCCAGCGTGTCGCCGTGGTACGACCCTTCGAGGGCCAAAAATTCCGTCCGACGGTGTTCGCCCCGATGGATCCAATATTGGAAAGCCATCTTGAGCGCCACCTCCACCGCCGTGGCCCCGTTGTCGGAATAAAACACCCTGTGGAGACCCGGGGGCGCCAGATCGATGAGCGCTTTGCCCAGTTCAGCCGCCGGAGCGTGGGTCAGCCCGAGGAAAGTCGTGTGGGCCACCCGGCCCAGCTGCCGTTTCAAAGCCCGGTCCAAGGCGGGGTGGCGGTGGCCGTGAGCGGTGACCCACAAGGAGGAAACACCGTCAAGAAAAGAGCGGCCCCGCTCATCCCAAAAGCGCGCGCCCCGTGCACGGGACACCACCAACGGGTCCCCTTTCTCCCATTCGGCCTGTTGTGTGAACGGGTGCCAAAGATATTGCTTGTCCAGCCGGGCGGCGCGGCTCATGCGTCGAAGTCCTCGCGGAAGGCGCTTTGAAGGAGGGCCTTGGCCCGTCGTTCCCCCGCGCGACCGATCGCCACGGGCACCGTCGTGACGGGCAACCCCGCAATTCGTCGCAAGAGGACCAGGTTGGTTTTTTCCACCCGGGTCTTTCCGTTAAAACCGCTGAGGATCACCCGCCGAACGTCCAAACGACGCCGCCGGAGGGCCTCCAGGGTCAACAGCGTGTGGTTGATCGTTCCGAGCGCGGGACGCGCCACCACCCACACCGGCCATTGGAGACGGTCCATCGCGTCGGTCACGAAATACGGTCCGCCCAGGGGAGCCAAAAGCCCCCCCAAGCCTTCCGCGACCAGGACGTCGTTTTCCTTTCGCAGTCCCCGCAAAACCGATTTCATCGACGCGAAGGCGCGCCGAACCCGCGCGGCCCCGCGGGGCCCGACCCCCAGCACCGCCGCGGGGGTCAAGGGCGGCGCGATATGAAGGACGGTGACGTCTTTAACGCTTTGGCGGCCTCCGGCCGCCCGCGCCAGCGCCACGGCGTCGTCCGGCGGGCCCGCGGCGAAGGGCTTGAGAACGCCGACGCGCCGTCCGCCCTCCCGGAGCGCCGCGGCGAGAAGGCGGGCCACCACGGTTTTTCCCACCCCGGTGTCGGTGCCGGTGATGAAAACCGCGGGAATCACGCGCCCGCCCGAACGGCCGCCAGCGCGGCGTCGATGTCGGCCTCGGTGTGGGCCGCCGTCAAGGAAAAGCGGATGCGCGCCGTGCCCTTCGGCACCGTCGGGGGGCGAACCGCCGGGGCGAACACGCCGCGCTCCCAGAGCCGCTGGGACAAGGCCACGGCGGCCGCGTCGGTGCCGAGCACCCAGGGAACGATCGGGCCTTCCCCCGAAAGACCCAAACCCGTCCTCAACCGCCGCGCCAAGGCGAACAGGCGCTCCCGGCGGTCCGGCTCCGCCCGGGCGATCCGGACGGCCTCAAGGGCGGCCGCGGTCGCCGCCGGGGCGAGGGCCGTGGAATAAATAAACGCCCGCGCGCGGTTGACGGCCCAATCGATCAGTTCGGACGCGCCGCACACGAAACCGCCCTGGGAGGCGAAGGCCTTCGACAGGGTTCCCATGGCGACGTCCACCCGGTCCGACAAACCCAAGGCGTTGACCCATCCCGCCCCCGACGGCCCCCACACCCCCGTGCCGTGGGCTTCGTCGACATAGGTGCGCGCGCCCCGGCGCTCCGCCACCGCGACGATTTCCGCCAGGGGGGCGCGGTCGCCGTCCATGGAAAAAACGCTTTCCGTCACCACCCAGGGCCGCCCTGGACCCGATAACCGGGCCAGCACGCGGTCCAAATCCTCGGGATCGTTGTGTTGGAACACCCGCAACCGCGCGCGAGACAGCCGGGCCCCGTCGACCAGGGAGGCGTGCGCCAGGCGGTCCAAGACCACCGTGTCCTCGGGGCCCGCCAGGGCGGGGATCATCCCCGTGTTGGCGTGATAACCCGAGGGGAACACCAGGGCCGCCGGACGGCGTTTTAAATCGGCAATTTCGCGTTCCAGCTCCCGGTGCAATTCGAGCGTCCCGCCCATCAAGCGGGACGCCGTCGCGCCGGCGCCCCACCGGCGCGCGGCCCGGGCGGCGGCGCGTCGCACGCGCGGGTCTTCGGCCAAACCCAAATAATTGTTGGAAGCGAAATTCACCCGGGGGGCGCCGTCGATGAGCACCCGGGCCCCCGGCGCGCCGGCGAGGGTTTTGGGCGAGCGCCGCCGATGGAGCGCGGTCAGCGCGTCGAGCTCGACCCGCAGGTCCCGGGAGAGGGGAGCGGTCACGCTGTCCCCAACACAACGGCCGACAGGGCGCCGCCGAAACCGTAGGAAACCGAGGCCGCGCGTCGGAGGTTCGCCGGGCGGGCGCGGTTCGGCACAAAATCCATATCGGGGACCACGGGATGCTCCAGATGGAGGGTGGGCGGCAGAACGCCGTCCCGCAGAGCCAGCAGGGTGAAGGAGATCTCGACCGCCCCCGTGGCCCCCAGCAGGTGCCCGGTGGCCCCTTTGGTCGATGACACGGGGGTTGTTCCCCGGGGGAACAAACGTCGCAAAGCCTGGGATTCCAGCGCGTCGTTCAAGAGGGTGGCCGTGCCGTGGGCGTTGACGTAGTCCAAGTCGTCGGCGGTCAGGCCCGCGCGGGTCAGGGCCCGGCGGAGGCAGGCCGTCATCCGTTCGCCGTTCCCATTGAAGCGCGTCGCGTGGTGCGCGTCGGAAGAAAAATCGCCGCCCAAGACCTCGGCCCAGATCCGGGCCCCGCGCGCCGCGGCGCTGTCCACCGACTCCAACACAAACACCGCCGCGCCCTCCCCCATCATAAACCCATCGCGGTCGCGGTCAAAGGGACGGACGCGCCCGGCCTTGGACAGAACGCCCATTTGGGCAAACCCGGCCCTGTACAAAGGGTGCAGGGCGCTTTCGGCCGCTCCCGCCAAGACGACATCGGCACGCCCCTCCGCGATCCAACCCGCCGCGGCCAACAACGATTGGGCCCCGGTGGCGCAGGCGGCCGCCAAGTTCATCACGGGCCCCTCGACCCCCAACGCGCGGGCCACCGCCGTGGGCACCTCGTCGGGAGCGCGCCAGGGACCGCCGGGCGCGGTGGGGGGCAGGGGTTTGCTGGAACTGACCAAACACCCCAAACGCTCTCCCCCGATGCCCGCGGCGTCTTTCAGACCCGCGTTCCTCCAGGCTTCCCCGGCGGCCGCCAAAGCGAGGGTCACCGCCCGGGGCCCCCCGTCGTCGATCAAAGGCGCGCGCCCTCCCTCCGGATCCGTCGCGGAAGAACCGTCGATCAGAGCCCGCCACCCCGATTCCCGATCGGGCCCCAAAGGGGACACCAACCCCACCCCGGTGACGACGACGCGCCGCATCACATTCCCCGCGAATCGATGTTGAAAATTTGTCCCGACACGGTGGGGCTTTCGGCCAGAGCCACCACCAGACGGCCCAGATCGGCCGGGTCGGTGGTCCGCCCCAGAGGGTGCTCGGCGACGACCTTGGCCCTTTGCTCCGGCGGTATCTGTTCGGACATTTCGGTGAGATGAAAACCGGGCAGAACGGCGTTCACGCGGATGTTGAAGCGCCCCAGTTCACGCGCGGCGGATTTTGTGAGGGCCATCACGCCGGCCTTCGCGGCGGCGTAATTGGCGCAGCCGACGCCGCCGCGCGCGCCCAAAATCGAAGCGATGTTGATGACGAAACCGTTTTTTTCGCGGCTCATGTGCCGCGCCGCCGCTTGCAGACACCAGAACACGCCGGAGAGGTTGACGTCCAGGACCTCCCGCCACTCCGCGGGCGACATGCGGAGAAGGGACCGGTCGCGGGTGACCCCGGCGTTGTTGACCAAGCCGTCCAAACGCCCCCAGCGGGCGCGGGCGTCGTCGATCATCGATTGCGCCTCGCCCGGGTCGGCGACGTCGGCTTGAAAGACGTCCGAGCGAACGCCCATCCGCGCCAATTCGTCCTGGACTTTTTCGGCCTGCGACCGGCGGGTCCGGCAGTGGACCCCCACCGTGTGACCGGCGCGCCCGAACGCGAGGGCGAGCAACCGCCCGATCCCCCGATCGGCGCCGGTGACGAGCACGTTCATGTTATTGCCGCGAAGCGCGGGTCACGAACTCCACGTTTTCGGACAAGGCCGGCCGGGGGCCGGGCGCGTCCCCGACCACCTCGAACCCCATGTCCCGCACCATCGCCCGGTCCGCGTCCACGGTCTGGCCCTTGGTGGTCAAGTAGTCGCCGACAAAAATCGAATTGGCAACGTAGAGCCCCAAGGCCTGCAGGGAGCGCAGGTGCAGTTCCCGCCCGCCGGCGATGCGCACTTCCATGGAGGGATTGAGGAACCGGATCAAACAGAGGATTTTCAGGCACCGATTGGGCGTCAGGTCGTTGCGGCCCTGCTGGGCCGTGCCCGGCACGGGAATCAGGAAGTTGATGGGGATGGAATCCACCCCGGTCTCGCGCAATCGAAACGCCACATCGAGGATGTCCTCCGCCGTTTCCCCCATGCCGAAAATGGCTCCCGAGCAGGGCGACAGGGCCGCCGCCTTGGCGCGCTCCACCGTGTCCACGCGGTCTTGGTAAGTGTGGGTGTGGCAGATTTTTTCGTAATGGGATTCGCTGGTGTTGAGGTTGTGGTTGTAGGCGTCGACGCCCGAGCTCTTGAGCCGCTCGGCTTGTCCGTCCTTCAACAAACCGAGGGAGGCGCAGACCTCGAGCCCCGGGTGCTTGGATTTCACGCGCCGCACGGCCTCGTCGACGGCCGCCATGTCCTTCTCCGAGGGGCCCCGCATGGAGGCCACCAGACACAACCGCGCCGCCCCCGAAGCGACGGCCCGGTCCGCCATGTCCACCACTTCGTCGGCGGAAAGAAACCGGTATTTTTCGATGGGCGCTTTGGAGATTTTGGATTGGCTGCAATAGGAGCAATCTTCCGGGCACAGACCGGATTGCAGGTTGACCAGAAAATTCATTTTGACCCGGCGGCCGAAACGAGCGCGCCGCACGCGGTGGGCGGCCGCCACCAAGTCCAAAAGGTCTTCGTCGGGCCAGTCAAGAACGGCCCGCGCGTCCGCCCGGGTCAGGGGGGCGCCGGCGAGGCTTTGGTCCGCCCAAAGGCGGGGGTCCTGCGTGGTGGAAAAAGGCATATATCCTCCGTTGATTGTCGACGGAGATTGAACAAAAAGCGAGATATAATGTCAACCGTTTCCGCGATCAAAACGGTTGACATTGTTTTTTATTCCAGGAGGTTTTTGAGGGCGATGGGGCTCATGTATTCCGTGTGGGACGACGCCTTCCGGTACACCACCACAAACTCGAGCCCGGTGAGGTGATGGTGGGGCGTTTCGGTGGGCTGAGACCAGACCACCTTGGCCACGGCGGATATTTTCTTTTTGTTTTCCAAATGAATGGACAGCGCCAACAGGGTGCCGGGGGCCAACTTTTCGGCCAGGATCAGACCGGCCCCCGTCACGCTGATGTTGTCCGTCCGCGTGGGCAAATCGGGGTGCAAACCCGCCGAGGCGAGATTCGGCTCCTCGGTCAAGATCCTGTAAAGGATGGGAACTTTGAGGTCGATGCGCGGGTAGCGGCGGCTTTCGGCGTCGGGCGCCGGATCGTAGTCACGCGCGGGGACCGCCGCGGGGGACGGAACCGGCGCCGGTTCCTCCACCCGCCGAATGCCTTCCGGCGTCCAATGGAATTCGTTGTTGTCGGGTTTCTTTGACGGGGTGGCCGCCATCGCGCGTCCTCGATTGTGAACCGCGCGCGAAGTCCCTCGGCGGCTGGACTCCCGATCGCGCGGTTCGACGTTAACCTCGCCTAAACATACCCCCGCGCGGGGCCCTTTTCAATGATTTTATCTTTGAATCCGGAGGGAATATGTCGTGATTGGCGACTACATTTCCTCGGGCGCGTCGACGCCGAGGAGGCCCAAACCGTTTTTGATGACCACGCGCACGCCGTCCACCAAAGCGAGGCGGAAGCGCTGTTGAGCGGGCGAGGAACCGAGAACGCGGCAGGATTCGTAAAAACGGTGATACCCCCCCGCCAATTTCAGAAGATACTCGGTGATGTGGTGGGGCGTGAAATCTTTGACGCACTGGGCGATGACGTCGGGGAACGCCGCCAGACGGACCAGGAGATCCCGCTCGGCGGGTTCCAGCGCCTCGGGCGCCGGCACCGGACCGTCCGACGCGTCCGTGCCGCCGCGTTTTGCCGCCTCCCGAAACAGGGAGCAGCATCGCGCGTGGACGTACTTCACGTAAAAAACGGGGTTGTCGGAGGCTTGTTTCTTGGCCAAATCCAGGTCGAACTCCAAATGGCTGTTGGGGCCGCGCAGGGCGAAAAAGAACCGGGAAGCGTCTTTCCCCACTTCCTGGACCACCTCGGAAAGGGTGACGAACTCCCCCGTGCGCGTGGACATGGCGACGGGTTTTCCGCCCCGAAGGAGTGTGACCAGCTGGTACAAAAGGATGTGCAGGCGGTCGGGATCGTGGCCCAGGGCGCGCGCGCCCGCCTTGACCCGCGCCACGTACCCGTGGTGGTCGGTTCCCCAAATGTCGATCAAGCGGTGGAACCCCCGCCGGTATTTCTCGTCGTGGTAGGCGATGTCCGAGGCAAAGTAGGTGGGGCGCTCGTCCCGGCGTTTTAAAACCCGGTCCTTGTCGTCGCCGTACTTGGTCGAAAGGAACCAGACCGCGCCGTCCTCGTCCTTGATGTCCCCGCGCTCGCGCAGGGTCCGGAAAACCGCTTCCACCCGGTCCTCTTCGTAGAGGCGCGATTCCGGGTACCAGTTTTGGTGATGAACCCCGAAAGATTCCAGATCCCGTCGAATGCCGCCCAAAATGAAGGCCAGGGCTTCGTCCCGGAAAAAGGGGATTCCCTTTCCTCGCTCCGCGCCCTTCGGATAACGGCGCATCACGTCACGGGCCACATCAATCAAATAGGCGCCCTTGTACAGGTCCTCCGGCTTCTTGGCCCGGTAAGCCTCTTTCTCCTCGTTCAACGGATAGGACGGGTCCAAACTCTCGATGCGCCACAGGACGGACGCGCCGAGGTTCTCCATCTGGTTGCCGATGTTGTTGATGTAGTACTCGGTGGTGACGTCGTAGCCGGCGTGACGGAACAGGCGGGCCAGGGAATCCCCCAGGGCGGCCCCCCGCCCGTGACCGACGTGCAGGGGTCCGTTGGGGTTGGCCGAGACGAATTCGATCAACACTTTTTCCCCGACCGCCCCCGGCCGCCGGCCGTAATTGTCCCGTTGATCGCGCAATCGGTTCAATTCGGCCGCCAGCCCCTCGGCGCTCAACGTGATGTTCAAAAAGCCGGGTCCGGCGATTTCCGCTTTGGCGATGGGCCCGCCCCGGGGCAACCGGTCCAGAATTTCCTGGGCCACTTGGCGCGGGGCCTTGCGGACGGACTTGGCCACGCTCAACGGGTAGTTGGACGCCCAATCCCCCGGCACGTTGGCCGGCGCGGGGTCGACGGCCACGTCCACCGCCGTGACGGCGGGGGACTGCTCGGCCGCCCAGGCCCGGACGGCCGTGGCCAGCAACTCGCGAACGGCGTTTTTCATTTGGAACGGCGCCCGCGGCGCGCGGGCGTCTTGCGCGTCCGCGGGGAAACGCGGGGGGCTTTTGCGGGCGCGGATTCAAGGGACCGGGCGTGCTCCCACAATCGCTCCAACCCGTAAAACACGCGGGCGGTCTCGGTCATCAAATGGACCACAAGGCCGCCGTAATCCAAAACTTGCCACTGACGGGACCCCCGCCCGTCCCGCCGAAGAGGGTCGAGGCCGTGGTCCGTTTTCACCCGCCGGTCAATTTCCTCTTCCACGGCGTTCATCTGGGGAGCGCTGTCCACGGTGGCCAGCAGAAAATAATCGGCCACCCCGGAAGACCCCCCGGTGTCGTAGACGCGTATGTTCCGGGCTTTTTTGTCATCGGCGGCGGCGGACGCCGTCTTGGCGACGGCGCGAAACGGAGAGGTTGTCATCGGTAATCCTGTCGGGCTCGGTTGAGTTTCTCCTGGGAGCGTTTTTCCAGTCGAAGGAAAGCGCTGTCAAAAGACGGGGCCACCAGATTGGCCATCCCCGCCAACATGCGGCGGTGGGCGGGGGTGAAATAGTGGGGCATGACCTCATGCGACAAAACGAAAAAACCGATGGGGCGGCGGTCCCCGGGCACGGGCACGGCGAGCAGAGAACGCAAGGACGGCCAGGCCGCCTGGGCCGTGGCGAACCGTTCGTCCGCCGGCCAATCGGTCGAAAGAGCGCACTCTTTTTTTTCCGTCAACCAAGCGAAAAGCGGGTCTTTTTCGGAGCGCGCCCCACGGTGGGCCTCGGTCCACAGCCCCTTGCCGGCGATCATCTCGTATTCCCCGGAAAAATCGTTCCACAGCCAAAACCCGGCGGTCACGGGGTCGTCGAAAGCCAAAATCACGGTGTCGAGGAGCTCCGCCCCCAAGCGGTGGGAATCCGGGTCCTGCACCAAAACGCGTCCGACGTTGAAAAAGAGCGTCATTTCCCGCGTGGTTTCCCGCAGGCGCGCGCTGAGCGCCTCGACGAAAGGCAGCAGAAGGCGCAGGGGAACCCGCGAGTCCGCGGACAGCCACGCCCGCACGTCCTCCACCGGGAGGACGAGCAAAACCGTCGGTTCCAGGGCGACGGCCGAGGCCGAGCGGGGTTCACGCTCCAGGAGCGCCATTTCGCCGAAGAAATCGCCGGTTTGCATGACGGCCAGGGTTTTGGAAAGTCCCCGCGCCTTGTCGAGATCCTTTTGAATCGTAATTTTTCCTTCAGCGATGAAATAGACCGCGTCCCCCGGTCCCCCTTCGCCGAACACCAGGCGCCCGGCGGGTATTTTTTCTTCACGCAGGCGCTCCGCCAACCTCTCTCGCAATTCCGGCGCCACACCGGACAGCACCGGGATAACCGCCAACCGTTCGAGGGGGATCATCGCAGATTGATGGGGGGCCCGGAGGGCGTTGTCCCCCCCAAGAGGCCTTCGGTTTGGAGACGGATCTTGAGGTCGCCGGGATTGGGCGAATACGACAACGCTTCCTCCAGGGTGATTTGTTTCTTCGTAAGCAGACCGAGGAGGGCTTGATTGAAGGACTGCATCTTGTAGTATTCCTGAGAATCCTCCATGGCTTTGCCGATGGCGCCGACTTTGTTGTCCTCGATCAGCTTTTGAATCGTTGGACTGTTGATCATGATCTCCTGAAGCGCGATTCGTCCGGTGTTGTCGGCCTTGCGTATCAATCGCTGGGCCATCACCCCCAGCAGGCATTTGGCCAGCTGCATCCGCACTTGGTTCTGCTGTTCGGGCGGAAAAGTGTCAATGATGCGGTCAATGGACTGCTTCGCGTCGTTGGTGTGGAGGGTGCCAAGAACCAAATGCCCCGTTTCCGCCGCGTTCATCGCGGTGGTCATGGTCTCGGCGTCGCGCAACTCCCCGATGAGAAGAACGTCCGGGTCCTGCCGAAGAGCGCGGCGAAGGCCCTGGGCAAAATCGTGGGTGTCGGTCCCGACCTCCCGCTGGTTGATGACGGCCAGCTTGTCCTCGAACACGTATTCGATCGGGTCCTCCAGGGTCACCACGTGGACGCGCTGGGTTTTGTTGATGTGGTCGATCAAGGCGGCCAAGGTCGTGGTTTTCCCAGAACCCGTCGGCCCGGTCACAAGGAAGAAGCCCTGCCGACGGCCAATGATGTCCTTCAACACCGGCGAGAGGCCGAGCCCTTCCAGGGTCGGGACGGCCGCGGGAATAAGACGGAACACAGCCCCCACGGCGCCTTTTTGGAAAAACGCGTTGCCACGGAAACGGGCGATCCCGCGCAGGTAAAAAGAAAAATCCAATTCGCGGTCCCGCTCCAGCGTGCCGCGCTGGGCGCTGTTGATGAGCGAATAGACGTAATTGATCACGTCCTGGATTTCAAGGGGCGCTTGCCCTTCCAGGGCGATGATTTCCCCCTGGACGCGCATCATGGGGGGACGGCCGGCTTTGAGGTGCAAGTCGCTCGCGCCACGATCGTGGACCTGCTTCAAAAGATCTTGAATGGATGTGGGAGGCATTTTAATACACCGCCGATCGGGAGGACCGCGAACCGCCGGAGGAGCGGCCCGTCATTTCCCGCAGTTTATCCGGGTCGGACGATTTGGCGACGGCGTCATCGAACGAGACGGTGCCGTCGTTGACATAATCGGCCAGGGCCCGGTCCAACGGAATCATGCCGAACTTGGAACCCGTTTCAATGGCCTGATAGATCATGTGGGTCTTGTTTTCCCGGATCAAATTCGCGATGGCCGGGGTGACGACCATAATTTCCCGCGCCGCCACGCGGCCGGTGCCGTCGCTGGTGGGCAGCAGGGTTTGGCACACGACCCCCTTTAACACCGTCGACAACTGCACGCGGACTTGTTGCTGCTGGTGGGGCGGAAACACATCGATGATGCGGTCGACGGTCTGGGCCGCGTCGGTGGTGTGAAGGGTGGCGAAGCAAAGATGGCCGGTTTCCGCGGCCGTCAGCGCCAGAGAAATCGTTTCCAAATCGCGCATTTCCCCGATCAGGATCACGTCGGGATCTTGACGAAGCGCGTGCTTGAGGGCCTGACCGAACCCCCGGGTCGAGGCCCCGACTTCCCGCTGGCGCAGGATGCAGCGCTTGGATTCGTAGACAAATTCAATCGGATCCTCCACCGTCAGGATGTGCTGACGGCGGGCATCGTTGATCAGCTCGATAAGGCACGCCAGGGTCGTGGATTTTCCAGCGCCGGTGGCCCCCGTCACCAGGACAAGGCCACGGGGCAAATTGGCGAATTCCACGACCGTCGGCGGAAGTTTAATCTCGTCGGCCGTGGGGATTTTGGAGGACACGACGCGGATGACGCATTCGATGCCGTTCATTTGGAGGAGCACGTTCACCCGGAATCGGGCCAACCCGGGGATGGCGACAGAACAGTCCAACTCCAGATCCTGTTCGAAGCGTTGTTTTTGTTCGTCGTACAATAGGGAGTACACCAACCGCTTGGATTCCTCGGCGGTGACGGCCGCGAACCCGTTCAATTCCATCACCTCGCCGTTCCTTCGAACGAACGGGGGCCGCCCGATCAATAGGTGGACGTCGGACGCCCCCTGTTTCACCGCCGCGCGCAAAATGTCAATCATGTCCATGCGAGGTCTCCTGTGCCGCTTCCCAGCGAGCCGCGGCGTCTTCTCCCAAAACCACTTCCACGTCGGTTCTTAAGGCGGGGTCGGTGTCCGAATACAAAGAGCCCACCCCCAGGGCCTCCGCCACGCCGCGCGCGCCGTCAAAGCGACCGGACCGATCGATCACGCGGCTTTTGGCTTGGCGCCCATTATAGTTGCCCCACTCCACGACGTCAAACCCGGCATCCCGAAGGCGCCGCGCGACCCGCAGGGCCAGCCCCCCCCGGGAGGTGGCGTTCCACACTTTGACGGTGACGCGAAGCCCCGACACCGGTTCGGTTCCGGGAGGGATCCCGGCGTCCTCCACACCCCCTTCGGCCGGGGCGAGGGGTCCGCCGCCGTTCGCCAACTGGGACAACACGTACAAGGCGCGTTCCCGGTCCATCTCCCAATAGGCGCCTTTGGGTTTGCCCGGCAATATCCACGGGTGAACGGCGCGGGGCGACCAGCGACGGGCTTCAAAAATCAAAAAGGCCATGTCCAACAAAGACATATTGGTCGTCACGGCACCGATGGTGTCCACCAGAACCAGCGGCCCCCGCCAAACGATATTCGGAGAGGCCGTCCGACGCACCAAGGCCCGGACAAATTCCATTTGCCGCAACACCCGGCCCCGGTCGCCGCTCCGCCCGCGAAACCGGACAAACCCCAAGGCATCGTCCCCGTTCAATAAACGCGGCCCCGTGGAAAAATGCACGTGAAAATCACCGGCGTGGTCGTCGTAATCCATCGGTTCGTCGATGGAAACGGTCACGCCCCCCAACCGATCGATGAGCCGCCGAAACCCATCGTAGTCGATTTGCACGACGTTGCGCAGGGGCAACGCCCCGCCCGCGTCCCGAAACAATTGCTCCACAGCGTTGCGCGTTTGCGCGGCCGCCCCCAGGGCGTCCTTTTGGGTGCGGTGATGGTACGCGTAGACCTCGTTGATCCGTCGGAATCGATAACCCGGGATGTCCACCCGGGTGTCCCGGGGAATGGACAAGACATCCACACGGCCCCACCGGGGTCGAACCACCCAAGCCAACAGGGTGTCCGAATGGGGCGCGTTCTCGGCCAGATCGGTGCCGAGGGCCACCCCCGTCACGGGTTCGCCCCGTCGCAGGGCGACCGCCACCGGCGAGATCGACGCCGCGAGCGCCAGGCCGACGACCGCCGCCAACCCGACACCGCCGAGCCAGCGGCCGGCTTCGGGGCTAGCCCAAACTCTTCCTTTCACCGGGACTCCGATAACAACTGATTCCAAAGACCTACGGAAGTGTGCATCACGATCCGGCCGCGTTCAAGGGTATGCAACAATTTGGCCCGCAGGGCCTCCCGAAGGGCCCGGTCCAAATCCTTCACCGCCCAACGCCGCACGCGGGCGGCCTCGGGATAGCGCCGATCGGGCGAGGAGAAATCCGCCACGTAAAGGATTTTATCAAGGCGGGACATCCGCCGCGCCCCAACGGTGTGCCGCGCGATGGCCGCGAGCGCGGCCGGGTCCGTTAAAAATCCCCGGTCACGGGCCCAGCGGGCCCCCACCGGCCCGTGGAGCAGAGGGTCCAACGCTTTCGCTCCTCCCCAGGGGATGGGAATTTTTTTTCGACGGGCGTAATCCCGCAGGCGGCCGGGGGACCAATTCTTGGCGACATCGTGCCACCACCCGGCGCGCTCCGCCCGCTCCGGGTCGACGCCGTGACGTTGGGCCAGGGCGCGCGCCCAGAGGGCCACCGCTTCGGAATGCCGCCACCGCTCCCCGGTCAACAAACGGCGCAGGGCGAAGGCCTGCGGGGGGGGAAGCGCCTCGGGCCCCCGGTAAAGCCTCCGTTTCTCGATGACCCGGGCCGCCCCTTCGGGAACCATCCCCCGCCAGGGGCCGTTTTGAGCGATGGCAGCGCGCGCCGCGGTGGAGGAGAGCGGGCCAAGGCGCGCTTTTAAAAAGTGGACTCCGGCAAGGGAAACGGGGCGCGAACCGGTCCGCGGCGCCACGACCAACGGGTGGCGCCGCGCGATTTCCCGCCACCGCCTCCAGTCGCGAAACCCCGACCAGGCGTCTTCCCCCAAAAGGACCTCCCAACGCCGCCCCGGGAAAGCCCGGCGCAGGCGGCGCAGCGTGGCGAAGGTGTAGGATGGGCCGGGGCGGTGAATTTCCCAATCCCCGATGCGCAAACCCGGAACCCCGCGAACCGCCCGCCGCAGCATCGCCAACCGGTCCACGGCCGAGGCGCGTGGGGGCCCGTCTTTGAAAGGCGAACGCGCCGCCGGGACGAGGTAAACGACCCTGAGACCCCGTTCCTTGAGGGCAGCGCGGGCCAAGGCGATGTGGGATTTGTGGACCGGGTCGAAACTGCCGCCAAGAAACCCGTAGACCGCGGGGCGTCGGGCGGGCACTATTCCCGGATTTGCCCGCTGCCGCGGACGACGTACTTGGTGGTGGTCAGCTCCGGCACGCCCATGGTGCCGCGGGCGTGGATTTTTTGGGTGGAAATCCCCATCTCCGATCCCAGGCCCAGGGCGCCGCCGTCGTGGAGGCGGGTGCTGGCGTTGTGGAGGACCGCGGCCGAGTCCACCCGCGCCAGAAACCGGCGGGCGGCGTCCTCGTCCCGCGTCACAATCGCGTCGGAATGATGGCTGCCGTGGGTGTTGATGTGGTCGATGGCCGCGTCGAGGGAATCGACGACCTTCATCGCGACGTGCAAATCCAGGTACTCGGTGTTGAAATCGTCGGGGGTGGCCGGCACGACGGCCGCGCCGCCCCGTTTCTGGACCCCGGCGTCGCCGTGAACGGTCACGTTGTTCTCCGCGAAGCGCCGCACCATGGCGGGCACAAAACGATCCGCGACGGCCCCGTGAACCAGCAGGGTTTCCATCGCGTTGCACACGCCCGGTCGCTGGATCTTGGCGTTCAGAGCGATTTTCTCGGCCATGGCCAAATCGGCCTCTTGGTCGACATAGACCGCGCACAGCCCCTTGCCGTGGGACAACACGGGCACGGTGGCCATTTCCCGGATCGCGTTGACCATCTCCTCCCCGCCGCGCGGGATCACCAGATCGACGAATCGGTCCATGCGCACCAAATCGCGAATCACCGACCGGTCCGAAGTTTCTACGAACTGCACGCAATCCGCGGGCAAGCCCGTCGGAACCAACGCTTCCTTCAAAACACGCACGAGGGCGGTGTTGGACTCCAACGCCTCTTTCCCCCCGCGAAGCACCACCGCGTTCCCCGACTTCAGGCAAAGGCCCGTCGCGTCCACGGTGACGTTTGGCCGGGCTTCGTAAATCATGGCCACCACCCCGAGCGGCACGCGGACTTTCTGCACTTTGAGGCCGTTGGGGCGTTCCCACTCGCCCGCGACCGAGCCGAGGGGGTCCGGAAGGGCCGCGATGTCGCGCAACCCGGCGGCCATGTCGGCCACCCGGCGGGGCGTCAAGGCCAGCCGGTCCAAGAGCGACGCCGAAAGCCCGGCGCGGCGGCCCGCCTCCAGGTCGATTTCGTTTTTGAAAAGGATGTCGTCCTGATTTTTCTCCAGGGCCTCGGCCAGGGTCCGCAGAGCGCGGTCACGCGCTTCGGGGGGGCTCACGGCCAGCGCCCGGCTGGCCTCCTTGGCCCCGGCGCAGAGGGCGACCAACCGGGCCGTGTAGGCGGGGGGCGCCTCCATTTGGACGCGGCGCTGGTTTTTCGTTGTTTTCTTCGCTTTGCTTTTCATGGGTTCTATTATAGAAAACGGCCTTTCCCGATGCGCGGGGAAAGGCCGTTTTTTTTGAATCGATCGGAGCCGTTACGCGCTCTTCAGCGTCGCCACCAGGGCTTGAATGCCGGCTTCGACGCCGGAGGTCACTTCCACCGCGACGCCGCCCAGGATCCAGCGCAGCACGCGCACGATGTCCTCGTAGCCCGATTTTTCCACCAAGGTCGATGTCGCCGGCGGAAGAATGACGTCGATGGAGAGCGGTTGAACGCCCAGCAGTTGGATCGCGGCGCCCACCCGCAACACGCGCTCGCCATTTTCGTTGCGGCCGAGGACGTCGTTGCCGTCGCCCACCTGGACCTTGACCCGGGGATGCCGAGCGCCCAAGGCTTCCATGTCCCGCACCAGATCGGCGTTCTCGCCGTCCCGCAATTCGCTTTCCAGCACCACCAGGAGGCCCGTGCCGGCGCGCCCCAGGGCCACGCTGTTCTCGCCGGCCAAATGGCGCTTCAGGGTGTTCAGGGCGTCCTGCAGGGCCGCCCGCGAGGAGGTTCCATCCAGGTACCGCGTCACCGCGCGTCCGGCCTCGACGCCGCCGATCGCCACGGGTTGCGCTTTCGCGTCCGACTTCACGCTGTCGACGATTTGACGATAGCCCGTTTGCGCTCGGGCGGCCATTTCGGCGCCGAACAGCGCCGTCGCAAAGGACCCCGCGACCTCCCCAACCGTATCGGCCAAACGTTGGTGCCGGAGATTCGCGCGCAGAGCCAGTTGCGAAGCCATCAAACCGCTGACCACGCCATCGGCGTACCGATCGGCCGTCGTGGCGCTCATTGGGGTTTCCCCCAGCACGTCCAGAGTGTCACGGGCGCCGGAAGCCAGGGCTCCGTCGGCCACAACCATCGCGTCGGCCACGTCGCCAAAGAACCGACCCACGGTGCGGCGCCCCGCCACGTCCAAATCGGCGTCCACGACCACCAGAACCGAAGGACGGCCCGCCTTCACCAACGCTTGGTGGGCCGCCACGGCGCCCTCCTGAAGGAGCGCGCTCCCCTTGCCGTAGAAGTCCCCCTTGTAGCGGGTCACGATGTGCACCGGGATCTGGTGCAGGGGCCCGCCGAACCAATTGACGAAAAGCCCGTGCAAAACGCCGGTGCCTTCCCCCCACTTGACGGCGGCGCCGGTGGCCGCTTGGGTGCGCGCGGCCAAATCATTGAAGAATTCCGCCGTCTGCGGATCCGCGTCTTCGTAATACGACAGCGTCAAATCCCGCAGGGAGGCGTTGAACCCGCGTGCATCGGCCAGAACCAACCCCAACGCGGCGGCCGGGGAGAGCTTTTGCTCAGCCAACAGGCGGCCCACCCGCTGCTTCTGCGCCTCCGACAGGAAGGGCAGGAGCCCGTCGAAAGACACCGTGACGCCTTCGGCCGACACCAGCGCGTCGACGGCGCGGGCTTTGTCCTCCGTGGCTTTCAAAGACAAATTGCCCGCCTCCATGATGGACTTATACGATTCCACCGCCGGCTGGTTGGAGAAGTTGATGTCGTTCAAAGCGCCCAAGAACGCCACCATTTTCATCCAACCGTAGGAAGCGGCCCCGGGAGCGGCTTCGCCGGCCGGAACGGGCACGGTCACCACTTCAAACCCCGCGTCGCGATAGGCCTGGGCGAGGGAAGTGGTTTCGTTTTCCCGCCCCTTGATTTGAAGTTCCACAAACACCCAGTCCCGGTTGGCGTTGCGGGCCAAAACATCCAACGGCGGCGCCTGGGTGTAAACCGTCAAACCGTTGCCGTCCTTGCCCAGGGATTCCTCGACGTTTTGTTGCTGCCAAACCCCCAATTGCGCGCGCAGGGATTCGGGCTCCAGGACGGCCATTTTGGTCACCCCCGTTTGCATGGCGGCCGAAAGCCGGTTCGCGGCCTGGACCCAGGGGTCCGCCGCGGTCGGCGTCTGGGCGTGGTTTTCCACAATGGCGTTCACCTGGGCTTTGGCGGCGCCGGGCCGCAGGAAAGACAGGGCCAGCAAGGTCGGGAAATTGACCAGGGTGTTGCGACCGCCGGTGTTCGTCCGTTCCATATACTCCCGCGACTTGACCGGAATGCCGTCTTTCGCGCCCCGCCGGGCCAGGCCCGTGCCGGGGTCGGTCACGAAGACGATATGGCTCTTCGGGTCGAAGCCGTGCGAACGGAGAAGACCGCTGATGAGGTCCAAATTCGCGAGGGTTTCCGTCGTGCCCCCCGATTTGCTGATGACGTAAAAGACCGTGCGATTCAGTTCCGCGGGAGTCAACGAGTAGGCGGCGCGTTGGAGTTTCTCGGGGGAGGTGTTCGCCACCACCGTCATGGTTTTTCCGTCGGCCGTCTGATCCGGCCCCACGATGGAACTTTCACCGCCCAGGCCGACCACCACCAATCGATCAAACTTTTCACGAAGCCCCGCCGCCTCGGTCTCAACGGATTCCAAGGTGGCCGGGTCGTCGTTCAATTCCCAGGGTCGGTTCACCCAACCGCCGCGGTCGGCGTTGTTCGCCTCCGGATCGCGGAAGAGCGGCTCAAAATCGCCGCGGCTGCCCGCCGGCGCGGCAAAGGATTTCCCGAGAGCGTCCAGACGGTCGGTGTTCGCCACGCGGCCCGCCAATTCCTGGCCCGTGGCCCGCAGGGAGGCCAAGGGGTCGACCACCGGGGGCACCATCGCGTCCCAATTGGGTTTGGAACCCACCGTTTCATACACCGTCGGCCCGGCGCGGCGGCCCAGAGTGAGGGCGCCGAGGACCCCCAGGGACGCCAAAGCGGCGTCGACGGTTTTTGAACCCAGGTAAAACACCGTCGCGATAATCAACATTTTCACCCACACCGGCGCGTTGTCAAAGGCCCGGAACAGCGTGTCGGCCGCGCGCCGGCCCCGCGCCGTGAAGGCGAAGAGCCCCAACGAGACCGCGCCCGCCGCGATCCATATCCAAGGGCTCAAATCCGCCAACGCGGTAAAAAAGGAAAAAGGGGTGTCGCCGCCCGAGACCAAGGGAGCGGCGAGCGCCGCCGGAGAGAAGAACAACGCCGCCGCCGACACCGCCACCAGAAGGAAAGGGATTCCCACGCCCAATAAAAAACCTTTCTCCTTTTTCCCCCCGGCCGGGACTCCCGATCCTGTCGACCCAAGGGGCCGACGCGGCACAAGGGAACGGACGGCGGCGCCCACTTTCCTTGTGAAACCGCCCCTCTTCGACGCCGAGGCCAGGAGCAAACCGACGTCCTCGAGAATCGAATAAAACCCGGTGGCGGATTTGACTTCGGCGAAAGTCGGGAGGGGGCCCCGATAACGGCTCAGGTCTCGCCCGGAGAGAATGCGTGTCTCTTCAATGCTGATGTCGACATAAGCCAGCGTCAACCGATGATTGACCGTCCCCCCTTCCTCCTTCCGACGGTCCCGAACGGCATCGGCGAGAGCTCCGTGCCAAGCCCCCCCCACCTGTTCCCATTGAACGAAATAAAAGTCGCTTGACGCCTCTCGGACGAATTCGGACTTTTCAACGTATTCCGACGGCAACAAACTGATGAAGCGCTCCGTCATCTCCGTCAATTGAGTGGCCGTCAAAAGGGATATCCGGCGCGCGAAGTCGCGCGTGGCGTCCGAGTCCAAGGCCGAGACGGCCGTCATCTGATCCCATGTCAGCAGATCCTGCCCCTCGACTTTAACGCCCCCGCTCACCGCATAGATGGCGGCCGCGTAGTTGAGCACATTCTGAAACGTCGAGAACATGGTGATATCGCGGTCGGCGACGAAACCCTTGGCGTTGGGCTCGGTGGGTATTAAATAATCAAGGACGTCGGGCCTTTCATTCACAGCGACGAATCCCCCCCCCTTCTGACCGGGGGAACGGCTGTTCCCGATCGAAACGTGGACCAGGGGCCGCCCTTGCTCGGCCGCCCAGACGACACGATCACGAATTTCTTGGAGTTGAGGGGAATTAATCTGGGACAAGGGGCCGTCGCCGGCTCTCAAAAAACCATAGGGGGTTCCGGCGCGCAGGGCATCCAGCATGGCGAGAGGAAGCCCCCGCACATTGCCGTGACCGAGGACTTTATTCTCCATGGGCCGAATTTCACCTTCGTCATCGAAGGCGAACGGTCCCCCTTTACGGGTCAGCATCATTCCATCGCCGGGGTTTTGGGGAACGGCCAGGACCCGCACTCTTTTCCCCTGCTCGCCGGCCAGGGAACGGGATCTCCAAACTTCGGCCATGATTTCGCGCCACGTGAAGGGGCTGACGATGTGTTGTTGTCGCCCCCCGCCATCGACCGCCATGGAGTCAACGCCCAAACGGATGCCGTTGTACCCCGGAATCCACTCGGCCGCAACTTGGCGGCTCGCCCCACGCGTTTCGGATTCTTTCAAAATGCCCGTGTCATAAAGCGCTTTCAACGAAGCGGCCCAACGGGAAGCCATGCCCCCGGACATAGGCACCAATTCCAAGGCCCTTTTTAAACGGGCTTTCGGCGCGGCCGGGACGAACGTTGGTCTGTTATTGCCGCCCTCCGCCGCCTCCAACACAATCGAGAGGGGCAGATTCAAAGCCACCAAACGCATCGCCAAAACGTCATCCGGAAGACCGACGGCCTCCACCCCGGGTTCCACCAACAAGCGTTTAACAGCCCTTAAAACCCGCGCGAAACTCTCCTGGGTCACCACGGCGCGTTTGGCGGCCCACAATTCCTTAATTTTTAAAAACCAAATCACATGACTCAGTTGCTCGGCGAGAGCTTTGAAATCACGCGCCGATTTGATTTCAACCCCCACCGCGTTCGCGATGGCGATGGCGGCTTTGGGGTCCCCGACCACGCCCTTTTCGGCTTTCACAAACTCTTCCAGGCGTTTGTTGGGGTCGCTCGCCTTCCCGAAATTTTTGTCGACATGGGAAAGGATCGCCGCGTTCACGCTGGCCGGCGGAACGACTTGTCCATTCGCATCCAAGGCCAACCCGAGACTGAGGACCAAGTCGCGAAGGAGATCGGCGGACAGATAGGGGGACCACACCTCCCCGTGATCCTCATAGGCCGACCAAACCGAGGGCCTCCAATGTTCCAGGTCGGCCCGCCCGTTCCGATGGACGAAGTGGGCGGCCTCCATGGCTTTTGCCACCCCGTCTTTGTTGGCCGAAGCCATGAACGCCGGATGCGATTCCATATATTCCTTGATTTCGCCAACGCGGGCGTTTTCCAAGGACCGTCCGACATCCAACCATAAATCCTCCAGGGCGGTGGGCAGGTCGACGCCGTATTCCGGAGGCAACGCGTAAGTCATTTGGGGCAGCGCGATGGCGGTCCGAATCCCCCTCAAAATCTCCATCGATTCGAACCGACGCTGGAGCCGATCGGGGGGCAGGTTCTTAATTCTTCCCCAGGTCGCCTTGGCGTCGCTGATGAAATCACGAACGTGTTGCAAAACTTCCACCGCGTCATCTTGCCAATCATTTCGGGTGTTCCTCTGATAGGCCCTTTCAATGTCCTTTTCCAAGGTGTCGATGGCCGAACCGAGCAAGGTCTTTCCTTCCAGGAAAGTGAACACCCACCGGGTCGCCTCCACCACGGCATTCGCCGCTTCCGCGCTGTTTTGTTCGGTGTACACCCGGAATATGGGTTGATCGCCCACCCGGCGCACCATCACCCATCCCCCGCCGGCGAATTCGATCATGAGTCCGAGGGGGTCTCTGCGGTCGATCCGGACGTGGCGGAGGGCAATGCCTCGATCCGCCAATATTTGTGTCAAGGTCCGCGCAAAAAAGAGCGCGGCCGCTGGGGTTCCCCGAACCAAATCGATGGTATCCGCCTGGTTGCCGGAGCCATGAAATGTCTTCCGCACGTAAACGAAATCGTTCTCCGCCAAGGCCCCCGCCAGTTCCGTCGCGTTGGGTCGGCGGCCATGCGCCTCGACATACACCGGCTGCAGGGTTGCTTTTTTCGCGGTTTCAAGGAAAGAGGAGAGCCTCCCTTTCTCCTTGATAATTTCGACCAACAGCCGCGCGTTCGCCTCCGCCGAATTGGCAAACACCGTGTTCCCCCAACTGTAGCGGACATGGCCGCTCGCGTCGGCGGCGAGGAGCAGATCTCCATCGGCGGACATGGCGAATTCTTCGGAACCGGTCGGCACGATCTCAAGGGACGCCATCTCGTCATTGGCCGGGTGTTTCAGACGCGCCAACCGATCGAGCCAACGGGTGCGCGGCATGGTCGTCACGATCTTCCCCGGTTGCCCTTTTTCCCAACCGAGAAAGTAGGCCATCATGAAAGCGATTTCACTGGGCGTGTAGTAGTGAACCATGCCGTCGGGACGTTTCTCCACGACGGACATCCGCTCCCCGCTTTCGTTGAAGAAAAACGCGTATTCCCCGGGTTTCAACAACCCCACGGTCGGGCCCAACATCCTCGGGTCAAAGGGATCCGGTGCCCAAGCCACCGCCGACCCCTCCTCATCGAAAACCTCCTGGGCTCCCCACTTCGCCAAAGGGGCTTGATTCACCGCGGCGCGAACCGCCGAGACCTTTTGCAATCCCTCCGCGAAAGGCGCCACCGTCCCGTTCATCGAATCGACGAGCAGGGACTCCCGGATTTCCCGCGGCCAGTCTTGAGGGGATCCGAAAGCCTCGTTGTGGACATTCGACAAGCGGTCCGCCGCTTTGGCCTCCCGCACCTTTCGCCGTGTGTATCTATAAGAAGAACCGGACTCGGCATCGTTGGCTTTTTGCTCGATCGCCTGGCTGAGGGCGTCGCTCCCCGCGAAGCCGTCTTTAAAAATCTTAATTCCGTTAACGGCAACGCGATTTTTCAAATCGGAAAGCTTGGGATGACTCCCCGCCGTCACCCAAAAGGCGTACCGGGACCTCCCGGCGTTCGGTTGTGTTTCAAAACTTCCCGCCGTGGCCGGCGTGGGGCGGTCGGTCATCTCCACATCCAGCCCGTTCGCCTGCAGCACCCGAGCCAAATGCAGGGCGTACTCTTTTGCGCCGCGGCGGGTCCCAAACCCCACCAGAACCTTGACCCGTTCATTCCCGACCTTTCCCAAATTAATAACGTCGGCCGCCGCCTGGGCGAAACGGCCCACATTGCCGGCGCTGAACTCCCCCTTTTTGACCGGCGCGATCCACGTGGAATTTGCGATCGTTATTTTTTTTATCAACTCCGTCCCGGACAACGCAATGCTCCGTGTCCGGTTCGGCAAGAGCGCCCCCTGGACCCAACCGAACCCGGTCAACAGAAGATCCCAAGCCACTCCCAAACCGAGGTAAACACCGCCCCGCTCGCCTTTGCGGCGCCGCGCGAGAAGCACCCAGGACATCATCCCCGCCGCGACCAGAAAGAAGAGAAACCCCGAGACAGCGACGAGCGATTCCGCGGAAGCGAACAACGCCCCCGCTTCGGCGGAGGACGACGCGGCGAATAACAAAATTCCGGCCGTTATCGCCCCGACTTTGGATTGGCCCTGGACCAGGGCCGTCTTCATGGAGCGACCGACTCCGACAACGCGGTCGCCTGCGTAAGTCCAAACCCGAGGAACGGAAAAGAAAAGGAAATTCGCCAAAACGGGGACGATCCCGGACCGTTCTTGGGCGATGTTTTCCGCCGTGTAGAGGAGGCCGACCCGGGATTCTTGGGTGTCCCCTTCGGAGGCGAATTCAACGCCTTTGGGGGATCCGTCGTAGGGCAACGCGCCGATCCGGCCGTAAACCGTGGGACCGTTTTCGGCGTGGACCCGGGGCAACCCGCTCACGGGGTTCACATCCACGGTGACGTCAATATCCTGGAAATGTTTTTCCCGGTACTCCTGGGCGGCGGGAACCCCCGCCAACATGACCGTCAAGGCCAGCATCGCGGCGGCCATGCCGCGGCGAACCGCGCCGGGGGTCTTGGGGTTGTCCTTGAGACCCGGCATCGGCACCGTGGTGGTGGCGTGGGGCGGAGACAGGTAGAGGGCGTCGCCGGCCAGGTATTTTTCGATCGGGACGTTCTTGACCATGAAGATGTCCAAATACTTGGTCCCCGAAGGGACTTCCCCGATCTGGGGCGTGACGGTCACGACGGAAAAACCGTCCTTGGCCAACCGCTGCTCCAGCTCGCTGGTGTGGAACCCGCCCGCGACCATGGTCAAAATTTTCGCGTTCATGCGCGCGGCGCGGGCCTTGAGGTTCGCGGTCAGTGAATCGTTGCGCCGCTCCGCGGCGGTGTAAAAGCGTTCAAACCGGGCCATCTCGGCTGAGGACGGGGCCGCGGGGGCGCCCGCACCAAGGACGGTTTTCACGCGGTCGTTGAGCGCCGGGGCCGTCTTGCGGTGTTCAACGTAAAGGCGCCATTCGGCGGGGCCGAATTCCTGCCGGATCAACCGATGGGCCAGCCGGACGTCCTCGGCCAAATCCATCATCGCCTTCTCGGTCGGCGTATTGACCGCGGCGGCGACGGCGTCTTTTTTTAACGTGTCGATTTCGTCAAAAAGGCGGAATTTGTCGATGTCCTCGGCCACCAGGACGTATTGCACATACCGCTCAAAAGATGGGTAATGGGCCCAGGAGATTCCGTGGCTTTTGACCAAGTTTTGGAGTTCCCGGTTGTAGGCGCCGAACCCGATCCGACCGGCCCGGTAACTGAGCGAAGCGGCGATGAGACGCTCCACGGCGGACGGATCCAGCTTGCGGACCAGGACCTCAATCAGGCCCGCGCGTTCTTTTTCCACCCGCTGAAAATCGATTTTCGATTCGAGGGCGAGGGCCTGGTTCAATTTTCGGACTTCGGCCAACCGCGCGGCCGCGGGGGAGTCCGTCAGGCTGTCCATCAATTGAATCAAGGACGCTTTCCCATCGGCGTACCCCGTGAGCGTCTCGTTCAGGGCCCGCAACCGGGGCGAAAGGACCTCGGCCGCTTTTCGGTTCCAGGCGGATTCGACGGCGTCCAACGACCCGGCGGCGGCGACCTGCGCCGGCCGGGCGGACCTGTAGGCCTCCACGTTTTCCACATAGTCCGCGGGGGTTTCCACGCCCCACAGGGCGGGTTCTTCGGTCGCCGTGAAAGCCAGATACTCGGGTCCGGCGATTAAATTGGTCCTTAACAACAGCTGAGCCGCCAGGTCATACCCCGGCAGGCCGATCTGGTCGCGGTATTCCTTGACGTTGAAAGGACCGTGCGCGCCTTCAACGCCGACGAGCACCGGTCCGGCTTTGGCGCGGGCGGCCGAATCCTGAATGTGCGCGAGGACACGGGCGATGTTGGTCTGGGCCGAATAAACGTCGTGAACGTCCTGGACCAGGACCGCCACGGGCGCGGTGTCGGGGTTTTTGGCCAACGACACGCGGCGGATTTCTCCGGCGGAGTTGGGCAATCCGCGCAACCAGGCGGGCAGTTGGGCGGCCCGTCGGTCGGCCGGCGTCTCAACGCCGTTCAATTCGGCCGGCGGAGCCGCTCGCAAAGCGTTGCCCAGGGCGCCATTGACCGCGGGGAGGACGCGGTCAATGTCACCCAGGGACGCGGGAAGGCCGGCGTAGAGCGTTCCGGCGCTCGACGCCTTGCCGTTCGCGCGCCGGGAAGCGTCCCGGCGCTGTTCCCAAAAATTGGCTTCCGCCACGGGAGCCGCGACGGTGGTAAAAAGGAATGTGAAGCCGACGGCGAGCGCCGACCAAAGGGGTTTGCGTTTTAAACGGTGTTGCATGGGACCCTCCCGGGCAATGTTTAACACGTTCAGATTATGGACAAAGCCCGCGTAAGATCGCCTTAAGTCCATGTAAACTTTTTGTAACAAATTAATATGGTCGGTGATTTTTATAGAATGCCCATCTATACTTCAAAAACCGTGAGGTTTCCATGACTTCGTCCCTCAACAGCTTCAACGCCCGCCGTCCTTTGGAAGCGGGCCTCCATTTTTTCTCGTTGGCCGATCTGGGCCGGACCCTTCAACGGGACCTGTCGCGCCTGCCGTTTTCCATCCGCGTTCTCCTGGAAAACCTTCTCCGCCTGGAAGACGGTCGCCTGGTCACCGCCGACGACGTCCGGGCCCTCGCGGCCTGGACGCCGGACCGGTTGCCCGAAAAAGAGATCCCGTTCATCCCCGCGCGCGTCCTGTTGCAGGATTTCACGGGCGTGCCCGTGGTTGTGGACATGGCCGCCCTCCGCGACGCGGCCCGCGCCTTCGGCCGGGACCCCAAGCGCATCAACCCGCTTTTCCCCGTTGATCTCGTGATCGACCATTCGGTCCAGGTCGACGCTTTCGGATCCACCGACGCCTTCGCGAAAAACGCCGCTCTGGAATACGAGCGCAACCAAGAGCGGTACGCCTTCCTCAAATGGGGGCAAAAGGCGTTGCGGAATTTCCGGGCGGTTCCGCCGGAAATGGGCATCGTCCACCAAGTCAACCTCGAGCATCTGGCCGACGTGGTGCGGGTGGACCGATCGGGGGATGTGCCGTTGGCTCTCTTCGACAGCGTGATCGGAACCGATTCCCACACCACCATGATCAACGGCCTGGGGGTGCTGGGCTGGGGCGTGGGCGGCATCGAAGCCGAAGCCGCCATGCTGGGCCAACCCTCGTCCATGCTCATCCCCGAGGTGTTGGGCGTGCGCCTCACCGGCCGCTGGCCCGAGGGGGTGACCGCGACCGACGCCGTGCTCACCTTGACCCATTTGCTCCGGAAGAAAAACGTGGTCGGCAAATTCGTGGAGTTTTTCGGCGAGGGACTCGACCGTCTCTCCCTGCCCGACCGCGCCACCATCGCGAACATGGCCCCCGAGTACGGGGCCACCATGGGGTTTTTCCCGATCGACAAGGAGACCCTGGCCTACCTGCGACTCACCGGACGCTCCGACGAGCTCGTCCGCCGCGTGGAAACCTACGCGAAAGCCCAGGGCGTTTTCCGGGGAGAGGCCCCCGAGCCCCGTTACAGCGACCTCTTGGAAGTTGATCTCTCCGGCATTGTCCCGACCATCGCCGGGCCCAAGCGTCCCCAGGATCGCGTGGCCCTTTCGGACGCCAAGGCGTCGTTCTTGAAATCCTTGACAGCGCCCGTTCAAGAGCGCGGTTTTGAAATCCCGGCCGACACCGTGACGCGGAAAGCGGCCGTGCCCGGCGACGGCTTCATCGGCCACGGGGCCGTCGTGTTGGCCGCCATCACCAGTTGCACCAACACCTCGAACCCGAGCGTCCTCGTGGCCGCCGGGCTCCTCGCCAAAAAAGCGGTGGAAAAAGGCCTCGCCGTGGCCCCCACCGTCAAAACCAGCCTGGCGCCCGGGTCCCGCGTCGTCACCGATTATTTGAACGCCGCGGGCCTGACCCCTTACCTGGAAAAACTCAACTTCCATCTGGTGGGATACGGTTGCACCACCTGCATCGGCAACAGCGGGCCCCTCCCCGACCCGGTCGTCAAGGCCATCAAGGAAGGGTCGCTGGTCGCCGCCGCCGTTCTCTCCGGAAACCGCAATTTTGAAGGCCGCGTGAACCCCCACGTGAAAGCCAACTACCTCGCGTCCCCGCCCCTCGTCGTGGCCTACGCGCTGGCGGGCCGGATGGACATCGACCTCACCAGCGAACCGCTCGGGACCGACCGACGGGGAAATCCCGTTTACTTGAAGGAGATATGGCCTTCGGAAGAGGAAATCCACGAAACGGTCCGAACCGTCGTTCGACCCGATATGTTCCGCGCCCGCTACGCCACGGTCAATCAAGGCGACGCGGCGTGGAACGCCCTCCCGGTGGCGGCCGGCGATCTGTACGCCTGGGACGAGCGATCGACCTACATTAAAAAACCGCCTTATTTTGACGGCATGTCCCGCACTCCCCCGGGCTTGGCCGAGATCCGCAACGCCCGGGCGTTGGCGGTGTTCGGGGACTCCATCACCACCGACCACATTTCCCCGGCGGGGTCCATCGCCGAGGACTCCCCGGCCGGGCGCCACCTGATCGCGCTCGGGGTCCCGAAAAAGGAATTCAATTCCTACGGCGCCCGGCGGGGCAACCACGAGATCATGGCCCGCGGCACCTTCGCCAACATCCGACTTACAAATTTGATGGTGCCGGGCGTCGAAGGGGGCGTCACCGTCCACCTTCCCTCCAACGAGCGCTTGGCCATCTTCGACGCGGCGGCCCGCTACGAAAAGGACAAGGTCCCCTTGATCGTCATCGCCGGCAAAGAGTACGGGTCGGGCTCCTCCCGCGATTGGGCCGCCAAGGGCCCCCGTCTCTTGGGGGTGCGGGCGGTCATTGCCGAGAGTTACGAACGGATCCACCGGTCCAACCTGGTCGGCATGGGCCTTTTGCCGCTGCAGTTCCTCCCCGGAGAAACCCGGGACACCCTGGGCCTGACCGGACGGGAGACTTTCGACATCGAAGGCCTGACCGCCGGATTGACACCAAAAAAGAAAATCACCGTGAACATCCGACGGGAGGACGGGACCGTCCGCTCCTTCGACACCATCGCCCGGGCCGACACCCCGGTGGAAATCGACTACCTCGCCCACGGCGGCGTGCTGCCGGCCGTGCTGCGACAGATCATCGCCCGCGAATGAACCCCCGGGAATGGCTGTGGCAAAAGAGCGTTCTTTTCCTTTTGCGACGCTACCCGTTGCCCCGCGACATCATCCGGCGGGCCTTCCGGTCCTTTGGCCCCCGCACCGCCCTCGTCTCGTCCCGCGGCGTCCTGACGTTCGACGAATTGGCCGACCGGGTTCGCCGGTGGTGTGGTCTATTGGCCGAATGGGGGGTGGGGCCCTCCAGCCGGGTGTTCGTTCAACTGAAAGACGACGGGGAGTTCATCGAAATTGATTTGGCCTTGTATTTGACGGGAGCCGTGGTTACGTTTTTTCACGAAGCCACCCCGCCCGCGTTCGTGGCCGGCGCGGCGCGGGTGTTTCATCCGGTGCTGTTCCTGCACGACCCGGCCACCGGGTCCGCCGCGGCGGAAGCCTTGGCCGCCGTCGATTCCGCGGCGCGGCGCGTGCCGGTGGACGCCGCCTTGCGAGCGCGGGTGGACGCCGCCCCCGCGCTCGACCCCACCCCCGCTCTTCGGCCCGAGGACATCTGCGGTATGGGGTTCACCTCCGGGACAAGCGGGCTCCCCAAATGCCTCCCCGTGGCCCAGGGGTCGCCCGTCCGAAGCCTCCGGCTTCTCATCCCCCATTTAAAAATTTCGGCGGCCCGCCCCGGCACGTTGCTTTCGGGCATTCCCCTGATCGGCGCCGGCAGCGGGCTCATCTTTCCCTGGCTGACGACCGGCGGCTGCTTGGCCCTCTGCCCACAGCACGACATCGACAGCGTGGTCGCGACCATTCGCCAAACCAAAGCCACCCGGTTGTTTTTGACCCCCAGCCAACTCATCGACCTGCTCGACCTCCCCCCCGAGCGGTTGGACTTTATGGTCCGGGTGGTTCAAATCATTTACGGCACGGCGCCCATGCCCGCCGCCAAACTGGAGGAAGCCGTGCGTCGGTTCGGGCCCCTCTTTCAACAGGGCTACGGAATGGCCGAGGTGCTCCCGCCGGTGACGTTTCTCCCGATGGAGGACCACGCCCGCGGCGGCCGGCCGGCGCCCCGGTCGGTTTTGTCATCGGTGGGCCGCGTGGTCAAAGGGGTCGAGGTCAAAATTAAAGACGAAAACGGCCGGCCCTTGCCCGTGGGGGACACCGGACTGGTGTGGGTGAAAAGCCCGACCCTGTTCACGGGGTATTGGGACAGGGAGGACTTGAACGCGCGGGTCTTGGTGGACGGATTTTTGCGCACCGGCGATTACGGTTTCTTCGACGACGAGGGCTATCTCCACATTTTGGATCGGGAGCAGGACGTGATCGACCGCCACGGCCAGAAACTCTTCCCCCGCGTGGTCGAGGAAACCGCCCACGATCACCCGGCCGTCAAAGAGGCCGCGTTCGTGTTGAACAAAAACACCGGGCGATTGACGCTCGTGCTGTCGCTCCGACGGGGTTTTCGGGAACAACCCCGCGCCCCCCTGGCGCGCGATATTCTGGAGTTTGTCCGCTCCCGCGTCGCCGCGTGGCAGAGGCCCGAGGACGCGCGCGTGCTCGATGAATTGCCCCGGAGCTTCCTTGCCAAAATGCTGCGCCGCGACGTCCGGGAATTCGTCGAAAAGAACCCCGACATCGGCCCGTGACACCCCCGAAACCCGTTTCCCGGTGGTCCATGGGGGTGGTCGCACTCGCCAACATGGGGGCGGTGGGGCTCATCGGGGCCATGAACATCCACCTGCTCTTCTTTTACACCGATGTCCTCGGCATAGCGCCCTACATCATGAACACCGCCCTCATGATCAGCCAACTTTGGGACATCGTGAACGACCCCCTCGCCGGCCATTTAACCGACATCACACGCTCCCGGTGGGGGCGCCGCCGAATTTATCTGTTGATCGGCGCCTTGCCCTTGGGGGTGACCTGCGCGCTCCTGTGGTGGGCCCCGGCCGGACTCGCGGAATGGAAATTGTTCGCCTGGATTCTTTTCGCCTATCTTCTCTTCGACACGTTTTTTACACTGACGATGGTGGCCCTCAACAGCTTGGTGGCGGCGCTCTCCACGGATTACGACGAACGGTCCACCCTGGCGGCCTGGGCCTCGGTGGGGGCGCTGATCGGTTATTTTTTGGGCGCGGCGGGTGTGCCCGCCGTCGCCCATTGGTGGGGCAACGCCCGCACGGGTTTCGCCGGGGCCGGTGTGGCCTTGGGGGTCCTCGCCACGGTGGGGATGTTGGCCGCGGGGGTTCTCCTGCGCGAGCCCCCCGTCGTCGTCCCCCGCGAAAAAATGAGCCTCAAAACCCTGCTCCTCCCGCTACGAAACAAACCGTTTCGCTCGGTTCTGGCCGGGACCTCGGTCGCGCGGTTGGCTTTTACGTTCATGACCGCCGGTATGCCTTATTTCGTCGTGCATTGGATGAAAGACCCCGGAGGCGTTCCAAAAGCCATGGGATTCGTCATGGCCATGGTCGGACTCTTTATCCCCTTTTGGCGCTGGGTGATCGGCCGCTGGGACAAGGGACGGGCCTACGCCGCGGGACTTTCGGTGACCGGGCTGGCCATGGCCAGTCTCTGGTTGACACCGCGGGGCGGTGGGGCGGCCGCCTGGATCTCGTTGAGCGTGGTCGGCATGGGGCTCGCCGCCCACTGGGTCGCGCCCACCGCGCTGCTGCCCGACGCCATCGACTGGGACGAACACCATTCGGGCCAGCGGCGGGACGGAATCCATTTCGGACTCTTTGGCCTTATCGACAAAATCGCGCGGACCCTGGGGGTTTTGCTGTTGGGTTGGGGGCTCGCGGCGGTCGGCTACCGGGGCGGGACCCCTTCGGAGGCCGCCTTGACGGGATTTCGCGCGCTTTTTGGTCCGGGCATGGGCCTTCTCCTCCTCATCGCGGCCGGCTTCATGGCGCGTTACCCTCTCGACCGCCTCGCGCACCAGCGCCTGCGGGACGCCATGAGGACACGTCAATCCGGTTTTCCCCCAATTGAGCCTTGACAAGCCGATCTTCCCCCCCTATCCTTTTCGAGACTCTGAATCGTTTGTTGTTCAACCGCGTGGAGGACAGACAACTTATGAAAACAATCGAAACAAGGATCGGTTCCCTTGGTCGAGTCAGCGCGTGGGCCCTGGTCGTGGCGATATCCGCCGCCGCCCCCGCCCGCGCCATCGAACTCAGCCGGGGCGACGTGGAGTTGAACATCGATTCCACCCTTTCGTTCGGCACCATTTGGCGCACCGCCGAACAGGACCAAAACCTCATCGCCAACAACCCCACCGGGAACGAGGGCGATAAGAACTACAAACGCGGGCCGGTCGCCAGCACGGTCAAGGGCACCCACGAAATCGCCCTCGGCTACAAAAGTGTCGGCGCCTTCGTCCGATTCTCCGAGTACCACGACTTTTTAAACGCCGATCGCAAAAAATCGGCCACCAACCTCACCCCGGAGGTGCGCGACGAAATCGGCAAAGACATCGAACTCTTTGACGCCTACGCCCACGGCACCTTCAATATAGGGGAACGGGCCCTTTCCATGAAGTTGGGCAACCAAGTGGTCAACTGGGGCGAAGCCCTCTTTTTCCAAGGCGGCATCGCCTCCGCCAACGGGTTCGACCTGCGGAACCTCCGGCAACCCGGTTCCGAAATCAAGGAAGCCATGCTTCCCACGCCGATGGCGTGGTTGTCGCTGGGCCTGCTGAAGGGCATGAACGTCGAAGGGTTTTACAACACCCAGTTCAAGAAAACCCAGCTGGAAGCCTCGGGCACCTTCTTTAGCACCAACGACACCCTCGGCGACCCGAGCGTGGAAGGGATCACCACCTCGGTGGGAACCGCCACCCGGGGGGCGGACGTCCTGGCCAAGGACGGCGGCGAATACGGCGTGTCTTTAAAATACATGCTGCCTTTCTTGACCGGCACGGAATTGGGCTTCTATTACACCAACACCCACAACCGGACCCCGATCTTGAGCGTTCGGGGCAACGCCGCCACTGACTTGGGCTTCCCTGTATTTATTCCCGGAGCGATTCGTTATTACGCGGAATATCCGGAGAATGTCAAATTGGCCGGCGTCGGGTTGAACACCGACGTCATGGGATTAGGCCTACAATTCGAGTACGCCCACCGCTACAACAATCCAACTCAATTGGCGGGATCGTCTGTGTTTACTAACGCCATCAGGCCAACTCTTCCTATTTGGGCCGGTGGCGCCTTAAGCGACACCAACGTCCACGGCTACACGGACCTCAAAACCGGTCAGTTTGACCTGCAACTGGTGAAGGACTTCGCCTCCGCCAATCCGTTCTTCGCCGACAACGCCCAATTCCTGGTGGAAGCCGCGCTGTCGCGTCTCTGGAGCGAACCCGGCGCGGGGCTGGCCGCCTTGGAATCCAACGCCAGCGGGTTGGCGCCGACCAAAACGGCCTGGGGCTACCAGGCCCGCCTGCAAATCAGCTATTACAGCCTGCTGGGGCCCGTCGGGGTCACCCCGACGATCAGCTTCGCCCACGACGTGGACGGCGTTTCCCCCGCGGGTGGGAACTTCCTGGAAGGCCGCAAATCCCTCGGGGGCACGTTGACGTTCAACTATCTGAACTCCGTGGCCCTGGACGTGGGGTACACAGCCAATTTCGGCGCGAGTTCGCTCAACAACACCGACGCGGACCGGGACTTCTCCAACGTCACGCTGAAGTACTACTTCTAAGGGAAGGACAAGAGGAGACCGCCATGAAAAAAATGATTTCAACCCTGCTGGCCGCGCTGATGACGGCGACGCTTTACGTCCCCGCCGGCGCCGCGGTGAGCGCGCAAGAAGCCGAAAAACTGGGAACGGAGTTGACCCCCCTGGGGGCCGACCCCAAGCCGAACGCGGACGGCATGATCCCCGCGTGGACGGGCGGCCTGCCCAAAAAAGCGGTTCAGGGAAACCGCTACGAGGATCCCTACGCCGAGGATCGGCCGCTCTTCACGATCACCGCGGCCACGGTCGAGAAACACAAAGACCGCCTGACCCCCGGGCAACAAGAACTGTTTAAAAAGTACCCGGGCTACAAAATGCATGTCTACCCGACCCGCCGTTCGGCCGGCGCTCCCGACCATGTTTACGCCGCGGCCAAACAAAACGCGCTCAAAGCCATGTTGGCCGAGGCCGGCAACGGCGTCATCCATGCGGCCTTCACCGCGCCCTTCCCCATCCCCAAAAGCGGGGTCGAAGTGCTCTGGAACCACTCCCTGCACTATCGCGGGGAAAACGTGGTGCGGCAAACCGACGAAACCCCGGTGACGGCCGGAGGAAACTTCTCGGTGGTCAAAATCATCGAGAGTTTCTATCTGACCTTCTCCAAAGGGAAGCGCACGCCGTCGAGCCAAAACATCGCGTTCTACTTCATGCAGAACTTTTTGTCCCCGGCCCGCTACGCCGGTCTGATCACCATGGTCCATGAACCCATCAACCAAGTCGCCGAACCGCGCCGCGCGTGGCTTTACACGCAAGGTCTGCGGCGCGTCCGCAAGGCGCCCTTCATCGCCTACGACTCGCCCTCGCCCTCCGCGGACGGCCTGCGCACCATGGACCAGTACGACATGTGGAACGGGGCGCCGGACCGTTACGAGTGGGAGTTGTTGGGCAAGAAAGAGATCTTCGTCCCCTACAACGCCTACAAGTTGTATGCCAAGCTGGGTGACCACAAAGACATTATTCACGCCCAACACCCGAACCCGGACTTCCTGCGCTACGAGCTTCACCGCGTGTGGGTGGTGGATGGCAAACTGAGGAAAGACAAAGACAACATCTTCGGCCGCCGCACCTTCTACATCGACGAAGACTCCTGGCACCTCCTCGTGGCGGACCAGTACGACAAACGCGGGTCGCTCTGGCGGGTCAGTGAATGTCACCCGATCGTCTTTTACGATCGGCAATTGGTGTGGGCGGCCGCGGAGGTGATGATGGATCTGCCCTCCCGCCGCTACCTGTTTGAGGGCCACCCCACTTACGACTTCAACGCGGACCTGAACGAAGACATGTATTCCCCCGCCGGTTTGCGGACCGTCGGCGTTCGGTAAATTCCTTGAACACGAAGCGCCGCCTCCTCCGCGCATCCGAGGGGGCGGCGCTTTTCTTTTTGGCGGCTCTCCTTCGCGCCACGACGCCCCCGGTCGCGGCCCCCCTTGAACCGGCCGTGTTCCTGGCCGCGGACAAGGCGGGCGAACGGGTGGTGGTCGTGGGCGAACGCGGGATGATCCGTTTGTCGGATGACCGGGGGACCAGTTGGAAGTCAGCCCCCGTTCCGGTGAACGTGACGCTCACCGCCGTCCGGTTCGCCGATCCCCTCACGGGGTGGGCGACGGGGCATGAAGGGGTCATTCTAAAAACCAACGACGGCGGCGCCTCTTGGAAATTGGTGCGGGGTTCTCCCAATGACGAATCTCCCGCGCCCGACGACCCGGCGGATCAGTCGTTCTTCGCCGAACGGGCCCCCTTGTTCGATCTGCTCGCCTTGGACCCCCAGCGGATCTGGGCGGTGGGGGCCTACGGGACCGCCCTCCGCTCCTTGGATGGGGGCGAAACATGGACCCCCGTGACCATCGGGAAAAACAGCGACCTGCATCTTTTCGCCTTGGTCCGCGACGCCGGGGGCGCGCTCTGGGCCGCGGGGGAGGCCGGCGTTCTGTACGTCTCCCGCGATGGGGGCCGCTCCTGGTCGCTATCGCCCAAAATGTCCCCCGGGAGTTTTTTCGGAGGCACCGCGCTGGACAATGGGGGTGTCCTTCTGTTCGGCCTCCGGGGACGCGTGTTTGTCAGGCAACCGGTCGACGGCGCGTGGAAAAAACTGCCGGGACTGACCCAACGGTCCCTCCACGGGGCAGTGCGGGTGGGTAAAGACACGACACTTGTGGGAGGCGCGGGAGGCACCTTGATTTTTCTGAATTCACGCACCGGGGCCGCCGACGTCCGCCGACTGCCGGTCACGCGGGACATCCATTGCCTGTTGCCCTTGGACGCGGACACCGTTTTGATCTTTTCGGACGGCGAGACCCGGTCCTATCCCCTCCAACAACTTCGCGAGGGAGCCCAACCATGACGTCCCCCACCACGTTCAGCCATCGGTTGGGAGCCTTCCTGTTTTCCCATCGCCCAAAAGTGATCGGGGGGTTCCTCGCGGCCACCGCGGTCATGGTGTTTTTCGCCTCCCGGCTCGAGCTTGACGCGGCTTTCACCAAGATGATCCCCACCCGCCACCCCTACATCGAAACCTTCCTCAAACACGCACCGGACTTCGGCGGCGGCAACCGTGTGGTGGTCGCGGTGATCAACAACCAGGGGGACATTTTCAACCCCGACTTTTTCGATACCCTCAAAAACATCACCGAAGAATTGATGTCCATCCGGGGCATCGACCCCAGCCGGGTCAAATCCATCTTTTCCCCCGGGGTGCGCTACGTCGAGATCGTGGACGACGGGTTTGAGGGAAGCACCGTGATCCCGCCGGAGTTCGAGCCGACCCCCGACCAATTTCAAATCGTTCAAGAGAACATCATCAAATCCGGGCAATTGGGCCTCTTGGTGTCGAAAGATTTCCGCGCGGCCCTGGTCACGGCCGAAGTCACGGCGCAGGACCCGGACACCGGCGGTAAACTCGACACCTACGCCGTGGCCCGGGATTTGGAGGAGCGGGTTCGCGTTCCCTTTGAAAAAAACGGACTCACTGTCCACATCCTGGGCTTTCCCAAACTGATCGGAGAGATCAAGGACAAGGGCAAAATGGGGGTGGCGTTTTTCTTGCTGACCATCCTTCTCACGACGGCGGTCGTGTACGCCTACACCCGGTCGAGGTCGTTGACCTTTACGGCGCTCGGCTGCGCGCTCTTGTCGTTAAGTTGGTTGTTGGGCTCCATGAAAATGGTGGGGTTCGGCCTGGACCCGATGTCGGTGGTGATTGTGTTCCTGGTCTTTGCGATCGCGGTCAGCCACGCCATCCAGAAAATTAATTCCTTCCGCTTGGAATGGGCCCAAAACCAAGACGCCCGCGTGGCCTCCCAGGCCAGTTTTGAGAAACTCTTCGCCCCCGGCATGATCGCCCTCGCGACCGATAACATCGGTTTTTCGACCATTTTATTTATCCCCATCCCCGTGGTGAGGGAAATCGCTTTAAGCGCCAACCTGGGAGCCGTGTCCATCGCCTTGATCAACTTGTTTCTTCTCCCGGTTTTGCTGTCTTATCTTCCCGCCCGATGGAGCGCCGTCGTTCGCCAAGCCAACCCCCACCACAGTCACAGTCCCCTGTGGAATTTTTGGGATTCTTTTTCCACGCCGCGCGGGGCGCGCGTCACCCTTTGGCTCACCCTCGTGACCTTGGCCGTGGCCCTTTGGATCGGCAAAGGGGTCCCGATCGGGGACACCCACCCGGGCGCGCCGGAATTGCGCCCCACCGCGCGCTACAACCGGGACGTGGCGGCCATCCGGCGCCATTTCGCGGTGGGGGGCGATTTGCTGGTCGTCTACGCCGAGAGTGACGCCGACACCTGCATCGACTACCGACTTTTCAGCCACGTGGACGCGTTCACCGCACACATGGACCTCCAACCGGATGTGCTCACCGCCGTCAGTCTTTCCAAATGGGCGCGCCGTGCCTTCGCCGTCTACAACGAAGGCAACCCCAAATGGTACGCCCTCCCCCGGGACACCGAAAATCTCCGCACGGCCACGGGCGACGCCAACTCCGACACCGGCCTGTCCAATTTCAATGGCACGGTGTTGCCCGTGTATGTCTTCGTCAAGGATCACACCGCCTCGGCCATTCGTCGGGTGGTGGCGGCGGTGGAAGACTTCCTCGCCGCCCACCCCCGGGAAGACATCCGGTTGCGCCTTGGCGGCGGCAACATCGGGGTCGAAGCGGCGACCAACGACGTGCTACGAAAATCCCAGGCGCCCATGCTGGGGTGGTTCTACGGCATGACGTTGATCGTCATTTTCATTTTCTACCGATCGTGGCAATCCATGGTCTGCATCGTGGTGCCCCTCACCCTGGTCTCGATTTGCTCCTACGCGCTGATGGCGCTGACGGGCATCGGCCTCAAGGTCGCCACGCTCCCCATCGTGTCGGTCGGGGCCGGCGTCGGAATGGATTACGCCGTTTACATGTACGGCACCATGCGCCAATTTTTACTGGAGGGGATGGACGTGGACGCCGCCTATTGCAAAGCCCTGCGCTCCACGGGAAAAGCCGTCTTTTTCACGGCCGGCACGCTCTCGCTGGGAACCGGAGTTTGGGTTTTGTCGGGCCTGCAGCTTCAGGCCGATATGGGGATATTGTTCGCGTTCACCTTCGTGGCCAACATGCTGGCCGCCCTCGTGCTGTTGCCGGCCCTGGCCCACGTGCTTTTCAAAGGGCGGAACTTCGCGGGCCGCGCCAACATTTGATCCCTTAATAAAAGGAAACCCGGTGGGACGCCAGGCGGCCCTTCCGATAAGAGAACGTTCCCAGGAACGTTCTCTTCTTTTTTAGCCACTTTAAGAAAATCCGGTCCCCTTCCCAGAGGGGCAAGCGGGGGACCGCCGCGTTCGGAATCCACCGCAACACCCCTTCGGCGGACTCCCGCGGGCGGCCCGTGAAGCGGTTCGCCGTGAACACCCACACGTACCAATCGTCCTCGCCGTCAAAACCGGGGAAGGTCAAGAAG
Source organism: Elusimicrobiota bacterium (assembly GCA_016706425.1). Taxonomy (NCBI): domain Bacteria; kingdom Pseudomonadati; phylum Elusimicrobiota; species Elusimicrobiota bacterium. The sequence goes on from JADJJR010000001.1 coordinate 1,892,221, forward strand.
CCGTGAAAACGGGGCTTTGTAATCCGCAGGCCGCTCTCCTCGCGCACCTCGCGGATCACGCATTCCTCCGGGGACTCCCCCGGTAACAATTTCCCCCCCAGCCCGTTCCACTTGCCCCGATGGATGTCGTTGGGTTTTTTTATACGGTGGAGCATCAAAGTTTTGCCGCCGCGTTGAAGGTAACAGAGGGTGGCCAATTTGATCACGTTGCGAAAAACCTCCGGAATTGTTAAATTATTACAAGTTTATAATATATCGGGAGGCCCCATGGCACTGTCTGATTTCTTCAGCAATTTTCACCTGTTCGCGCGCTGGTTCCACGTCTTCGCGGGGATTTTTTGGATGGGCTGCCTTTATTTCTTCAACTTCATCAATCTCCAATTGCAACCCGCCCTGGACGACGCGACGAAAAAAGCGGTCAATCCCCAATTGATTCCCCGCGTGTTGTGGTGGTTCCGCTGGGGCGCCATGGTCACGTTCATCACCGGCTGGATCCTCTTCGCGATGGTGTACATGTACACCCCCGGCGTCGGCGGCGGCCCCACCAACCTTTTCCAGGACGCGGAAGGCCTCACCGGCCGCGCGGCGTGGATCCTGTTGGGCGTTCTGCTCGGCTCGATCATGTGGTTCAACGTGTGGTTCGTGATCTGGCCCTCGCAGAAACGCATTTTCGGCCTCGGCGTGGCGAAAGCCGCCCCGGAAGAATTGCCCGCCCTGCGCGCCCGGGCGGCGCTGTTCTCCAAGATCAACACGTACCTCTCCGGCCCCATGCTGTTCGGCATGTTGGCGGCGACGCACTACAGTGCGATGAATCCCGTCACGCTCGCCGTCTTCGCGGGCATCGGCCTGGCGTTCGTCTGGAGCGCGTACAAAATCTCGTCCAAAGTCGGCAAGATCGGCTGACGCCGGTTTCCAAAACAAACGGCCCGGAAGGCGACTGCCTTCCGGGCCGTTTTTTTCTTTCGGGAAATCTACTCCTCGGCGGGCTTTTCCAGTTTTTCCATCACCCGCTTGACCTGCAACTCCGTCTCCCGGAGCCGCTTTTGGCAAAAATCGATCAATTCGGCGGCGCGCTTCACCTTTTCCGACAAATCGTCGACATCGATGTCGCCCTGGTCGAGGCCCTCCAGGATTTTCTGCACTTCGGCGTAAGCCTGGGCGTAGGTTTCGGATTTTTTGCTCATGGTTTCTCCTTCTTGGTCGCCAACACGTTGGCGGTCACCAGCCCGTCCACGAGACGGGCCTCGATGAACTCCCCCGTTTTGATGTCCGCCAACCGCTTCGCGAGTTTTCCCCCCGCGTAAATCAAGCTGTACCCCCGGGCCAGAAGCCGGCGGGGGTCTCGCCATTCGCACTCTTTGCGGAGGGAGGTCAACTTTTCCACCCGGGATTTAAAAAAGCCCCGCTGGGCGGAATCCAGCCGCCCGGGAACCGCGGCCCACCGCTCCCGGGCCAGGCTCACCGCACGGCGGGCGCCGGATTTCAAACGTTCCTGGGCCCGCGCCAGGGCCTCCCGGGTGCCCGCGACGGACCGCGCGGTGCCCTCGCGCCAATCCCGCGCGGCGTCGTTGAGCGCCGTGCGTTCGGTCGTCAAGCGCGCGCGGGCGGCCTCGCCCAGTTGCCGCCCCGCCTCAAGGACCCCGGACTCATAGGCCCGCACGCGCTCCACCAGGAATTGCGCGACCGCCGTGGGGGTTTTGCGGGAGGTGTGGGCCACGAGGTCCGCCACCGACGAATCGATTTCGTGGCCGATGCCCGTCAGGACGGGTTTTTCGCAGGACGTCACCGCCCGGGCGATCTTTTCTTTGTCGAACCAAATCAGATCGGATCGCGATCCCCCACCGCGAATCAACACGACGGCGTCGATCGCGGGATCGGCGGCCAACGCCTCGATGGCGCGGGGGACGTCCTGCTCGGTTTCCACCCCCTGCATGCGCGCGTCGATGAACCGCAACGCGAACGCGTAGCCCGACGACCGCAGTTCCTCGACGAAATCGTGGTAGGCGGCGCTTCCATCGGAGGTGACCAGCCCGAGCGTCAAGGGCACGAGGGGCAGTTCGGTGGAACGGTTCCGGTCGAAGAGCCCCTGGGCTTTCAATTTTTCAATCAACTCCCGCCGGGCCCGTTCCATGTCGCCCAGGGTGAAGTGGGGGTCCACATCGAGCACTTTCAATTGCAGGCCCGCCCGGGGCCAATAGAAATCGACCTGGCAGAGGAACTTCACTTGAAGTCCGTCCTGCAGCCGCAGGTCGGCCGACGCGGCCTTGAGCTTGGCGCGGATGGCGTTGTGGGCGTCGCCCCAGACCAACGCTTTGATGCCCGCCTTCACCGAATCCGCGCCCGATTCTTTTTCGATCAACTCAAAATAGATCTGCCCCCACCGCCGTTGGCCGGCTTTTATAAGGTCCCGGTCATACCCTTGAATTTCGCCCACCATCCAAAAGGCGTCGGCGAACCGTTCCTGCAGGGCCGCGCCGATGGCTTGATTGACTTGGCTGACGGTCAGGGCCCGTTCGGCGCCCGGCGGCGTTTCGGTCAATTCGCGAGCGCGAGGAGCCACCGGCATTCCTTGTCCACATCGTCCAAATCGTCATACCCCGCGCTGTTCAGGGGCTTCCCCTCCAGCAACACCCGGGTGCCGCGTCCCAACTGGGCCTGGGGGGCCGCTTCGTGGAGGACCCGCGCCAAGGCGCGAATGTTTTCCGGTCCGCCCGCGCGTTTTTCCCCGCCCAAATCGGAAAAATCAAAATGGTCCGGCGAGACACGCCGGCGCCCTTCCGCCGTAAAAACATCCAAAAAGACAATCCATTCCGTGGACGTCTCGGTCCGCCGCACTTCCTTGGACCCGCCCATCCCGACGGGGATTCCCGTCGTCAACATAACCCCCAGACCCGCCAGGCGGCGGCCGCCGGAGGCTTTTTCCACGACGGTTTTCGTGACCAAGGTGTCCCGGCGCAAACTCGCGAAGGTCAAAAGGCGCAGGGCGGCCGCCGGAACGGGGGCCGAATCCGTCGGGGGGGACCCCGCCCTCCAAACAAGGGACGCCCCCGCCCGCGTGAGCCCTTGGACGGGCACGGGGTCGTGCAAGGGGGGAACACGGTCTTCCGAAACAATCCCGGCGGGCAATCCCGCGGCCCGGGCTTCGGCCGCCGCGCCGTGGGCTTCGGCCTCGGACAGATTTTCCGCGAGGAAGCCCCAACTGTGGCGCGCCAACCGTTGGGCGTCGAACAAGGGAATGCCTTTACGCGCCGCGAACCACTTCGCGAGGACGGCCGGCTCCGCGCCCCGAGGGTCGCCCAACAACACGCTCCATCGCGTCATTTGTCTTCGACGTTTTTCTTCAGTTTGGCGACGGCCTCTTCCGCCGTGCGGATCAGCCGTCCGTCCCGATGGCCCTGGGTCAATCGTTCGAGGGCGGAAATGCACCGTTCGTCGCCGATGAGGGTCAGGGCCCGCACCGCGGCCAATTGAACCAACAGATAGTCGTCGTCGACCAATTCCTGCAAGTGTTTGCGCACGTCCTCCCGGCCGACCCCCACCTGGCCCAGGCAGCGGATGGCCGCCATGCGCCGCGTGTGCGGCACGCCGTAGGCGGTGTGCCTTTTCAGGACCGCCACGACATCGTCGGGACGGAGGGCGGTCAAGGCTTCCAGGGCGCCCGAACGGATCACGTCGTTCCACGAATCCCGCCGCAGGGCCCTGTCCAAAACAGTCCGCACCTCGGGGTCGCCCTGCTTGGCGAGCGACCGCAAGGTTTGCGTGTGGGCGAAATAGCTCTTTTCCGCCTCGACGGACTCCATGAGCGCGGCGCGCACGTCCAGGGTTTTCACTTCCCCCAGGGCGGCGATGATGCCCCGGCGGGCCTTGGGGTGTTCAACGCCCCGATGGGCGCGCAACAAGGTTTCCACCGCGGCGGGCGTGCGGATTTGCCCCAAGGCCTGGGCGATTTCGCTTTGCGCGTGCCAAAACTTTTCCTTCGGAAGCGCCGCCGCGAGGGCCGCCGTGGCGACCGGACCGCCCAGCCGGCCCAGGGCCCGGGCGGCCTCGGCGCGCCCGAGGATCGTCGGGTCCACCGTCAATTGCTGAACCCACATGCTTTCGTTTTTGGGGAAATCCACCTTCTTCAGGATCCAATGGTCCGGATCGAACAACGCCAGGGACGGCTCGCCGTCCAGCTTGAAGCGGAAAAGGTGGGACCGTTTTTCGACGGTTTCGGTGAAGCGCTTTTCCCCCTTGGCGGTGCGGAAGGCAAACGTCACGGGCAGGGCGAAGAGCCCCGTTTCGTTGTTCGTCGC